>URGP01000029.1 GCA_900547395.1 uncultured Opitutales bacterium | reverse complement strand
CTATGAAAAACCTATTACCAAAAAAACGCTATTCCACAACCTTTGGTGTTGACCCGGAACATGTGTGTGAGAATCGATAACAATTAAACCTTATCGTTCTACGTCAAAGGTTGCAGACGCAAAAAAAACGCGGATTGCATATGCAACCTGCGTTTTAAATGGTGGGCGGTACAAGACTCGAACTTGTGACATTCTGTGTGTAAGACAGACGCTCTAACCAACTGAGCTAACCGCCCATTTTTCATAAAAGAAAGTTTGCAATACTGTTTAAGTATTTTCGTTTTGCAAGCTTTTTTTTCAAATTTTTTGCTTAGTCAATACTTTGTCGAAAAATGTAGCATCCAATCCCCTGTAATTCGGAATTACGTCCACGCAAAATTTCTCGATTTTCTCTTTCGGGTATGTAGTCGCAAGCCCTATGACGTTCAATCCCGAAGCCTTGCCTGCCGCAAGCCCCGCGTTTGAGTCTTCAAACACAAAACCGCTTGTTTTGTCCGCTCCGAAAATTGACGCTCCGAGCAGGTAGCATTCCGGATCGGGCTTGGATTTCTTTACGCGTTCCGCCGTAATCACGTCGTCGAAAAAGCCGCGAAGTTCGGGTTTGCGCGCGAAGACGCTTTGCATTTTCTTCTCGTTAGAGCTTGTGACGATTGCCGTGTTTGTCCCCGCGCGCTTTATGGCGTCAAGAAATTCGAGTATGCCTTCGATGTAATCGTAAGGCATTTCGCGCTCAAAAATATCGAGTTCCCGCGTTATTTTGGCTTGGGCTTCGGGGTTGTCCGCAAAAAATTTGTCGAATACCTGCGTTAGGGTATTGCCCTTGATGCCCGCCGCAAAGTTTTTAATTTCAGGGTGGTAGAGTGCGCCTTGTTTATCCCAAAACTTTGTATATTCAGCTTCGGTATCGACAATCACTCCGTCCAAGTCAAAAAGTGCCGTAAATTTTTTTGCCATAAAAAAGGAAAGTCTGCATAAAAAATTTTTTCAATCAACAAAAAATTCGATTGTCGGAAAATTGCGGAATGTTTAAAAATATTTTCATGGATAATTTTTTCAGCATGGTCGGATTGCGGAGCGGTTCGGAGGAAATCGAAATCTTGGCGCAGTCGGAAAATTTCAGGGTTGAGCGCATTGTTTCAAACAGAGCCTCGTCTCCCGATGGATTTTGGTATGACCAAGAGGAAGACGAGAAGGTTTGGGTGTTGCAAGGCGAGGCGCAGATAGAGTTTGAAGGCGAAGTCGCGTTTTTGAAAAAGGGGGACGGCTTGCTTATAAAACGGCATGTTTTGCACAGGGTAATGCGCACTTCCGAGGACTGCGTATGGCTTGCAATATTCGGAAATTTTTAGATAAAAAAATGTCGCATGCCGCTCGGAAAATATGTTTATATGGCGGATAAATTTTTATGTCTTTTCCACGCGACATTCTTTTGAAATTTGTTCCGATGCTTCCCGAAGAGGTTGAGGCGAGGGGTTGGGACGGTATTGACATTTTAGTAATTACGGGAGACGCCTATGTGGACCATCCTACTTTCGGTCCGTCTCTGATTGCGAGGGTTTTGCTTGACGCGGGGTACAAAGTTGCGATTTGCGCCCAGCCAGACTGGAAAAATCCCGATTCCTTAAAGGCGTTTGGCAGACCCCGTTTGGGGTGCGCCGTCGCAAGCGGCAACATGGATTCGATGGTAAAGATTTACACTGCGGGCAGGCGTCTTCGCAGGGAGGACAGGTTCTCTCCAAATGGGGAGCTTGGGCGGTGTCCGCCGCATGCTTCGGTTGTTTACAGCCAGCTTGCGCGCCAGGCATTCCCCGGAATAACGGTAATATTGGGAGGGGTCGAAGCAAGTTTAAGGCGCATTGCCCACTACGATTATTGGCAGGATAAAATGCGCCCGAGCGTGCTTGTCGATGCCAAGGCGGATTTGCTTTGCTATGGCATGGGCGAGCTTACGATGCTTGAAATTTTCGGAAGGCTTAGGGACGGCAAAGACCTCAAAAACATTCGCGGAACTTGCCGCTATCTTGGAGGGAAGGAAAGCGAATCTTTCGAACTTGGGGAAGATTGCAGGGAGCTTCCGAGTTTTGAGGAAATATGCTCCGACAAGCTTGCGATAATGCGCGAGACAAAAATAGCGGAGTCTGAAACAAATCCGTGGAACGCCAAAAGGCTTGTCCAGCGGACGCGCGGCAGAATTTTGCTTGTCGAGCCTCCGCGCCCGCCTTTGACGCAGGAGCAGTTCGATTATTTTTGCGAGCTTCCGTTTACGAATTTGCCGCATTTTTCGTACAAGGAAAAAATTCCCGCGTGGGAGATGATAAAGGAATCCATACCCGTAGTTCGCGGATGCCCCGGCGGGTGCGCGTTTTGCGGCTTGGTGTCGCATCAGGGCAGGCATTTGGTTTCGCGCAGCAAGGAAAGCGTGTTGCGGAGCATAAAGAGGCTTTCGCAGGAGAAGTTCTTTCGCGGAACAATCAGCGACATCGGGGGGGCGGCCGGCAACATTTACGGACATTCGCCGCACGACATTGAAATTTGCAAAAAGTGCAGGCGCTACTCGTGCCTATTCCCGTCTTTTTGCAAAAATTACAATGCGAAAGAAGAGCCTTTGATGGAGCTTTTGGATTCCATAATGCGCCTTCCCAAAATCAAGCACTGTTTCATAAATTCGGGGGTTCGCCTGGATTTGGCTCTTGCCCAGCCGAGGCAGACGAGGAAGATAATAAAAGACCACGTTTCGGGGCAGGTCAGCGTCGCGCCCGAGCATCTCGACGGCAGGGTTTTAAGCCTCATGCGCAAGGGCAAGGCGGGAGAGTTCGAGGCTTTCAAGGAGATTTTTGACGAAGTGAACAGGCGCGTTGGCAAACGCCAGTTCATGGTTCCGTATTTCATTTCAAATTTCCCCGGATGCACCGCGGAGAACATGGAAGTGGTTGACAAGTTTCTTGCCAAATCGAATTGGAGCTTGCAGCAGGTTCAGGATTTCATTCCGCTTCCGATGACTATGGGGGCTGCGATGTACTGTTCCGAAACTGCGCCAGATTTTTCCCCGATAGAAGTGAACAAGGGGCTTGCCGAGCGCAGGCAGCAGCGCGATGTTCTTAAAAAAACGCGCGGCTCTTCCGCAAAATCGGGCAAAAGCAAATTCAAGGAAAAATCCTTCGGAAACAAAAACGATAAAAAAAGCCGCGTTTAAGCGGCTCAAATTTTTTAAGAGTGGTTTGAAAGAAGCGGAAGCCCCACAACGCCTATCAGGATAAACACAAGGCACAAAATCCTTGCGAGCTGGAAAGGTTCGTGAAAAATAAAAATCCCATAGGTTGCGACTCCGAGCGCGCCTATGCCCGTCCAAATCGCGTAAGCTGTTCCAACGGGCAGGGTGCGTATGCACAAATTTAGAAACGCAAAACTAAGTATCGCAAAAACGCACACGAAAACGGAGGGAATGATTTTTGTAAACCCTTCCGAGTATTTCAGCATGACGGCAAATCCGACTTCAAACGCGCTTGCGGAAAACAATAATACCCACGCAAGCCTTGCGGACGGCGCGCGCATAAAAAATTCGATGGCGTTTGCTATTAAATCGTGCATATTTGTTCAAATAAAAGAAATAAGAATATTTGACATAAATTGCATTGGTCAAGACTTAAAAAAACATCGTCATTATTTAGGACGGCTGAAATTTTCCGATAAAGAGCGCGTAAATCTTTTTTATTTATGGAAAAATCTGAATTCGGAGTTGTGGGTTTGGGCGTAATGGGCTCGAACATAGCGTTAAATTTGGCGGACAAAGGCGTGAAAGTCAGCGTTTTCAATCGTTTGTCAAAGGGTAAAAAAAATGCGGTTGAAGCTTTTTTAAGAGGCGAAGGCGCGGGCAAAAAATTTTTGGGATTTACTAATTTAAAGGATTTCGCGCAGAGTTTGGAAAGTCCGAGAAAAATCCTTTTGATGGTGAAGGCGGGCGATGCCGTAGATGAAATGCTAAGGGGGCTTCTGCCGTTTTTAAGCCGCGGCGATATTGTCATCGACGGCGGAAATTCAAATTTTAAGGATACCGCAAGAAGGCTCGATGAGCTGGAAGACAGCGGGATTTTGTTTGTCGGAGCGGGGATTTCGGGAGGCGAAGAAGGTGCGAGAAACGGGGCTTCGATTATGCCCGGGGGGAACGAAAAGGCATGGGGCAAAATAAAGCCGTACCTTCAAAAGATAGCCGCCAAGCTCCCGAACGGGGAGCCGTGCTGCGAATGGATTGGCGGCGGCGCAAGCGGGCATTTCGTAAAGACAATCCATAACGGAATTGAATACGCCGACATGCAGATGATTGCGGAAATCTATCAGACCATGCGAAAGAGCGGCAAGTTTTCCAACGAGGAAATGGCGGAGGTTTTTGAAAAGTTTAACCGCGGAAAGCTCGAAAGTTTCCTGATTGAAATCACTGCAAAAATTTTGCGGCGCAAAGACGAAAACGGGCAGTTTTCGCTCGATTTGGTTTTGGATGCCGCGGGGCAGAAAGGCACCGGGAAGTGGAGCGTCGAAAGCGGAGCGGAACTTGGCAGCCCGATTTCGTGCATCGCGGAGGCTCTGTTTGCGAGGTTTGTGTCGGGCATGGTTGAAATGCGCAAATCGGGGGCGCGGATTTTCGGTTCGGAATGCAAATTCAACATGCCAAGCGGGGCGATGGGCGCGGTGCTGGAAAATGCGTTGTACGCCGCAAAAATAATCGCCTATGCCCAGGGTTTTTCAATATTGTCCGCCGCATCTAAAAAATTCGGCTGGAATTTAAATCTTGGAGAAATCGCCAAGATATGGCGCGGAGGGTGCATAATAAGAGCGAAGTTTTTGGACAGGGTTACAGAGGCGTTTTCCGCGGACTGCGATTTGGAAAATCTGCTCTTTAGCGAATTTTTCGCGGAGGAAATCCGTTCAAGCGTGAACAGTTTGAGGGAGGTTTCAAGCCTTGCCGCGCAGGGCGGAATTTCAATGCCTGCAATGTTTTCCGCGCTCGCGTATTTTGATTTTGTGCGCCAGACGGAAAGCCCGTCCAACTTGATTCAGGCGCAGAGAGACTTCTTCGGGGCGCACACTTACGAGAGGACGGACGCGCCGCGCGGAGAATTTTTCCATACGAATTGGGAGTGAAAATGGAAAGGCCCAAGAATCAAATTTTGGCGATATTCGGAGCTTCGGGAGACCTTGCGAAACGGAAGCTCATGCCGTCGCTATACGAGCTTTTTTCGCGCGGAATGATGCCCGAAAAATTTGCCGTTTTGGGGGTGTCGAGAACGAATTTCGACGACGAGTCTTTCAGAAAGTATGCAGGTGAAAACATAAGAAGTTTTTTGAAGGACAAAGAGCCTGATTTGGAAATCTTGGACTCGTTTTTGTCGCGCGTGTTTTATCTTTGCATAGACACTTTAAACGAAGATTCCTATTTTCGACTTCGGGAGAAATTTGTTGAAATCCGCGAAAAGGCGGAAGTTCCCGACAATATTTTGTTTGATCTTGCCACTCCTCCCGACATGTATCGCATAATTCCACGCGCCTTGAAAAAAGCGGGGCTTAACAAGTCGAAAGAGGGCGGGTTCAGGCGGATAATAGTTGAAAAGCCTTTCGGCTTCGACCTTGAAAGCTCGCAAGACATAAATTCCGAGCTTTTGAAAATTTTTGAAGAAAACGAGATTTTGAGAATAGACCATTACCTTGGCAAGGAGACTGTGCAAAACATATTGGTTTTGCGGTTTGCAAACGGAATATTCGAGTCTCTTTGGAACAGGAATTTCATAGATTCTGTGGAAATCCGCGCGTCTGAAACTTTGGGCGTCGAAAACAGGGGCGGATATTACGACGGCGCGGGGGCGTTGCGCGACATGGTTCAAAGCCATCTTTTGCAGCTCATGGCGTTTGTCGCAATGGAAGCTCCCGCAACTTTCGATTCGGAATCAATAAGAGACGAAATTGCAAAGGTCTTGCGCAGTTTAAAACCGCTGTCCGATTCGGACATTAAAGCCGACGTGATACGCGCCCAATATTTGGGATATGCGCGGGAAAAGGGCGTCTCGGAAAATTCTTCGACCGAAACTTACGTTGCGATGAAATTCTTTATTGAAAACTGGCGTTGGGGCGGAGTGCCTTTTTACATCATAACGGGCAAGGCAATGCCCGAAAAAACTTCGGAAATCGCAATAAGGTTTAAGGCGGCGCCGCAAAAACTCTTCAAGGGGCAGTGCTGCGGTTCGTCCTGCAATTCCCTTACTATTCGGATTTATCCCGACGAGAGCATATCGCTCATGTTCGGGCTTAAAGTTCCGGGGGCGGGTTTTGAGGTTCGTCAGGTTAACATGGACTTCAACTACAAGTCCATTTCTCCAAAGCGTTTGCCCGACGCCTACGAGCGTCTGCTTTTAGATGCAATGTTAGGCGACAACACTCTCTTTGCCCGCAACGATTCCCAAAGCTATTCATGGAAGTTTGTCGAACCGATTTTAAACTTTTGGCGCAGGGAAGGAAGGGAAAATTTGCATATATATGAAAAGGGGGCATTCCCGCCTGTTTTTAAAGAACTGCGCGATGCCGACATTTGCAAAATAGAACCAACTGAAAGTTAAAAATGATAAATTTTGAAAATTTTAAGAACGCAAAAGATGCGGTATTCGCGCTATCGAATGCGTTGCAGACGCTGGTTGCCATGCGCGAATCGCGGTTTTTCAACCTTGCGCTTTCGGGCGGAGGCACCGCTAAGATTATGTTTGAAATATGGCGCGATTTCTTCTCAAAAAAAATTGACTGGAGCTCCGTGCGCTTTTTTTGGGTTGACGAAAGAATGGTTGAAGACTCTTCAAGCGAAAGCAATTTCGGAGAGGCGTACAGGAATTTTTTCGAGCCGCTTAAAATTCCAAATTCGCAGATTTTTAAAATAGACGGAACATTGCCGCCCGAAGACGAAGCGGCGAGGTATGAGCGCGAAGTTTTCAATGTCCTTGAAGACGCGGGTAAAAAATATTGCGCAGACACTCCGCAATTCGACTGCGTCATTCTCGGCTTGGGTACGGACGGGCATACGGCTTCGATTTTTTCGGGGGATAAAGAGGCCTTGACGACCAAGCGGATGTTTGTTCCCGCAAGGCATCCTGAAAGCGGGCAAATGCGCCTTACCATGTCCGCAAACGCCGTTTTAAATTCCCATGAAATTTTCATGCTTGTTTTGGGCGACGCTAAAAAGGAAGCATTGAGGCGTCTGTTTTCAGACATCGCAAAAAAATCTCCCGAATTGCCCGCGTCTTTTATTCTGAAAAACGCCGCCGATATTTCCATTTTTACGGATTTTGTTTGAATTTTTGCATTGCGCCTCAAAAAAGGCTTTATTTTTTTTCAAACAGACTCTATTTTACGCATAAAATTTTTACGCAACATTTTATAACGGGGGAATTTATTTATGCATAAAATGAAAATTTTGTTCTTAGGGCTTGCGGCTTTTGCGTCTCTTTCGCTTTCCGCCCAGTCCAAACACGGCACGAATCCAATCCATACGAGCTACAAGGGCAAAGTTATGGCGGGCTACCAGGGCTGGTTCAGGGCAAAGGGCGACGGCTCAGGCAGAGGCTGGGTTCATTGGGGTTCGCGCGGTTTTTCCGAAAACAACTGCACTGTTGAGGCTCTTCCTGAAATGTCGGAATACGAAAACCGCTATGAGAGCGGTTTCATAAAAGACGGCAAGCCCGTTAAGGTATTTTCTTCCTACGACTATCAGACTGTCGATACCCATTTCAAATGGATGAAAGAGTACGGCATTGACGGCGCGATGGTTCAAAGATTTTTCGGAACAACCAATCCGCATTATCGGCATGACGGCGTTAAGATTTTGAAAAACGCGCAGGAGGCGTCGAAAAAATACGGCAGGGCTCTGGTTGTGATGTACGACTTGTCGGGTGCGCGCAAGGGTCAGGATATTTCCCAAAGGCTCATTGACGACTGGAAGTTTTTGGTTGACGAATTGAAAATCACAGGCGGCGAGAACACAAACTATCTTTTCCACAACGGCAAACCGCTCGTTTCAATCTGGGGGCTGGGGTTTGTCGATAGACCATACGACCTCCAAACAATGGGCATCGAAAAGTTCATCAAGTTTTTGAAGGAAGACAAGGAATACGGCGGCTGCTCGATTATGATTGGCGTTCCGCCTACCTTCCGCACTCTCGACTTGGACACTTTGCCCGACCCGAAGCTTCACGAAATCATGAAAATGTGCGACGTGGTTTCTCCGTGGAATCCCGGCAGGTTTAAGCTCGACGGAACAAAAGAGACAAAAGACGCGCTTCTTGAACTTCTAAACGACAGGGTTTCAAAAGACGTCAAGTTTTGCGAGGAAATGAATGTTGACTACGCTCCCGTCATTTATCCCGGGTTTAGCTGGTACAACCTCATGAAAACCCGCGGGCAGTCGGCGGAATTTAACAGCGCTCCCCGCTTGAAGGGCGAATTTTACTGGACACTTGCAAAGGCGATGATAGACAACGGCTCAAAAATGATATACGTTGCAATGTTCGACGAAGTTGACGAAGGCACGGCAATATTTAAAATAAGAGACGACATTACTGAACTTGGCGGCTGCAAATTCCTTACAAACGAGGGTATGGGCAGCGACTATTACCTATACCTCACTGGGGAAATCGGCAAAATTCTGCGCGGCGAAAGCAAAATGACAGACATGCCTCCCGTCCGCAAAAACTCGGATAAATAGTATGACAATTTCGGCGATTTAGGCGGGGCGGGGCAAAACATTGCCCTGCTTTTTTTTGCGATTTAAAAATTTTTTAAAAAAAAGCTTGGCAAAGAATAAAAAATTCGTACTGTGTAATACTTTCAAAAATGTTTGGTAAGGTATCCAAGTGGCTAAAGGACGCGGACTGTAAATCCGTTCAGTTATGCTGTTCACTGGTTCGAATCCAGTCCTTACCACCATTTGATAATTAACGACTTAGGAAATTTTCTAAGTCGTTTTTTTGCATTTTTCGCTAAAAATTCAAATTTCATAAGTTATTGATAATGGGTCAACACCAAAGGTTGTGGAATAGCGTTTTTTTGGTAATAGGTTTTTCATA
>URGP01000028.1 GCA_900547395.1 uncultured Opitutales bacterium | reverse complement strand
CAAAACTCCATAAAGTGATACAGCACCAATCTTATAACGTGGAACCTGTCCGCCAATATCTTGGCGTTAGGGAAACATCTTCTAACCATGCTTCGGTAGCTGCTGCTTAAATCCATGCAAACTACTTTGACCTTTTCCCTGCCCTTGTATGACATGAGCTTTCCCTCCACCAAATCCCGAGACTTGCCCTCTATCACATCGTATACCCTGTGGTGCGACAAGTCCGCTATCGTTGTGGCAAACTTGTAGCCCTTGTGTATCGTGTGCTCGTCTATGCCTATCACCTCGGGGCATTCGTAGGACAGTTGCTCCCTGAGCTTGCTTTCGTACCGCATGTGTATCGCCCGCTCCACTGTGCTTTCCGATACGCCGTATTCGGCGGCGATGTCATGGTTGCATACATTGCGGCTGTAATCCTTTACCATGCGCGCCCTGAACCGCTCGGAATGACGGCAATACGGATTCACCCCGTCAATCTTCTCCCGGAAAACCCGACCGCAATCCAGACACTTGTACCGCCAGCACTTTACCCGCAAACGATACACGCCGCCATTGTCGGATATGTGCCTTATCTTACGCCAATACGAATCGTAATGTATCAATCGATGCGAGCCGCATAAACATTCGGGCATGCCCGAATGTTTATGCTCCGCAACCGCTTCGGAAAAACCTTGACCTGCCCTTGCCGTCCTTAGTATCTTAAAGTCCTTGAATATCACACTGGGCATTGTAAGGATTTTTCCTTCTTTGCCCTCCTTTTTTTTATCCATTCCACAATCTTTGACGTAGAGCGGCGTTTTTTTGACAATTTGTTTTTAATAGTTTAACTCTGCATTCCGCAATTACCCGAAACCGATAGTCTTTAAACTTTTACCGTTCGCGCCATTGTCCTTGGATTAATTTCGGGAAAACCATAGGTTATTCTGTTTTTCGCAAAAATTCTTATTCAAGGGAAAATCAAGGTCTTTCCTTTACCTGATAGAAGTTTATTTTCACGACGGAAATTTTGGTTTCATCGGCATCCCCCTTCAAATAAACGGGCGGCAAATGAAGCCCTGCAACCCCGCCATGCGCTTCGTCTCCGCCAAGGTAGCGCGTTGTAATCCATTTGCCGTTTTTATAATATCCCTCTTGGGTCAAACCGAAAACAAGCCCCTTCTTATCGGGATTTAAAGACTCAAAATGCACATCTACACCCGTCGCGGCAACTAAAAATTCATTTTCATTAAGGCGAACAACAAGCCCGAATCCTTTGTACGACTTAAAATTATAGTGCACTCTAACCTTTATGTCCCCGCGTCAACGTCCTGATTTTCTTTCATAAATCCGCGCATATTTTCGCCCGCGCGAGCCTTTGAAATTTCGGGCATTAAATTGTTTAAAACTTCATAGGCTTTCGCAAGAGGATGCGCCTTTGAATACGTTTTATGGTCTATCGCAAAGGGGCTGAATCCTATTGCGCCAAACTCCCCTATCGTGTAAAAGGCTTTTGCGCCCGCGCTCAAATTGTCGCCTTCCCAGAGAGCGCACGCTTCGGGAATGAATATGGGATTTCCCCTGTTAAAAAACTGCTTTATTTTCTTTGAATATTCTTTTTGCTAATTGTCTATTTCCAAAATATCGACATCGGGCGCACCCGCCTGCCATACGTCAAGCATTCTGTAATTGGGGCCTCCGCTGGGATAAACTCCTGCGGGAGGATTGTCCATTCCGATTGTCCACGCGTTCACATACATCGGGATATTGTGGATTTTCTTGCCTTCCGAAGCGAGGGCATTCACGAACTTTGCATAGTGCCACGCCATAAACATTTCGTCGGCAAGAAAGTTTTTCTGTCCGAAAAGCTCCTGCCACGAGCCGACTTCCCGACGTCCGTTCTTTTCCCACGCGCTTGCGATTTCAGGAAGCAGACGGTCTTTCTTTTCTTTCAGGCTTTTAACGAGTTCGGAAGGGACATTTTCAGAAAAGACTTTGTCGGCATTTTTTGAGCGGTCTCTGGAATCGCCAAGAAGTCCTATTTCATTTTCAATCTGCACCATTACCACGACTTCGCCCTTTGAGTCTTCCATCTTTATGAAATTCATAAGTGCAAGAAACGCCCTCTTGTCATGCTTCAAAACCTCTTCCGACAAATTTGAAAGATAGGGAATAAACTTGCCGTCCTTGTTTTCCATTCGCGGAAATCTATCGGGATCAGCCATGACCCAATGTGGCGCGTAGCCTGAATTTCCGTTTTTCCAGCTTCCGAACCACAGCAGGACAAGCTTCATTTTGTTTTCCCCGCCTGCTTTATGATTGATTTTAATTCGGAAAAATCGAACTTGCCCTCTTCTTTTTCAATCTGCTCCCATGGGACGGCAAGTATGACGGTATTCAAATTCAAAGCCTTCAAGTTTTCCCACTTCTTTGCCATATCAGAAGCAGTCGAGCCGCTAGAATTCAAAAGCTCTCCCCCCAATATTACAAATGGCTTTCCGCCGACAAAAAGCCTTGCCGTCCCCTTTTGCCTGTCGATAAATTCAAGGCGTGCAACTCCGCAAAAGCGATGTTTGCAAGAACAAAAATGCGCCGATTAAAGTGGAAATTGTGGAAAACTGTTTTTTATTTTCATAATGCAAATGGAAAGATTTTCTTTTTTTTAGCGAATTTAAAATTTCACATTTTTACAACAAGAATTTGGCATTGAAGCAAACAGCAGTATTTCGCCGAGTCGAAAACTTTGCAAGATTTAACAACAAGAGAAAAGCCGAATAAATTGGCTTGCATAAGGCTTTTTTGGTGCGATAATAAATAAAAAAGCAAATTTATAATCAGTTTATGAAAAGTTTTTACGCTGTTTTCATTTTATTCGCGCTTGCCGCCATATCCCATGCTAACCAATCGCAGACTTCAAGCACGGCACAAGCTTGCGAACTAAAAAAGCCTGAAATCATAGCTTCAGACGCCTTTTCCGAAAAGCAGGCATTGTCAAAATTCTTGCGCGAAATATTTGACGCAAAAAGCGACAAGGAACAGTCGGATATTTGGTTGAAGTATCAAAATTACCGAAAAAAATTTCCCAAAACCCTAACCGCAAAAGACAAAAACAGCGGAAAAATCATGAGGTTTTTCAATAACGGAGACACTTTCGACTGCGGAACAGACGAAGAATTGCCGACAAAAATTTCAATACCCAAGAGAAAGACAATACTTTCCAAAATTCCGTCTTCCTATCAAATCCGCTATCGTTTTGACGCCGACAAAGATGATGAATTGTCGGACACTGAAATGTTTAAGCTCTTAATCGAACTTCATTACATCCTGCAAAAAGCCGCCACAAACCAGGACAGGGAACTGTTGATTGAACGCTATGCAAACGCAATAACTTCGCAGGAGTTTGCGAACGAATTTTCAATAACCTGGGGTAAAGACTCGTCTTTTAGAATTGTAAAAGACCCCGCAACCGGACGCTGGTCCGCGCCCGACGAAGCCCCGATAAAACGCCACGCCATAGGCAGCCACCCAAGCCAAACGATTTTTCAAGAAAAAATTAAAGACGAAAAATATTTCATGAGCGCGATGAAGATTTTAAGCCGCACAAACCCATTTCTCCGCGCGGAAAAAATCGAAGAGCTCTTAAATTCCGATTTCGAGATTGAAGAGATAAATTCAAAACAGCCGATGCTGATAGAATTTGTCGAGTACATAAACGAGAAGTCGGAGCTTGCAAGCATTCCCGTATTCAAAACAGACCCACTTAAAACCACGCAAATGCTGTCGGATTTCTCGAAAGAAAACGCTTCGCGCTTCACAGAGTCGGAGCTTGCAGAATATAAAAATTACAAAAAATCCGAATAATCAAACAAAGGGGATTTCCCCTCCCCGCCGGTTAAAAAAGCCTGCAAACAAGAGAATTTGCGGGCTTTTTTATTGATACACAAAGGGATTTCAGCCCATTGTCTTAAAAATTTATTTGGATTCGCCTTTCTTTTTATTCCAGTCCAAATAAGCTCCGCCATCGGTGGAGAAAGAGCGCAGCGGCAAGCCGTGCCTGCTTTCCACTGAAACAATCGGCCAATTTGCCCATGCATACCGCGCCGCCTTAGGTTCGGGAACATCAGGGCTTGAAAGGATAATCGTATCGCCGTTTATTTCGGCATCCGCCCATTTCCAGTCGCGCGGATTTTCGCCACGAACGGCAAAGCCTGTCAATTTTTCCTTGCCATGCATTTTGCGCAAGCCTTCCGCGTTGGCAATTTTTACGATTATTTTATTGCCCGATATTTTATATTCCCCCGAATAATACGGAGAACGAGCCGCCTTGACGCTTCCCTTTTTATACACTTCGGCAAGAGCCAGATTTGCAAGGCGGGTCGCTATCATCTCCTTATGCGGCGGATGGATGTCGCCTTGACCCTGTTTTTTTGAACCGCCGCTATCGATTGAAGTGGCAACTCCCGTTTTGGGAAGAGAAAGCACCTCCGCCATTGCGTCCCTGATTCCGCCCCAAGAGCCGCAATGCGCAGGCTGACTCTGCGTATCCCTATGCGCGGCAAGATCAACATAATAGAAGTAAAATTCGCGTTTAAAATGCTTGCGCCAAGAATTAACCAAAAGCTTTATCAAGGCTGGATATTGATACGGCTCGCCCGAATTGGACTCGCCCTGATACCACAATACGCCCTTGGGTGAGAGGGGCGCAATGCCGTGAACTTTTGCATTGTACATTTTGGACGGCAAATTATCTATTGATATCTCGTCAATCGGCTTTTCGGGGCAACTTGCGCGGTTTTTGTTTTGAAGCTCTTCCGTTGGATTTTCTTCAAACCATTTTCTGTAATTATTGAGATAATCTCTGCGCAATTTTTCAAAATTATTTAAGCAGCTTTCATACTCCGCCCAATCCATAATCCTGCCTTCAACCCTGATTTGGGGATTTGCCTTTCTCAAAGCCTCTTTTGAAATCCACGGCTCGATTCGAGAACCGCTCCAAGAGGTGTCAATAAAACCAACGGGAGTATCGAGAGCCTTAGACAATATGCAGGCGAAAATAAACCCAAGCTGGCTTCCGCTTCTATCCAAATTGCGCCCCTCTATAACATTCCATCGCCCGCCCACTTCGTCGGAAGGTTCGGTAAAGAGCAAGCGGGAAGTTTTGAATGTGCGCACATCTGCTTTCATCGAATCGGCAATTTCGCGGTATTTTTGGAGATATTCGGGGTCAATCGTATCCGCATTGAAGTTCCATTCCATGTTCGACTGCCCCGAACCAAGCCAGAGTTCTCCCGTTACCACATTCGAGATTGCCGCGGTTTCGCCGTTTTCATTTTTTGCGGAAATTTCCAAAACAGTCCGCTTCGGGAAAGAAGGTATTTTTACAGACCACGCTCCTTTTTTATTCGCCTTTGCTTTCAAATTTTTTACGGATGCCTTGCCGTCCTTGGATTTCGCCGACACAATGACATCTATGGCGGAATTTGGAGACGACACGCCTGCAACAATATTTTCTTCTCCCGCCTGCAAAACCATGTCATTTTGATATATGTTTTTAAAGCGTATGCCCGCATTCAGCGAACTTAACGCAAAAATGGCAGACAACAAAACTGTTAATTTTAATTTGTGAATTTTCATACAATTATAATTTCTATTTGAGAGGTAGTTCAAAGGAAAGCAAAATGCGCTCTTCCTCCTTTTGAGCGGACGGAGAGTTGACATTATTGTAACTGTAAAAATAGCGCATCGCAATATCCATTACTTCCGTAAGCTTGAACACCAAACCCAAGTTTACGACATAGTTGTATTTGCTGACATCGGAAAGCCCGACGCCCGCAAACACAACCCCGCCCGTGTATAGAGACTGCTCCGCCCTGACGTACTTGTGCAGCTGCCATGAAAAATCCTGCACGAATGTCCCCATTGGCAACCAATGGTCGTCGTAATTTCTCGCATTGACATACCTAAGCGCGGGACCTATCGAGACATTTATAAGCAGGGTATCGTCAAAAAATTTAAACTTCCTGCCAATACCTATGATTTCATCAACCTGGTCGTCTATGTTTGCGATTGTGTCCGCGCTGTACGCCAACGTGTTGGTTGCAAACCAAGAAGTTCCGCTGAAAAAATATTTGTAGTTTGTGATTGCGCCATACTTGTCGGTCGTGCGATATTTGCCGCCGAGGGAATTTTTTTCGACCGCATAGTCGTAATAGGCATTGAAGAAAAATTCTGAGGAATTTTCCCAAGTCTTTTTTGCGTTGAAAGACGCCCTGTAAGCGTTGGTTGACGAATTTGTGTTGCGCCGCTCAACCGCGCCCGCAATTCTGAACTCCCAGCCTTTCGGGACATTGGAATGCACAAATTCCCTGTAAGACTGCAAATATTTTTCAAGATTAAATTCAGGTTCTTTAATTTTTTCCTCTTTCTTCGGTTCTTCCTCTTTGGGCTTTGCATTTGAAGAAACCAAAACCGCTTCCCTCTTGGTTTCGACATCAAGCTTGGAGACAGAATTTAAATCCGCCTTGATTTCGCCAAAATCCGTCTTAAAAACGACATTTTTATCCGTCTTAGAAAGAAGCTCTCCTTTAAAAACATAGCCGTTATTAAGCGTAAGAATATCGGCAAAAGAAATTTGCATAAACGCAAAAAACGCCGAAAAAAACAATATCCCCCTAATCATGACTCCCCCCTGTTTTCAATAAATCATGAAACACCCAAAACGCGGCAGAGTAAAGATAAAAAATTGACTTTCAAGAATTACAGTAAAAAAAAGCCCCGACGCTTCCGACGGGGCAAAGAGTTTAAAGCCATTTCCTTCCGTCCCGCCAGTAAAGCGACTTTGCAATCTCCTTCGCAAAGAAAGGACCGTTGTATATGAAAGACGAATATATTTGAACAAGACACGCGCCCGCGTCAAACATCATCGACGCCCTTTCGGTGGTTGAAATTCCGCCGACGGCAATTACGGGCTTTTTGGTGCGCTTGCAAATATACCCCACAACTTCGCGCGATTTTTCAAAAAGCGGCGCGCCGCTCAATCCGCCTTTTGCCTCGTAATTCGAGCCATCGGGACGGGAAGTCGTGGTGTTGGTTGCGACAATGCCGCCCAAGTCCATATTTTCGGCAATCTCAATTATGTCGTCTATTTCCCTGAAACTCAAATCGGGAGATATTTTTACAAGAAACGGGATTTTCGCCTTTCCGAATTTTTCGGCGCGCTCCGCGTCGGCATCCTTTAACGACTGCAAAAGCCCCGAAAGCTCGCTTTTTGATTGAAGCTTGCGAAGCTCAGGCAAATTCGGACAGCTTACGTTTACGGTGAAATAGTCCGCAAAGTCGGCAAGCTTGTTGTATGAATAGACATAGTCCTGCGCGGCGTCCTCTATCGGCGTTATCTTGGACTTGCCGATGTTTATGCCCAAAGGAACTTTTTTCGATTTGGATTTGAAAAGCTTTGCAAGACGGTCGGCAACAATGTCCGCACCGTCGTTTGGAAATCCGCAAAAATTAACGATGGCTTCGCCTTCGGGATAGCGGAAAATGCGGGGCTTGGGATTGCCAGCCTGCGCGTGGCAGGTAATCGTGCCGATTTCCACATGCCCGAACCCGAGAGCGGGCATCGCGCGCCATACCAGGGCGTCCTTGTCAAACCCTGCGGCAAGCCCGACCTTGTTCGGAAACTTCACCCCGAAAATTTCCACGGGATTTTCGTCGCGGACAAGATTAAACTTTTCCATCGCCGCCCTAATCGGAGCAAGCGCGCCAAGACACTGCAAGCCCTTTACCGCAAGAGAATGCACAGATTCGGGATCCTGCTTGAAGAAAATCGGGCGGATTGCCTTTTTGTAAATATAATCCATAATTGCAATTTTTAAACGAATAACTTATGGCACAAAGATAAATTCTTTCAACCTTTTTTTATACGACAAAACGGGAGCATAAAAAAGAGGAAACGACATTACGCCGCCTCCTCATGCTTTTTTTCGTAAAATCAAAAAACCTACTTTCTTCTGCGGTACGCCGCAAACGCCAATGCCAACATGCCGAATATTGCCGCATAGGTGGCGGGTTCGGGGACGTTGGTTGTTACGCTCAGATAAGGAACTACTGAAATCCCGTCTACCAACTCGGTTGAAGATGGCGAATAGAATGTCAGTAGGCGAGAATGATCCATTTCAGATCCGAATTTCTCGAAACTAAAAACCGCATAGTCGTAGCCGTTCCCCAAGTCCGAAATAATCGACGAACTCACATCAATCGAATTCCAACCCTCACTCATTGTTGCCGAATTTGCGACTTCTGTCGAACCGCCAAGTTTCTGCGCCGCATCGCCCGTCGGGGCTACGCTTTGCACATCGAGGTGCTTGAGTCTTGCGGGCGAGGACGTTGCGTCGTTCAATTCTTTTATGCAAAAATTAAACGAAATTGCGGTTATTGTCGATACATCGATACCCGACAGTGAAGAAAGGTCTATTTGTATATAGGCATCGCGTTGGTGAAACTCCCTTTCGGATCCGCCGTAGTAAATGTATTCGTTTTTTACCTCAACCAACTTTTCGGAGTTGGAATAAGACCAATTGCTACTTTCGTCTCTGCCGCCGCTCCATTGGGTTTTATCATACCACCAATATCCGACGTTGTTTTCCGAAAGCTCGACTTTGTAGTCTGCGGCAAACATCGAGCCCGCAAGCGAAGTCAACGCAAGCGCACACAACAACAATTTCTTTATTTTCATATGGAGTTCCTTTTATTGATTTATAAACTATACCCATGTGAATAGTATTATAAATACGATACCCGCGGAGTATTATTCACTACTTAAAATTCAACACGATATAGAAACGACACAGAGTTTAATATCTGACTGATTGCAAGAAATTTATTTTACCTGATACCCCTCCGAGCATTTTAGAATGGGCAGTTGAGAAAATTTAATTTGACATTCGTATTTATAATACGATGTACACTACATTAAGCTCAGTTATGGAAGTTTTGGGGAATGCGGAGGTTTCGGCTCTCGATTCGGCAAGATTTGTCAGGAATATTTTGGATGCCAAGCCAAGCGACAGCAAACTAACCGATGCGCAGTTTGTTTTAAAGGTAATTGAAGTCGGATTGCGACATATCCGCACAAAAGAAATGTCATTTGCCAACGGCTTTAATCTTTACTACGAAACCAAGAAAGACATTCTCCGCCCCGATACGTCAACATGCAAAACATCTCCAAAACCGACGCCAAAGAGTTTTTCGGCTGAGCAAGGGGGCGCGATGGTTCGAGTTTCAATGTGTTCGCTTCCGATTTAAAACATGAATAGATATAAGCCGCAAAGGCAATCATTGCGGCATTGTCTTTGTAATACTTTCTTTCGGCAGGTAAAACTTCTCCGCTTCAATTTTACAAAAGTAAATATTGCGGGCATTCTATGAATGCAAAAACCGCCGTTTGCACATCTAAAAATAAATAACAATACGAAGATTTCGGGAATGGAAATCTTCGTATAAAATTTTTCATTTTTAGTTATTATGCCAAGTTTGAACTCTTGGCATAACTTCCTTAAATTACTTTGCCGCCGCCTTTGAAAAAGAGTCTTTCAAGGTTACCGTGCGGTTAAACGCAAGGACGCCGTCTTTAAAGCTTTTGGAATCAGCCATAAAGTATGCCACTCTTTCAAATTGCACGGGAATGCCCGGCTTCAATTCTTTTACGGACGGCTCTGCGTACATGGTCTTCTTGACGAGAGACTGCGGATTCAGATAATCCTTGAAATCTTCGCCCTCCGCCAAATCGCCCATGTCGGCTTTTGTGAAAAGTTTGTCGTAAATCATTGCGTCCGCCTTTACGCAGTTTGAGGCGTCAACCCAGTGGATTGTTCCCTTTACTTTTCTGCCGTCGGGCGCGTTTCCGCCGCGGCTTGCGCGGTCTATGACGCCTATAATTTTGACAATCTCGCCCTTTTCGTTTTTAACCACGTCTTTGCAAGTCAGCAAATACGCGTAGCGCAAGCGGACTTCGCCGTTCGGCTTCAAGCGGAAATACTTGTTCGGCGGATTTTCCATAAAGTCGTCGCGCTCGATAAATATGTGCTTTGAAAACGGAATTTTGCGCGATCCCGCGCTTTCGTCTTCGGGATTGTTCACTGCGTCGAGCCAATCGGTTTCGCCCTCCTGCCAATTTTCGATTTCGACTTCTATCGGGTCGAAAACCGCCATGCGGCGAAGCGCGGTTTTGTTTAAATCCTGCCTCAAATGGTATTCGAGAAGAGCAAAGTCGGTAAGGCTGTTGAATTTGGTAATTCCTATGTCCTCGCAAAATGCGCGGATTGCCTTTGCGGTGTAGCCCCTGCGGCGCATTCCCGCGATGGTCGGCATACGGGGATCGTCCCAGTCGTCAACTACTTTTTCTTCGACAAGCTGCTGGAGCTTGCGCTTGCTCATCATCGTGTAAGTCAAATTAAGGCGCGCAAATTCGTACTGGCGCGGCTGGATTTCAAGAGTCTTGATGATGCTCGTGTTTTCGACAAACCAGTCGTAAAGAGGTCTGTGGACGTCAAATTCGAGAGTGCAAAGAGAGTGCGTTATGCCCTCTATGGCGTCTGAAAGGCAGTGCGCGAAATCGTACATGGGATAAATGCACCATGCGTTGCCCGTGCGGTGGTGAAAGTCCTTCTTGATGCGGTAAATGGCGGGGTCGCGCATATGCATGTTGGGAGACGCCATATCGATTTTCGCCCTCAAAACATACTGCCCTTCCTCAAATTCTCCCGCCCTCATTCTGCGGAACAAGTCCAGACTTTCTTGAACGGGTCTGTCGCGATGCGGGCTGGGTTTTCCGGGTTCGCCGGGGACGCCTCTGTATTCCTTAAATTCTTCGGAAGACAAAGTGCATACATACGCCTTGCCGTTTAAAATCAGCTCTTCTGCAAGGCTGTAAAGCTTTTCAAAATAGTCGGAAGCGTAGTACATGCCGCCGTTCCAATCGAAGCCAAGCCACTTGATGTCTTCCTGAATTGCATCGACAAACCTCGTGTCTTCCTTCGTCGGATTTGTATCGTCGAAACGAAGATTGCATTTTCCGCCGTATTGCATAGCTGTTCCGAAGTCAAGGCATATCGCCTTTGCGTGCCCGATATGCAGACAGCCGTTCGGCTCGGGCGGAAATCTGGTGTGCACGTGCGAGGGAGGCAAGCCGTTTGCGATGTCGGCTTCCACAATTTGCGCAATAAAATGTTTTGGTTCTTCGCTCATATAAAAAAATTTAAAACTTAATTTGAGTATTTTTAAGGGCTTTCGTCAATTATTAAACTCAACATGTATTTTAAATTGTTGCTTTTTTGGAAAAAACATAAAAACTTCGATTTCATGAAAACATTAAAGCTCATATTACTTTTTGCCATTTCGATTTTCCTTTACGCCTGCACTTCAACAGACGAGCACGGCGTGACGACAAAAAAATCGGTATGGTTTTTCGGTTTTGAAGCCCCCCAAACGCAGACTCCAAACGTTTAATTTATGACAAAAAAGGAAAAAGCGGAGATTATTTCGGAGTACCTTGACAATCTCTATCCCACGCAGGAAATTCCTTTAAAGTTCAGAAATCCGTTTACGTTTTTGATAGCGGTGCTGCTTTCGGCGCAGTGCACCGACAAGCGCGTAAACGAAGTTACGCCCGCTCTCTTTGACCTTGCCGACAACCCCAAAGACATGGCAAAGCTGCCCGTCGAAAAGATACAGGAAATCATACGCCCCTGCGGTCTTTCAAAAAACAAGGCAAACAACATATCAAAGCTTTCCAAAACTCTTTTGGAAAAATTCGGCGGAGAAGTTCCTCAAAACATGAAAGATTTGGAGAGCCTCGCAGGCGTCGGGCATAAAACGGCGTCGGTAATCATGATGCAGGCTTTCGGAGTGCCGACATTTCCCGTCGATACCCACATACACCGCTTGGCGACCCGATGGCATCTTACAAGCGGAAAGTCTGTTGAGCAGACTGAAAAGGACTTGAAAAAACTTTTTCCCGAAAGCTCTTGGAACAAACTCCACCTGCAAATTATTTTTTACGGGCGCGAACACTGCAAAGCTCACACTTGCAAGACAAAAGAAACCCAATGCGAACTCTGCAAGATGCTAAAAGCAGTACCGATAAAATAGCAAATTCCGTATCTGCACAAAAAAAAGACGCCTGAAACGGCGTCAGACTGCTGACAAAAAGGCATAAAAAACGAAGAAGGAGCATTCAGAGATATA
>URGP01000027.1 GCA_900547395.1 uncultured Opitutales bacterium | reverse complement strand
GGATTTCCAAGTGGAAATCCTTTTTTGATTGATTGGATATGATTACATCATTCCGCCCATGCCGCCCATTGAGGGATCCATTGCAGGAGCCTTCTTTTCTTCGGGCTTGTCGGAAATCATGCACTCTGTTGTGAGGAGCAGTCCCGATACGGAGCATGCGTTTTGCAATGCCGTGCGGGTTACCTTTGTGGGGTCGACAACACCGGCCTTGAAGAGGTCTTCAAATTTGCCTGTCGCCACATTGTAGCCCATGCCGCCTTTGCTCTTCAAAACTTCTTTTACGACCAATGCGCCTTCTTCGCCCGCGTTTGCGCAGAGCTGGCGGAGAGGAGCTTCGATTGCGCGGCGAACGATTGCCGCACCTATTGCTTCGTCTCCTTCGAGGGTTGCCGTCAATGCGTCGATTGCTTTTGCGGTGCGCAAGAGTGCGACTGAACCGCCTGCCGAAATGCCTTCTTCGACTGCCGCTCTTGTGGCGTGCAATGCGTCGTCAACGCGCATTTTCTTTTCCTTCATTTCGGGTTCTGTTGCAGCCCCTACATTGATGACTGCCACGCCGCCTGCGAGTTTTGCGAGGCGTTCCTGCAACTTTTCGCGGTCGTAATCGGAAGTTGTTTCTTCGATTGCCCTGCGGATTTGCTTTACGCGCGCCTGAATGTCGCTTGCCTTGCCGCAACCTTCAACGATTGTCGTGTTTTCCTTGGAAACTGTGATGCGCTTTGCCTTGCCCAAGTCTGCAACCTGAACGTTTTCGAGCTTGATGCCCAAGTCTTCGGTGATGCAGCGTCCGCCTGTCAAGATTGCGATGTCTTCCAACATTGCCTTGCGCCTGTCGCCAAAGCCGGGAGCCTTAACCGCGCATACGTTCAATGTGCCGCGCAAGCGGTTTACAACCAATGCAGCCAGTGCTTCGCCTTCGACGTCTTCTGCGATAATCATCAAGGGTTTGCCTGTTTTGGCGACCGCTTGGAGAATCGGGAGAAGGTCGGAGAGGTTGGAGATTTTCTTTTCGTTAATCAAGATGTAGGCGTCTTCGAGAACCGCTTCCATTGTGTCGGCATTGGTTACGAAGTAGGGCGACAAATAGCCCTTGTCGAACTGCATGCCTTCGACAACGTCGAGGTATGTTTCGATTGACTTTGCTTCTTCAACAGTGATTGTGCCGTCTTTGCCAACCTTGTCCATGGCGTCGGCGATGATGTTGCCGATTTCGTTGTCCCAGTTTGCGGAGACGGTTGCGACCTGGCGGATTTCTTCGCGGTCTTTTACGGCTTTTGAATTTTTGTGGAGTTCGGCAACAGCCGCTTCAACAGCCTTGTCGATGCCACGCTTCAAGAAAATCGGGTTGCAGCCCGCAGATACGTTGCGCAAGCCTTCGCGGTAGATTGCTTCAGCCAAAACAGTCGCGGTTGTAGTGCCGTCGCCCGCATTGTCGTTTGTGCGCGATGCGACTTCTTTTACCATCTGCGCGCCCATATTTTCAAAAGCGTCTTCAAGCTCGATTTCCTTTGCGACAGTCACGCCGTCCTTTGTCACCATCGGAGCGCCGAACTTCTTGTCGATTAAGACGTTTCTGCCTTTCGGGCCGAGAGTCGTTTTTACTGCCTTTGCAAGAATTTCAACGCCTTTTAGGATTTTCTTTCTTGCAGGTTCATCAAATACCAATTGTTTTGCCATTTTGTTTTTCTTTCCGTTAATTTAAATTATTTGAGGATTGCCAAGATGTCGTCTTCGCGGAGCAGGGTGAACTTTTCGTCGCCCGCCTTTACTTCTGTACCGCCGTATTTTGCAATCAAAACTTTGTCGCCGACTTTGACTTCAAAAGCGGCTTTCTTTCCGTTTTCGTCAGTCTTGCCCGTGCCCAAAGCGACGACTTCCGCTTCCTGGGACTTTTCTTTTGCGGCGTCGGGAATAATGATGCCGCCCTTGATTTGTTCTTTTTCTTCGACCTGTTTTACCAAAACGCGGTCGCCGAGAGGTTGGATGTTTATTTTTGCCATAGTTATTTTTCTGTTAAAAATTAAATAGAAATAAAAATTGAATGAAAACAAAAAATGCCGCGGCTTACAAAGCTTTTTTTAACTTTGCAAGCCTGTTTGGCAATTTTTTACTTGTTGTCTTTCTTTTCGTCGTCCACGACTTCAAAGTCGGCGTCAACCACGTCGTCCTTCTTTGCCGAGGCGTCGGAAGCCGATGCGCTTGAGGATGCGCCCGCATTTTGCGCGCCTGCGCCCGCCGCCTGTTGGGCAGCCTGGAATGCCGCGGCGTTTTCCTGAATGAGCTTTGTCAGCTTTTCGGATTCCGCCTTTGCTTCTTCCTTGGTCAAGTCTGATTTTTCCAAGACCTTGCGGGCGTCTGCAACTGCGGTTTCAAGCTTCGATTTCACGTCGGCCGGGAGCTTGTCGCCTGCTTCTTTTACCTGTTTTTCGATTTGGTAAGAGAGGTTGTCCAGCTCGTTTTTGGCTTCGACGGTTTCCTTAATCTTCAAGTCTTCGGCGGCGTTCATTTCCGCTTCCTTTTTCATTCTTTCGACGTCTTCCTTTGAAAGTCCGCTCGAGCCTGTGATGGAAATCTGCTGTTCCTTGCCCGTGCCCTTGTCCTTTGCGGAGACGTGGAGAATGCCGCTTGCGTCGATGTCGAAGGTGACTTCGATTTGCGGAAGTCCGCGCGGAGCTGGAGCGATGCCGTCCAAGCGGAAATTGCCGAGCATCTTGTTGTCTTTTGCCATCGGGCGTTCACCCTGCAAGATTTTGATGTCAACCGCCGTCTGGTTGTCGGCGTAGGTCGAGAAAATCTGCGTAGCCTTCTTCGGAATTGTGGTGTTGCGTTCAATCATCGGGGTTGAAACGCCGCCTGCGGTTTCGATTGAAAGGGTAAGAGGTGTTACGTCCAACAAAAGAACATCGTTTACATCGCCTTGCAAGACGCCGCCTTGAATTGCCGCGCCCCTTGCGACGACTTCGTCGGGGTTAACGCCCTGATGCGGTTTCTTGCCTGCCAATTTTTCGGCAAGCTCAACGACTGCCGGCATACGGGTCATGCCGCCTACCAAGACGAGTTCATTGATGTTGGAAGAGGAGATGTCGGCGTCTTTCAAGCACGCTTCAAACGGCTTTACTGTCCTTTGCAGGAGGTCGCTTGTGAGCTGTTCCAGTTTTGCGCGTGTGAGAGTTACGTTCAAGTGTTTCGGGCCTGTCGCATCTGCGGTGATAAACGGCAGGTTGATGTCTGTCTGCTGGGAAGTCGAAAGCGCGATTTTCGCCTTTTCCGCTTCTTCACGCAAACGCTGAAGTGCCATCGGGTCGTTTTTGAGATCGATGCCGTTTTCCTTTTTGAAGCCGTCAACTAAGAAGTCGATGATTGCCGCGTCCCAGTTGTCGCCGCCCAGCTGTGTGTCGCCGTTTGTGGCCTTCACTTCAAAGACCCCGTCGCCGATTTCGAGGACGGAAATATCGAAAGTGCCGCCGCCCAAGTCGTAAACCGCGATGGTTTCATCGCTTTTCTTTTCAAGGCCGTAAGCCAAAGACGCCGCTGTCGGCTCGTTGATGATTCTCATTACTTCCAAGCCCGCGATTGTGCCGGCGTCCTTTGTCGCCTGCCGCTGGGCGTCGTTAAAGTAGGCGGGAACCGTGATGACGGCCTTCGTCACCTTTTCGCCAAGATATGTTTCCGCGTCGGCTTTCAGCTGTTGCAAAACCATTGCGGAAATCTGTTCGGGAGAGAATTGTTCCTTTTTGCCGTTTACGTCGCATTCAATCAAAATCCCGTCATTTTTTCCTTTTAAAATGGTGTACGGGAAATTTTTGATTTCGTCTTGAACTTCCGCAAACTTGCGGCCGATGAAACGCTTTACCGAATAAATTGTGTTTTTTGGATTTGTGACAGCCTGGCGTTTTGCCGCCTGCCCGACAAGCCTTTCGCCTGTCTTTGAAAAAGCGACTACGGACGGAGTGGTTCTTGCGCCTTCCCTGTTGGGGATAACGACGCTTTCGCCGCCTTCCATAACCGCCATGCAGGAATTTGTTGTACCTAAGTCAATGCCTAATATTTTACTCATAATGCTTTCCTTTGTAGCACATTGCGTGCCATTTTATTTGTTTTTTATTTATGTTGTTGATTAAAAAGAGTTTTATGCCTTTATGATGCTTTCTTTGATTTTGTTCTGTCCCGCTTCTTGTCTCGACCGGTGGGACATTTTGTCGCGCCATGCGCGTTTTGTCTCTGTTTTTTGTGCTTTTTATGATTATTATAGCTTATCGGTAGCTTTAAAAAATATTTCGTATAAAAAATAAAATTCAAATAAAATGAATTGTTGTAATTGGCAAAAAAAGTGTAATAATGGCAAACTTTTAAAATAAGAATCATGAAAAAATTACGAGTAGGCGTGACTGGTGCTTCGGGTTATGCGGGCATCGAACTTATGAGAATTTTGGGCAGGCACCCCAATGTCGAATTGGCGGCGGTGACTTCGCGCTCGCTTGAAGGCAAGCCTGTAATTGAGGATATGCCGCTTTTAAGGCACATATTCTCGGACGATTTCAAGTTTATAAAGTCCGACCCCGCAACTCAGGCAAAAATGGACGACATCGACCTTTGGTTCCTCGCTCTTCCGCACGGAGTGGCGGCAGAGTATGCGCGCGAACTTTTGGCGGCGGGAAAGACCGTTATAGACCTTTCCGCAGATTTCAGGCTCGGCTCGCTCGAAAGATATTTGGAAT
The DNA here is from genome assembly GCA_900547395.1 of uncultured Opitutales bacterium. Classification (GTDB taxonomy): domain Bacteria; phylum Verrucomicrobiota; class Verrucomicrobiia; order Opitutales; family Intestinicryptomonadaceae; genus Intestinicryptomonas; species Intestinicryptomonas porci. The sequence continues at coordinate 8,938 of URGP01000027.1, read as the reverse complement.
TTTACAAAGCGGAGCATCCCGCGCCCGATTTGCTTAAACTTGGCAAATACATAATTCCCGAACTTTTCGACATCTCGAAATCCGATAAACTTATCGCATGCCCCGGGTGCTATCCGACAAGCATTTTGATGCCTCTCATTCCGCTTATGCGCGAACACGCCGTATCTGCAAGCGGGATTGTGATAGATTCTTACAGCGGAGTTTCGGGAGGCGGCAGAAAGGCGGATTTGATGTATTCTTACTGCGTCAGAAATGAAAGCATGACGGCTTACGGCTTGCCGAAGCACCGCCACTTATCTGAAATCGAAGAGCAGCTTTCAATAGCCGCGGGAAGCGATATTGTTGTCCAGTTCATTCCGCACCTTTCGCCGACTACGCGCGGAATATTCACCACAATAGTTCTCCCCGCCAAGTTTGAAGGTGTCGAGAAGGTCTATGAAATCTGGAACAAATATTACGCGTCCAAAAAATTCGTGAAGGTTTTGCCTTCGGGAAAACAGCCCGACACGCTTTATGTCAGCGGCACAAATCGCGTGGATATTTCCGCAGTCTATGATTCGAGGACAAAGAATTTGATAATCACAAGCGCGGTTGACAATCTTATTAAAGGCGCGAGCGGGCAGGCTGTCCAGATTATGAATTTGATGTTCGGCTTCGGCGAAGATGCTGGGCTTTTATAAAAAATTTTACCGCAAATTGCGAAAAGAAAGGATAAAAAAATGAAACCTTATTCAATAGAAATTTCAGACAACTGTTCGGGTCTTGCCGAAGTTGACGGCTTTTCCCTCGCGGGTGTTGCCTGCGACATTCGCAACAAAAACGATATGTCGAGGCTCGACTTGGCTTTGGTCAAGCTCGAAAAACCCTCTGCCGCCGCAGGCGTATTCACCACAAACGACGTAAAGGCTGCTCCCGTTCTTACGGACATTGCGCACCTTTCGCGCACGCGCACAATATCTGCAATCGTGGCAAACAGCGGCAACGCCAACGCCTGCACGGGCGAAGAGGGCTTGCGCGACGCTTCCGAAATGTGCGCGAAAGTCGCGGCGGGGCTTAGCGTTGACAAGACGCAGGTTTTGGTCTGCTCTACGGGCAGAATTGGCGAAAGAATGCCGATGGAAAAAGTTTCAAAAGGCATTGAAGAGGCTTTAAAACAGGCAGCCCCCACAAAAGAAAACGGCTTGAAGGCTGCAAACGCAATTCTTACGAGCGATACCAAGATAAAAGTGGTTTGCGCGAAAGTGTTGTGCGAAGGCAGAATGTTCACTGTTGCCGGAATGGCAAAGGGCGCGGGCATGATTGAGCCTAACATGGCAACGATGCTCTGCTTTATCGGCTCCGACGTTGACGCAAGCCAGTCAACAATAAAGCAGGCGCTTTCATTCGCCGTTTCAAAAAGCTTTAACCGCATAACAATCGACGGCGACATGTCGACAAACGACACCGTCCTTGCGGTTTGCTCCGCAAAAAGCGGAATCTTGGTAGAGCCGAACACTGTTTTCTTTGAAGCTTACAAAGAAGCTCTTACTGCTGTTTGCAGGGAGCTTGCCCGTAAAATCGTAGCCGACGGCGAGCGCATAACAAAGGTTGTTGAAATGCGCGTAAAGGGTGCAAGCTCTCCCGAGCAGGCGGAAAAAATTTGCAGGGCAATTTGCAATTCGCTCCTTGTCAAGTCATCATGGTATGGGTCGGACCCGAACTGGGGCAGGCTTGCCGACGCCGCAGGCTATGCGCGCACGGGCTTGGATTTCTCAAAAATGGATTTGCATTACGACAACATTGCAGTCTTAAAGCAGGGCGAACCCCAAGTTCAGAACAAGGCGTCTTGGAAGGAAGTCGTTTCAAGAAAGGAATTCGTCATTACGATGAATTTGAATTTGGGAGATTTTGAGGAATCATTGCTCACGACCGATTTGTCGGAAGCGTATGTTGATTTCAACAAAGGCGAGTGATGGAAGCGCACATTGAATCAAGCTCGAAAAAGGCGGGCGTCTTGATAGAGGCGTTGCCTTACATCAAGAAATTCCAAGGGCAGACTTTTGTGGTAAAGTACGGCGGGGCTTTTATGGACGACCCCGACCCCGAACTTCGCAAGCGCGTTGCGCAGGATATTTCTTTGCTTGCGGCTGTCGGCATAAACGTTGTTGTGGTTCACGGCGGCGGCAAGGCGATATCGAGGGCGATGGCAAATTCGGGCTTGAACGTAGAATTTAAAAACGGCATGAGGGTTACCGACGACGCTGCGGTAAAAATTGTCGAAAACGTCTTGAATAAGGAAGTAAACGGCGAAATTTGCGAGCTTTTGAAGTCCTGCCACAGCTCTCCGTTTTCGATAGCGGGCAACAAGGTTTTCAAGTGCAGAAAGCATTTTTCGCATGACGCTGACGGAAACGAAATCGACTTGGGCTATGTCGGGCAGATTTCCGAAGTCGATGCCGACATAATTAACGGCATTCTTCTTCAGGGAAAAATCCCCGTAATTTCTCCAATCGCAATCGGCGAAAGCGACAACCACGCCTACAACACAAATGCCGACGTTGCGGCGGCGGCGGTTGCGGCGGCGTTGAAGGCGCGCAGGCTCGTCTTTTTGTGCGACATCGCAGGTCTTTTGCGCGACCCGAAAGATCCTTCAACTCTTATTTCAACCTTGCACGTTGACGAGGTTGAAGATTTGAAAAAGCAAGGCATTATAGGAGGGGGAATGCTCCCGAAAGTGGATAGCTCCGTTGCGGCGATAAAGGCGGGTGTGCGCAGGGTGCACTTTATTGATGGCTACATGCCGCACAGCCTATTACTTGAAATATTTACCGACAAGGGCATTGGCACGGAAATTACAACTCATTGAGATTATGAAAGTTTCTGAAAAATACGAAAAATACGCGGTGGGCAATTACGGCAAACGCTCTATTACGCTTGCAAAAGGCAAGGGCGTGCATGTTTGGGACGAAAACGGCAAAAAGTATCTCGACTTCGGCGGCGGCATTGCGGTTTTGAGTCTCGGGCATTGCAACAAAAAACTGGTTGACGCGCTCATTAAGCAGGCAAACACGCTTGGGCATTGCTCCAATCTTTACATGCACGCGCCGCAGGCAGACGCGGCGGAGCATCTCGTAAAAGAGATGGGAAAAGGCAAGGTATTCTTTTGCAATTCGGGAGCGGAGGCAAACGAGGCATTGTTGAAAGCCGCCCGCTTGAACGGCAAAAAATTGTCGGGCGAAGAGGGTAGGAAGTTTCGTGTGATTGTTGCCGTAAACGGCTTTCACGGCAGGACGCTTGCCACATTGTCTGCAACCGCTCAGGAAAAAATCCAAAAGGGGTTTTCTCCGCTCATGCCTGAATTCAGCTATGCGGAATTTAATAACTTAAAATCCGTTGAAGATTTGATGGGCGACGACGTTGCCGCAGTTTTGGTTGAGCCTATACAGGGCGAAAGCGGAGTCTTGCCCGCCACAAAGGAATTTTTGCAGGGTTTGCGCTCTCTTTGCGACAAGCACGGCGCAATGCTCATGTTCGACGAAGTTCAATGCGGTGTCGGGCGCACGGGCAAATTCAGCGCGTCTAAAAAGTTCGGCGTTAAGGCGGACGCAATTTCAATGGCAAAGGGGCTTGGCGGAGGTTTCCCGATTGGCGCAATTTGGCTTTCCGAGAAGTATCAGGACTTGTTTACACCCGGGGCTCACGGCACGACTTTTGGCGGAAATCCGCTTGCTTGCGCTTGCGCAAACGCCGTAATGGACGAAATCGACTCGAAAAAGCTTTGCCAAAACGCTGAAAAGCTCGGCAAAAAGCTGCTTTCTTCATTGCAAAAAATAGCAAAAAAATATCCGCAGAAGATTAAGCTTGCAAGGGGAGTCGGCTTGATGATAGGCGTGCTTTTTCAGGATAATTACAAGAATGCGGACGTCTGTTCCGCGCTTATTAAAAACGGGCTTATTTTAGTGCCTGCGGGGTCGAATGCATTGCGCCTTTTGCCTCCGCTTAACATAAAGGAATCCGAAGTAAATTCGGCACTCAAAATATTTGAAAAAACAATATCTGAAATATGAGATCATTTTTAAGAGAGACAGATTTTAGCTTCGACGAGGCTAAGGAAGTGTTTAACATCGCAAGCCGCTACAAGAAAATCCGCGGCGCGGGCAGGCTCGACGTTTTGAAAGACCAGTCGTGGGGCTTGATTTTCTTCAAGAAAAGCACGCGCACTCGCCTTTCTTTCCAGACGGGCGTCTATGAATTGGGCGCAAACCCGATGGTTTTGGAAGCCGATGACTTGCAGATTTCGCGCGGTGAAACCATTGAGGACACCGCAAAAGTAATGGGCAGGTATTTGCACGGCATCGTAATCAGGGCATTCGGGCATGACGTTGTTGAAGACTTCAAAAAATATTCGGGCATTCCCGTAGTAAACGCGCTTACAGATGCTCTACACCCTTGCCAAAGCTATACCGACATCTTTACGATGATGGAGCACTTTGGAAACGGCAACCCGACTCTTGAAGCAATAAAGGGCAGGAAGTTCGTGTTTTACGGAGATACTGCTTGCAATATGGCTTATTCTCTCGCGCTTGCAGGTGGAATGTTCGGCTTGGAAGTCGTTTTGAGCGGCCCCGAAGAATTCCGCCCGACAAAGGAGCTTGACAAGTTCTTTGAAGATGCAAACTTAAATCCTACTTGGACTTTCGAGCCTGATCCCGAAAAGGCAGCAACGAATGCCGATGTCCTTTACACTGATGTTTGGGTCAGCATGGGAAAAGAAGCCGAAAAGGCGGAGCGCATCAAAACGATGTCGCCTTACCAGGTAAACGAAAAGCTTTTCGCAAAAGCCAAAGACAGCGCAATATTCATGCACTGCCTGCCCGCACACGCAGGCGAAGAAGTAAGCGCAGGCGTCTTAAACAGCAAAAAGGCGATAATTTTCGACGAAGCCGAAAACCGCCTGCATGTTCAAAAGGCGATTTTGACGGGGCTGAAATTCTGACGGATTTCAACAAATTTTCAATATGGCTTTGGAAAAACTCCAAAGCTATATTTTTTTGTATCTTTGCCTTACGGCTTCAAAAAGAATGAGGGTTGCGGCGATGTTGACGTTGAGGCTGTCGGCTTGACCGAGCATCGGAAGCTTTACGATTTCATCGCACCAGTCTATTATGTCTTGCGGAAGCCCGTCTTTTTCAGAACCCATTACGATTGCAGAAGATTCTTTAAAATCGCAATCCCATACGATTTTTGTCGCGCCGAGAGCCGCGGCGTAGGTTTTTATGCCGTTTGCTTTAAGAAAATCAAAAATTTCGCCCTCGCTTGCCTCCGCGATTTTAAGCGAAAAAACCGCGCCCTGCGACGCCCTTATGACGGAGGGGTTGAAGATGTCGGTTATCGGGTTTGAAAGCAAGACTGCGGTCGCTCCCGACGCGTCGGCGGAGCGCAGCATTGCGCCGAGATTGCCTGGTTTTTCAATTCTGTCGGCAACCAAAATCAGCGCGGGCTTGTCTTGGGGAAGAACTATTTCTTTAAGCGAAGTTTTCCACTGTTCGCAAACGCCGAAAATGCCGTCGCAGCCCTCGCGGTTTGAGATTTTTTCAAACGCTTGTTCTGAAACCCTGCAAAGCGGAATTTTCCCGCGCACCGACGTGATAAAACCGCTGTGCTCCAAGCTCTTGAACATGTCGGGGCAAAAATAAATTTCCTTTACTTCGACTCCCGCCAAAATGCACCTTTGAAGCTCCCTGAGCCCCTCTACGGCGAAAAGTCCGAGCTTTCTTCTGCCCGAACGCTCTTGAAGTCTTGACAACGCCTTTATTCGTGGATTTTGTTTGCTTTGTATAAACTCTTCTTCCATCTGAAAAATCTTTTGAGCGCAATTAGAATAAAAAAAATAAACTTTTGCAATGGATAACTTTTCCAAAAACTCTTTTGAAGCTCCGCGCAATTTCAAGGCGGGGCATTTTGAATACCACCAGGAAATAGAACTCGACATCGACGACATAACGAATTTGGGCTTTGGCGTCGGCAGGGTTGACGGCTTTGTCGTGATGGTGCCTTATGCGTTGTCGGGAGAAAGGGTGCGCGCCCGCGTATTCCGCAATCAAAAAAATTATGCAGAGGCAGATTTAATTGAAGTCATAAAACCTTCCGCCGACAGAATTGAGCCTAAGTGTGCGCTCTTCGGGGTTTGCGGCGGTTGCCAGTACCAGCATTTAAGCTACGAAGCACAGCTTGGATGGAAGCAAAAGCAGATTAAAGACTTGATGGAGCGCATAGGGGAAATCAAGGACGCCAAAGTCGAGCCGACACATCCATCACCCGCGATTTTCGGCTACCGCTCCAAGCTTACTCCGCACTACGAGCGTCCGCGAAAAGACGGGGAAATGCCGATAGGCTTTATAATGCAGGGCAGGCGGAATGTCATAGTTGACGTGCCGCAATGCCCGATTGCGTCAAAGGCGATAAATGAAGCAATGCCCGCAATCCGCGATGAAATAAAAGCCCGCGCCAATACTTTTAAGCGGGGTGGAACGATTTTATTGCGCGACACATTGCAGGGCGTCATTACCGACAATCGCCAAGTTGCCTCTGAAAAAGTCGGGGAGCTTACATTGAAATTCGTAGCGGGAGAATTTTTCCAAAACAATCCGTTTATTCTTCCCGAACTTTTGGATTTTGCAATTTGCGAGGCGAAAGGCTCAAAATATTTGGTTGATGCGTATTGCGGCGTCGGCGGTTTCGCTCTTTGGGGCGCAAGGCATTTTGAAAAGGTGATGGGCGTTGAAATCAGCGAAAATTCCATCTTGTGCGCCAAGGAAAATGCAAAATCAAACAATATTTCAAACTGCGAATTCATATCGGGCAAGGCTGAAAAAATATTTGCCGAAATTCCCTTCAAGGGAGAGGAAACTTCAATGGTAATCGACCCTCCGAGGGCGGGTTGCGACGAGGCGTTTTTGGAGCAGCTTATTGCGTTTTCGCCCAAAAAGCTGGTTTATGTTTCGTGCGGGCCCGACACGCAGGCGAGGGACTTGAAGTATCTCGTTGCAAGGGGATACAAAATCTTGAAACTGCAGCCGTTCGACCTATTCCCTCAGACAAGGCACGTTGAAAACGTCGCGGTTCTCGAAAAAGTCAGCTAAAAATTGTTTTTGACTAAAAAGGGGTTTTTCAAGTCATTTTTCAAGACCGACTTTGAAAGCTTTTTGCCGCCGTCTTTTAGGAGCGGGCAGTGCGCGAATTTCGGCGGAGTCTTGCCAAAGGCGCGGTAAAGAAGAATTTGCCGCGCCGTGCTTAACAGCAAGTCGCAACCTCTCACAACTTCCGTGATTTCCATATCGATGTCGTCGGAAACCACTGCAAGCTCGTAGCTTGGCTCTCCCGTTTTCCGCCAGACAAGGAAGTCGCCGAAGTCTGTTTGCGCGGTGAATTTTTGGCTACCCATAAGCTCGTCGAAAAACTCGATGTCTTCTTTTGGCGGAACTTTAAATCGCCAGTTTGTCTTAAAAATGTCTTTCGGCATTTCTATTTTTTCGGGACGGAGTTCAAGCGGAAAAATTGCTTCCGGAAAATCGGGATTTTTTGAAATCGCAGCTTTCGATTTTATTTCGCTTCTGCTTGCGTATGACGGGTAAACAAGGTCTTTCGATATAAGAAATTCCAGCCTTTTTTTGTATAAATCAAGACGCTCCGATTGAAAGTAGGGGGCGAATTTTCCGCCAGATTTTGCGCCTTCGTCCCATGAAATTCCCGCGGATTTCAAGTCTTTAAAAATTTGGTCGACGTAAATTTTGCGGACGCGCGAAGAGTCGATGTCTTCAATCCTTAAAACTATTTTTCCACCCGCCTTTTTTGCCCTTTCGCAGGCGTTTTTGAATGTCGCGACATGCCCAAGGTGCAGAAATCCCGAAGGAGTAGGAGCTATTCTTCCGCGATATGGTTTTTCTTTGGGCATAGGATTAAAAGTTGCAAATGTTTCTTTTAAAAAAATCGAAATTGTTTTTTAAAAAAAAGCAAAACTTTTCGGGAAATTATTTTTTTATTGGATTTTTATTTTAGAAATCAATTTTTTAGAAATTCTCTATCTTTCAAGGCGAGAAACTCCAAAGCTTACAGAAATAACCGGTTTGTGCGGTTTAGATAAAATCTAAAATGCAAGAATTAAGAAGGGTTTTCAAATAAAACCAGTAAATATAATTAAAACTTTTCTCATATTTTTCTTGACGATGAGTGTGGAATTTTTTTAAAAATAAAAATGATAATGAAAATCGTTATTGTATTTTACAAAATAGAAATACAAATGGTTTTCTTTAAAAAATCTAACACACAAAAGGAAATAAATCATGAAATCTATTACAACATTGGACTTGCAGTACGCCCACAGGTTTTACGGCTTTAAAGGAGAAGCCCAATATCTGCACGGGCATACGGGCATTTTGACAATTGAAGTCGAAGACAGCGTAAATGAGGGTGTCAATATGGTGTTTCCTTGCAATGAAATTAAAAAAATTGCATGGGAAACATTGAAAAACTTCGACCACTCCCTTATTTTAAGGCAGGACGATCCTCTCTTGCCTGCGATTTTGGATGTCTATGAAAAACAAGGCATAAAAAACGGAACTCCCACGAACACAATGAAAGGATGTGCCTTTAAAACCGAGCTTGCAACCGCTTATCCCGATTGCAGATTGGTTGTCACAAAAGAAACAATGACGGTAGAAGGAATGATAAAGATTGTTTATGAGCTTCTAAAAGACAAGCTGAACATCTCAAAAATCACGTTTACGAGCGGAGTTAACGTCGCAAGCGAAGAGTTTAAGCCAAGCGAAACAAAAGACAGATGCCCGCTATGCGGAATTTTGATGAACGAAAAGGGCGTATGCCCGAAGTGCGGCTATAAAAAATAACCCTGCCTTGCTGAAAATCGCAAAATATAAAAACGCAATATGAAAATATTGCG
>URGP01000026.1 GCA_900547395.1 uncultured Opitutales bacterium | reverse complement strand
GCAATCTCCTATCACAGCTTTTTTTATTGTCCGAATTTTGGGGTACAGTTCAAAACTATCCTATCTTTTTATATCCTCAATGATAGCCTCCTCGTTTGCGTTGGCTGAAGTCTGGGAATACACCCCCGGTCTTGACGAAGAAAACAAAAAAGAAGAGCTCGTTTTTGCAAATACGACTTATTCAATAGACACATCAAACGGAGAGCTTTCCATTACCGGAAAATTGCAAAGTTCATCATCGAAGCTTTCAATAACCGGTGAAAATAATTTGGTTATAGGCGGACAGTTTCTTACCCTTTACGGCACAACAACATTGACGGACGCCAATTTGAGTGCGGCAGACAGCATTATCGGACAGTACAATGCAACATTCGAAATTGAAGGCACGGTCAATGAAACAGGCAATGTAGATAAAAACTGGCAGTTGCAATCGGGAACAAAGTTAAATTTGGGTCAAGATGCCTCATTAAATACGGGCAAAACAATCACAATGTTTTGGAATGCCCAAATAAACCTTGCGGAAAATTCGACTTTGACCGCCAAAAGCATATCAAGCTTATATGAAAACGAAACGGGCTTTTCCGTAAATATCGGCGACAATGCAACGCTTACGGTGGCTTCGGGCACAATCTCCGCAAAGAGTTTTACGCTCGGCAATGGCTCAACCGTAAACGGCAGCATTTCCACATCGGGTTCCTTGGAGTTGAACGAAGGAAACATAATAAACGGCAACGTAAGCGCGGCTGACCTTGTGATAAACAGTGGCGCAAGCATAAGCGGCACAATCGGCTACACAAATTCTCTGACTGTAAACAGCGGAGCATCCGTAAAGCTCGCAGATTACTTCCGCTTAAAAAACACCATAACATTGAATAATCCCGGAACAAAAGCGATTTATTCAAACATAGAATTTTGGCTTAATGCAAATTCGACTTTAAATATACACTTAGGCAACAACTCTCTTGCGGCGGTAAACGACCGTTTAAAAGCCCTTGTTTTTACGCTCTACGGAAAAGCGGGCGAAGGACAGACGGGCGAAGGCGCAAAAATCAATGTATATTTGAGCGATTTTGTCTTGGGCGAAGATTTTGTTGACGGCGAACAATATAAAATCGCGCTTATTTGCTCTCAACACGCGAACATTTCGGGTTGGGAAAGCATATTTAATTTGGTTGACGACTCCGCAGTTGCGGACTTTGTCGAAGGAAGCCTTGTCCATGAAAACAACACATGGTGGGTAACGGTTCAAGGCGTGTCTATTCCGGAACCTTCTACTTACGCCGCAATTTTCGGCGCGCTCGCCATCGCATTCGCGGCGTACCGCAGGCGCAAACGCTAAAAGTTATTGATTTTAAAACTTGGCGCGGAATTCATTTTCGCGCCTTTTTTATTTTACACAAGTGTTGACGAAAAATTTTTTTTTGCTAAAAATAACACATTTAAAAATTATGAAAGGGCAAAGCCAAGATTCTCTGCGCAGCAAATATGTTATCGCCTGTATTTGGGATTTCGACAAGACGCTGATACCAAGCTATATGCAGCGTCCGATTTTTGAAGAATACGGAATAGACGAAAACCTGTTTTGGACGGAAGTCAATATGCTTCCAGAGCTATACGCAAAAAAAGGCATAAGGGTCTCGCCCGAAACCGTTTACCTAAACCACCTGCTAAGCTTTGTGAAATCAGGGCTTATGCGCGGGCTTGGCAACGCAAAACTCCGCGAGCTCGGCGGAAAAATAGAGTTTTGCGACGGAATACTCGATTTTTTGGACGAACTTCGCGCAATCCCTCTTTCAGAGGAAAAATACCGCAAGCTCGACATAAAGCTTGAGCACTACATAATAAGCACAGGCATTGCCGAAATGATAAGGGGCAGCAAAGTCGCAAAAAAAGTTGACGGTATTTTTGCCTGCGAATTTATCGAAGAGCCGTTCCCGCCGAATTTCACAAAACAGCCCGAATTCGACTTAAATTCGCTCTCAAACCAAATAAACCAAATCGGCGCGATTGTCGATAACACCATAAAAACCCGTTTTATTTTTGAAATCAACAAGGGTGTCAACATAAATTCAAGCATAGACGTAAACGCGCAAATGTCGCCCCAAGACAGGCGAATCCCAATAAAAAATATGATTTACGTTGCGGACGGACCGAGCGATGTCCCTGTATTTTCAGTAGTAAGAAACGGCGGCGGAAAGACTTTCGCGGTGTACGGTCCGGAAAGCGAAGAGGAATTCGAGCAAAACGATATGCTTTTGCAGTCGGGCAGAATAGACTCTTACGGTCCGGCCGACTATACTAAAAAAAGCCCTACGCACACATGGCTTAAAATGCACGTAAAAAAACTCTGCGAACGCATTGTATCGGAAAACGAAAGCATGATTTTAAACCGCGTGGGAGGAGTTCCCAAACACATCAGAAAACGCGACAAAATCCACCTGCCCACTTTCACGGACTCTTCGAAAACAGAAGACGAAAATATGCCCCTCGACTTGAAATAGACGATTTTTTAAAGCCCCATATTTCAATCATTTAACTACAAAAAAAACATAACAAATCAGTAATATGGACGGAATTCCACCCATCGCACCATTTTTACAAAGGCTCGACGCGCTTACCGAAAAAATGAACGCGCCCGATTTTTACAACGACCAGCGCACCGCCTCGGCAGTCTCGCGCGAGCATCAACAGCTTGCGGATTTAAAGGCGAAATATGAAGAGCTTGAAAAGCTGTTCGCACAAATTGAAGAAAACAAGGCGATAATCGAAGACGAATCAGCCGACGCAGAATTCAAGGAGCTTGCCAAAGAGGATTTGCAAAGCCTCGAATCAAGCGTGGAACCGCTAAAAAAAGAAATTTTGCGCTACATGATTCCGCCCGAAGAGACGGATTCGCGCAACACGGTGGTTGAAATCCGCGCGGGAACGGGCGGAGACGAAGCGTCGCTCTTTGCCGCCGATCTTTACAGAATGTATTCGAGATACGCCGACCGCAAGGGCTGGAAAGTCGAACAGCTAAGTTCAAGCGAATCCCCCGCCGGCGGATTTAAGGAAGTCTGCTTTCTTCTAAGCGGAACGGACGTTTACCGCTCAATGAAATACGAAAGCGGGACGCACCGCGTCCAGCGCGTACCCGTCACGGAAGCAAGCGGAAGAATACACACATCGGCGGCAACCGTCGCGGTTCTTCCCGAAGCGGAGGAAGTCGATATTCACATCGACCCTAACGACATTGAAATTTCAATCGCGCGCGCAAGCGGCCCTGGCGGACAGGGCGTCAACACCACAGACTCCGCCGTGCAAATCCTGCACAAGCCGACAGGCATGATTGTAAAATGCGCAGACGAACGCTCCCAGCTTAAAAACAAGCAAAAGGCAATGAAAGTATTGCGCTCGCGCCTGCTCGAACACAAGCAAAACGAAGAGCGAGAAAAGTACGCGCAAAACCGCCGCGAACAAATAGGAAGCGGAGACCGCTCGGAGCGCATACGCACCTACAACTTCCCGCAAAGCCGCCTGACAGACCACCGCATAGGGCTTACCGTCCACTCCCTCACGCAGGTTATGGACGGCGAAATAGAGGAAATCGTGCGCGCCCTCGAAGAGGCTTACTACAACAAGCGCATTGAAACCCTCATTGCGGAAGGCGCGTAAAAAAACGTGCAAAGCGTCATTGAAATTTTAGGCAAATGCGAAGAATTTTTCGCAAAAAAAGGCGTTCCGAACCCGAAAATCGACGCCCAGCTTCTGCTTGCAAAGGCGATGAAATGCAAGAGGCTCGATTTGTTCCTGCGCTTTGACGAGCCTTTAAAAAAAGATGTTTTGGACGAATTCAGGGAAGACGTAAAGCGCAGGGCAAAGAGAGAGCCGCTGCAGCACATTTTAGGCTCCGTTGATTTTTGCGGGCTTAACTTGAAATGCGACGCCCGCGCCCTTATTCCCCGCCCCGAAACAGAAGAGCTTTGCGACATCATTATCTCGCGCCTGAAAGAAAATCCTCCCAAAAAAATTTTGGACTTGGGAACGGGGTCGGGCGCAATAATTCTGTCGCTTAAAAACGCTTTTAAAGACGCGGAATGCACAGCATGCGACATTTCAGAAAAATCGCTTGCCCTCGCCAAAGAAAACGCGGAGCTTGCAAACCTAAATGCAAACTTTTTTAAATCGGACTGGTTTGAAAATATCGGCGGAATTTTCGATCTCATTGTGTCAAACCCGCCCTATTTGACAGAAAAAGAAGTCTCGAACGCCGAAGCCGAAGTTCGCGAATTTGACCCGCCCGCCGCGCTTTCAAGCCCCGAAGGCGGAACCAAAGACTTGCGTAAAATCATAAAAGAAGCCCCGAAGTTTTTGAAAAAAAACGGAATTCTTGCGCTTGAATGCGGCATCGACCACCCCACAATGCTAAAAGACGAAAATCGCGAAAACAAAGATTTTTCAAGCATTGAAATCATCAAAGATTTTTCGGGACGCGACAGATTTTTGATGCTGACCCGCGCCTAAATCCGATAAAAATATTTTATTTCTTTACAAAAAATCCAAATTAAATTAAACTTTGCGTAAATAATACAAAATAAAGGAGCAATTATGAAAAAGATTTTGATGTCCGCGCTCGCCGCGTTTATGCTTTTTGCTTTCGGCTGTTCAAAACAGCAAAACGAATGTAAAATTTCAACGGAGGATTTTGCAAATGCAACTTCCGAAAATGTCGCCCTTTTTGCAACATACAGCATGGACGCCGAATTTGTAAAGAAAACCACAGATCAAAAAGGCGTGAAAGAATTTTTTGAAGAGCTTTCAAAAAACAAAAAAATTCAGGAAGCCCTCAATGAATGTATAGGCGCAATTACGCAAGAAACCGGTCAAAATTTCATAAAAATCGACTTCATAAACAAAATCCTTCTTAAATCCGCAAACGCGAAAGAAGCTTTCTTTTTTGGCGCAAGCATTGACGAGCTTTCAGAAAATGCAAACATTAAGCTCATAATCGACTCGCCCTTGGCAGTGGAGCTTTTTGAAGATTTTGTTGAAAGCGCAAAAGACGAATTAAAACTTCAAAAAAGCCAAAAAGACGGCATTTCCGTATATAAAACAGATGATGTCGCGATTATCGTAAAAGGCAATATCATTTCAGTTGCAAAAAGCGAAGAAACCGCGATTGCCTTAATCAAAAACATTAAAACTCCCGCGGAAAAACCTTTCGCAAAAACGCCGAAATTTGCAAAGTTAACTTCGATGAAAAAAGACGCAAACTTTATATGCTTCATTGACGCAAAAGAAGAAGAAAAATCTTTTTCGGAAATATTTATATCTGCAAAATATTATTCGCCGAGCGAATTCGGAATGACTTTTAAAATTGAGCTTGGCAAAGACGCAATCGCGGAAGTAAAAGACACATTCAAAATGTTTGCGCAAAGAACGCTTCCAAACAACTTCCTTCTTAAAAATTCCGTAAAAGACTCTTCCGTTGCATTCGCGGCGGTAATTCCCGAAATCGCCGACAAAGCATCAGAGCTGGCAAGCCTCATGATGGCGAACAATTTAGAAGCTTCCAAAATTGCAATTCAAATGTTAAAATCCATCGGATTAAAAAGCGTCTGCTTTTCTTGCGGAGAATTGAAAGCGGAGCAAATTTTAAAAATCCAAGAAACAATGCAGCCGCCGGAAATGTTCCTTAAAATCGACTGCGAAAATGCGGACGCATTCTTCAAAAATCCGATGGTTTCTCAAATGTTAAACACGCCTTTCATATCGCAAATGCAGTTCGGTGAAAATTCGATTTATACGACAATGGCAAACATAAAATTCGCACCCATTGCAAATACAGGCGCATTTATTTCAACAATTCCCGACCTTTCAAAAACCATGGCGCTTGCAAAAAATTCGGGAGAAAGCCTCGCCGACAACAAAGACGCGGTGCAAATTCTAAGCAAGCTTGCAAGCGGCAACCAAATAGAGCTCTACCTCGACGGCAATAAATTTAAAGATTTATTGCAAGAAATAAACAAAATGCAAATGAAGCAAATCGAAGAGCTTTCGGACTCGGACATAAATTCCGCCGCAAAATCTTACTTGGCGATGAACGAATTTATGAACGGCATCACAAAAAAATCGCAAATGGCGATGTCTCTTAAAATTGAAGATTTTGCCGTGATAATAAATTGCGAAGCAGTCCAAGATATTGATTACGAAAAGGCGGTTCAAATTCTAAAAGAATTAAAATAGCCAAATAAAAGAAAACGCCGACAAACAAAATTTGCCGGCGTTGTTTTTTGTTTAGAAGAATAAAGCGTTCCGCTTAAAAAGATAAAGAAAGCCCTGTTCCAAACCAGCAGTTGTCCTCGCTTCTATCGCCGCCCGCGCTCTTGTTTGAATAGCGAACGCCGGCGGAAATTGATGCAATGTCTGTAAGCGCGACTGAAAAGTCGGCTGAAAACATCACATAGTCGTAGTCTTTCACGTTGTGTGAAAAGACATGCCCGTATGTTGCCGCCAAGTCAACAGAACCCCATTCGCTGCCGATAATCCACTTCGTTACGGGCGCGGAATAAAAAAGCCCCGCTTCCAGCGTGTTTACATACAAAACAACATCGTAATAGTACGTTATAAACGGAGTAATTGCAAAATCGCCGAGAAGTTCGGAAGTGTCGTAGGAAACTCCGAAAGAAAACTCGTGCGTGTCCTCGGAATGCGGATAAAGATACGCGCAGTAACCCAAGTCGAAACTAAACGACATCACCGAATAGGTAATACCCGCAGAAATATCGTTTTCGATGAAGTTGTCGTTCTTTAATTCCGTATTGTTGAAAAATCCCGCTCTCAAACCTAAGCCTCCGCCAAGTTCATAGCCCAAGTCAACGGTGGGAACTATGGAAGCTCCGGAACATTTTGCGCCCCTGAAAACGTATTCGGATTCATAAGCGACGCCCACCCCTACGGAGAGTTTGTCTTTTACCGAAGACATAAAATCTTCGCTTAAAAGCACCGATACAGGTTCGGCAGGCTTTTCGCATTCGGCGGCGGAAATTTCTGCGGCGAACGCAAAAATCGAAGTTAATAAAAATAACGGCGTAATGTATTTTGTTTTCATATTGCTTGTTTTGGTTTTCGGGTTTTCAGCCCATAAAAAATAGTAAGCAATTTTCGTGCCAGTTGGGAAAGCGTCCGAATTCCCTTTAAAACAAAGGATTTTTCAAAAATACAAAAAAATCTCCCGATACAAATTTGTTTGCATTTGTTGTTTTGCGCACATTTTTGAATGCCATATTTTTTTGCCTTTACAAAATACAGATAAAACATTGCTTTATATTTCTTATGAAAATATCTGTTTTTAGCAGGCGGGAAATTGAAAATATGCTTCCGCAAATAGAAAGCATTGCGAAAACTTGCAACTTCATATCCATAAACAACGTGATGCACTTCGCGGAGCCGCCGATTTTTACAGAGTCTCCAATACCTGAAAAATACCACAACCAAACTTTGATTTTGCATTTTGACGACGCTTCAAGCCTCGACAAAAATTCCGACAGCCGCTTCCTGTTCGACAAGACAAAAGCCTTGCAAATTCGGGATTTCACAAGGCTGACTTTAACCCAAAAACGCGACTTGATTATCCACTGCCATGCGGGTGTAAGCAGAAGCGGGGCAATCGGCATAGTCTTGAACGACTACGCAAACCGCGTGCTTCAAAACAATCCCGAAGATTTCAAGCAGTTTTATAATTCCTTTTTCTATCCGAGGCTTGTTCCCAATATGAACGTAGCCCTAACGCTCATGCGCGCGCTTGAAATGGCCTGACAATGCAACCGCCCTTCCCCGATATATTGTTTCCCGTTTTCGCGGCGGCATGCTACGCATTCGGAGTAATAGCCGTAAAGTGCGCCTCAAAAAACAAGACGATTTCGGGAATGTCGCTTCTTGCGATGAACAACCTGCTTTCAGGAGCGGTTTTTATCCCTCAAATATTTTTTGCCCCCGCCCTTCCCGAAATTTCAATAATATGGCAACCCCTGCTTGCGGGGGTGTTTTGCGCGGCGGGAAACCTCGCTACTTTCATTTGCGCCGAACGCGGAGAAGTAAGCCTTATGACCCCGATTATGGGCGTAAAAATACTCTTTGTCTTGATGTTTTCAAACATCATGTTGCATGCAAAACTGCCAAGTTCGATTATCTTTGCGGGTACGATGTGCTGTGCGGCGGTTTTTCTAATGGGAAAGTCAAAGGGAAAACCGGGCAGACAAAAGTTCCGCTTTACGGTTTTTCTCGCGCTCTGCGCCTGCGCCTCGTACGCAGTATGCGATGTTCTTATGCAAAAATACGCGCCGAATTTTTCAACGCGCTCAATGATTGCGCTTACGACGGTTGCGATGCCAGTTTCCGTAATTCCGTTTATACCGAAACT
Source organism: uncultured Opitutales bacterium (assembly GCA_900547395.1). Lineage (GTDB taxonomy): Bacteria > Verrucomicrobiota > Verrucomicrobiia > Opitutales > Intestinicryptomonadaceae > Intestinicryptomonas > Intestinicryptomonas porci. Next base: position 7,727 of record URGP01000026.1, on the reverse strand, counting down.
AATCTCCGAGCTTAAAAAATCAAACGCCGAAACCGTGGCATTCGGCGCAATATCGTCGATTATGTTAGTCGGCGAAAGCTTTTTGATGTTTATTTCCATAACAGGAAAAGTCGGAGCCGCCATGTCCAACATACTTTTCAACACGCGCGGAATAATCGCCATTGCCCTAATTTACGCTCTCGGGGCAAAATCAATGAAACTCCGCGAACTTGACGGCAATTCCGCACTTCGCAGGGCATTGGGAGCGATAATGATTTTAACCGCAATATTCTCCGCGCTTTATTGGCGGCAATAAAAATATTGACTACAACGGTTTCTTAAAGCATATATTTAAATTATTTCAATCGCAACATAACATAAACACCATGGCAAATCCGACAGACATAAGAAAAAACAACGTTATTATGTACAACAACGTTCCGCACGTTGTAATGAGCATGCTCCACCGCACGCAGGGAAGAGGTGCGGGGTTTGTGCAGACAGTTTTAAGAAACCTCGCAAACGGCTCGTCAACAACTGTTAAATTCCGCTCGACAGACTCTGTGGAATTTTGCCACACCACGAACAAAGGGCTGGAATTTTCATACATAGACGGCGATGTTTACCACTTCATACACCCCGAAACATTTGAAGACTATTCAATTCAGGAATCGATTTTGGGCGAAGACAAAAAATGGCTCGTCGAAGGACATGAATACACAATTCTTTTTGTAAACGACGAACCGGTGTCATTGGAGCTTCCTGCAAACATCAACATTGAAGTCGCGGAAGCAAGCGAAGGTTTGAGAGGCGATACCTCCTCAGCCCCGACCAAGCCCGTTACATTGGCAAACGGCATTGTCGTGCAGGTTCCGCTTTTCATCAAGACAGGCGATGTTTTGAAAATCCGCACCGAAGACAATTCCTACGTAAGCCGCGCATAAAAACATGCAAACGCTATCGGGCAGCCGTAAAATAAAGGCGGCGGATTTGAGGTCAATTCTCGAATACGTCCCGCTTTACCGCGACCAGATATTCGTAATATCCATTGACGGCAGCGTTGTCGATTGCGGCAATTTCTCAAACCTTGCAACCGACATCGCCGTTTTGCGCAGTCTGAACATAAACGTCGTGATAGTCCACGGCATAGGAAAACAGCTAAAACAGCTCGGCTCACTGCGCGGGATACAACTGACTGACGTTTACGGCAACAATCCCGTTGATGACGCCACTTTGGAGCTTGCCCGCGAAGTTTCCGCAAGCGCGATGCAGAAAATCCAAGAGGCGTTCGCGGTTTTAGAAATAAAAACCGCGGCAACAAATGCAATTCGCGCAACCGAAGTCGGCATAATTTCGGGAGTCGATTTTTTAAACGCGGGCAGAATAGACAAAATAGATTTCGACACCTTAAAACAACTTTTAGGTCTGGGTATAATTCCGATAATATCCCCAATCGCGGTAAACAGAAAAGGCAAGGTGTTCAGGCTTAATTCCGACGAGCTTGCGGCGGAAACTGCCATCGCTTTGAAAGCGTCAAAACTGATTTATATGACCGAAACAAAAGGTCTTGCCGTTGAAAACGAAAAAGCCGTTTCTATTCCGCTCGACAAGGCGGAGGAAACTTTTGAGCTCCGCAAAAACAAGTTGGACACGAGGGTTTTCGACAAGGTTAAATTCGCGGTTAAAGCCCTGCGCTCCGGCAATACCCCCCGCGCCCATATTTTGGACGGCAGAGAATTTGCCGCAATCCTTACCGAGGTATTTGAAAAAGTCGGCTCAGGTACAATGATTTATGCCGATGAATACCAAAAAATACGCCCCGCAACCGAAGCCGACGCAAACATAATCTACAACCTTTCGCAAAATTCCACGAAAGAGCAAAACCTCGTCCGACGTTCTCTTGAAGAAATCAGAAGTAAAATAAACACTTACTTCGTCTATGAAATGGACGGCAGCATAATCGCTTTTGTAAGCCTCTTAGACATTACAGAGGGTGCAGCAGAGCTTGCGTCTTTACATGTACAGCCGTTTTACCAAGGGCACCATGTAGGGAAGACGATGGTTGAATACGTTTGCAAAACGGCAAAAGAGCGCAACTTTAAGACCCTGTTTGCGCTGTCAACCAAAAGTGCGCCGTTTTTTAAAGATATATGCGAATTTGAAGAAGTTCCGCCTTCCGAATTGCCGATTTTGCGGCAAAAAAAGTATGAGGCGTCAAAGCGCAACTCAAAAGTTTTCAAATACGTCTTGCAATAAAAAAGGCGCGCCAAAAATAAGCGCGCCTTAAAATTTTGTTTCAAACCGATTACTTCAATTTTGCAAGAACCGCCTTGATTGCGTCTTTGCCCGTCAACCCCTGCGACATTTCAACAACTTTTCCGTTTTTGAAATATACGAGGGTCGGAATACTCGCCACGTTGAAACGCTGCGCCAATTCCTGATTTTCGTCAACATCGACCTTCGCGATGCAAACATCGGGAACTTCCGCCGCAACCTGGTCGAGAATGGGCGCAAGCATTCTACAAGGACCGCACCAAGTCGCCCAAAAATCCACCAGCACAACTTTGTTTGCCGATATTGTTTCGTCAAAATTGCTCTTGTTAAGATGAACCAATGCCATATCTGTTTTTTAGATTAAAAAAGCTTAAATGCGTTGTCTATGTAAACCAATGCCGCAAAGGAAATGGCTACGACCGCGCTTACCGCGTCCAAAAGCACCATAACCGAGCTTTCCTTACTTTCAGCAACAGGTGCGCCGAAGTCAACAGGGCGCGAAGACGCGCTTATTTTGACAGTCGGAGCCGACGCCTGCGGGGTTTGAACATTTGACGCTGTGGGAATATTTACTTCTTCGGACATTTCTGCTTCCTTTTTATTCAATTTAAATAATTTATTTGAAATTTTTTAAAAGCTATAAAAAAGACATAAACATTTCAAGACAAAAAAGCATAAAAACCCACTGCAAAAAAAATTTTTACTTTTATAAAAAACATCTTGACTTGGAAAAAGCTTTCTATAAGAAAGTTATGTAACTTGTTAAATCTTAGATTTATACCAAATTACCCTATCATGAAAAAAATCATATTATTGACAACTCCACTTGCATTGTTTGCGATGTCCGCTTACGGTGCAAATTATAACGCAACACTCGGCGAAGGTACATATAACTGGACAGACGAAATTTGGGACACCGCCCCAAATAATGCCGGCACGGTTTCTGTTACCGGCGTGAGCGCAGATAAGAGCATACTAAACTACACCGGCACGCAAACGAATGAGAATAAATTGCTTGTTACAAATGCAACGGTAAATATGCAAGGCACGGCAGAAACTCCTGCAACTTACCATTTCGGTGCAGGCGAAAACCCTCCGACTCTCGAAGTAGTTGACGGTATTTTTAACTCATCAAACGCAACTCTTACTTTTGGCAATTTTTTAATTGTAAAAGCACATGGAGATTCTGAAATTAACTTTAACTCCGGCACTGTTTTAAATAGCGGTTTTATCAACATCAATTTGGCAGGTTCATCTGCACTCACGTTTGACGGAATTACTTGGAGCAAGTCGATGTGGCAAAATGCCAATAGCATGAATATATATACCGACAGCTCGAAGTTGGTTCTAAAAAATGCGGCTACTTTAAATTACACTAACTTCTGGGGTGCCTTAAACGAAGTCCTGTTCGACCAAAATGCAAGCATTGACATTTCAGGCGGCTCATCTTTTATAGGTCAAAACGGTGTTAAGCTTGTTATGTCAAATAATGCAGTTGCCTCTGTCGATGGCACAAATTCCGCATTAAACTTTTCCGCAATGCAATTAAACAACAGTGCTAAAATCGACGTTAAAAACGGCGGCACCGTAAGTCTTGCAGACGTGGAAATCAACGACAGTGCAAGCATTAATTTCTTGAGCGATTTTTCTTATTCAAACCCGGGAATTAAAGCAAGCGGCACATCCGCAACAATCAATATTGACGGCGCCACAATGATGCGCAATTTGTCGGGCTCAACCCCAATTACCGTAAGTGGTAGCACAAAATTAAATTTCATAAACGGCGCAACATTTAACGGTCAGCACAATCATAGCCTTGCCGTAACGGAAGATGCGATTGTCACATTTGACAATTCAACTCTTAAAACTGCAACATTCCCAAAAGTTAGCGGCGAAGGAAACGGACAGCTAATATTTAAGAATGCCTCTCTCGGTGGTTCATACGGCAGCTTCATATTCAGTGGAAACGCAGTTATGACTGTTGACGCTTCAAACTTTAGCAAAGTATTCCACACCCAAAATTCAGATAAATATACATTCAACTTCTCGGAAAATTCTGTATTGAATATCCAAAACGGTTCTACAATCAAACATAACGGGGGATATGCAGATCTCGGCTTTGGTATTCAAGGAAGCGCAAAAGTAAACCTAACAGGCGGCTCTACTTTAGATTTCTCTGCAGATAATCGCAAATTTGACATACTCGGCACTGCGAGTTTAAATATCGGCACCGGCGCAAATACATTCAAGGCAGGCGTATTTACAATGGAAAGCGGCGCAACACTCAAAATTGAAGGTTCGCAAAACACTGTCTCTATTTACAACCTAAATTCAGCGGGCACACTTTCGTTTGTTGCAGACACAACCGGTATTTCAACTCTAAATGTTACCTCTGAAATAACCGACATGAGCGGAATGCTCATCCTCGACTTCTCAAGATTCCTGGGTGAAGAGCTTACCGCCGCCATCATCACGACCGCCGACATTTTCACGTTTGACGAATATATCGGAACAAGTGAAAGCGGACTGGAAAAAGTTAATGTCATCACACGCAATGAAGGCGACACTTGGAACATTTACTTTGAAGACGGCACATTGATGATAGCCTACACCGCAGTGCCGGAACCCGCAACATATGCGGCAATCTTCGGCGCGCTGGTTTTGGGGCTTGCAATTTACAAACGCCAAAAAAACGGGCAGGAACGGCAATAAAAAGGTTTTTCTTTTGATTTATATTAGGGCTTCGCTTCAAAATAAGTGAAGTCCTTTTTATTGCCTCGCCCTCCATCTTTGTTTTACTTCGGACTCACGACCACAAGGTCGCTACGCCTCGTAAAACAAAAGAGCATCGGGCTTCCTGCCCGTTTTTTTTACGCCTATGCCTCCCAAGCCCCCATCTCGAAACTCTATTAAAATCAAAATAGGAACGGCAATAAAAAGGTAGTTTTTTACTTTAATTTCAGGGCTTCGCTTCAAAATAAGTGAAGCCCTTTTTATTGCCCCGCCCTCCATCTTTGTTTTACTTCGGACTTGCCAATTCGCATTATTTTCCATGTGTAAACTGCAAACGATTTGTGCCATATGCACAAGATACAAAACAAAAGAATATCGTGCTTTATCGATTTTTACCGTTTCCTCATACAGAAAATAAGTTATATGGGGCTCTTGGAAAAAGTAAAATATCCATGAAGTTTCTTATAAAAATAAAAAACCCCGCTTATGCCAAGCGGGGTTTTTTCATGCCTTCAAAATAAACTATTATTCTCCGCCAAGAGTTTCGCGCAATTCGCGGTTTAAGCGCATTGAGCAAAACTTAGGTCCGCACATCGAACAATATTCTCCCGTATGAACTTTTGACGTGCGCTTCTCGAAAAAAGAACGCGCTTTTTCGGGGTCAAGAGCCAAATTGAACTGGTCGTCCCACCTGAACTCAACGCGCGCTTTCGACATTGCATTGTCGCGATACTGCGAAGCGGGATGCCCCTTTGCCAAATCAGCGGCATGGGCGGCAAGCTTGTAAGTTACAACGCCATCGCGCACGTCTTCTTTTTCGGGAAGTCCCAAATGTTCTTTCGGAGTTACATAGCAAAGCATTGCAGTGCCGTACCACGCGATGTTTGCCGCCCCTATCGCGCTTGTAATATGGTCGTAGCCGGGAGCGATGTCGGTAGTGATGGGCCCCAAAGTGTAGAAAGGAGCCTCGCTGCACCAGTCGAGCTGATTTTCCATGTTTTGCTTTATCAAATGCAAGGGAACATGCCCGGGACCCTCGCACATAACCTGCACGTCGTATTCCCAAGCGCGCTTTAAAAGCTCTCCCTGTACTTTAAGCTCTCCGAACTGCGCCTCGTCGTTTGCGTCTGCGCAAGCCCCAGGGCGCAATCCGTCACCGATTGAAAAAGACACGTCGTACATGGCGGCAATTTCGCAAATTTCATCCCAGTGAGTATAGAGGAAATTTTCAGCATTGTTTATCATGCACCACTTCGCCATAATCGCGCCGCCTCTTGAAACGATGCCTACCATTCTCTTTGCGGCGGGTTCTAAAAATCTGCGCAAAACACCAGCGTGTATTGTGAAATAATCAACGCCCTGCTCCGCCTGCTCGATGAGAGTATCCTTATAAACCTGCCAGTCGAGCTTTTCAACAAGCCCGCCGACTTTTTCCAACGCCTGATAAAGGGGCACGGTGCCTACGGGCGTCGGGCAGTTGCGCAAAATGTTTTCGCGAGTCTCGAAAATATCTGAACCTGTCGATAAATCCATGAGCGTGTCAGAACCCCACTTTATCGACCAAAGCATTTTTTCAATTTCCTCGGGGATAGACGAAGCGAGTGCGGAATTGCCTATATTAGTGTTTATCTTAACCAAAAAATTCCTGCCGATGATTGCAGGCTCAAGCTCGGCATGGTTTATGTTTGCAGGAATGATTGCCCTGCCGCGCGCGATTTCGTCGCGAACAAACTCGGGAGTGATTTCCTGCGGTATCGATGCGCCAAAAGAATTGCCCGTATGCTGAAAGCGCAAATCCTTGCGCGGCAATTCCGATGAAAATTTGTCGGCATTAAGCCTTGCCACATTTTCGCGAACTGCCACATACCGCATTTCGGGAGTGATTATGCCGCGCTTTGCATAATACATCTGCGTAGGGCGTCTTCCCTTTTTAGCCCTGAAAATCTTGCGCGATGAAAACGGGATTTTTTCTGAAGGATCGAGCTGCCCGCAAACTTCGACTTCGTCGCGCGCCGAAATCCATTCGCTTCTGATTTTGGGAAGCCCGCGAGTTATGTCGCGATGGAAATCAATGTCAGACCACGCGCCGGAAGCGTCATAAATCTTGACGGGAGCATTGGGTATTTTTTCTCCTTTGGAATTTACGCTTGGAGACAGCTCCACCTGCGTCATTCCCACTTTCACTCCGTCCTTGAAAGCATAGAACTTTGAGCGTTTTGGATTGTCTAAAAAAAGTTTTTCTGTATCCATTTCGGAAAATTTGTTGGAAATTCCAATAAAATGCGCACTTTCGCACCTCTTAAATTGAATATTTGAAAAATATTTCAAAAAAAATACGTTTATACAACAAAAAAGCTTGATAAAAAAACAAGAACAGGTAAATTCATATACTTTATAAAAAATCACGGGCCGTAGCGCAGTCTGGTAGCGCGCTTGCATGGGGTGTAAGAGGTCCCGGGTTCGACTCCCGGCGGCCCGATTTTTTTAAAACAAAAAACGCGCGTTTTCCAAAACGCTTAAAAATCGTTGAAACGCCGCAATTCGGCGTTTTTTTGTTTGCCTCAAAGGGGGTATAGCTCAGCTGGTTAGAGCGCTTGCATCACACGCAAGATGTCGTCAGTTCGAATCTGACTACTCCCACCATTTTAAAACCGCATTGAACCGTTGCTTACGCCAAGCAACGTTTTTTGGGTCAACACCAAAGGTTGTGGAATAGCGTTTTTTTGGTAATAGGTTTTTCA
>URGP01000025.1 GCA_900547395.1 uncultured Opitutales bacterium | reverse complement strand
TCGTTTTGTATCGGTTTATTGTTTATCATCTCATATCCAAATATGTCAAAATATACCAAAATGTCAATCTGTTTCTTTCAAAAAAAAACTGACAAAATACTATTTGTACTTTGTCAGCAGTCTGGCGTATTAACAATACGCATATTTTTTCAAATTTTTTAATAATAAAGGAGTAATTCATTATGAAGAAAACAACATTAATTGGACTGATTGGAGTTCTTGGATGCATGTATTCTGCATGGGGACTCGGAATAAATGCAGGCGCTTACTATAAAGAGTACACCTCCTACGGAACGCCTGATAACAGAGAATCATTAAGTCTAAATATACAGTGGTGGAATTCCGCAAGGACCGGCGTTGAAGCAAGTTTTCACAGCGGAGAAAACACATCGGAAAGATACCAAGGCGATGGTTCGGGAAATTTCTATTTCACAAACGGCTTAGTAAATGCACAAGGAAACATTAAATGCACCCTCAATGCTGAAAATGCAATGCTCAATTTCAGCAAGGATCTCAAAGTTTCCGGAAATTTGAATGCAACCAATACAAATATTACCGCAACATACTTGGCTGTCACAGGAGATTTCAACATGAACGGCGGCAAACTTGCTTTGACGGGAGACCGTTCCGACCTTCCCGCATTAGGTCTTGACGCAACCTATCAAATCATTGGAAACATGAATTTGAAAGACGTCGAGTTTTCAGCGGCCGGAAGAATTACGGCATCTACCGCCACGAACGGTTCAACCGGCGAACCCATGAATGGAAATCTGATACTTTCAGGAAACACTTCGTTTAAGGGCACTGAACTTTATATAAAAGACGGAACAACATTTTCAATGCTCGATAACTCGTCAATAGACGTAGATGGCTTGCTCGCAAGTGATATGACAATTTCAAAGGACTCCAAAATCATCGTGGATTCTTATGACAAACTGGGTATTGTAAATTTGAACATAGTTCTCGATTCCCTCGAATCCATAAATTTCAGCGACATATTCATAAGCGAAACCGAAGGGGAAACCGTTGTATTTTCGGCAAATAAGCCAAATATTTCCGTTGTTGACTCTTTAGGCAATACATACGAAGACGTAAACTTTGCCTATGACGAAAGCGGCAACATTACGGGAATTTCAGTTCCCGAACCCTCGACATATGCGGCAATTTTAGGCGCGGTTGCTCTTGCGTTTGCGACTTACCGCAGAAGAAAATAATTTCAGATTTTTATAATTTTAAAAGCCGTTTTGGGAGTCCCCAAGCGGCTTTTTTTGCGGATATAAGAAAGAGGCATTCGTATTTATAATACGCATGTCAACACTTTTTTAATTTTAAAGGGATACGCGACGATTTTTTAATATTTTTAATTCGGAGTTAAAAGCATACAAATAATAACATATTAATAATCACTGTATTACAAATACCGCAGGAATGCGTATTATAAATACGCATTTTTTTGACTTCTTATTTAAATATCATGAAAAGACTTACAGCATCCATAACTTCATTTTCCCTGTTTTTAGGGGTGTTATACGCCGAAGATATAAACTATTCCGTAAATGCAGATACTGATTTTAGCGGCAGTATTTATGTTGGAGGCAATCTTTCCGCCGACGAGTCGGCAGAATATCAGAATGTCAATATAGACATTTCGGGCGGAGTGGTTTCCGCAAAAGGTCAATATTGGAAAGACGGCATCTTTGGGGGAGCATCCGAATTTGGCAACGATAAAACCTCTTTCAGTGCCGACAAAGTTTCCATAACCATGACAGGCGGAGACATAAACAACGTCATTGCAGGCAGTTTCGCGGTTGAGAAAGCAAAATCATCAATAGGACTTTCCGAAATCACAATATCAGGCGGTCTTGTCCGCAATTCTGTTTTGGGCGGAAGCGTGCTTACCTACAATAATGATACCTCTGTGGGAATGGCAAATTCGCATGTAGGCTTGTCAAAAATCATCATTAACGGCAATGCGGTAATTGGAGAAACCGTCCTCTCCGCAAAAGACAAAAGCGATAATAACGATATTATATTCAGCAGCGTTTACGGCGGCGGTTATACTGCGGGCTACGGAACCCAGTCATTTGGCGCCACAGATGTTTCTATTGGCGGAAACGCAGTCGTAAACGGTGTTGTGATTGGCGGTTCGCATGCGGGACCTACGGGGCAGGCTTATGTCGGGAACAAAGACGCAAGCGATTTCTCTCAAGTGGTTTCAAATGTTTCAATCTCTGACAATGCCCAAATCCGCGGCGGGTACGTTTTTGGCGGAGCTTACCACTCATGGGGAGACGGTTCCAAGTCTTCCGATATTTACGGCAGCACGCATGTATCCATAACAGGCGGAAAAATCTTTAATGAAACGGAAGGCACAGGATATGTCTTCGGCGGCGGATATTCTTCCGATGGCAATAATGCCTCCCAAGCTTCAAACACAGTGGTTTGGGGAAACACGAATGTTGATGTCAGCGGCGGAAAAGTCGGAAACGTATATGGAGGAAATTATGTAAACGAAGCTTTCGGCTACGGCAGCGCATTGGGCGAAGTTAAAGGCAATACAAACATTGTCATTACAGGCGGAAGCATTGAAAATGTATTTGGCGGAGGCTTGACCGAAAGAGTTTCCGGAGCGGAAGGGCTGACCGTAAAAACATCGGTTCTCGGAGACACAAACATAGTAATTTCAGACACTGCCATCAGCGGAAATGTTTACGGCGGAGGCAACGGACAAGACTCTTCCGTTTTAGGGAACTCCAACATAACTTTGACAGGCAATGCAAGCGTTGGCGGCATAATAAGCGGAAACGGCGCAAATGGCGCGACTGTAAACGGAACAAAAACTCTGAATATCGGTACTTCCGAAAGCTCATATACGGGCGGTTCAACGCTCAATGTAAGCGAATTTGACAACATCAATGTGTTTGCAAGCGGAAATCCTGTTACCCTTAAAGTTAATTCTTTTGACGGCGCATTTTCTTTAAACAGCGGCACTGTTAACATAAACAATGCGTTAAACGCAAATTCAATAACCGTAAACAGCGGCGCGACGTTGGGATTGAACATCGCAGGCAACAATACATTGGCAAATTCAAATCTCATACTCCGCAACAGCGGCACAATAATAATGACCGCAAACGCTAATTTGGAAGCAGGAAATTATACAGTTTCAGCGGCAGGCATAACGGACTTTGGCAACGTAAAAGCCTATGGCGGCACATTTGCAGAAAATACATTTGTCGTTTCCGAAGCAAAGCTTATGAATCTTGACGTGCAAGGAGATGCAATCACTCTTTCAAATAACGGCAGAGTAATGCTTTCCGACTCTCAAACGCAAATATCAATGGCATTTAACAGCACAAGCGCAACAGTAAATTCAGTCACGACAACAACAGATTCTCTTATAGAAGCCGTTGGTTCTGAATTTGTTAAAATCGGTGCTTATGATTTTGATGTTTCAATGCAGGCGGGAGATACTGTTGTTTTAAGCTTCTTGATTGGCGACGCAACACTAAGCCTTGACAATTTCACAATATTCCACAAGTCCGAAAACGGACAATGGGAAGAAGCCGACGATGTTTCAAACTTGAACTACGACGGCGAATACCTTTCATTCGTGGTTTCCCATTTCTCGGAATATGGCTTTACCGCTGCAGTTCCCGAACCCTCGACGTATGCGGCAATTTTAGGCGCGGTTGCTCTTGCATTTGCGGCTTACCGCAGAAGAAAATAATTTCAATTCTTTATAAAATCAAAAGCCGTTTGGGGTTTTTCCAAGCGGCTTTTTTGTAGGCATAAAAATGCCTTTCTTATATTCGCGTTCTTGTGTTTTAGATTTTACAAGCTGAATTTTGCGGCAATAGATACTTCCGAAAGCGAAAACAACGGCTCGTACAAAATGGGGGTTAACATTTCTCTTTTAATGCTGATGTACACTGCGGCAACACTCTGCTTCTTGTACCTTTATTCGCTTTTATAATTTCTTCTTATAGTCAATAAAACGAGGCGGGGACTGCTTTTTTGCTGTCCCCGCCTTTCCGTTTTTGGGATTTATAATTTTAATCTGCCGATAGCTCCCTGCCCTCTATTTTCGCCTTTTCGGCGATAACAATTTCGCGGACTCGGTTTGAAAAATCCGCGTAGCTTTCGCCCTCTTCAACCGAAACGGGCGGCAAAAGCTTAATTTTTATCTTCGTTCCGCGCGCGGGCAAACTCGCTCTCGCTTTCAAGCCTTCAAACGCCCCAGAAATTACCATGGGAACAACCCTTACGCCCATTTCTTTTGCCAAAATAGCGAACATCGGCTTAAATTCGGCAACATTTCCGTCGCGCGTGCGCGTCCCTTCGGGGAACATCACAACGTAATTTTTCTTGCGCAGAATTTCCGCAAGCTTTTGCACGGATTCCTTTATGTTCGATTTTACGTCAACTACGATAATGTTGCTGTGCCGCACATAAAACTTCATGAACTTGCTGCTCATCATCGCCCGCATTTTCGCGAAGAAATAGAATTTGTACACTTTCTTGCGCGGAAACATTTTGGCGAAGAAAAATCCATCGCATAAAGACTGGTGGTTGGGGGCAACAATCATAGGCTCGCCGTCTTTTATATTTTCCCTGCCCTCTATTTCGATATCATACCAAAACTTAAAGAAAATTCTTGCGGCAAGCAGGGTTATCGAATGGAAGAAATAAGTTTTGGGAATTGCCGGAGGCGTGCAGTTTTTCAAAATTTCACTCCACGCGACAGCCTTGGGCTTTCTCGGCTTCGGAGCATCGGCAACTGCTTTTTCCTCCGTCTTTTTCTTCTGCTCTTCCTCTATGAAATTTGCGACCTTGCGCAAAGACGAATATTTTTCAAAATCGCTTTCCTGCATATCAATATTGTAATTTTCCTTTATAAATCCGTGTAGCGCAACTTTGCCCAAAGAATCCAAGCCCAAATCCATTTCCATATGGGCATCGGGCAAAACAGTAACAGAAACCTGCATTGCCAAAAACTCCTTCAAGTCCTTGTAGATTTTGCTTTCAGGCTCAGGGGCAAAAACCTGCTCTATGGGCAGCTCCGTTTTCACGCTTTCCACAAACGACGCAAGCTGGAACCTTTTAAGCTTGCCTATGCGCGTGCGCGGAAACTCTTTCGTTGTAACGGTAAAACGTATGATGCGCCTGTAAGAGGCGTTTGCCCTGTTGTATGGAAGAATTGCGTTTTCCCTCACAAAATCCTCCGCCCCTTCTTTCCCAAGCTCGGCGTACATCTTGTCTGAAATTCTGCAAACTGCCTGCAAGATGTCGTCATACATCAAAACTCCGACTTCTTCAAGACGGGGGCATTTTTCCTTTATCTGTTCTTCAAGCTCGATTGGGTTCAGCTTTTTGCCGTTGGGCAAGACTATAATTTCCTTGCGCCTGCCTGTTATGAACAAAAAGCCGTCATCGTCAAAATATCCCAAATCTCCAGTATATAGCCATCCGTTGTTAAATGAGGCTTCGTTTTCTTCGGGACGGCGGTAATAGCCCTTGGTTATGCTCCTGCCGCGGACGGTGATTTCGCCGTCCACAATACGGACTTCGTTCGACGGCAAAGGCTGACCGCAAGAGCCTATCTTGATGTTCCCTATTCTGGGAAAAGCTATGATGGGAGCGGCTTCCGTCATTCCGTAGCCCTCGCAGATTTTAAATCCGAGCGCGCTCAAATCAGCGTTCACTTCGCGGTTTAACGCCGCCCCCCCGCAGACCCACGCCGAAACTTTTCCGCCAAAACGCTTGTGAATGCTCGCAAAAAGCATTCTTGCAAACTTTACAGAACCCGCAAACTTAGAAAGCAGAAAAAGCGACTTCACGGCAATGGACTTGTTCACCTTTTCCATTATGTTTGCATGTATAAGCTCGTAAAATCTGGGGACGGAAATAACCATGGTAGCCTTGCGCTTTGCAAGAACGCCCGCAATGTCTGCGGGAGCGAGGCTCTTTGGGAAAACTATCGCGCCCCCAACGTAAAGCACCCCCACAACAGTACCTACAAGTGGCAAAATGTGCTGGAAAGGAAGCATCGCGAGAGTGCGCATTTTTTCATGGAAATATCCCTCGTCCGAAACCGCCTCGATATTCGCCTGCAAATTGTCGAAAGTAAGCATCACGCCTTTAGGGTTGCTGGTTGTTCCCGAAGTGTAAACAATGAAAGCCAAATCTTCCGCGTCGCACTCAATTTTCCAGCCGTTTGGCAAAGTTGCGTTCATCAAAGGCTTTTCGACTTCCTCGATTACGCAAATTTCAATCGCCCTGCCCGACTTTTCGACCGCCGCCTTCGCGTTTTCCAAATTCGCTTTAGAGGCAAACAAAAAATCCGTTTCGCTATCCGACAAAATGAACGCAGTCTCCGCAACCGGCAATGTCGCGTCAACAGGCACAACCGTTGAATGTTTCAGCCACGCGCCGTATAGAGCGCACACCCACTCCGGCGAATTTTCGGCATAGATTGCGACATGCGCCCTTTCTTTTGGCACGCGCTTTGAAAACTCCAAAACATTCGCATACATGGAGGAATACGATATTTCAAAATCGTCGCCCAAAAATGCGGGCAAATTATTGTCTTTTAAGAATGTGTATTTCATTTTAAGCCTCCGTAATAAAACAGCTTTCGCCAAGCCTTTTTTTAATTGCGTCTTTCAGGTTCTGCAAAGCGTCGGGTTGCAAATTGTTGACCACCGCAAAGCACGCGCTGCCCGATCCGCTCATGAGGCATGGCAGATTGTACTCGTTGCGGATAAAATTCAAAACAGCCTCCAATGCGGGGAACTTTTCAAAAGCGGGAATTTGCATATTGTTAACAAGCGGCAGATTTTCAATCTCGGGATTTTTTATCCACGACAAAAGCGCATCTTCCGCCTCTTGTTCTGAAATATACATCTTGCCCGACTCTTTCATGGTTTTGTACGCCCAACCCGTATTTATGGAAAAGTTCGGCTTGAATATCAAAAGTTTCAAAGACGCAATCAAATTTTGCGCGTTTTCGGGCAAGTCTTCAAGAAGCTCCCCTCTGCCGCGCATGACAACGGACTTATCCCTCAAAAACAGGGGGCAGTCTGAACCGATGAGAGCAGAAAGCCTTTCAAGCTCCCCATTAGAGAGCGGATAGCCGCAAATTTGATTTAACGCCAAAAGAGCAGTTGCCGCGTTTGACGACCCCCCGCCAAGCCCCGCCCCGTGCGGAACTTTCTTGACCAAATTGAATTTGAAAAAGCGGTTCATCATCGTCGCCCGCCTGAAAACCGCAGCCGCTTTCATAACCAAATTTGACTCGTCGCAAGGCACGCCCTCCAAATTGCATTCGATTGAATCCTCGCCCGCCTCTTCTATAAAAAGCTCGTCGCCAAAGCGCGTCGGAGCGACAAGGCTGACAAGATTATGAAAGCCATCGGGACGGACTCCCGTAACCGCAAGCATGTAATTTACTTTGCACGGGCTGAAAAATGATGTCTGATATGTCATTTGGTTTGAAAAATAAAAACATTTGTGCCAAATTTTAACCAATATGTCAAAACAATGTAAATTAATTCTCGCCCTCGACCTCCCCGACAAGAAAAGCGCGCTTGACATGCTCAAAAAGCTGCAAGGCTCGCTCGAATGGGTTAAAATCGGGCTTCAAATGTATTTGAAATACGGCGCGGACTTCGTGCGCCAAGTCGGCGAAATGGGCTTTAAAGTCTTTTTGGATTTAAAATTATACGATATTCCAAACACAGTGGCTTCCGCCGTAAAAAGCCTTGAAGGGCTTCCCGTTTCAATGCTCACAATCCACACAAGCGGAGGGGCTGAAATGATGAAAGCGGCCTTGAACGCCGCAAAAGAAACAAACAAGGAAATGCAAATTTTGGGGGTTACAGTCCTAACTTCCTTTGACGAAGACTCAATGCGGGCAACGGGCTTTGACAGGACTCTGTCCGAACAAGTTTTAAAACTTGCAAAGCTCGCCGAAGAATCGGGGCTTTCAGGGCTTGTGTGCTCTCCGCTTGAAATCGAACTTCTGCGCAAAAATTTAAAAAGCGAAATGGATTTAATCACCCCCGGCATAAGACCCGCCGGAAGCGACTCAAACGAGCAAAAGCGCATTATGACGCCGTCGCTTGCCGCAAAGACAGGTTCAAGCTACATCGTTGTCGGCAGACCCATATTAAAGGCGGAAAATCCCGCCGAAGCCGCAAAAGCAATCATAAAAGAACTAAAAGATGCAAAATAATTCCGCAATATTGCTCGCCGCAGGCGGCGGCTCGCGAATGAGAGGCTCCGTAAAGGACAAAACCTTAGCCCCTCTCTTAGGCAAACCCGTATTGTACCACAGCGCGGAAGCCTTTATTGAAAGCGGCGTTGTAAGCGAGATTATTTTTGTATGCCGCGACGATGAACAAATTGCGCAAATAAAAAAACACCTTGCGCCCATCTTAAAAAAAATCGCCCATACATTTACATACGGCGGCGCGGAAAGACAGGACAGCGTTTTAAACGGATTGCTGAAAACTTCTGAAAAATCCGAAAATGTTTTTATCCACGACTCCGCGCGTCCATTGGTCGGTTCCGACAACATAAAAAAGCTAAGCGAAGCCTTAAAAAGCGACTCCTGCGCAGTGTTGGCGGCAAAAGTGGTCGATACAATAAAAAAGCTCGACAAAAATCCGAATGAGTTGAGAAACAGGGAGCTTATCGACCTTGAACGCCCGCTGCTTTGGGCAATGCAAACCCCGCAGGCGTTCAAAAGAAGCATAATTTTGGACTGCTACCAAAAAGTTAATTCATCGGGCGCAAAAATAACCGACGACGTTGCCGCGGCAGTAAAGTCGGGATACAAAATAACGATTGTCGAAAACATTTATCCAAACCCCAAAATCACAGTGCCCGAAGACTTGGCAATGGTTGAATTTTTAAAATCAAAAGGAAAAATATGAGCAAATTCAGAGTTGGATACGGCTATGACGTGCATCAGCTTGTGGAAGGCAGAAAATGTATAATTGGCGGAGTTGAAATCCCCAACAAAGTAGGGCCTCTCGGACATTCCGACGCCGACGTATTAAGCCACGCAATCGCTGACGCCATTTTGGGCGCGGCGGCATTGCCGGACATCGGGCACTTCTTTCCGAATACTTCAAAAGAGTGCGAAGGCATGGACAGCCAAGATATTTTAAGGCGCGCAGTCGCCGAAATCGAAAAACTCGGCTACAAGCTCGTAAACATCGATTCGTCTTTGATTGCGGAAACGCCGAAACTTTCCCCGCATCTTGCCGATATAAAAAGGACGCTTGCAAAAACGTTGGGGATTGCCCCCGAAGACGTCGGCGTAAAGGCTACCACGAATGAAAAAATGGGCTGGATTGGCAGAAAGGAAGGCTTGGCGGCGCACGCGGTATGCCTTATTGAAAAGGCTTAAAAATGATTATTGACGTAAACAAAATCCGCTCGCGGACAAAGACGAAAATCATGGACCGTCCGAAGTCGGGCATTTTCATTTCCCGATTTAACAAAAAAAGCCCGACGGCAAAACTTTCGGAAAGATTTTCAACCTTGTTTGGCGCGCTGATTTTAATCGCCATAACCATTGGCGGCGCGTACTTGATTTGGACGCTCGTAAAGCAATCTTCGCGCTACATTGAAATCCAAGCGGAGAAATCGAACGCCGAAACCGCGCCTTACGACAAGTCGGCAACATACGAAATCACCTACAAGCCTTCGCAAAAATGAAGCGCGCCGACGAACTTCTTGCGGAACTTAAACTGGTTGAAAGCCGCTCAAAAGCCCGCGCCTTGATTGAGGAAGGCAAAGTGAAGGTCTGCGGAAAAATCATCGACAAGCCCTCGCGAAAAATTCCTGACGACTCCGAAATCGAAATAATTAAAGACGCGAACACTTTAAAATACGTTTCGCGCGCGGGGCTGAAAATAGAGGCTTTCTTGGACGCCTTCAAAATAGACCCGTCGGGACTTGACATAATCGACATTGGAGCTTCCACGGGCGGATTTACCGACTGCCTTTTGCAACGGGGTGCAAAATACGCGGCTTGCGTTGACGTGGGGGTAAACCAGCTTCACGAAAAGATAAAGTCCGACCCGCGCGTGAAAAATCTTGAAAAGACAGACGCACGCAACCTTTCATCTGAAATTTTAGACGGCAAAACATTCGACATACTCTGCGCTGACCTATCTTTCATTTCCCTTGAAAAAGTGATACCAAGCGTCTGGCAATTCCTAAAAGACGGCGGGATAGCAATATTTCTTGTAAAGCCGCAATTTGAAACACTGCCCGAATTTTTGCGCCGAACAAAAGGCATAATAAAAGATGCGGAAATCCAGCAGAACGCCCTTCAAAAGATAAAGAAGTTTCTAAAAGAAAATTACCCGAACTCGCAATATATCGGCGATATTCCCTCGCCTATCAAAGGCGGAGACGGCAATGTGGAATTTGTTTTGGGAGTGAAGAAGTTTTAGTTGCGAAAAGTATAATATTTTTCTTCTGAACAATATTGATTCAAATATAACAGCGAAGAAAAAGAAAAAAGTGAAAACGAAAAAAGAAAATCACAATTTGAAAATCTTTCAAACAACCCCAACAAGAAATAAGTAATTGGCGAAGTCAAAACAATATATACGCATTTACGAACATAGTGAATTTTGCATTTATAAATGTCGTATTGCAAAAGCATAGTAAATAATAATAACTCGATAAGACAAATGATTATTATAACCATCTTTGCATTACTTGTGTAAAAATATTTGCTACATATTTCATTAGTTTCAAAGCATAAAAGAATATTAAAAAAAGGTTGCAACATAGCCGAAATACAAAGCATATAATGTTTAAACGGCAAAGTGTATTTGCGTTTTTTATAAAAAGTTTCGGGGTCGCGTGCGGCAAACAACACATACAACAAAAATGGGAGCGGCATAAGCCACATTAAATACCCCAAATAAAGCCCATCCAAAACCGCACTTGATATTGGATAAGCCCCAATAAAAATTGCGCCAATTATACTCTTAATAAAGACGTTCATTTTATACATCATCAAGTCCCCGATAATGCAAAAAGAACAAAAAAATATTAGGCTGCCCAACAAAAAATAATTCGCAGTAAAAGAAAGATTTGGCGGCAAAAACTTACACCAAAGAATACTTATTACAATGCAAGCAGATACAGAAGAAACCGCGCAAACGCGCAAACCCAAAATGCTTTCCCTTGCCATTTTTATTGAATTTTCCATAGCTTAATTTTTACTTAAATTATAGAAATTTAAGAAATTAAGACAAGAAAATTCTATCGGGCGACCAGCTTCAAAAGCCTCGTGTCGGGCTCTTCGGGATTGGGAGAGGAAATTTCAATCCAAATAGTGTCATCAGGCAGGGCATCGGCAATGATTTGCGGCCATTCGACGCATATCAAGCGAGGTTCCGGAACAAGCTCGTCAATCAGCAGATTTTCGTAATCGTCCGAAGATTTGAGCCTGTAAGCGTCTATATGCACAAAGTTTGCGCCGTTTTCCGAATATGTGAGGCAAACGTTGTAAGACGGGCTTTTTACGGAAGCAGTTATGCCCAACCCCCGCGCCAAGCCCTTTGCGAAAGTTGTCTTGCCCGCTCCCAAGTCTCCGACAAGCGCAATGACCGCCTGCGGGCAGGCTTTTGCAATGCGCTCTGCAAGTTCCGCAGTTTCGCGCGCGCTTTTGCAAACAATTCCGCTTTTCAATTCTTCAATCATTAAAAGAAATAAAAAAGGCGATTTTAAATTTCGCAATCCAAAACCGCCCAAAAATGTTTTTAAATGATTTTAAAGCTTCGAGCAAAAACGCGCAAGGCGTTCCAATCCCTTTTCGATTGTTTCTTCGCTTACGGCGTAGCTAAACCTTATGTTCGGTTCAGAGCCAAAAGCAGAACCGGGAACAACCGCAACAAGCTCTTCATCCAGCAACTTAGAGCAAAAATCGACAGACCCCATTCCAAAAGAAGAGATATTCGGGAAGACATAAAACGCGCCTTTCGGGCGGCGGCATGAAATTCCCTTTATGGAGTTAAGCCCGTTATAGAACATCAGGCGGCGGCGGTCAAAGGCGACAAGCATTTTTTCGAGAGCTTCTTTCGCCAAGTCGGGACGCTTCATTGCCTCCAATGCGCCGTACTGCGCAAATGTCGTTGCGTTAGAGCAAGTCTGGCTTTGCAGTTTTGCAACCGCTTTTGCAATGTCGTCGGGAGCGCAGATTGTGCCAAGCCTCCAGCCCGTCATCGCGTAAGACTTGCTGAAACCCGCAGTTATTATGACGCGGCTTTGCGCGTCTTCAGAAATGCTTGCGGGGCTTACCGCTTCAACTCCGTCATAAACCAAGCTTTCATAAATCTCGTCCGACAAAATATAAATATCGTGCTTTGCGGCAAAATCGACAATCGCCTTCAACTCTTCGCGGGTGTAAACTGCGCCTGTCGGGTTTGACGGGCTTGTGAGGATTACCATCTTGGTTTTTTCCGTCAGCGCAGTTTCGAGAATTGCGGGAGTAATTTTGAAGTCGCTTTCATCGCCCGCATAGACAAAGACAGGCTTGCCGCCCGCAAGCTTCACCATTTCGGGATAGCTCACCCAATAAGGCGCGGGAATTATGACTTCGTCGTTCGGGGAAATCGCCGCCATAATTGCAAGGTAGCAGGAGAATTTTCCGCCGGGGCTTACAATTATGTTTGAAAAATCAATGTTTTTTAAGCCTTTTTTGCCGATGTAATAATCCGCCAGAGCAGTGCGCAACTCCAAAAGACCGGGAGCCGGAATATATTTTGTCTTGCCTTCCGCAAGAGCTTTCACGCAAGCGTCCTTTATGAACTGCGGAGTATCGAAATCGGGTTCGCCCGCGCCAAAGCCGCAAACATCTTTGCCTGCCGCCTTCAATGCCTTCGCCTTCGCGTCAACTGCCAAAGTCGGCGACGGAGATATGTTTAATGCCCATGTTGAGAGTCTGTTTTCCATAGCTTAAAAAAACGCGATTATATGAAAGCAAAATCCATAAAATTGCAAACAATTATTGTATGTTTTTTCAGCCGCCGCAAAAATTGAAAGAAATCGGCATTCCTAAGAGAAAGTGCTTCCGCTTAAAGAAAATCCGAAATTCAATAAAAAACACAATGCGGCGCAATAAAAAAATGGGCGCACAATGTTTTCCTCTGCCCAAATTTTTGATTTGCGCACTGAAAAATTACCGCCGTCTTGAAAAAAACGGCAAGAACACCATAAAAACGAAGATTTTTACAAAAACGCTCCGCAACAAAACACCTTGCCACTTCAAAAGCCAAACGGGAATGGTTGCCATAAAAACGGAATTATCAGCGGACGCCGTTTAACGCGCCGCCGACAATCCCTTAAAAACATAAATCAAGCGTCTTGCAAAAATCAGCCGATGCGCGAATTACTTTTTGCAAGCGCACTTTTTCGCACAGGCTTTTTTTGCCACTGCCTTCTTTGCAGGCGCTTTCTTGGCTGCAACTTTCTTTGCAGGAGCTTTCTTGGCTGCGACTTTTTTCGCAGGGGCCTTTATCGCCGCTTTTTTGGCAGGAGCTTTTTTGGCAACCGCCTTCTTTGCGGGTGCTTTTGCCGCAACAGTTTTCTTTACAGCCGCCTTTTTCGCAGGAGCCTTCTTTACGGCTGTCTTTTTAGCGGGAGCTTTCTTTGCCACCGATTTTTTAGCGGGAGCCTTGGTTGCCGCAACTTTTTTTGTCGCCACTTTTTTTGCCACTGCCTTCTTTGCAGGCGTTTTTACTGCTTTTTTTACTGCCATAATATTTTGTTTTTGGATTTTTTACGAACCGATACCGCCTTGCCGCACATGCGGAAAAACGCGCTCTTCAAAAGAGCCGTACCGATAAAAATTTTCATTTCTTGCAAAAAATTCTTCAAATTCAAAAAAAGGCTTTAACGCCGACGCAAAAAAACCGCGCATCGAAAAATTTTCGAGAAAGCATGGCCTGCGGATTTTTTCCGCATAAAAAACGACAATGGGCAAGCGCGGTTTTTCCAAAATATTTTGCTCGGAGATAGGGGTTAATTCTTGTCGAAAAAATTTTTTAAAGCGAGATTTCAATCAAATAAAAATATCAACGCCGTAAAAATTACTTCGATGAAATTGATTATTTTAACATTGAAAAAAAATGCAATAAAAATTTGATGCAAAATCTCTTTTGTAAAAACTTTTTTTAACTTGCGAAAAATTTATGCGCAACTTGCAAAACACACTTTCAAAAAATTTTGCGCAAATAAAAATTTCTTTCCCCCAAAAAAATGCGCGCAAAAAAACTTTGCGCGCAATGCCCCGATTTGCCGAATATAAAAAAGTCAGTAATCAAAAGCCATTATGTCGGGTAAATCGCGATACTCCCCCGCAATGTCCAGCCCGAACCCGAACACATACTTGTCGGGGATTTCAAAGCCTTCAAAATCCGGCTTCAAACAGCCTTTGTTTTTCTCCGCCTTGTTGAGCAAAAAGCACGTTTTGACTTCCTCCACTCCGTTTGATTTGAGTTTCGCAATCACGGTTTTTGCGGTAAGCCCCGTATCTAAAATATCATCGACAAGCAAAACCCTTCGGGCTTTTATGTCATTTATGGAATCGTAGATTTTTACATCGCCCGAAGACTCGAACGCCTTTCCGTAGCTCGAAACTTTTATCGAACGCGTTTTTATGCTCAAATTCATTGCGTTAAAAAGCGCGTCTGCAAAATGTCGCGCGCCTTCCGCAATCCAAACCATTTCGATTTCGCCCAAATCGCAGGAGGCATAGCTCTTCCTCACTTTTTCCGCGATTTCCAAAATGCGCGACCTTATGGTTTGGGAATCAAACAAAACACTTGAATTGGGGGGAAGTTTCATATTTGGCATAATATGCATTAAATATAAATTTTTTCAATTCTTTTATGAAGCAAAGGATAAATTTTGCTACTTTTTGAACACGCAAAACGGCGCAAGCGGAAGTCCGTCGGCATTGAACACGCTTGCAAGCGGACGCGCCCAGCCTTTGTGCAAGTAGCGGACGCCTTCGATTGCCTCGCCTTTTTTTGCGAAAAGCTCAACCGCATTCCCCGACGCTCTTGCAGATTCGGGAGAAATCCAGTTTCCGCCAACCAAGATTTCAAATCCCGAAAGCCCGCTTCTAAAATTCGGCTTTGATTTTTCAAAATCGAAGAATGCCTTTGCGCAATTTGCCGAATACTTTATTTTTGAAAGTTTAGGATAGTATGCATTTGCATTTTTATCCCCATAGGAAAATCTCCTTACGAGGTTTTCCAAACGCACGGCGGGCGACAGCTTGTCCTTCGGATGCACATCCTTTTCCTCTCCCAAATCAATGTGCACGACCATATGTACATTTTTGAGTTTTTTTGCGACATCTTCCTGCGCCTGACGCGGGCCTATCCAAAAATCCCTGTCCATGCTCGGCAACTGGAAGAAGTAAAACGGCATATTTTCGCTCCCCCAATATTTGCGCCAGCAATTTATGAGCTGTTCAAATTTTTCCGCATAATGCTCCGAATGGATTGTGGTGTCGCTTTCGCCCTGATACCACAAAAAGCCCTTTGACGTATAGCCCGCAATCGGGGCAATTTTCGCGTTGTAAAAGATTGACGGGATTGCGGTAAACCTGCCCCTGCCCCACGGTTCGGGCTTCCCCGTCGGCTTTTTAATTTTGCCGACATCTTCTCCGCGCGACTTTGCCTCTTCTACTTCCGCCTTGTATTTGGCGACTTTCTCATTGTAGGCATTCATTGATTTTTGATAGTCGAAATCCTTGTTTTCAGCTTCGTATTTCTCAAGCTGGTCTTTAAATCCACTTACGTTTTTCAAGTCTTCTTTCGCAAGCCATACCGACATAAAGCTGCCTGGAAACGACGTCTCCAAAATGCCGACGGGAGTATCCAAATCGCGCTCCAGATTGCGGGCAAAGTAGAATGCTATCGCGCTCAAATTCTTGCAATTATCGGGCTTGACTTCCACCCATTTTGCATTTTTGGGCAAGTCCTCCTGCGGACTTATGCTCACGGCGTTTGCGGGCATTCTCAAAAATCTGACAGCCCTTATGGATTTCGCGCTCTCGACGGCTTCCGCCACTGCTTCTTTAAGGCATCTTTGCAACTCCCATTGCATATTCGACTGCCCTCCCGCAACCCAGACTTCGCCGACTAACACATTTTTTATTGATTTTGCTAATTTGCCGTTTTCGTAAACGCCCAATACCCTGTTTTCAAAAGACTTTTCAAGAGGCTTTAAATACACAGTCCACTTGCCGTCCTTGTCCGCGGTTACGGAAGTTTTGACGCCTGCAAAATCGATTTCTATTTTCGCATTCGTCTCCGCCCTGCCCCAGATTTTTACTTTCTCCCCCGACTGCAAAACCATATTGTCGGAAAAGATTTTTGGCATCCAAACATCCGCAAAAACCGCGCTTGCGGCAAACGCAATAGCCATAACAACAGCTGATTTCTTCATATTTTCACTCCTTGTTAAAAATTTTCTTTTAAATATTTTCAAAAAAACATTGACATAAAACCCGAATAGTACAGACTGGTACGCGAACTTAATAAAATAAGTTTATTTTCAGTAGCAAGTTGGTAAGTAGTATGGGGAGCAATCCGAGAAATCGGGTTGCTCCTTCAGTTTTTGCCAAAGCAAATGCAAAACAACTTCCAAACGCACAAAGCAATTTGAGAAATCGTATTTTCAGTTTTGAAAATCCCAAAACCGCCTCCGAAAATTCTGCGGAGCGCCACCCCCGACTGCAGCTTAACCCCCATAACATTTTAATTTTTCCCAAATTTCATTTTTTCCCTTACAAGCTCAAGCGGAACACCCTTTGTTTCGGGATAAAACACAAAGACCACCGCGAACTGCACAAGCGTCATTAAGCAAAACAAATAAAACGGAAACGAACCATTAAGACGCACGCCGTCAATGCCAAAATCCGCCCCGTCCAACGCCGCGAGAATAGGAAATACAAGGGCGATTACAGAGCAAAAAACCCAATGCGCCGACGCTCCGAACGACACGCCTTTCGCCCGAACCGAAACGGGGAATATTTCGCTGATGTAAACCCAAATGACGGCACCCTGCGAAACGGCAAAAAACGCGATGTAAATTGAAAGCACATAAACAAGCGCCCACTGCGCCGCCTGCGTCTGCAAAATAAAACCTGACAAAAACAGCATTAAAGACGTCCCCGCCGCCCCTATCAAAAGAAGCGTTTTTCTGCCGAGCCTGTCTATCAAAAACATCGCAAGCACCGTGAACAAAAGATTTGCGCTTCCCACCACAACCGCCGACAAATTTCCGTCAAGCCCCGCTTTGGCGAAAATGTCGTTTATGTAATAGAGCACGGCGTTGATGCCGGAAAACTGGTTGAAAAAAGAAATCGAAAACGCCAGAAAAACGGGATAGAAAAACACCTTGCAAAATAAAGATGAATTGCCAAGCCTGCCTGTTTCCTCTATCGATTTTTCAATTTCCAAAACTGTTTCAGACACAAAATCGGGCGAAATTCGCTCCAAAACCGCAACGGCTTCGCTCTTTCTGCCAACCTTCAAAAGCCAGTAAGGCGACCTGCCGACAAAGAAAAGCAAAACCAAAAACAAAAACGCAGGCAAAGCCTCTACGCCAAGCTTTATCCTCCACTCCGTTAAATCGGGATTAAATCCGCAAAGAGAGACAATGTAGTTTGAAAAATACGCAAGCAAAATGCCAAAAACTATGTTGCCCTGAAACGTCGCAACAAATACTCCCCTGAACTTTGCGGGAGCGATTTCGGCAATGTACATCGGCGCAATGACCGAGGCAATGCCAATACCCACTCCTCCCACAAACCTAAAAAAGAGCATGGAATGCCAGTCCCACGCAAACGCACACCCGATAGCCGACAATAAAAACAGCGCGCCCGTAATTTTAAGCGAATCGCGCCTGCCGATTTTATCTGCAGGGAAAGACGCAAACGCCGCTCCCAGCATAGTTCCCCAGAGGGCGATTGAAACCGTAAAGCCCTGCCCCCATTCGCTCAAAGCGTAGATTTTTGAAAGCGGCTTCGTGACCCCCGCAATCACCGCCGTGTCAAACCCGAACAACAGCCCCGCAAGGGCTGCAACAACCGCGCTCGCCAAAAGCGCGGAATTCATCTTGATGGTATTTTGCATGTTAAACAAATTGGTGTATATGCAAAATCAATGTATTAAATAATAAGCAAAATTAAAGAAAAAATTTCATATTTTTTTGTCGCCAAATTTGCGGGCGGAAAAATACTTAAAAGACATGCTGAAAATCATCGCCATAGGAAAAATGAAAAACAAGCCCCTCGAAGAGCTTGCAAACGAATACCGCAAACGGCTTTCAAAATACGACAAACTTGAAATCGTCGAACTGAAAGACGCGGGCGTCGAAAAGGAAGGCGAAAAAATACTCGAAGTTCTAAAAGGCGCAAAAGGGAAAATCTACGCGATGGCAGAAGAAGGAAAAACCATGTCTTCAGAAGAGTTTTCGGAAATGCTCGAAAAAGACCTGATGGCAAGCGGCTCTTCCATATTTATAATAGGAGGCCCGTACGGACTTTCCAAAGAAGTAAAAGAAGCCGCCCACTGCCTGTTTTCGCTTTCAAAAATGACATTCACGCACGAATGGGCGCGGACAATACTTCTCGAACAGCTTTACAGGGCAAAATCAATCTCCGCAGGCTCGGGCTACCACCACAAATGAAAATCCGCAAAACAAGATTGCGGTCTTTCAAATCCAAAACAAAATCTATTTTGTTTTTAAGAATTTTATAAGCTCTTTAAGGGCGCGGGCTCTGTGGCTTATTTCGTTTTTGCAAGCCTCGGGAAGCTCCGCGGTGGTCATTCCCTCGGGAAGCTCGAATAATGGGTCGTATCCAAAGCCGTTTTTGCCTTTCGCCCCGTGGTTTATAAAACCTTCAACCCTGCCCTCAAAACTTTTCCTTTCGCCATTTGGACATACCAACGCCAAAACGCACACAAAGCGCGCGGAACGTTCGCCGTCAGAAACATTTTCAAGAGCTTTCAACAGCTTTTCGTTGTTCGCCTTGTCCGCGCCTTCGCCCTTGACGCCCGCATACCTTGCGGAATGTATGCCCGGATTTCCGCCGAGCGCGTC
Organism: uncultured Opitutales bacterium; assembly: GCA_900547395.1. GTDB lineage: Bacteria > Verrucomicrobiota > Verrucomicrobiia > Opitutales > Intestinicryptomonadaceae > Intestinicryptomonas > Intestinicryptomonas porci. The sequence goes on along the minus strand of URGP01000025.1, from coordinate 1,640 downwards.
AACCACGATTCCGCTGTCGTCAGCCAAAACATAGGCATCGACAGGAGCGATTTTTTTGAGGGCGTCAGCCTTGATAAACGCATTGCCCTCAAACGTATCGGCATTTTCATCGCATTCGGGCATTCCGCCGATTTCGTCCGCGCCGCCCACATCGCAATCCACGCCCCACTCTTCAAACATCGCCTTGATTTCCTTTACTTTGTGGGCATTCGACGTGGCTATAAAAATTTTCTTTCCGCTTGAAACCTCGACTTTCGCGCCCGCAAATTCATCGTCGGGCTTCGACTGCAAAATTCTCGTCTGCAACGCGGGAACAAGATCGGTAAATTCGCCGTCTCCCCCCGTTTTCAATGCAGAATAAACCGCGCCCATTCTGGCGTCGAGATAGTCGAGCATCGAAACAAAAACAGCTTCAGGCGTCGCCGCAACTGCCGCCGCGCCCCATTGCAGTTCACCTTGGTGGCTCAATATGATATGCTCCAAACGCCCGGTCAAGTCTTCGTTCAGCTTGCATTTTAACGCCGCCTTGCGGACTATCCTGAAACCAAGCACCACATGGCCCTGCAAAATGCCGATTTTCGTCTTTTCAGTCGCAAGCCCCTGCGAATACTCTATAGTCTTGCCGATATCGTGCAACACGGCTCCCGCAATCGCCAAAGACGGATTTACAAAAGGATACATCGGCAATAGCTTCACCGCAAGACGCGCCAGATGAAGCGAATGCTCCAAAAGCCCGCAGACATAAGCATGGTGCATTTTTATAGCCGCAGTGCTTCTGAAAAAAACCTCCCCGACATCGTTTAGCGCATACTTAACCGTCTCGCGGACATCGGGATTGGGGATTTTTTCGATAATGGAAAAAAGTTCTGCGCGCATGGTATCGGCATTTTCGGGCGCGACTTCAACAAGCTCGCCCAAAAGAGACTGCAACTCTTCCTCCGACAGCTTTTCCATGGAGTCGATTTTCGGGCTGAACCTGCCGTTGTAAAAATCGGCAACGCCGAAAATCTTGAAAGCGTCGCCCGCGCTTGCCCTCGTCAATGAGATGTACGCAAGAGAGTCGGCAAAAACCATGAGAGTCATCGACCCCGAATTGTCGGCAAAATCCGCAACGAGAAACTCGCTGCCGTTTTTCGCAAGACGCTTCTGCAAAGACTTCAAAATGGCACATGCGCAAAACTGCGCGCGGCTGCCCTCGGGCAAAGACTTTATCGCGGAAATTTTTTGAAAATCGAAATTCATATAAGCCAATAAGAATACAAAGGAAAAGAATGGGCAAGTTTAAATATGCCGTTTTTGGCGCAATAATAATTATGCGCTTGCATTGAATGAAAAAATTTTGATAAATTAAAATTATGTTTCTAATAAGAGTTTCGCTTTTGGCATTGGCATCCGTTATCTTGTCGGGATGCACTTTCACGCTGTCGCCATTGATGATTTTAATGTTCGTGGAAACGCCAATCCAAATTGAAGACGCGGAAGACAAAACATCCGCCCCCGCCGAAACACAAATTGCCTCGGAAGACGCGGAAAACAAAGTTTTCGCAAAGGCATAAAAATTTAGCGATGCGGTTTGTTGAAAAAATTTTTTAAAAATTTTTCTTGCAAAATCAAAAAGCATTCGTATCGTATATAAGCTT
>URGP01000024.1 GCA_900547395.1 uncultured Opitutales bacterium | reverse complement strand
GTTCCGCCAGATGAGGTTTCGCCTAAATCTGAATACTTACGCTGTTCCCAAGCGTTACAATGAGCTGTATCAGAAAAATATAATAGCATTGTAAGGGGTAGATTTATATGATAAATACATTCTTTGTAACGATGTTATATTTCAATAAAGAAAGATTTTTAGAAGATAATTTGTGTATGTATATCTGTACATAATTACACCACGAGTTGGCAAAAGACTAATGTTTAAGCGTATGATTTGGGATTATTACACTTTGAAGAATTCATTAAGATCCAGCTTTTTTACTTTCAGGATATTGTTCGGTCTGTCGCTTCCAAGACGTCCGTTTTTGGTGAGGCGGTGGAGTGTCATTTGCTCTTCCGTCTCTTCGATTACCGCCCAAGTCCTGATCGCTTTCATAGGGAATTTATAGCGTTTGGCTTGTCTTTCGGTGATTATTATCGTTTCATATTTTTTCATCTCTTTTAATCTCCTGTTCTATGTTATTTATAATAGCATATTTGGATAATATTCGCAAGGTTTTCTTAATCTTTTTTTTAAATGTTTATTTGTTTAAGTAGTTGATATACAAATAAAAATACAAATAAAACCATTGAAAATTATTATGAAATATGGTATAATAGAAACATAAACAACCAACAAAGGAGGCAATATGAAAAAATACAATAAATTCGAGGAGGACAGGCAATGGAAACAAGAGTCGTAATAGACTCGAAATTCAACTTCGGCAATGTTGTAGCTACGACAGCTCTTTACAACCACTGCAAAACTCATAAATTCCCGCTGTTGCCGTATCTGGTGCGCCACGCAAGTTGCGACTGGGGGGACGTTTGCAAAGAAGATTGGGAAAGCAACGACGAAGCCCTTAAAAATGGGCAAAGGTTGCTGTCCGAATATAAGCTCCCTGACGGAAAAAGAATCTGGATTATCACCGAGTGGGACAGAAGCGCAACTACGCTGCTATTCCCAGAGGACTACTAAGATTCTTCAACATCCACAGGCTCTTTAATCGAGTCTGCGGCAACCGACAATGCAGAATAGGTCTCATCGAGAACTTCCTGCATTTTCTCTCGAATCTGGATTGCATCGAGAGTGGTTAATATCGGCGGAAGCTCGTTTAAAAATCGGCTCTCAAGGATATTTCTTACCTGACCGATATGTGTTAGCCAAACTTCACGGACTTTCTCGATGGGCACATATGTTCCCTCCATTACTTTCAGCTTAATTTCCGCCTGTTTTACCTCCGCTAATAACTTGCGGGTTTTCAATTCGTCATCTTCTGGAGAGTCTGGCTCTTTTAGGTCGTGTTTTCTTACAAAATCCCGCCACTTTGCCACATTGTGCCTGCCGTCTGAACATGGTTTTGGGGAGCCTTTTAACTTTCGCCAGCGGTCTATTGTTTTGCGGTTAACGCCTAAAATCTCCGAAAGCTCTACAATAGTTTTTGCGAATTTAACATCTCCACTCGTGCCATAGGCCTTTTCAACCAAAGCTCTCTCCGCGCTTGTGAGAGTCTTGCCAGAAGCTACCTTTTTTACGATGTTTTCGAGGTCTTTGCTTAATATCTTTTGTCCTATGCTTTCGTTCATAAAAAAGGGACATATGTCAAATGTCCCAATAATGTCGCAGTTTGTTTTTTACTCGTAAAGCCCGATAAATTAAGCGAATTCAAGGTGTCAGGCTAAATCAAAATGGGACATTTCAAAAAATCCATTCGCAAGGAGAAAAAGCCCTGCCGGACGTCCCTGCCGTTCCTCGGCGTTTAATAGATTCCTTGCATACCCCCCCCCCTGTATATGACGCCGAATTTAATCCGCCAATAAACGTCGTCTTTTGCCCGTTAAAGGCGTTCTATTGCCGAGCATGAGTCTTGACATTCATAAGTCGCCCCGAGTTCGTATAGAGCCATTAAACGGCTTTGCCTTGGTGCATGGAGAATCTCGTCAGCTCGATGAGCCTACCGCACCTTTCGCACCTGTGGAGAATCGGTGAAACGGGAGTATATACCTACGGTATATATACTCTCCCTGTTTCCCCGTTTCCCCACTAACGGTGCGATAGGGAAATAATATTCCCCGTTTCCCCGTTTCTCCGCATCATAGCGAACCTGTCTGTGAAGCGGTGGTTGCGCAGAGATGAGAGAAGCCTACCAACCGCGCCCTTCGCGCCTTGTGAAGTTGTGAACTTGGGGGATATACCTACGGTATATATCTCCCCCTAATTTCACAGCTCCACAGACGGGCGCGATGGGTGAAAAAGAAAATAGCCCAACTTCACAGCTCTAATTTCACAGGTGAAGTTAAATAGAAATTGGGTTAAATTCACAACTTCACCACGCCATAGCTAACATCTCCCGAAGGCCTTGTAATCAGTGGATTCATGGGGTATAAAACTTGCTCACTAACTGAGCTTGGTTTAATTTCACCGACGAGGGCTTCACCATGGAACTCGCCCCATATCGCCAACCTTGTGAATTTAACGTCATAGACTATTTCACAGAACCCGATAACTTGTCCAAATGGTTTGACAACCTGCTAGGGATAGAATAAGTGGAATAAAAGAGAGTTTTTTAGAAATAGATTTTGCCTAAGTGAAGTTTCGCCCTCCGCCTGTTCCCTTCGGGGCGTTCGGGCTGCAACTCCACTGCCGGCAAAAAAGGGAAAATAGGTAAAATAGGCAAATAGATAAATAGGTAAGTATTTTTCCAGAATGGCAGGAAAGGTTTTCCATTTAAATAGGCCATTGGTGGCAAAAATGGTAAGAAATTGGGAAGGATTTTACCAAAATTTTGGTCAATTATTAAGGACTTACGCAATTATGCCGATAAACTCAACGAATCTCTTCCTGTTTGCAATCCATTGAGCTATAGAAACTTACCTGCGCCCCCACGTGGAATCGAACCACGATTTAGCGTTTAGGAAACGCCCGTTCTATCCGTTGAACTACAGGGGCGGGATAAAGTAATAATGAGACCATAGCTTGGCTTGAAAGTCAACCATAATCCCGATATTGGCGCATATAAGTATCTTTTGCCTATTTACCTATTTGCCTATTTTCTCCCCGACTGGCAGGTCTCATACATTCTGCCTATTTATCTATTTGCCTATTTTCCCTATTTGCTAAAACAGATCGTCGTCATCGTCGGTTTCGATGCCAAGCGCCTGTTTTGCGTCGGATAGTCTATCCTTTAAAACGACGTATCTTCCTTTACCTTTTTTGACGATTTCGTAAAGGTCGGGGAACGTATGGACGATAAATTCCACTCGCTCGCTGCGCAAACTTGAATACTGGTCGAAAAAGCTGATTTTTCTGTAGAAGCCGTCATTTTGGCGGATCATGGATTCCATTTTTGCCCTGTCGTTTTCGATTTCTGGAAGCATTCCGCTTGAGAACAAAACAACCGAAACGCAGGTTGAATACGATACCACCCTGCATGCGCGTTTTGCGATGTCGGCGGTAATGCGGTCCGCGCCTTCAGCCTGCGCGAAAATGACCGCAAGCCTGATTGCGTTTTCCCTTGCCTTGCCAAGCAAAGAAGCCTGCGTGCGCAGTTTGCCGTTCATAAGCCTTGTGTTGAATGCGTCGAAGTCCCAGAAATATTCGAAGGCGTCTTGGTCGGTGTCAAACCAGACTGGCAGGCCTTTCTTGCGGGTTTGGTAGGTCTCCGCAAGAAGCGTTTCCCATTTGAGAATTGCGGATTCGTCGAGCGGGATAATTTCTTTCGAGTCGGGAATGGTCTTTGGAGCGCCTTTGCAGTAGAGGAATCTTCCAAGAAACCCGCTGCCGATAAAGCTGCCTTTGTTCTTTGAAACGATGTTGTCGATGACGTCATTTTGCACCATCCAAAGCAGGGAAATGCAGGGGTTGGGAACGCTTGAAATTCCGTTTACAATTCGGTTGTGCTTTATGGGCTCGCCGCACCAGCCGCTGTTTAGCGTTTCGGTGTCGTCGCCCTGCTTGCGATAGTTGCCCGCCACAATGTAGATGCTGTCCCGCGCCTCCTCGCATACGGAGAAAATTTCGCCGCCGCTTGCTTCCATCGCCTTTATCATGGCTTCCGACGTCGAATTTTTCACGATGAAGTCGGGGTTTCTCGGGGGCTTGGGCGTGTCCGCAATTTCGTCGTCAAAGCCCAATTTGTCCTCGCCGTTAAGCTTGTCCTGCATGAGCTTTGCCTTCGCTTTCTTGAATTTCTCAAGCTCCTTTTTGTATTCGGAGATTTCGTCCAAAACCCTTCTTTCCAAATTGGAGAAAAGGGCGCGAATGCTCGCGCTTTTGCCGGTGGAGCTTTCGCCCACGCCTAGGACAAAGATATTCCCTGTTTGCGTGTATCCGCCGCTTACGGCGTTTTTCGCCTTGAACACTCTGCCCATAGCGCCGCTTAAAATTCCGCAGGCGCAGAAGCAAAGAAGCTCCATTGGCAGATTTCTGCCAACGGAATACGTCCTTGCAACGTCGCGGATAGGTCTCGGAAAGGCGTCAATGGGGCATTCGCTTTCGTAAAACTCTTTGTAGGCTTCCGAAAGCGTCTCCATGGTCGCAAAAAATTGCGGAGTTTTTTGTGCCACAAACCTAGACATTTTCCACCTCTTCCCAAGCTGTGTTGCCGTTTTGGCATTGCGCGATGAGCGTCTGCGAAATTTCGGAATCCTCAAACGGCTTGTAATGCCTGAACGAGAAAACCGACTCCTCTTTCGTCCCCACGAGCGCCGACATTAAGTTTGCGTAAACCCCGATTGCCTTTCCCCCCATGCACCATTTCGCGGGGTGAATCCTTTTGCTCCAAAACATCGGCTTGTCGAAGTGGTGGATCAATACCATTGCGAAGTTGTGCTTCGATTTTAGCCCATTTATTTTGCAAAAGAGGTCGGCAACCGCCGCATGGTCTGAAAAGTTGCATTGCACAAACGACGACAGCGAATCCACAATTACCACATCGTACTTGCCCGCCCTTAAAGAGGCGTCCAGTTTCGATATGAATTCGTCCACCGAATAGTAGCGGCCTGTTTTGCAGGAGATGCGCAGGTTTTCGTTTAGCCTGTCAGCGTTCGGCTTTTCGTCGAGCGCAAACTGCGAGACAATCCCGCGAAAATAAATCTTCTCGTCGATAATCGGATTTTCGTTGTGGAGTAAAAGCGTTTTGGCGGGCTTAAAAATATCAAGCCCCAGCGTTTTTTCTCCAAAAGCGAGCCCTAGACCAAGCTGCATGGCAAGAACGCTTTTGCCGATTCCTGTCGCGCCCGAAATCACCCACGTTTGCCCCTTGTTGAGAAAGTTTTTATCGATAACAACGTCGTCAAATGAAAACATCGACTCGTTTTCTTCGGCTAAAATTTGGCTTATCGTGCGAATTCTCATTAGATTTCTCCTTTCTTCGCGCTTTTGGCGGGGCGGACTATAAAGCAGTGGTCAAGCAGGACGTCGCAATCGCTTTTCTTGTAGCGAATGCACTTGCCCGAAAGACGGTAGCTCGGCAGTTTGCCCTGTCTGCGGAGCTGCTCAATAAAGGTTGTGCCGATGTTGAGATATTGCGCGACCTCCGAGCGGGTTAAAAGCCTGTCGCTTGCGTCAGGCTGCGTTGATGTTTGCGTATTGTCGTATTTTCTTTTAGCCATACGCAAAATATCTCCGTGTCAAATTTTCAAAAAAATGAACTGCCGCAAATTTGTACAAAAAAGAATTGGAAGGCGGAAAAACGACACAAAAATAAAAGTGTGTCGATTTTAGATTATATTGCGCAAAAATATTTGGCAAAAATTGCTTGAATGGATGAAATGTATCACTGGTGTTACAAGTGGAATCCCAAAATATAAACTTCCATTTTCCGCAAAATCTGCCATGCGTTCCTTTTTTCAGAGCCTTTATTTGTCTTATTAAAAAACAGCCAAATAAAAATTCTCAAATAGGCTATTATCAAATGGTAATGGGATTGAAAACAAATGGATTATGCGCTTGATTTGAAACGCTTTTTATGCATTTTTCGTTTCATGATAAAGCGAACAGTAGAGGAGCAAATTCTTAGAACAATCAGTTTTTTGGAAAGCGGCAGGGTGTTTTCGTCAACAGATTTTGCGGACATCGCAAACCAAAACACAATCAGAACGGCGTTAAGGCGTCTTACTCTGGCAAAGAAAATCGACGCCCTTGGGCATTCTCTATATTATAAGCGAATCTGCACAAAAGAATTTCCCTATGGATATAGGCCAAAACATCAATCCATTGCCAATGCCATAGCGCGAAGATTCTCTTGGAAGATTTTTCCGACGCTAGCAGATACCTTTGCGTATTTTGGCTTAGACAAAAGCGGCGATTTTGTATTTCCAAGCACTGGTCCAAACAAAAAATTTGAGTTTGATCTGTTTGAATATCCAAGACCGGTAGAATTTAGGCATATCCCGCTTAAATTGTCCCGAATTGCCGACAAGAAAGCCTTTATGTACGTCCAAGCCCTTGTAGCCTTGGGCGAAGATTCCGAAGAAATGAAGCGTATATTTGCAAAGACTTCCACAGAGGATTTAAGAACAGTCATCAGAAAAATAACCTATGCGCCGCTAAGAATCCAGAATGTGTTTTTAAAAGAGCTTAAATCGAGGGATAACGGCAAGTCGGCTTCGGGAGATGCGAATGCTGAAAACATCAACAACGCCTTTAATAAAGTGCAAGAAAACCGAACCCTTGCCAGAATATTTCGCAGCTTGTCATAGCTTGTACGCTACTTGTATGTTACTTGTACGTTAGTTGTATGTTAGTTGTATGTTTTGGAGCGATTATCCACGTTTCCCAAATCGACATATTCTCATATTCCGCACATGTGCGGAATTTGGAATGCACGCCGTTATTCTTCTGGCAGAATCTCGAAGTATTTTATGGCGTCTTTTTCGCGGGCAAGGCCGTTGTAGTGCTGTTTTAGGACATCTACGGCGTGTCCCATTTGCTCGGCGGTTAGGTATGCGTTCTTTGTTAGAGCGAGGTAGTAGGTTGCCGCTGAATGGCGCAGTCCGTTCTTTATCCAGTTGCCTTTGCCGAGGCTCTCGTGCAGCTTTTTTAACACTGGAACTTTTCGCCTTGTAAGGATCTTTTTCTTCGTGCCGAGATCCCAGACGTACGGTTCGAGCCATTTCGCCAAGTTTTCTGGAATCTTTACGATTCTGCGCGACGCCGTTTTTGTAATTTCGCTGTCGAGTATGATTTCTCGGTCGTCGAGCCTTATTTTGTCCCAAGTCAGCCTTTTTAGCTCGGCGTTGCGTATTCCTGTAAAGGCGGCGATGGCCGTAAATGCGCGGATTTCGCTTTGCGGCGGCGTGGAGTTTAGAATTTTGCGTACTTCTTCGGGCGTGAATATTTTAGGCGTTCTGCCCCTTGCTCGCCAGCTTTCCACTTTCTCAACGGGGTTTACGTCGAGCCAGTCCTGCATCTTGCAAAATTTGAAGAAGGAATAGAGAGTGCGCCTGTATTCGTTTCTCGAATAAATCCCCAAGTCTTTCTGCGTCTCCTTGAAAACCTTCATGGGGCGTCCGTCAACTGTCAGCGTGTCGCTTTCGTCGTATTCGCGCTTTTTTAGGTTTATGAGCCATTGGAAGATTTCCCTGCCAGTTATGAGCGAGACTATCCGCTCCTTGCCGAAATCGCCCATGAAGCGGGCAAGAGTGCGCTCGACCCCTGTTACATATTCGCTCGACAGCTCCTTTTTCAAGAGCGTATAGCAGTATTTGTCGATGGCGAAGTCCAACCTTGCGGAGCGTTCCTTTAGCTTAGCGAGCGATTTGTACTCCTCTATGGCTTGGCTTAGGCTGATTCCGAGCGACTGCAAATCATTCGTAAGCTTCACGTAGGTGAGGACGGCGTTTGTAAGCGACACCCGCAAAGGGGAGAGCAGCATCTTTGCCTCGACCAATTCGCGCCTGTCGTTTGGCGAAATCCTGTCGGCTTCGACGCCGAGCTTTTCGTCGTAAATGTTTTTCTCGCGGAAAAATTCGAGGGCTTCGGCTTGGGTTGAAAACCTGCGCGCCCATCGTTTTTGCTTTTCGGTGTCGAAATAGTAAACGACCCAGCGCTCGCGGTTTTTCTCAGCAACTTTTTTTGGAAAGGAAGGTGATCTGTTCTTCATGCCAAATCCTTTCCTGTCAAAAATGCGAAATGGTAAGGGATTGCCTTACCACTGCGAAAAAATTACGTAAGTTGCTCGTAATTACACATGTTCTATTTGTTCCTAATCTCTCTTTGATTGCATTCACATCCGCCTTGCTTATGTTTTGCATTTTACTGTTTTTAAGCAAGTTATGAAGATATAAATTTGGGAATTCTTGCGCATTTTTACGATAAAACCCTTACCAAAATCTGACCAATCATTTTGATGATTTTGGGTTCTGATTTTCACTTGCAAGTCCTCCCATATTTATATTCCAGTGGGCGATTGCAGTGCTTGTAGAGCTGTATAATTTGCCCCCTGTGCGAGAGCTATCCGTGTCATCGAGAATCTGCAAAATTATTTCATAGTACCCAATAAAAGTCTTGGGGAAAATTGTGGTAAATTTCGCAATGGCAATTTGCAATTGGTCGCAATTTTCTTGAAGTTCGACCAACTCGTCAAATCGTACATACTTCCATTTTGTGATCGATTTGAAGTTGATTCCAATTCTTTAACACTTTTTCGGTGGATACATCGCATCGAGAATAATTGGCAATAAAAGGAACCTGCGGTAAAAAGAGTTTCCAAGAAATAGATTTTGCCTAAGTGAAGTTTCGCACTCCGCCTATTCCCTTTGGGGCGTTCGAACTACAACTCCACTGCCGGCAAAATATGGAACACATGTAAAATATACAAATAGGTAAATAGATATAATTTTCCAAATGTGGAAAATTTTTCTTCCATTTAGGGTATATTGTTAAGCAAAAATAGTAAGGGCTTAGACTGGATTTTTACCAAATTTTAGGTCAATTGCGAGGAACTTAGGATATCATAAGGTCAAATAGCTTAATATCTTATCTGTCTTAAAATCATTACGTGATTTACATGAATCTGGAGTCCAATTTAACTGGCTGTCGGCTGACAAATCTATGGCATCTTGCACTTTTGAAGATTTGTAAATTTCTTGTTTTCTTTTGAAAAAGTCGTTTTGAGCCGATATATTCAACTTATGTTCAAGTGGCATCATATTCCCCAAAGAGTTCAATTCTTCTTTCCAAATTGACTCGCTCCAACCTCCATCGTAGTTATTCCATTTTTTGGGCAGAATATGTTCTATATCATATTTACCGTAAAGGAAAACGGAAAATTTATTCTTATCCTGCATATCATTTAGATATGCTGATATTAAAACCAAACCGCGCAAATATCTACCATACTGTTTATTTTGCAATTTTCTTCCCAATTCAGCATAGTCATTCTCGGTTATATTGTCTTTGTATTCCTTTATAAAATCTTTACCGTGCGATATTGCCGCACAAACCTTAAAAACTGTGTCGCGTATTGCGTTTACTGAATTATAAACGACGCCTTTTATAAAAAAATATTTTAAAGTTGAATGGATTAAACTTATGAATTTTTTATTATTTTCTTCGGATAGCGACACTTCCGTTTTGTCCTCATTGAAATCTCCATTGTTAAACAGAAAAACGAACAGAGGGAAGTTCCAATAATAATTAGGATATGTTGATAATATTGATTTTAAAATATATATATCGGAATCGTTTTCCCCAAATGTTGATATGGTCTGAATTTTTTCCAAAGACGACACTATAGTTTTCCATTTAGACAAACGTGAAGATTCATTCGCCGTGAAATAAGCTCTTAATGCCTTCTCTTTAGATATATCATTTTCACTTGCTCGAATTATATGCATTAAAATTCTAAAATACCAATCGTGATCATTTAAGTTTCTCCATAAATCAATCACAACACTTTTTTCATCGCCTGCATATGAATACAATTTAGCTTTAAAGATATCGGAATCGGTCAACGACATCCCGCGGTTATTTATAGTCTCAAATATTGTAAGCGCGTCATCTTCCGATCCGCAATGAATAGGCAATAAAACAAGATTATCTAATAACGTTAGAATAAGTTCGTTTAATTCCGTCGCACTATTATGCGTAATACGCCAATCGTCAATTTTTTCTCCGAGAAAAAGAAAATTATCTTTCAACTTTGATTCCGAAATATTATTGACGTTGCCATTTACTATTTGTATCAAAGCGGTTTTATCATTTTCGAGCACCCTCGAGTCTAATCTTATTTCATCAGTTAGCACAGAAGTTAAAGGATCTTTAATTTTTAAACATTCTTCAAGTGCCTTGACTGTTCCTGCGCGCAAATGAAAAGCTTTTATCAGAAGAATTAATGTTGTTAGACGTTGTTGTCCGTCAATAACTGCAAATTTATTTCCATACGGATGTATAACAATATTGCCTAAAAAATATTTATCGTCATTTGAAGATTTGTTTTCATGAAAGAATATAAAATCTTCCCATAACTTATCACATTGTTCAATTTGCCAAGAGTAAGACCTTTGAAAATCAGGTATAATATAACTTTCTTGAAAAATTCTTCTTATTTCTCTCGGATCGGCATGTATTGCTTTCATCGGAGTTCCTTCTAAAACAATCAACCCGCGCCCCCACGTGGAATCGAACCACGATTTAGCGTTTAGGAAACGCCCGTTCTATCCGTTGAACTACAGGGGCGGGGTATAAAACAAATATATAAAAAAGTTAGGCATATATTTTAAGGGAAGTCAATTTTATTAGTGTGGAATATTTTATTTCTTTTGTTGTTTTTATTTTAAGGATTGCATTACGAAAGTATTTGATATTTTTTTGTTAAAAACAATGTATTGCATGAAATAAAGAAATAATATTTGAAAAGTGGAATAAATATGGAATACAATTTCTTTTTTGCGATTGTGGACGAAGTTTCAATTAAAGAAGAATTTTTGAGATGGCTGTTTTTATTGGCTTCATTTGTAATTGTTTTTTTTGCATTAAAAAATGAAAACAAGTACATTTTAATAACAGGGCTTGTTTTGACATGCTTTACGGGGATGATAGGTTTTTTGATATTTTACATGTTATTGTATGCTTACAAATTGAAAAGGCGAATATAAATAAAAAACTATGGTTGTCGTTTTTTAAATTTGAATTTGTCTGATTATAAAAATATTTGAAACTAAATATTTAAGGTATTGGCTAACGGTTGGATGAGGGCAAAAAAATGCACTTAAACATATGTTCAAGTGCATCTTGTAAATTTTGTGATGATTTTTTTATTATGCGACGCGTTCGACGAAGAGTTGCGGCGGATTTGGTCTGCGCGGCGCGAGTCGGTAGGCATTGCGCAGGTAGTCGAATGCCGAGTCGAGCGATGATTCGTCGTTGTAATGGATGAGAAGAAGCGGTTCGCCCTGTTTTACCTGAGTGCCGATTTTCTTGATTTCGGTTATGCCGACGTACGGGTCGTGTTTCCCGTTTTTGCCGTTTGAAAGCAGTTGGACGCCGCGCGCAATCATGCCTGCATTGATATTGTGGACGTAGCCGCGTTTGGGAGCAGGTAGTTTGCGTGTATGTTTGGGCATCGGATATTTGGAAGCGTCCGTAAGCCATGGAGCGTCTCCGCCTTGCGCCTTTACCATGTCGAGGAATTTTTGGTATGCCGACCCGTCTTCGATTACGCGTTCGACGGCTTGTTTCGACGCCAATGTTGAACCTGCGACGCCCGCTTGGCGCACGATTTCCATTCCGAGCCTCATTACGAGGTCTTTCATATCTTCCGTGCCTTCGCCTTTTAGGAATTTAATTGCTTCAAGGATTTCAAAGCCTTCGCCGACGCAGTCTCCGAGCGGCTGGTTTATGTCGGTTACGAGGGCCACGCACTTGCGTTTCATTTGTCTTGCGACGCGCGTGATTGTGCGAGCGAGCTGTTTTGCCTGTTCCAAGTCTCTCAAAAACGATCCGTTGCCCCACTTGACATCGACAACCAAGCCGTCTGCCCCTTCGGCGAACTTCTTGCTCAAAACCGAGGTTGTGATGAGGGGAAGCGACGGGATTGTCGCGGTGTTTTGGCGCATCTTAAACAAAATGTCGTCTGCGGGAGAAATTTTCGGGTCGGGGCGGCAGATTGCACAGCCCACTTTTTCGAGCTGTTTTGAGAATGCGTCTATTGAAAGATTGCTTTTAAATCCTGGGATTGACGAAAGCTTGTCGTGCACCGAGATTACGAAGTCTTCATCTTGACCGACCATTGAGGGCATCACAACTCCGCATACCGCCGCGATTGCGTTTAGTATGATTGTTGTTTTGTCGCCTACGCCACCTGTGGAATATTTTGCGACTTTCGGGCGTGTGATTGAAGACAAATCCAAAACTTCTCCCGAGAGCATCATTTCCTCCGAAAACATTGCGGTTTCTATTGCCGACATGTCCTTGAAGTAGATTGCCATTATCAGAGCCGCCATTTGAAATTCGGGAATTTCCTTGTTTAAAATGGAATCTACAAGAAAACGCACTTCTTCTTCCGTGAATTCGTTGCCGTCTCTTTTCTTTTCGATGAGATAGGCGTATGATGGTTTTATTGCCGTTTTGATTATGGGTATCTTTTTTATTGCCATGGTGATAAGAGTTTCGCGTTGCTTAAAATTCTTTTATATCGTCAGAAAAATCCTAAAATTAAGCCTTTATGGAAAAGGTTTTAACAGTTAAACTACGCATAAAATAAAAAAGATGCTTTAAAAAAATAAAAAGCGTCATATTTAAAATCGGAGTAGTTTTTTGCATCTATATTTCGTATATAACTAATATAGCGTTTTTTCTGCTTTCATATTTAAAGTGGCATATCGTAAAAAAAAGTCGAGAAAAAAATATGAAAAAACGATTTTTTGCGAATGTTTGGAATAAAAAAGGGTCGATTTCCGCAAAAAAATGCCGCAAAGGAAATGTTTTTTAAAAAAAGGTTGTAAAATTCAACCAAAATGTATTGAAATATGTCGCTTTAAAAATGGATGGCAAATTAAAAGGCAAAAACAAGCAGAGTTTTGAAGAGGCTTTTGCCGAGCTTCAGGATATTTTGCGCGAGCTAAACGGGCAGAATGTCGCATTGGACAAGCTTGTGGAGAAGTATTCCAGAGCGAAGTCTTGCCTTGAAACTTGCCGAAAGAGATTGTCCGAAGCGGAGATGCAGGTTAAGGCACTCGGCGTTGACGGTTTGGAGAATTTCGAGAAATAGTTTGTTTGCCCGCATTATTGAGTATGTCTATTTTAAGTAAAATACAAGGGCCCGAAGATGTCAAAAAGCTTTCCAAACAGGATTTGAAGATTTTGGCTGACGAAATCAGGGGCGAAATTATATTGGTTACATCTAAAAACGGCGGGCATGTCGGCCCGAATTTGGGCGTTGTGGAGCTTTGCATTGCTCTTCACAGAGTTTTTTCCACTCCGAAAGACAAAATTGTATTCGATGTTTCCCACCAGAGTTATGTCCATAAGCTTTTGACGGGCAGAAACGGCGAAAAATTCAAGAAGCTTCGCCAGACGGGCGGCTACTGCGGCTTTTGCAACAGGGCTGAAAGCGAGCATGACGCGTTCGGCGCGGGGCATGCGGGGACTGCTCTTTCGGCGGCTCTCGGTTTGGCCGCCGCAAGGGACATGCTTGGCGGCGATGAAAATGTCATTGCTGTTTTGGGAGACGCCGCTTTGACAAACGGCATCAGCTTTGAGGCTCTCAACAACATAGAATCGACCACAAAAAAATTCATTTTGGTTTTGAACGACAACAAGATGTCGATTTCAAAAAACGTCGGCGCGCTTTCAAAATATTTCAACGATTTGATTACAAATCCGATATACACGCGCCTTTATTCGGACATGAGCTCTTTTTTGAAGAAGTCGGCAGTCGGAAGGTCCGTCAAAAAATTCGGCAGCAAAGTGATGTCGGAAACGAAGGACTTTCTGATGGAAGCTTCTTCCATGTTTGAAAAGTACGGTTTGCGCTATTTGGGACCAATCGACGGGCATAATATCGAACAGCTCGAAATGTATTTGAATTTCTGCAAGAACAGCCCCGAACCCGTGATTTTGCACATAGTGACCGAAAAGGGCAGGGGGTTGCCGTGCGCGTTGAAAAATCCGGAAAAATTCCACGGGGCAAGCCCGTACAATGTCATTACGGGCGAAAATACAGAGCATCCCGATCCGACCATTCCACTTTATCAGGACGCAATGGGCAAGACGCTGCTTAAAATCGCCCGCAAAGATTCGACAGTTGTCGGCATAACCGCCGCGATGAGCGCGGGAACGGGGCTTTGCCATATCAAAAAGGAGCTACCCGAACAGTTTTACGATGTCGGGATTGCCGAAGAGCATGCCGCCGTATTTTCCGCGGGTCTTGCCGCAAGGGGCATAAAGCCCGTTGCAGCCATTTATTCTTCTTTTATGCAAAGGGCTGTCGATTGCGCCATGCACGATGTCTGCCTTCAAAACCTGCCTGTAACTTTTTGCATGGACAGGGCGGGACTTAGCGCGCAGGACGGGGCGACGCACCACGGCTTGTTTGACATCGCTATGCTGCGTTGCTTGCCAAACGCAACAATAATGCAGCCTTCTAACGAAGACGAGCTTGCTGACATGCTTTACACTTCGGTTTACAGCGGCAAGCCGTGCTTCATACGCTATCCGCGCGGCAAGGGAGAGGGCGTGAAAATGAAGGAATTTCCGCAAAAGCTTGAAATCGGCAAGGCGGAAGTTTTAAGCGAGGGCAGCGACGTGGCAATTTGGGCTCTCGGCAACATGGTAAGCGTAGCCAAAAAGGTCGCCGAAATCTTGAAGGAAAAAGGAATTTCCGCAGGGGTTGTCAATGCCCGTTTTGCGAAGCCTCTTGACGAAAATCTTTTGAGGGAACAGTTCGGCAAGGCAAAGATTGTCGCGACTTTGGAAGACCATTCGGTGCGCGGCGGTTTCGGAAGCGCGGTTTCGGAGTTCGCATCAGAAAACAATATTGCAACCCACGTTGAAATCATCGGCTGGAAAGACGAATTCATACCGCATGGTTCAAGCGTCGGAGTACTGCGCGAGATGTACGGTTTGACGCCCGAAGCTGTCGCGCAGAAAATTGAGCTTGCATTAAAAAACGCGAAGTAGCCTAAGTTTCTATATGAAGCAATAAAAGCTTTTCCTAATCGGGGAAGGCTTTTTTTGTGCAAGAAATGGCTCTTACGCCGGAGGCGCGTGGGGAGATTGTCGAGGAGGCGAGAAGCAGGGCGTTAAGGGAGATTGGAAAGCCTGCGGCGGAGCTTAATGGTGAGGAAAAGCGAGCTTTGGGAAGCTTGGCGACAAATCACGCCCTTGAAATGCTAAAAGAGGCGCACGACTTCAAGCTTAGGCTTGCGGACTTGGATCCCGAAGCGTTTTCCTTCGAGAAAGTCTTTGCAAACGACTTGCAGGGAGCTCCATACGCCCAAAATGTCGAGGAATCCAATAATGAGGCGGAGATTGACGATGCGATTTGGGATGATGCCGAAGAAGTTGCGGGGGAAGTTGCGCAAAAGTTCAGCAAGAAAACTCCCACAAAGAAATATTCTGACTTGGACGACTTTTTAAAAAACGGCATCGAGAAAGGCAAAAGCACGTTTTTCGACTTCGGGGAGCTTTCGCCGCAAGCGGTTGAGAGAATAAAAAACGATACGGGCGTTGATTTAAAGGGCTATGTCCATGCCTTGCAGGGCTATGGGATTATGCACGGGGAAAACAGGCATTCGTCGCCCGCCGAAACGTATTCCGGGCAGATACCGATTACAAGGGAAGACTGGAAGCTTGCGGATAAAATCGTAAACGAGTTCGACAAAGTCGAAAAATCTCCGAAGAAAAATTTATTGAATAACGAAGTTTTAATCTTCCAAAAACAAATAGGTGACGAAATTTACTATGTCGCGGAAATCAGAACGGGAAGAAAAAAGCTTGTGTCTGCAACAATGTACAAGCGCAAGGCAAAAAAAGAAGGAGACCACACAAATCTAAAATCCTTAAAAGGCCTTCAGTTTACGTCCGATAACGCACTTGTCCCGTCTCCTAATTATGGACAATCGCAAAATTTTTCGGAAAATCAAGAAGAAAATGCAAAATATTCAAAAAATTTTGAAGAAGATGCGGAAAATGCTGATTTAGGCGGAGATTTGCCGCAGGGCAAAGGTGCGCCTTTGGTTTTCAAGCAGATATTAAAGTCGAAACTGCCGCTTCCAAAGAGGTTTAGGGAAGGCAAGGTTGCGGGGATTGGCGACATCCGCCGCTGGGTTGCGGAAGCCATGGGTATCAACATAAATTTGGAAACCGATGCAGGAGCTAAGTATGCAGGCGTTTACACCACCCCAAGCGACACCATACATTTAAGAGGCGACAACATAAACAGCCTCAGAGTGCTTTTAATTCCAAGCTCTCTTGCCGCCGCAGTTTCAATGCGGATTGCATTAGTAGTTTTACGGCGGTTTTAATTCTTCATATTTGACAATTTCAAAGAGATTTGCGATATTTCAAGAAATATGGATTTAAACTCGGCTTATAAAAAATGCGAGGCTTTGGCAAATTCGCATTATGAGAATTTTCCGGTCGCCAAAATGGTGCCGCGTAAAATCCGCAAACATGTTGCGGCGGTCTACGCATTCGCAAGAACTGCCGACGACATTGCCGATGAAAATCATGAAACGGTCGCGGCGGACTCGCCTTTGAGGGTCGAATGGCTAAACGACTATGTGAAAGAGCTTAATCTGGCGTTGGAAAATCCCGAAAAGCTCAATCCTAAATGGGATTGGATTTTTATGGCGTGCGCCGACACGATAAAAAAATTCAGCATACCCGTTTCTCTTTTTACCGACCTTGTCAGTGCGTTCGCGCAGGATGTCGTGAAAAAACGCTATGCCGCTTATGAAGAGCTGTTCGATTATTGCAGACGCTCCGCAAATCCCGTCGGCAGGCTCGTCTTGATTTTGCACGGCTTTACGGACGCGGAGCGTTTCGAAATGTCGGATGCGATATGTACGGCTTTGCAGCTTGCAAATTTCTGGCAGGACATGAGCGTGGATAAGTCCAAGAACCGCATTTACATTCCCCAAGACCAGTGGGGCGCGCTCACTGAGGAGGATTTCTTTGCTCCAATGGCGAGCGAAGCCGTGAGGTCGTGCCTTTGCAGGCAGGTTATTATAACAGAGGAACTCTTCAAAAAAGGCGAAAAATTGCCAAAGACCCTTCCATTCCCGCTGAGTCTTGAAATACGCCTTACTCTTGCAGGCGGCAGGGCGATTTTAAACAAGATAGAATCCCAAAAATTCGACACCTTGAAGTCCCGCCCCGCAATTTCAAAATTCGACAAGATAAAACTTTTATTTTCCGCTTTATTCTAAAAAAATGAACGAGGAATTTTCAGCATACGAAGATTCGCAAGTCGAAGCCCGCAAAAATTCAAATTTGGCGTTCGCGTTTTTTTGCATGGAAAAAGACAGAGCGCGCGACATGGAGGTTTTCTACACTTATTGCAGGGTCTTGGACGATATTGCGGACGACTCTTCAACGTCGGCAGAGCAAAAAATCATCGCTTTGAACGATTGGAAGACGAAGGTTGAAAACATATATTCGGGCAAGCCGTCAAAACTTTCGCTTCTTGAAAGGCAGCTTCGCGGGGTTGTCATGAGAAGGGACGTTCCAAAGCAGTATTTGCTCGACATAATAGACGGGGTTTTGCGCGATACCGATTCCGCTCCGTTTGAAACGTTTGCCGACATCAAAAAGTATTGCTACGGCGTAGCGAGCGCGGTTGGTCTTGCATCGATTTACATTTTCGGCTTCAAAAATGAAAAAACAAAGGAATTTGCCGAATCTTTGGGCTACGCCTTGCAGTTTACGAATATTTTGAGGGACGTCGTGTTTGATTGGAAAACCATGCGCCGCGTCTATATTCCGCAGTCTGAAATGGAGGCGTTCGGGGTAAAGCCGGAAGATTTTGAAAGCGCAGAGCTTGGCGAAAACTGCAAATCGCTTTTAAAAATGATGCATTTCAGGGCAAAGCATTTCTTTAACAGGGCGCGGAATTTGTTGCAGCCAGAAGATGCAAAAGCCCTTGCGCCTGCGCTGATTATGAGCGACATTTACGAGCGCATTCTCGACAAAATTTGCGCTTGCGATTTTAATATTTCTGAAAATGTCATAAAAATCCCGAAGCTTCAAAAAATATTTCTTGCGCTTGGGGCAATTTATAGAGCCAAGAAATATTCAAAAAAGCCTCCTGCAAATTTTGGGAAAGCCGCTGTTTTGGGCGGCGGGCTGGCGGGTTTGGAAGCCGCAGTCAACTTGTCTTTAAAGGGTTTTGAAGTTGATTTGTTCGAGGCAAAGGCGTTGGCAGGGGGCAGAATAGCCGCCATAGAAACTCCCGAATTCGGAAGGCTTGACAACGGCGGGCACGCCGTCATGGGGTGCTACAAAAACTTTTTTGGCTTTCTCGATTTAATCGGGGCGAAAAACGGCTCGTTTAAAAAGCCGTGCGAGAGAATGCGCTTTTTAAATCCTGATGGAACGTCTTTTTGCTATGAGTTTCCGCAAAACGGCTCGCGCTTTTCCATTTTTAAAATTCCGCGCATAAAGGGTTTTAAGACACTGCGCAACATCTCAATGCTCCTTAAAATAAAATTCGGGCTTGGCAGGGCGATGAAAGGCGAAACTGTTTCGGAGTATTTGGACAGACAGCGCGTAGGCGAGATGGCGAAAAATCTTTTGTGGCATCCTTTTTGCGTCTCCGTCCAAAATACGGACATCTCCGCGGCGTCCGCCGACATGTTTGTAAAAAGCATAAAGAAATCGCTCTTAAAGGGAGTGCGCAAAAGTGCTCTCATTTTAAACGAAATTCCGCTTGTCGACATAGTTTTTAAAAACTCGAAATTGTACATTGAAGCTTGCGGCGGAAGCGTGAATTTATCAAGCAGAGTAAGTAAAATAAATTATGGCGGCGGAGACGTTAAGTCTTTTGAAATTGGTTCTGAAACCAAGGGTGGATACGATTTTTACGTTCTTGCGCTTGGCAGAAAACAGCTTGCGGGGCTTCTTCCCGAATGCCCGCTAAAAGACGCGGCAAATGCCATTGAAAGCTCACCGATTTTAAATGTGTACTTTTCGACTTCGAAAAAGCTTTTCGATGAAGATTTCGTGGCGCTTGCAAATTCGCAAATACATTGGGTTTTCGACAGGACAAAATCGGGCGGGAAAAAGCGCGTGTACTCCATAACAGTCAGCGCGTTTGACGGGGATTTCAATCCCTCAGCCATAAGGGAAGCGGTGCAGTCGGAGCTTGAAAAATATTTCGGGAAAATAG
This sequence comes from uncultured Opitutales bacterium, assembly GCA_900547395.1. Classification (GTDB taxonomy): domain Bacteria; phylum Verrucomicrobiota; class Verrucomicrobiia; order Opitutales; family Intestinicryptomonadaceae; genus Intestinicryptomonas; species Intestinicryptomonas porci. The sequence continues at coordinate 6,319 of URGP01000024.1, read as the reverse complement.
AAATATGCGATTTTTTGCCGTCGCTTTTCAAGGACGCCACCATTCTTTCAACAAGCGTTGCCGAGGCTTTGCGCCCAAGCCCGAACGGGTATTTTTCAAATGCGGTCGTTTGCGGAGACTGGCTCGAGGCGGGGGGATTGCCTTGCACGATGGAAAGCGCGAGCGCGAGCGCAAAAATAAACGGATTTTAGCATGAAGGCTCTCTTAGTCTTTCCAACTACGTTTGAGGCTTGGGCTTTTTTCAAAAAGGCGGGCGAACGCCCCGCGCTTGGCAAAACTGTCAAAATATCCGTTGGCGGCGCGGAATTTTTCGGCATTGTTTCGGGAATTGGCTGCAAGGCGTCTCAAGACAGGGTGGAGAATTTTCAAAAAAAACATTCTTTTGACTTGGCTTTGCTTTGCGGATTTTGCGGCTCATGCTCTCCGTCCATAAAAGAGGGCGATTTCATTTTTGAAACGGCAAATATCGGGGTTGCAGAAATTTTGCGGTCTTTGGGGGCAGTCCGATGCAGGATTGCAAGCGTGGAGGCAGTCGCGGACTCGGAGAAGAAATCCAAGCTGCGCGAAAATGGATTTTCGGCAGTGGAGATGGAGGCGAGATTTTTCAAGCCGTTGTTTTGCGAGGAAAAATTTGTGCATCTGCGCGCGGTAAGCGATGGAGTAGATTCAAAAATTCCCGCCGAGTTTTTTAATTCGCTCATGGATTTCGACACGGGGGCAAGCTCTTTTTCATTTGCGAAGTTTTTCGGGGTATTTTTGAAAAAGCCGACATTGCCGATCGACCTTGTGAAATTTGCCATATCGGCAAACCGCGCAAAGAAGATTTATGACGCAAAGCTTTTTGAAATCATAAAAAAAATATCCGATTTTTATTTGCAAAAACAAAATTAAAATAAGATTTTATAGGAAATGCTTAATTTTTCAAAATTTCTTGCAGCCGCGCTTTTGTCGGGCGCCGCAGCCGCGTTTGCGCAAATGCCCGCGCCGCAGGGAAATGACGTTCAGAAAAATCGGATTTTGTCTTCGGAGGCGGTATTGGAGAATGCGCGAAACGCGTTGGAGCTCGGCATGCCCGCCATTTCCGAAAACATGTCGGAAAAGCTCGTAAATTCGCTTCCCGAAGGCGGGCGCGACGAGGCTTGTTTCGTGTTGGCGGACTCTTTGATTGCGCAGGGCAAGTTTGAGAATGTGAGAAAAATTTTTCCGCTTTTTGGCAATCAGCACTCTCCCGAATTTTTAATCCGCAAGGCAATCGTCTCTTTGCAGCTTGGAGATGTTTACGGCGCGCATGAAATAGTTTCAAAACTTTCCGCGGACGCTCTTTCAGAAAAATCCCGCGCGTGGTTTTATGTCGCGAGAGGGTCGATTTTGTTTAACGAAGGCAATTTCCGCAGTGCGTCAGACGATTTTTCAGCGGCAAAAAAGCTGGCTAAATCCGAAGTTGTCAAACGCGAGGCGGACGCCCTCATAAACTTGTGCAGGATGTCGGAGGACATGGAGGTAAAAGACTTGGAGGCGTTCGCTTCGGAATTGTCTTTAAAGACCAGCCTTTTCATGGGAACGAATGCGGGCGTGCAGTTTGCCAAGCAGTACGCCCTTTTGCTTGGCAGGCTGAACCGCAGGCAGGACGCGTTGTCTGTCATAGAAAATGCCTTAAATATCGCTCTCATGCCCGATATTGACAGGGACGAGTTGCAGTTGATTTCGTCTTCCATAGAGCCTTCGCAGGAGAGAAAGCGCGCTCTTTTAAGCACTCTTTTGAAGTCCACAAAGTCTCCCGCGGCAACCGAACAGGCGATATATCTTTTGCGCGCGTCTTTCGGCGATGATTCGCAGTCTTATGCGGATATGCTAAACGATGTTTTAAAATCCGGTTCCCCTCTTATTTTGGACAGAATTTTGCTCGAGCTTTCCTACATTGCAATCGGCAGAAACGATTTTGAAAACGCCGCAAAGTTTGCAGACGCCCTTTTGCGCGACTATCCCGCTTCCGCATTCAAAGTGAACGCCTTTGGCGCGCTTGCGTGGTCGGCTTTCGCTTCGGGGGAGAACAAGAAGCCCGAATACAGGCAGGCGGCGCGTTATCTGCTTGAAATGTCCGGACTTGAAAAAAATCCCAAGATGTCGGACTTCATACGCTTCATTGCCGCAGACTGCTATTTTTTGGAGGGCGACTTTGATACGGCGGGGGCTATGTACAAGGCTCTGATTGAATCGAACTTGTCTGAGCGGTGGAAAGGCGGGGCGTTTGCCCGCGCGGCGGAATCGTTTTTGAATTTGGGCGATATTGAAAGCGCGGTTTTGCTCGCCGACTCCTCGTATTCGCGTTTGGCGTTAAATCCCGACGACGTTTGGCGCACGGAATGGTCCATTTCTTCTATGTTCCGCAAAAACGGCAAGGCAAAAGAGGCGGGCAGGAGAGTTGAGCATCTTTTAAATACTGTCATAAACCGCGATGCCAACCAGAATTTGCGCGCAAAAATGCTTTGGCTTGAAGCGCGCCTTGCTGAAGAGTCGGGAGATTTTGGCAAGAGTTTGGATTTGTCGGAAAACATTTTGTCGATGTTGAAACTCGGAACATTGAAGCCTTCCGCCGAAACCGCAAACATGATAGCTTCCAACGCAATGCTTATAAAAGCCCGCTCTCTTGCCGCGCTTGGCAGGCTTGACGGCGAAGGCGGAGCTTTTGACGCCTACGAAAAACTGCGCGGAGAATATCCCGATTCTGACGCGGCGCAGATTTCCTATTTGTATGAAGCTAGAAATTTTGCCCTGCGCGGTGCTTATGCACAGGCTCAGCAGCATTGCAAAACTCTTGCCGATACTTTCCCCGACGGGAAATATGCCGACGTCGCGCTCTATGACGCCGCGTCTTATTCGCGTCGCCTCGGGCTTGAAAGCGACTACAAAGAAGCGTTGATTTTGCTTTCGCGCCTCGTTGAAAAATATCCGAAGTCTCCTAAAGTCTTTTACGCGAAAATCGCGCAGGCTGAAATTTTAAGGCTCATGAGCGACTTTGCAAACGCCGCGGCGATGTACCGAAACATAATTTCCGAATTTGAAAGCCATCCGCAAATAAAAATCGCAAACATGGGGCTTGGCGACTGCATGCTGGCGCAAACGGGGCACGAGTCGGACGCCGCGATGATGTTTGAGCGAATTTACTCGATGCCCGACATCCCTGCTGGTGCGAAAGCGGAGGCGGCTTTTAAATGGGGATTTGCATTCGAGCGCATGGGCAGGTTTAGGGAAGCGGCTGAAATATGGTGGATTTCGGCGAACAAATTTTTAAGCGGAGGGCAGAGCGGGCAAGGTTTGGGCGTAGAGTTTGGGCCCAATGAACGCTATTGGATTGCCCGCACTCTTTTGGAGCTTGCCAAGACATTCGAGAGGCTCGGCGAAAAATCTTCCGCAGTGTCGGCTTACGAGCTTATTGTAAGCCATAATCTGCCAGGCGTGCAAAACGCAAGGCAAAAACTTTTAAACATCAAAGACAAATAGAACATGGAAAAACTCCTCAATATCTTTTACGCGGGCGGGCCGATGATGGTTCCGATAGTGCTTTCGGCATTTGTCGCCGCGCTCCTTTTTTTAGAGAGATTTTTGTATTTGCATAAGGGGCAGATTAAGGCTGTTGATTTCGTTGACGGGCTTAAAAATTCGCTAAAAGACGGCAGGCTTACCGAGGCGCTCACCATTTGCGAGGAAACTCCGTGCCCCGTCTCGCGCGTGGTAAAAGCGGCGTTATTAACTTGCGAAAGCGGCAGAACCGTAATTGTCGATTCCGTAAGGGCGGCGGCTCTCTTGGAGCTTCCGATGCTCCAACGCAGAATATCAAGCATTATGCTTATTGCAAAAATCGCGCCGCTCATGGGAATGATTGGCACTGTTCTTGCGCTCTTGCAGATTTTTAGCAAAATATCCGAAACGGGGTCTTATTTTACCGTTGATATTTTTTCGGCGCAAATTTACAACGCGTTGATTTCTACGGTGGCGGGACTTTTGCTTTGCCTTACAGCCTGGGTTATGTATGCGCTTTTGCTTGGCAGGGTGAGGGCAATCGCCCACGACATCGACTGGGCGGCAAACGAAATGGTTTTGTTTATTGAAAAAGGCATGCCCGAAAACGAGGGTTTGCGGCTTTTGGAGAAGAGCGAAAATGGCGACGGAACCGATTGACATCCTTTCAAAAGTCCACAAAGACGGCTTTACTCTGAGCGTCTTTGCGATTTTTGACGTGCTTTTGATAGCGTTGATGTTCTTTATGCTGTCTTCAAAATACATATTGGCGTCGGGAATTTCCGTGGACTTAAATTCTGAAATAAACTTGCCCGAAGTCCCTAAAAACTCAATGGTAGGGGCTTTTGCGGAAGATTCGATAAGCGTCCTTAACATACGCGGAAGCGGAATGATTTTCTTTGGCGGAAAAGTTTTCAATGAAGAGGCTTTCGCAAGGGAAATAAAAAACTACAAGCCGCGCGGGGAGGTTTTGCTTGTCAAAACCGACGTAGGTGTTTCAGGGCAGACGCTCTTAAACATATCGGTGCTTGCAAAGGAAGCGGGATTTAAATCAATACAAATTGCGGCGAAATCGAAGTGAAGAATTTTTTTGCATCTTGTTTTTCCGAAGAGCGGCTCAAAATCGCGGGTTGGCTTTTTTTGCCGTTTATTGTTCTTCTTTTGCTTTTTCCGAAAACAGACCTTTCTTTGCCGAAACCCGAAAACAAAGTTTCGGCAATTTCCGTTTACGACGAAAATTCCGTGAGGGAAAATCTTTTTGAAATAACCCTGCTTGGCGATTCCTCCCCGCTGTTCCTTCCCACAAGCTTGAATTTCGGAGTTCCGGAGTTCGATTTGCCGCAGTCGGGAAGCAAATTGGCAAACACAAAAAAAGAAAGCCCCATGGAGGCGATGAAAACTTTTGAAGTCTCCTTTTCACTTAGGGGCGGGTACGAAATTCCGACAGGGTTTTTCTTGAAGAATTTGTCGTTTTCAAACTTTATGCGGTCCGATTTAAAGCCTGCGGACGCTGCGCGCAACCAGGGCGCGCTGATGACTATTGTTTCGGCAAATACAGGGGAAATCGTGCATTCTTCGCATATTGACGTCGGGGTTGATTCAGACGGCGCGCTTTGGTCTCCCGTAAAGATGACTCTTGCTGTCGCGGAAGACGGCTCGGTAAGCCCCCCACTCATAACTTCTGTTTCGGGTATTGAGGAATTGGATTTTGCCTTTGAAAATTATCTGAAAAACAATCTAAATAAAATCCTTTGGGAAAAAGACGAAAAAGGGGGCTTTTACGAGGTTATATTTTCCCCGTAAACACCGTCGTCATATTTGTAATTTATAGCTTTTTACGGCGTTTAAGGACTTGTCGAGATCGTATATTATCGGCTCTCCCGTGGGAATTTCAAGGTTTGCTATCGCATCGTCCGATATCCCTTCGAGATATTTTATCAGCCCGCGCAAACTGTTGCCGTGCGCGACAACAAGGGCGTTTCTGCCCGAAAGCAGGACGGGGGCAATGTTGTCCTGCCAATAGGGAATGACTCTGAAAATGGCGTCTTTTAGCGATTCTCCGAGGGGAAGGGCGCGGGGGTCGATGTTTTTGTATTTTATGTCAAAACGCGGATTTCGCTCATCATCTTTGTTAAGCGCGGGCGGGCATACATCGTAGCTTCTTCTCCAGATTTTTACTTGTTTTGCGCCGTATTTTTCGGCAGTCTCGTCTTTGTTCAAGCCTTGCAATGCACCATAGTGGCGTTCGTTTAGCCTCCAGCTTCGATTTTCTTTTATCCAACACGACGAGCAGGCTTCCTGTAAGATATGCAGGGTTTTTATTGCGCGCGAAAGTAGTGAAGTAAACGCGGCGTCAAAAACAATGCCTTCCTTTACCAACGCCTTCCCCGCGCGCAGAGCTTCGTCTTCTCCGAGAGGAGTCAGGGGAACGTCAGTCCATCCCGTAAATCGGTTTTCCAAATTCCATTGGCTTTGCCCGTGCCTTATTAAGATTAATTTTGCCATAAATGCCTTTGGTTGTTCCAATAATAAAATTATCGGCAATATTTGTAAAAAATTTTAAAAAAAATACTTGCTTTTGAAACGGATATGGGTAAATTCAAAATCTTTCTTTTAAACGCTCAGGTGGTGAAATTGGTAGACACGTACGTTTGAGGGGCGTATGCCGAAAGGCTTACGGGTTCAAGTCCCGTCCTGAGCACCATTTTAAAGCCCGCAATTTTACAAGGATTGCGGGCTTTTTTGGGGTCAACACCAAAGGTTGTGGAATAGCGTTTTTTTGGTAATAGGTTTTTCATAG
>URGP01000023.1 GCA_900547395.1 uncultured Opitutales bacterium | reverse complement strand
TTTGCAATCTCCTATCACAGCTTTTTTTATTGTCCGAATTTTGGGGTACAGTTCACTATTTTGAAGCCGATTTTTTGTTTTTGCCAAGATTGTTCGGAATTCGCTTTAATTCAACTTGAAGCTTTTTGCCTTTCAAAAATTCGAGCTTGTTTGCGTTGACCCTTATGGCGTCCGCCGACAGCAAGTCTTTTATGAAGAGGTTTTGAAATTCCAAAAATTCGCTTTCCGTGTTTTTCGTTTGGGGCGAAACTGCAATGGGCTTTAAGGTTGCCTTGAAATGGCATTCGCTTCTTTTTAATTTTTTGCGGGAAAGCTCGGTGTCGGATTTAACGGGGTAGGCTCCGCCCATTATTTCAAGCTCCAAGTTTTTTTCAAAATGTATGTAAATCTTGTCTTTTGAAATTTTTAAATTCGATGCTCCCTTTACATATACAGGTTGCCAAGTCGTTTCGGGCAGGGTTTCAACGGGATTGGTTTTGGGCGCGCATGCGCATGCAAAAAACGCAAAGACAAAAGCTGTCGCAATATGAAATATTTTATTCATTGGTAAATTCTTTTACTGTAAAAGAAATTTTTTCGCAAGGGAAATATTTTTCCAATCGCGTATTGACAAATTCATGGTTTCGGAAAAAATTTGAGCCATGGAAGAAAAGATTGCGATAATTACAGGTGCCGCATCGGGCATAGGGAAGGGCATTGCAAGAAAATTTTTGGGAGAGAATTGGCGCGCGGTATGCTTTGACATTTCAAAAAAATCCCTTGAAAAAACGGCTTCCGATTTTAATGAAAGCGGTTTTAAGAATTTTGAACTTTTTGAAGGCGACTGCGGAACGCTTGCTTCGTGGCAAAATTTAAAGCAAATTTTAAGCGGCGGTTCAGAAAAAATCGGGGCAGTAATAAACAATGCGGGAATAGGCATAAATAAACCCGTTCAGGACCTTTCTTTGGAAGAATGGAACAGGGTTATGGCAACCAATGTGGCTTCTGTGTTCCTGTCTGCAAAAGTGTTCGGCGATATTTTGAAAAAAAACGGCGCGCCGATGGTGAACATAGCTTCCACAAGGGCATTGATGAGCGAGGCGAATACCGAAGCTTACAGCGCGTCCAAGGGCGCGGTCGTATCTCTTACGCACGCTCTTGCAATGTCGCTTGCGCCCGCAAGAGTTAACTGCATCTCTCCCGGATGGATTGACAACGGCTCAAATTCCCCGCTTACCAAAGAAGACCATTTGCAGCATCCCGCAGGCAGGGCGGGCGTGCCGTCTGACATCGCAGAACTTGCGTTCTTTCTTGCCGACAATTCAAAATCTGGATTTATAACGGGGCAAAATTTTTATTGCGACGGGGGAATGACGAAAAAAATGATTTACGTTTAATGCCATGGAAAAGCTTAAAATTGAAAATATGGATTTGGAAGCCGCAAAGATTGACATGTACGGGGCGGCCTTGATGATTATAAAAAACGCCAAGGGCTTTCTCGCCTGCGGCTACATTAAAATCGAAACCGCTGAGAAGCTCGGGCACGCGGGGGCGATTGTGACGGGAGTCAAAAATTTTGACGATATGCTTAATGCAAAAGTTTGCGCACTGACTTCAAAGGCGGCGGCTTGCGGAGTGAAAGAGGGAATGTCGGGCTTGGAGGCTCTAAGGCTTTTAAAATAAAAAGCCGTCGAGTTCCGCGAAATCGATGCAGACTTTCGCGCCGGTTTTGGCAAGCCTTTGCCTTGACTGGTGCCCCGTCGCCATAAGTACGCAGTTTGCGCCTGTTTTATGCGCGACTTCAAAATCGTGGTCGGTATCTCCAATCACAAGGATTTCTTCGGGGGGAAGGTTTAAGCTTTCTATGTGTTTTTTGCCAAGTTCAAGCTTTGTGTTTGCGTTGATGTCAGACAGCCCCGAAATTTTCGACATATACTTTTTAATTCCGAAAAATTCGACCGCCTCGTTTAAAAAATTTATCTCGTAGGCGGAAAGAATGCTTTGCGGAATTTTATGTGCGCTGATTTTTTGAATGACATTTAATGCGCCGTCATTTAGCTTGCAGTCGAAACGCTTGGCGTTGAAATTTTTAATGAAGATTTTGCCGATTTCGTCAAATTTTTCTTTTGAGACGTTCAATCCGAGCTTGCGATAGTAATTTATGACGGGGAATGAAAAGTTTTCGCGGTAGTCTTCTTTCCCGACTTCGGGCAGGTTGAAGCTTTTAAGTATGCCGTTTAGAACCTCGACACTGAGCCACGAGTCGTCCACTATCGTGCCGTTCCAGTCCCAAATTATATGTTTGTAATTCATAAATAGTTGTGTTTAAAAGCCGGAATTTTGCCAAAATTCAAAAACTCCGATTTTGCGTTGAAGTGCCGTAAAATTGAAAAAACGCCATAATGCGCCTGTTTTTTGCCTTGTCGAATAAAAAAATTTAAAAAAATTAAAAGTTTTGGTTGCATTTTTGCATACAGTTGGTAAGGTTTAACACTTTTCAAAAATTTAACTTGTCGAAGCTTCATTTTCGGCGGGGCTTTTTATTATACTAAAATAGAGAATATACAATGAAACAAATCAATCTTAACGTTGCAAACAGAGAAACGGTAGGCGGCAAAAGCGCAGCCCGTTATCGCAAAGAAGGCAAAATTCCCGCAGTCATTTACGGAGAAAGCGGCTGCAAAAATCTTCTTGTTGACGCAAAGGAGTTCTCGGTTGTAGCCAAGTCTGTCTTGGGCAAGGCCGCATTGCTTGAAATCCATTTTGAAGACGGCACTGAATCCCGTTATGCGATTTTGAAGGAAGTATTGCGCGATCCCTTGAAAGACAATGTCGAACACATCGACTTCAAGGAAGTTGTCCGCGGCAAGCCCATGGACGCTGTCATCCCCTTGCACTTTGAAGGCGAAGCCGAAGGCGTTAAGAACGAAAACGGCGTTTTGGAAATCAATTTGCACGAAGTTCCGGTTCGCTGCCGTCCGCGCGACCTTCCCGAATTTATTGTTGTTGACGTGTCGAATATGCACGTTGGCGAAAGCATCACGGTTTCCGGCTTGAAGCTTCCCGAAGGCGTTGAAATTCACGGCGCGCATGCCGACGCTCCCGTCGTTTCCTGCTCTTCTGTTGCGGTGCAGGAAGAAGAACCTGCGGCGGCTGAAGCTGAACCTGCCGAAGGCGCGGTTGCGGCTCCTGCTGCAAAGGAATAATGCCATTGCGGATAAGCTCGCAATTTTTTGCTCTTTAAAGTTTATCAACGGTCTTTTTCTTAGAAATGGCTTTCAGGCTTGCAGTGGGTCTTGGAAATTCGCCGTCCCGATATGAAGGCACGCGCCACAATGTCGGAATGGCGGCGTTGGGGCGCATCGCGGGCATGTATCAAGCCAAGTTTTCTTTGAACAAATATTGCGCGGCGTATTTAAGCAAGGCGAATGTTTGCGGAAAGGATGTCGTTTTTGCGGCGGCCCAGGGGTATATGAATGAAAGCGGCGTAAATATTGCAAACATATTGCGCTTCCTTAAAATCGATATTTCCGAGACAATCGTTTTTTACGACGACATTACAATTCAAAGAGGCTCTTTCAAAATTTCCGAAGGCGGCTCTTCGGGAGGGCATAACGGCGTCGAAAACATGATCGCCCGTTGCGGCAATTCTTTTGCCCGCGTGCGCATAGGTCTCGGTGGCAAAACCTTCAAGGAAATGGATTTGGCGGATTATGTATTGGGCGGTCTTTCGGACGATGAAAAAGCCTCGTTCGAAGCCTCTCTACCCAAACTGAAAGACGCTTTTGAGATGATATGCTCAAAAGGCTTGGTCGCGGCGCAGAACGCTTTTAACAGAAAATGACGGATGGTAAAAATATTGCAAAAAATGCTTGCCGATTTCGCGGCTCTCTTTTTATAGTAAAGTGAAATTTATTTAAAAACATCAATATGGATAATAAAAAATACAAGGCAACATTTGTACTCGATACAAGAGGCTATGACCAATCTGTCGATACATTGATTGAAAAGTTAACGGGCATCGTTACTGCGATTGGCGGTAAGGTTGAAAAAACCGAAAATCTCGGCGTAAAGGAATTCGTCCGCACTCCGGACCGCAAGTTCGTAAGCGGAGTTTATGTTTGCGTGGAATTTGAAGGCCCGTCCAACTCCGCGTCTCAAATTAAGGAAAAATTGAGCCGCGACAAGACTGTAAACCGTCTTATCGTTTTGGCTGAATAATTGATTTAGGCGAAAGGTTCCCGATATGGCGTCTTTTAACAAAGTCATTTTAATGGGCAATCTCACGAGGGATCCCGAGCTTCGGCAGACGCAAAGCGGTACTTCTGTTTGCCGTTTTTCCATTGCGGTGAACCGTTCGTATAATGGTCAAGACGGCAATTTGCGCGAGGAAACCTGCTTTATCGAAGTCGATTCTTTCGGAAGAACGGCGGAAAACATCGGCAAGTATTTTTCAAAAGGCAAGCCCATTCTTTTGGAAGGGCGTCTGCGTCAGGATACTTGGGACGACAAGGAAACGGGGAAATCCCGCAGCAAGCTTGTTGTCGTTCTCGACAGGTTTGAATTTGTTGGTGGAAGCTCTCGCGATTCGGGTTCGGATTTCGACCAGTCTTCAAGCGGCAACTCTTACAAGCGCACAAGCCCCGCTCCGCGCGGCAAGGCCCCTGAAAGGGTTGACGATTTGGAAGACGACGACGTACCGTTTTGATTTTTAGGTTAATTTTAAGATATAAGGAATAATTATGGCACATACAGATGTATTGTTGGTAAAGCCTGTGGAACGTCTCGGTGGCGAAGGCGAACAGGTTTCGGTTAAGGCAGGTTATGCAAGAAATTTCTTGTTCCCGCAGAAAATTGCTATCCCTGTAAATCGTGCGAATAAAAAGCAGATTGAAGCTTTAATCAAGGCTCGCGAAATCCGCGAGGCAAACGAACGCAGCGAAGCTGAAAAAATCGCGGCTCGTTTGGCGGAAATCTCTTTGGCAATCGCGGTTAAGACCGGCGAAGGCGGCAAAATGTTCGGTTCCGTCACGGCTCAGGACATTATAAACCGCCTCGAAGCGGAAGGCGTTTCCATTTCCAAGAAGCAAATTCATTTGCAGGCTGTCAAGGAATTGGGCAAGCACGTTGCTTCAATCAGGCTTCACAAGGATATTAAGGTTGACTTCAACTTTGAAGTTGTTTCCGAAAATCCGATTGAAGAATAATTTTGCTTTTGTAAAAATTAGAATTGTTTTTTTGTATATTTTGCGCGTCCCCGCATTTTTGAGGGGGCGCGTTTTTTATGGCTGAGCAAAGATGGCTTTTGTTGCGTTTGGGTGTGCATTTTTTATTTTGAGGTATTATTAATTTTTGTTTTCATTTTTTTTGCGCTTTGGGTGTTTGGAATATTGTTTGCAAAAAACTTTGCGTCTTATCTATTGCTTTTGCAACGCACTGTCTCTTAAATAAACGGCAATATGTGGATTTTGCTCATTTGTCTATTGCAGCTCTCTTGATTTTTAGGTTTTTGCAAGAATTTTATTCGGTTTTGCAAAATTTTTTTTGCTTGTTTATTTTATGGTTGAGCCTTCCCCAAAAGTGTTTATAACAAATCCTTTAATAAAAAAATAAGATGGAAGATTTTTCACCCAAAAAAGTAGGAACTTCGCGCAAAAGCGCGGCGCAAAATACGGAAAAGAAGCGCGCGGAAGTTCTCTTGGGCAGGGAGTTGCCAAACAATATCGACGCCGAGCAGGGCTTGTTGGCAAGCATGATAATTGACAAAAGCCGCGAAGTTTTGAATGTCTGCATAGAGTCGAAGCTGAATGAAAATTATTTTTATGCAGCCGCCCACCGTAAAATTTACAAGGCTCTCGTGGAGCTTCACAACGAAAGCAAACCGATTGACGAAATTGTTTTGACCGACAAGCTTGAATCAATGGGCGAGCTTGAAAACGTGGGCGGAATACAAAAAATAAACGAAATTGCGGGCAGAATTGAGACCTACGCGCATTTCAAGCAGTGGCTTAAAATAGTCCGCGAAAAATATTTTTTGCGCACATTGATTTTGACTTGCTACGAGACAATCGAAAACGCCAATTCAAACACCGATTCTCTCGACGTGTTTTTGGAAAAAGTCGAGGGCAAGATTTTAGGCATAAGCCAGGACAGAATTTCGGACTCGGCGCAGAAAGTCAGCGAAAAAATCGACTCCGCGATGTCGATGGTTAAAAAAATCATCGAAAGCCGCGGCGATATCATGGGAGTTCCTACGGGCTTTACGGAGCTTGACAAGCTGACAAGGGGCTTGCATGGCGGAGAGATGATAGTGGTTGCGGGGCGTCCCGGCACCGGCAAAACTTCCATCGCTCTAAACATCGCTGAAAATGCGGTGTTTAACAAGCGGGCTCCTGTTCCGACGCTTGTCTTTTCTCTTGAAATGTCAACCGAGCAGCTTTTGATGCGCATGCTTTGCTCTCGCGGAAACATAAACCAGTTCCTTTTGCGAAACGGCAGGGTTCAAAACATACAGGTAAACGACATTGTTTCGGCGGGCAAGGAGTTGCGCGACGCCCCCCTTTGGATAGACGATTCCGCCGACATCAACATTCTTGAAATTCGCGCAAAGGCTCGAAGGCTGAAGCAGCAGCACAACATCGGCTTAATCGTGCTTGACTATTTGCAGCTTCTAAAGCCGATTGACAGCCGCATTCCGCGCGAACAGCAGATTGCCGAAATGTCAAGAGGCATGAAGGCCATGGCAAAGGAGCTTGACGTTCCCGTAATCGTGCTTGCCCAGCTAAACCGTTCAACTGAAAAGGAAAACCGCGATCCGCGCGCGAGCGACTTGCGCGAATCGGGCGCGATAGAGCAGGACGCGGATGTCATTTTGCTTTTGAACTGGCTTACTTCCAAAGAGGCTTCAAAGCAGGATGTTGACGGCACTGTTGCTTCAAACAACAGCAACAAGCTTGTAAAGCTCATTATTGCAAAACAGCGCAGCGGTCCGACGGGAGAGATTACTCTGCTATTCAACCGCGATATAACAAAATATCAAAATTATCAAAAACACGATGATGTTTATTAGAAAGTATTTTATTTTGGCGGCGGCATTTGTGCCGTTTTTCACTGCTGAACTTTTCGCCCAGTACGGGCAGAATATGACGGTGGGGAACATTGCCGTTGAAATTTCAGGCCCCCAGTATGTTTCAAAGGACGCCGTTTTGTCGCACATAAAACTGCGTTCGGGGCAGCCGTTCGACCAGCATTCTTTGGATCTTTCGATAAAATCCCTCTACGATACGGATTTGTACGATGCGGTCGAGGTCAAGCGCAATTTAAATTCATTCGGCAATCTCGATTTGGTTTTGAATGTAAGGCCCAAATACCGCATCTCCCAAATTGTTTTGCGCGGCAACAAAAGCTACTCAAATTCGCGCATAATCGAGCAGATAACAAGCGAGGCGGGCGGCGTCTTGGACGACAGGCGCATTTCGAGGGATTCCGACAAGATTGTCGAATTTTACCGCAAAAAGGGTTATGCGTTCGCCAAGGCAAATGCCGAAATCCGCCGAAACGACGAAGCGGGGATTGGCGTTGTCGTGTTTAACATCGACGAGGGCGAAGACATAAAAATACAGAATATCCGCTTTGAAGGCAACGCGCACATAAGCGGCGGCGAGCTTGAAGACCAAATGAAAACTTCGACTTGGATTTGGCTCATATCTTATCTTACGGACGCGGGCAGGTTCAACAACGACGATTTTCAAAACGACATAAATTTGTTAAAACAGCACTACCGCAACAACGGCTTTTTGGACGTAAAAATCGACGATTCCAAAGTGCGCTTTGAATTTCCCGACGCCTCCAACCCCGGCGATATGGACATCGTTATAGCCGTCGACGAGGGCAAGCAGTACAAGGCGGGCAAAATAACATTCAAAAACAACAAGCTATTCGATTCAAAAACGCTTAACGAGGGCTTGGACATTCAGCCGGGCGACGTCTTCTCTCCCGCTCTGGTTGACAGCTCCGTGGATTGGGTTAAAAACTTTTACGGGCAGTTCGGCTATCTCGACACCAATGTCAGGGCATTGCGCCGCCCGAATTTGGAAAAGGGGGAAATCGACCTCATAATTGAAATTTACGAGGGCGAAAAATTCTATTTGGAGTCTATAAACATTCAGGGCAACACCAAAACCAAAAGCGAAGTCATTTTGCGCGAGCTTGCTCTTGCTCCGGGCGACGTGTTTTATTTGGACTTGATGAAGGACTCCGAAATGCGCCTGCAAAGCACGAGGTTTTTCGACGAAGTGAGCCTCGAACCCGAAGCCACGAATATTCCGGGGCGCAGGGATTTGCGCGTAATCGTTAAAGAGGGGCACACGGGCAACGTGGTCTTTGGCGCGGGGTTCAGCACGGTTGAAAGCTTTGTCGTGACTGCCGAGCTTTCGCAGAGCAACTTCGACATTTTAAACTACAAAAACATGTTTCAGGGCGCGGGTCAGAAATTCAGGCTCAGGGCGTCTTTGGGCTTTGACGCAAATCAGGTTTCGCTCAGCTTTGAAAATCCGTATGTTTTCAACCGCAACTTGGCTTACGGCTTTGAGCTTTACCGCACCGACACGGGATATTATTCCGACGACTATTCAGAGCTTCGCACGGGCATGACGCACTACATAAGAAAGTATTTGTTCGAGCTTGTCGAAGCGCGCCTTGGCTACACCATTGAAAACGTGAAAATTTACGATCTTTCAAGAGACGCCCCGCAGGTAATCAAGAAAGAGGAGGGCAACCGCTCCATTTCTCAAATATCATTGAGCTTTTTGCGCGAGGCTCGCGACAACCTCATGATGCCGACTTCGGGCACGCGTTTTGAGTTCTTGCAGCAGGTCGCAGGCGGACCGTTGCAGGGCGACACAAATCTATACCGCGTAGAGGCGAGAGCCGGCTGGTGGGTTCCGATGTCTAAATATTTCGGAAATCTGCCGATTTTCAAATACGGCAATCAAGTGTTTTCAATCGTAGGGCGCACAGGGTCTGTGACCGGCTACGACGGCAAGGAAGTTCCTTTCTTTGAAAGATACTTCCTAGGCGGCGCGTACAACATGCGCGGCTTCAAGTACCGCAGGGTGGGTCCCATCGAACAGCCTTCCGACGAGCCGGAGGGCGGCAACACTTTTGCGTATTTTTCTTTGGAATATTCATACCAGATTATAGAGCCGTTAAGAATTGCAGTCTTTTACGACTGGGGTTTCGTTAATTCAAGCTCTTGGGACTGGAATGCAAGCGACTACAACGATGACTTCGGCATAGGTTTCAGAATCATGATTATGGGCGCACCCATGAGAATAGATTTGGGTATGCCGCTCACCACGGGAAAATATAACGATGAAGGCTTGCAATTTAATTTCTCGTTTGGTACAGTATTCTAATTCTTATAATAATAGATAATTTCTTAAAAAAGGTAAAAATATGAAAAAACTAATAGCAATCGCAATGCTGGCAGCTTCTGCCGCGCTTTATGCAAACACCACAATCTTTGTTGTGGATATCGCACAAGTTCACAAGAACTATTACAAGACAAAGACTGTAATGGAACAGTTCCAGTCCGCAATCACTTCCGCAAACGCGGAATTGAAAGCCATGGACGACAAGGTGAAGGCATTGGTTGAAGAAGCCAAAAAAAGCGAAGAAAAATTAAAGAATCCCGCTTTGGCCGAAGCCGCAAAACAGGAAATCGTAAATAAGGAAATCGCCCCCAAGGCGCAGGAAATCCAGCAAATTCAGGCGTCAATGGCGGGAATCAAGCGTCAGGCGCAGGAAAAGTTGGCAAACCAGCAAAAGGAAGTCATCGCCGAACACCGCAAGGAAATCGTCAAAGTAATCGAAAAAATCGCGGCTGACAAGAAGGCGGACTTCGTTTTGGAAAAGAGCGCGGCGTATTTCTCAAAGCCGACTGCCGACATAACCGAAGACGTAATCGCGACTTTGAATGCTGGCGCGTCAAAATAAGCCCAGTGGCGTAAAAATTTTTAAGGCGCATCTTTTTTAAGGTGCGCCTTTTTTTTGGTGGAATGCGAAACTTTATACGGCAGAGTTTTATACGGTAGAACGCCTTGTGAAAATGGAATCTACCGTTAGTTTAAGCTCCGGATTCCAATTTTGAAGCTGCTCTGCGACAAGTTTTCCCATGTTGTAAAAATCTATTGAAATTGTCGCCACTCCGTCCGCCACGACTTTTTTCATCGGGGTGTCGTCATAGGTAATTACGCCGAAATCGTCCTTTACTTTCAGGTTTAATTCTTTTGCGAAAAGCAGAAGGTCAACCAAATGAATGTCCGACATTATCATCCAGAAAGTTTCCCTTTCGAGCTTTGACTTGTCGAAAGACTGCAGAATTTCGCAATGGAAATTATTTTCATTGCAGAAATCTTTAAAGGCGTCAACACGCTCAACGGGGTGGTGGTGTGCGGGGTCGAAAACCATGTAGAACTTCTTGTACTTTTTAAGGTGCGGAAGAGCTTCCGAGAGGGCGCGCTTGAAGTTTATGTCGCTATTTTGGTAAATTTGGGCGCAGTCGCAGTCTTTGATGTTTGCGGGGACGTCCAAAAGCATCAGCTTGTTTTGCGGAATTTTTAAGACCGATTTGAAGGTGGTCTTGTCGCGCATCGCGAAAATGACGTAGTATTCAAACCTGCCGATAGCGTTTTCAATGCAGTTTATGAAGGCTTCGGCGTTGTAGCGGTGGGCGTTGTAGGTTATTTGGACTTTCCCGCCGATATTTTCGTTTATTCCGCGCACGAGCTGCTCCTTGTAGGCGTTGCTCATCACGTCAAGCAGGACGAACACGTTTGCGACTTTCCTGTATTTTGATTTTATCACTATAAAGCCCTTGCCATGCCTTGATTCGACCAAGCCTTTGCTCTTTAAGAGGTTGTAGCTTTTAACTACGGTTTCTCGGGCTATTTTGCAGCTGTTTGCAAGTTCGTTTATTGACGGAAGCTTTGAGCCTTTTTTCAGCTTTCCGTCGTTTATCATGTCGATTATGAAATTTTCAATGAATTTGGATTTTGGAACGTGCGAAACTTTTAATTCAGAAGCAAGCTTTTTTAACATATCAGTCAAACTTTTGTTTTTTGTGTAAAAACAACTGTTATGGTCGTACTGTTCCAAATTGCAAGCAAAAACGCATAACAGTTTAATATGGCTTTCATTTTTCCAAAAAACATCGGGAAATGAAGATTGAAATTGTGTTTTTTATTTTTATCGCGTTTAATTTCGACAAATAAAAATAGAGATGGATTTTTCGCTAAAAGATATTGCCGAGCTTGCGGCAAAGCCCGAAAACATTGTAATTGCAATAGAAGTTTTGGGCTTGGTGGCATTTGCCGCTTCGGGCGCCATCGCCGCATTGAAAAAGGATTTGGACCCTATCGGGTGCTTTATCGTCGGAGCGGTTGCGGGAATAGGCGGGGGAACTGTGCGCGACCTTATTTTGGGCAGAAACGTCTTTTGGCTTCACGACAAATATTTGTATTCGCTAAACATCTGCTTTTTGACATCTCTTGTTTTTTACATATTCGGCAAGCGGCTTGCGCGCCGTGAAAACATCGTAAACTGGTTCGACGCCGTCGGGCTTTCGCTTTTCGCGGTGCAGGGGTACATGATTGGAATTGAAACTTCGGGCAGTGTTGAAATCGCCGTTTTGATGGGAGTTTTGACCGGTTGCGGCGGGGGATTTTTGCGCGACATATGCCTTACGCGCCAGCCGTTTATTTTCAGGGGCGAATTTTACGCGTCGGCCGCACTTGCGGGGCTTTTTGTTTTGTGGCTTACTTCAATGCCCATTCTTTCGGGGATAGTTGTTTTTGCAATCAGGGCGTGTACCATAAAGTGGCATTGGCGTTTTAAATAAAACTTGTAAAAATTTGAGGCTTAAATTTATTTGTAATCATGAAAAAGACAAAAGACTGTAAACAGGCAAGCTGGGGCGGCAGATTTTCAGAGGCTCCGAGCGAACTTATGCTTAGGTTCGGCGAATCGGTGTCGTTTGACAGAAAGCTTGCGTATTTCGACATTCAGGGCTCTTGCGCCCAGGCTGAAATGCTCGCAAGCTGCGGCATCATAACAGAAGAAGAATGCAGCGAGATTTTAAACGGATTAAACAAAATTTCAGACCTGATAAGCGAGGGCAAATTCAAATGGGACACCGCTCTTGAAGACGTGCACATGAATATCGAGCAGGCTCTCACAAAAATTGCCCCCGCCGCCGCAAAGCTCCATACAGGGCGAAGCCGCAACGACCAGGTTGCAACCGACATGCGTCTCTTTTTCAAAAGCGCGTGCTTGAAGGTGCAGGACAAAATCGAGGTTCTTTTGAATGTTTTTGTAAATCTTGCAAAGGGCAACGCGGACGTTTTCATTCCCGGATATACGCACTTGCAGAGGGCCCAGCCCGTCAGTGCCGCGCACCACATATTGGCGTGGACTGAAATGCTTTACAGGGACTTTAAACGCTTTCAAAACGTATATGAATCGGCGAACGTATCCCCGTTGGGTTCGGGCGCGATTGCGGGAACAACTCTTCCCATAAACCGTGAGATTTCCGCCGAAATCATGGGCTTTACAGATTCAAGGGGAAGGGCGGTTCTCACCCAAAACAGCATGGATGCCGTTTCGGACAGGGACGTGTTTTTGGAATTTGCATCGGCTTGTTCGATTATGGCGGCGCATTTTTCGCGCATTGCCGAAGACGTCATAATTTGGAATACTTCCGAATTTTCCTTCGTAAAGCTTCCAGACGCTTTCACAACGGGTTCTTCCTTGATGCCGCAAAAGAAAAATCCGGACTCTTTCGAGCTTTTGCGCGGAAAGAGCGCGAGGATTATCGGCAACATGAATACGCTTTTTACGCTCGTGAAAGGTTTGCCTTTGACGTACAACCGCGATTTGCAGGAAGACAAGCCTGCGATATTCGATTCTTACGAGCAGGTTATGATTTGCCTTGACGTTCTTGCGGGCGCGGTTTCGGAAATCGAATTTAACGCGAAGAAGTGCGCCGAGGCGGTTTCCGACCCGCTTTTGCTTGCGACGGATTTGGCGGACTATCTTGTAATGCGCGGTGTTCCATTTAGAAAGGCGCACCACTATGTCGGGGCGTTGGTCGCCCTTTCTGAAAAAACAAAAACTCCCATAAACGAGCTTGGCGACAAGGAAGCGAGGGAAGTCTGCGAATTTTTGGGCGACGACTGGAAAAGCGTTTTCGACTTGAAGCGGGCGATAGCGATGCGCGAAAAAGTCGGCATGCCGGGGAAGAAACAGACGGCAAGGCGCATTGCCCATTGGCTTAAAATTCTTTCAAAGTAGTTTTATGCAAATAAAAAAACGGGGCGTTTGCCCCGTTTTTTTGCGCCTTGCAAAATCAATTTTTGGACGCTCTTTTAAGCAAAACCAATCCGAGCGCAAGGAAGAGAAGGTTGGGTATCCAAATTAAAATATCGGGGCGCAGATTCGGGAATTTTTCAAGCCACGAAATCAAGACCATGAGCAGATAGTATCCGAGCGCGAGCGCGAGCGCCATTGCGAGGTTTGCGAAAGTTTCGGTGCGCTGAGCCTTTATGCCGAGAGGGACGGCAAGAATCACCATCGCAAAAATAGAAAATGCCATCGCAAAGTTCTTTTGGATTTGAATTTGCACCTTCATTCGGTTTCGGTACATGTTTTCAGGCGTTTCGGGCAGTTTTTTGGGGTTGTAGGTAAAGCGGGCTTTCATCAGCTCGTTGAATGTCATATATGAAAGCTTTTTACGCTGTTTGTTTGTTCCCAAAATTTCGGCGAGGTTTAAGCTTACCGAAGCCTTTTCAAACTTTGCGGTATATACGGGCTTTGAAAAATTTTCAGAGTCGGATTTTCTGCGTATGTCGGACGAGGCGTTGTTTAAGGTGAGAACTATGGCGTCAGTATTTTCGTCGTAAGTTAAGTTTGCCGTTTTCGCGATAGTTGAAGTTTTGACTTCTCCTGATTTGTCAAGCTCCCAAATGCGGAAGTTTTTGAGAGTGTTGCCTTCCGCGGAATCTGAATAAATAACAAATCCCGGAAATTCGCGGACAAAAGTCCCTGGTTTTATGAATTGCAGGGGATTTTCGGCAATCGCGTTTTTTAGTATTGATTTGTAGGCGAAGCGCGCCATGGGGGCGTAGTAAAAATTTATGCCCACCGAAAACAGCGATGCTAATATCGCCAAAAAGAACACGGGGGCTGAAATATCCCAAATTGAACGCCCCGAAGCCTTTATCGCCACGATTTCGCTTTGCGCCGACATTCTGCCGAAGACGAGGAGTATGGCGGTCAATACGCCCATCGGCATTGCGTAGGGGATTATTGCGGGGATTATCAGGGCGATTGTGTACGCGAAAATGCCAAAATCTATTTTGCCCGACGCCAGCTCGCCCATTACGTCCTTTATGACGTTGCCGATTACCAGCACGAAAACAAACAGCCCGACCGTCATCGCCGATACGCCGAGCAGCTGTTTAAATATGTATTTGTGGAGCGTTCCCATTTGTCTTAAAAAATTAGCCAAAACAAATTTGAGAAAAAAGCAATATTTTAATGTATATTCTTTTCGTTTGCAGACGATATGATTTATCTAAGACGTATATTATGGTTGACAATTTTGCCTAATTCAATCGAGATAAAAGAACTATTTTTATAAAATTAAAAATGGCTTTATTTAATCCATATAAAATAGAAGCTTTTTTATGATTAAGAACACACTTAGTATTGCATTGGCCTTTGTAGTGTTAACCGCGCTTTCAGGATGCGCAAAAAAAGCGCAGCAGGCGCGCCAAATTCCCCCCGCTGCAGTTGTTTTGGGAGATGTCGTCCAACAAGATGTCTTTTCCTTCATAGACACTTTGGGCACGGTAAATTCTTTTAAGAGCGTCAAGGTTGTGCCGCAGGTCACGGGGCAGATTGTAAAAATCAATTTCAAGCAGGGCGACTATGTAAAAGAGGGCGATATCCTCGCAGAAATAGACAAGAGCAGGTACCGCGCAAATGTTCTCGCGGCGGAAGCGCAGGTTGAGATGGCGAAGTCTCAGTTTAAAATCGACACTCTCGACATGCAGCGCAACAAAAAGCTTGCCGAGCAGGATTTCGTTTCAAAGCAGACATATGACGCGCTGGTTTCAAAGGTGCAGTCGGACGAAGCGGCGTTAAAGAGCGCGGAAGCCGATTTGGAGCTTGCAAAAATCAATTTGAACTGGTGCGACGTCCGCGCCCCGATTTCAGGCAAGGCGGGCTTTTTCAACATAGACTTGGGCAACATTGTAAACGCCAACAATGCCTCTTCAATGATTACCACCATTGAAGAAACCCGCAAGCTTTACGTTGACTTCTTTATTCCCGCCGCAAGGCATTTCGAAGTTCAGTCGGCAATGAAAAACAGCCCCGACGGCTTGGAGCTTGACGTTTCCTATGTCGCCGACAAGGTTTCGCAAAAGCGCAGTGCAAAGGCGAGGGTTGAGGCGGTCGAAAACCGTTCGCGCTATTCGTCGTCAACTTTGGTTTTGAGGGCGGTTTTAGACAACAAAGATTTGGTTTTCTGGCCCGACCAGCCCGTGAAAGTTATTTTAAATCTGAAAAAAATCGAAAATGCCGTTTTGGTTCCGAATGCCGCAATACAGGTGGACAACGTCGGGCATTTCGTTTATGTCGCGAAAAAGGCGGAAGGTGCGCTTTACAAGATTTCAAAAGTTCAGGTAAAAGTAGGGCAGCTTTATCCCGACGGAAACTATTTGGTTGAAGGGCTTCAGAAGGGCGATAAAGTCGTGATGTACGGACAGCTCAGGGTTGCCGACGGGGCTCTTGCATATGCTTCAACTCCGCAGGGCATTCCCATTGCCGAAGACGGAAAGCCGATTGCAGACCCTGTGAAAATCAAGGAATTTTTGGGGCAAGTGACCGTTCAAAAGGCAGAAATCGCTTCTAAATCCCAAAAATCCGCTCCGTCGGAAAAATAAGAGAGGGAGTTTTTCATGAGCAGTTTAAACGACAAAAAGTCGGTGTCGGACATATTCATAAAGCGTCCGGTAATGACGATGTTGCTTGCGCTTTCGGCCCTGCTTTTCGGGATATACTCCTACAAGGCGATGCCCGTAAACGATTTGCCCGGCGTCGATTATCCCGTAATTCAGGTTACCGCGTCTTATCCGGGCGCAAATCCGACAATCATGGCGACAAACATCGCCTCCCCCTTGGAACAGCAGTTTATGCAAATTCCGGGGATTGAGATGATTACTTCAAACAATTCTTTCGGCGCGACAAAAATCGTCTTGCAGTTTAATTTGTCAAAGAGTATCGACGCCGCGGCAACCGACGTGCAGTCGGCAATCCAAAGGGCGACCGGCAATTTGCCGTCAGACCTCCCGTCCCAGCCGTCGTTTTCAAAGGACAACCCCAACGACATGCCGATATTGCTTCTTTCTGTTTTGAGCGACTCAATGACTGAAGGGCAGCTTTACGAATACGCTTTTGCTGAAATCGCGCAGAAGATTTCCATGATAGACGGCGTTTCAAAGGTCGATGTTTATGCGGCTCCGCGCGCTGTGCGTGTTGAAGCCGACATGCAAAAGCTTTTCAACATGGGCATAACCATGTCGGAGCTTCGCGCGGCTTTGTCCCGTACGACGAACATGTACGGCGCGGGCAACCTTGAAGGCCCGAACAACCAGTTCATAATTTTGCCCGACACGCAGTTAAACTACGCCGCAGACTATGAAAAAATCATAGTTTCTTACAAGGACGGAATCCCAGTGTTTTTGCGCGATGTGGCAGATGTTATAGACGGCTTGCAGTTCGACACATTGAACAAGTCTTTCTTTTCGCGCAACAGCCTTGGCATAGACCAGAATGTAGCAAGCTCCGTTATTTTGGGCATTCGCAAAACTTCCACCGGCAACGCAATTTCAACCGTGGCGGCGGTAAGGGAAAAAATTAAGGAAATTGAAGCGCAAATTCCGTCTTCCATGAAAATTTCCCAGACTTACGACCGCTCACAACTTATTCTCGACAACATTGAGGACGTTGAAGAGACAATTATTATAGCGTTTATACTGGTTGTCGTAATCATATTTTTGTTCTTGGGAAGAATAAGAGACACTCTCGTGCCCGCCATCGCGCTTCCGTTTTCTTTGGTTTTGACTTTTATTTTGATGAACGCATTTGGCTTTTCGCTCAACAATTTGTCCCTTATGGGGCTTACGATGGCGATAGGCTTTTTGGTTGACGACGCAATCGTGTTTTTGGAAAACACTGTGCGCAGAATGGAGGACTTTTCCGAAACTCCGACGCAGGCTACTTTCGCTTCCGCAAGGGAAATCAGCTTTACGATTTTGAGCATGACGCTTTCCCTTGCGGCGGTTTTCATTCCGCTTGTCTTTATGTCGGGCATTGTGGGAAGGGTTTTTAAGGAGTTTTCAATCACAATTGTTGCCGCCACCATAATGTCGGGCGTGGTGAGCCTTACGCTTACTCCGATGATGTGTTCGAGAATGTTGCAGCCGCGCAGCAAGGATCCGAATTCAAAAACCAAAATCGAAAAAATGGCGCACCGCTTGGAAAGCGCATTTCTTAAAATTTACTCTCCGACATTGCGCTGGATGCTTAGGCAGAATGTTTTGACGCTTCTTGTGATTGTTCTTTGCTTCTGGGGCACCGTGCATTTTGCGTCCGTATTGCCCAAGACCTTTTTCCCCGAAGGCGACAGCGGATTTGCGACCGGCGTTTTTGTAGCGTCAACCAAGAGTTCTCCCAACGAAATCAGCAGGCTTCAAGACAATGTTTTTGAGGTGTTGAAGTCGGAGCCTGCGGTAAACGATGCCATTGCGGTTTCGGGCGTTTCGGGGTTTATGAACAGCAACATGGGCATAGTTTTCACTGTCTTGAAGGACAAAAAAGACCGCAAGCCCATAAACGAAGTCGTAAGCGGAATAAACGCAAGGGCGTCTTTGATACCCGGCGTTGTAATGCTTTTGCACGCTGAGCCGACTTTGAAAATTTCGACTGGCGCGGTCTCGACCCAGCAGGGCAAGTACCAGTTCGCTATAACTTCAATGGATTCAAACGAGCTTTACGCCGCCGCGGGCAAGCTGATGGCGAGGATGTATCAAAAGTACGGAACGTATTTTTCATCAATATCTTCCGACATGTACTTGGATAATCCGCAGCTTAATTTGCATCTCGACAGGGAGCATGCGTCAATGCTCGGAGTAAGCGCGGACAATTTTTCGTCCGCTTTCAGGGATTCTTACGCGAAGTTTTACTTCTATTTAATAAAATCCACGTTTAACCAGTATTGGACTATATTGGAAGCCAATGCCGACGAAAGGTCGTTTATCGCAAATGCCGAATCTTTGTTCTTCGCTCCCGACACTTACGTCACTTCGGGAATGCCGATAACTCCGATTGGCTCCGATGAAATCGCGTCTTCTGCGTACAATATCTCAAACTTGGTGCCGTTTAGCTCCATTGCAACGACCAGCACGACTCTCGCGCCCGTGTCGGTAAACCATATCGACAACTTCCCGTCTGTAACCATTTCATTCGACTTGGCGGAAGGCGTTGCCATTGGAGATGTCATGAATTGGCTAAATCCCATCGCGGACGAAGTCTTGCCCGAAGGTGTTGACGGCAAGTTTGTCGGCGAAGCCGTAACTTTCTCCGAGACAATCAAAAGCCTTGTGATATTGGCGATAGTCGCGATTTTCGTCATGTATGTCATTTTGGGCATATTGTACGAAAGCTATTTGCACCCGATTACCGTTTTGATTGCCTTGCCGATTGCGGTTGTGGGCGGCTTTGCGTGCCTCTACTTCTTCGGCTACCAGCTATCGGTATATTCGATTATCGGCATATTCATGCTTATGGGCATCGTTAAGAAAAACGGTATTTTGGTTGTTGACTTCGCGATAGCGGGAGAAGAGAGGGGTATGAGCCCCGAAGACGCCGTGCACACCGCGTGCATGGAGCGTTTCCGCCCGATTATAATGACGACTTTTGCGGCTCTCATGGGCATGCTTCCGATTGCTCTCGGCTGGGGCAAGGCAGACGCGGAAAGCAGAATACCGCTTGGCGTCGTTGTTGTAGGCGGTTTGATTTTCTCGCAAATCATAACTCTTTACATAACCCCTGTCGTGTACTTGTGGATTGACAAGCTTCAGCGCAATGTTTTCGACAAAATCCCCTTCTTTGCGAGAGGCAATCTGAATGATTAAGGAATTTATATGAAAGACTTTTTTCTTAAAATATCTCTTGCGCTTTCAACTGCGGCTCTTGCAGCCTGCTCGGTTGACACTCAGGTGGCGAAAAATCCTACCAAGTTTTGGAAAGCTCCCTCCGACGCAATGCCCGAAACCTATTACCGCCCGTCCCAAATTCAAACCGACGGAATTGTGGAAAATCAGGAAGAGGCCTTGTGTGCGGCTGAAAAGCTGATTGCGGGCAAGGTGCTGAGCCTTGAAGACTTGATTGACATCGCGCTTGAAAACAACACTGCAACCCGCGGATATTGGTTTTCCGCGAAAGTTTACGCCGCGCAGAAGGGAAAAGTTGACGCGCAGTATTATCCGTCCGTCAGCGTCGGGGCAAATGTTTACAGGCAGAAGACGCGCCAGATTTCGGTCGTAAATTACGCAGTCGGCACGTTTTGGGATACGGGCTACGGCGCATCTTTGGACATAAATTGGCTTTTGTTTGACTTCGGAAAACGCGAAAGCCAGTCTTCCGCGGCGCGCGACGCCTTGAGGGCGGCAAATTTCAGCTACAACCAAAGCTTGCAGGATATGGTTTTGAACGTTTACGTCGCTTATTTTAATTTCTATAATGCGATGGCGTCCGTAAGAACCGCAAAAGCCAATCTTGACGACGCGAAAAGCGCGTACGAGGCCGCCGACGCCAGGTTTAAAAATTCCGTAGGCAACAAGCAGGACGCGCTCAGGGCTTTGGCAAATTCAAAAAATGCCGAATATTCGCTGGAATCGGCAAGGGCGTCTGTCGAAGAGGCAAGGGCGAATCTCGCGCGCGTTTTGGGCATTGAAATCACGCATGATTTAAAAATTTCAAACAAAATATCAATTCCCGAAAGTTCAGAGGCGCAAAAGCGGGTTGAAGACCTGATGGCGTCTGCCTTGAAATCCCGCCAAGACGTTTTGGCTTCATACGCAAATTACGCCGCCGCCCAAAAAACAACGCAGGCAGACAAGCTTGACTATCTTCCCAAAATCGGCGCAAAAGGCTCTTTCGAGTGGGGCGATTTTGCAAACGACCGCTACTACCATACGCCAAGCAACAATTATTCCGTTGCCGCAGTGCTCACTTGGGATTTGTTTGACGGCTTTACGCGCAAATACGAACTTATAAGCGCACAGGCAAAGGAACGCGCGGCGGCACAGGAATTGAAGCAGGCTCAAATAGAAGTCGTCGCAAATGTGTGGTCGAGCTATTACGCTTATAAGAGCGCGCTAAAACAGCTTGAAAGCACGAAAGCGGCGGTCAAGGCGAGCCTCGAAGCATACGAGGCGACAAAAGCCGCCTACGATAACGGCGTAAGCACCCTTACCGACCTTTTGAACTCTCAGTCGCTTTTGTCGCAGGCGCGCCAGCAGAAGGTGAACGCCGAATCTTATGTGGCTACAAGCGTGGCGCATCTTGCGCATTCGGTTGGCGGGCTCACCGCAAATATCGGCGCTGATTGAATTTTCGCTTGAACTGAAATCAAAAAGGCTTCAAACTTAAATTTATTATGATGAAACGCATTCTGATTACGGTTGTCGCGCTCGGGCTTTCCTTGGGCGCAGGGGCTAAGGATTTGTTCAAAAAAGATTTAAGCAATGCCCATTGCAAGGAGCCTGTTTGGTCTTTTAACGAAAAAGGCGAACTTTCGTCAACGAAAGACCAAATTTTGTGGACGAACGACGAGTATGAAAACTTCGAGCTTACACTCGACTTTAAAGTAACAAAGGCGGGCAACGGCGGAATTATCATATACTCGAAAAATAACGACAACTGGATTCCCGAATCAATCGAAATCCAAATTGCCGACTACGACTATTGGCTTGGAAAATTCGGGCCGAAGGGAACTTGCGGCGCGGTATTTGGCTTTCAGGGGGTCGATAAAAACTACACAAAGCCGCTCAACGAATGGAATACGCTAAAACTTGTCTGCAAGGGGCAGTCCGTAAAAGTTTATATAAACGGCGAACTTGCAAACGATTTCGACATGTCGAAATTTACCGACAAGGATAAAAATCCCGACGGTTCGCAGCCGTTTGCGTGGCTTAGGGCAAAGGCGAGGGCGGAAGTCCCGACGGTCGGCAACATAGGCTTTCAGGGCTTGCACGGGACGGGCAATACGTTCTACCGCAACATAAAAATAAAACCAATAAAGTAAAATCTTTCAGGCGGCGTAAAAATTGCGCCGCTTTTTTATTGCCTAAAAGCTTTCTTTTAATTGAATTTGAAACAATGAGAATTTATCCTGCAATAGACATTAAAGACGGCAAATGCGTGCGCCTTAGACAGGGCGAGGCTAACGATAAAACCGTCTATTTTGAAAATCCGTTCGACGCCGCGCTGTCGTTTGCCGACGCGGGAGCTGACAGAATTCACGTTGTGGACTTGGACGGCGCGTTCGCGGGGGGGCTTGCAAATCTGAAAGCTGTCGAAAAAATCGCGGGTTTGGGAATTTTTGTCGAAATGGGCGGCGGAATGCGGGAAGTAGGTGCAGTTCAAAACGCAGTCGATTGCGGAGTCCAAAGGGCGATTATCGGCACGAAAGCATGTACAAATCCCGAATTTATAGAGGAGCTTCTTTCGATTTTCGGCGAAAAAATCGCAGTCGGAATAGACGCAAAAGACGGCAATGTGGCAATCAAAGGCTGGGTTGAAGTCTCGCAAAAAAAAGCGTCGGAACTGGCGGTTGAAATGGCTAAAATGGGCGTCAAAAATTTGATATACACCGATATTTCAACCGACGGAATGCTTACGGGGGCAAATATTCCCGCCCAAAAAGCGATGAAAGAGCTGATTGCTCCCTACGGAATGGGCTTGATTGCCTCAGGCGGAGTCGCAAGCAGGGAAGACATAATAAAACTCGACGCAATAGGCGGTTTGGAAGGCGCAATCGTAGGCAAGGCAATCTACGAAAAGCGCGTCGATTTAAAAGAAATCATAGGACTTGTAAAACACTAAAATTTTTTCCTTTGCAAATTTCTCCAAAAAAGACGGTAAAAGCCGTCTTTTTTTTGTGCTTGTTTGAAGGTCTTTTAATCGTTAAAGAGCCGCCATATTTTTATGATGTCGAATAATGTTGTATAATCTGTAAAATGCGTTTGAGATTAAACGAAGAATAATTCTGCTTTACGGATGTAAAAAATTCAAATAAACCAATCGTCCAATACAAATCATCTAAAAAAAAGAGGAGGGCAATGCCTCCTCTTGGAAAGTTTTTGTTTTGGTTTTTATTTTTTAAGCCCGATGTTGGTTAAAATAAAATCTTTTTCGGTTTTTGACCACTCGTCGTTCCAGCCGTGTCCGACGCCCTGCATATAGAGTTTTTGCTTCTTGCCTGCGTAGTTGTTGAACATTGAAGTTACGGCAGTGGGCGAGCAGGTGTTGTCGATGAGGCCGATTCCAACATACATTTTTGCCTTTATTTTTGATGCCATGAGCGCAGGGTCGAAATATCTGCCGTTTTCGAGCTGGGTTGTCATTGTTTCGTTGTGAACCCAGTCGGGCCAGCCTGAGCGGCGTTTGATGCTTTCGCCGCCGTTATCGCACATCGCGGGGCAGAGCGGCGTTATGACGTTTACTTTCGGGCATAGGTATGCCGCAACTATCGTTTGTGCGCCGCCTTGGCTGAATCCGCGGACAGCAATGTTGCGCTTATCCCATTCGGGGCGTGACATCGCAAGGCGCAGGGTTTGGTAAACGCGCTTGAACATTCCCGTAAAATAGACGTCCTGCGGAGTTTCGGTTATGCCTCGGTTGCGGTATGGAATTTTACCGCCGTCAAGATGGACTTTATTATCGATATACTCTTTGCGCGCCTCGTCCTTTAAGTCTGGCGAAATTGCGTGCGGATTCATTGAAATGCCGATTGCGCCTTCTTTGGCGAAATTTACAGCGTCTCGCAAATCGGCGGAGTAAGAGCCCGCTCCGTAAAAAGTAGCAACGATTGGCATCTTTTCTTCTTTGCCGATGGGAATTGCGATGTATCCGTCTGCAACCACGCCGCCGATTGAGCCGTATTCAGCGTTATCGACTTTGACTTCAAAGCGGTAAAGCTCCGCGCCGTACGGGCTTTTGTCTGCATTGAAATCGCGGACTTTGGTAAGCTTTGCTTTCTTTGGCGACTGCTTTTCGACTTCTTTTTTGTACGCATTCCAAAATTTGTCGAGATCTTTCGGGGCGGCGGTCGCGGGCTTTAGCTTTTCTGGAGCGACAACCACGCCGCATGCTTTTTCTTCGCGCTTTTTTTCGCCTTCTTTGATTTTCGGCGCAAACACTTTAAATTCAAGCCAAGCAGGGACTTCCGCAGTGAATTTTACAGGTTCGCTGTATTGTCCCGAACTTACGCGCTTGCCGTTTTGCTTCAATTCAAAACGCGCGTCTTCGGGAGTGTCCGCCGCAGAAAATTCTATGGTTTCGCCAATTTTTGCGATGTTTTCTTTCGCAGAATTGCTTACGGCAAATTCCGCAAATATCGCAGAATACGCAAAAATTGACAATAGTAGAATAGTGCTTTTTTTCATAATAAATTGCGTTCTTTTGCAAAGTTATCAGTGCTAAAGAATTAAAAATTTATGCTATAAAATTAAAAAGCCTTCAAGATTTTATTTTGATAAAAACAAACTTTACAGAGTTTAATGCATTGCGCATTATAAATCTTTTAATCTTTGAATTTTTTTATGAAAGAAGAAGTTGCGCAATCTCCGAACCCCAATTTTTTACGAAGAATATACGATTGGACCATCGCATGGGCGGAAACGCCTTACGGTCTGTGGGCGCTTGCGATACTCTCGTTTGCAGAGTCGTCATTCTTCCCGATACCTCCCGACGTGCTCTTGATACCTCTTGTTTTTTGCGAGCCTAAAAGATGGTGGAAGATTGCGGGAATTTGCACGTTGTTTTCGGTTCTTGGCGGAATTTTGGGCTGGTGGATAGGGTACTTCGCATGGGACAACTTAAAGGATTTCTTTTACGCCTATATACCGGGATTTTCGCACGAACATTTTGAGTATGTGCAAAATTTATACAAAGAATACGGATTTATGGCAGTCTTGGGGGCGGCATTTACGCCGATTCCGTATAAGATTTTCACGATAGCGGCGGGAGTTTTCGACCTGAATTTAATAACTTTGGTTTTGGCGTCGCTTGTCGGCAGAGGCGGAAGATTTTTCCTTGTAGGATTTATAATATACCTTATCGGACCAAAAGCAAAAGAATGGATAGACAAATACTTTAACCTGATAGCGACATTATTTTTTATTCTATTATTGGCCGGCTTCGCCGCTATCAAATTTATACATTAAAATGTTTTTATATTGTTTCAAAACTTGACATTCGTTCTTTGATTTCTACATTAACGCAAGTTTTCGCAAAATGCGTCGTTGTGTTGCGGATTGACTTCTGTTCTTTGATTTCTACATTTCTTTTAGCTGAGAGATTTTAAATGTTTTAGTTGCGGATTGACTTCTGTTCTTTGATTTCTACATTGCGTCCAGTGTCGAGGCTTTACTTATGGGGGTTGCGGATTGACTTCTGTTCTTTGATTTCTACATTGACAGGAAAAGCCTTTGCAAGAATGTACAAGTTGCGGATTGACTTCTGTTCTTTGATTTCTACATTGATACATAATGAAAAATGCAAAAAATGCAAGTTGCGGATTGACTTCTGTTCTTTGATTTCTACATTATTGCCGCGGTTGGCAAACGCGAGTTGGATGTTGCGGATTGACTTCTGTTCTTTGATTTCTACATTATAATTTGCTTTTTAATCTCAACGAAAGGCGTTGCGGATTGACTTCTGTTCTTTGATTTCTACATTAAATTACGGAATTACAAGTTGCCAATATTAGTTGCGGATTGACTTCTGTTCTTTGATTTCTACATTAATTTTCAAACCAAGCTTCCAAGCGCGTTGGTTGCGGATTGACTTCTGTTCTTTGATTTCTACATTTTGTGAGGAAAAGAGAAGTAAAGTAATATGGTTGCGGATTGACTTCTGTTCTTTGATTTCTACATTAAACTTTAAAACAATAAAGTACGGAAAGGGGTTGCGGATTGACTTCTGTTCTTTGATTTCTACATTATTGTAGTGCGTACAGTGTGCGCCCTCTAAGTTGCGGATTGACTTCTGTTCTTTGATTTCTACATTAAAAAAACTAAAAAAACTAAAAAACGAAAGGTTGCGGATTGACTTCTGTTCTTTGATTTCTACATTGCAAAATGTTTTTGAAAATCGAAAAGGCGGGTTGCGGATTGACTTCTGTTCTTTGATTTCTACATTAGAATATTCTTCGTGAGAAGACTAAAATCGGTTGCGGATTGACTTCTGTTCTTTGATTTCTACATTTAAAGAAATAAGTTGCAAGAAAACATTAAAGTTGCGGATTGACTTCTGTTCTTTGATTTCTACATTGCGGGGGCTGTCTGATGATGAAAGCCTCAAGTTGCGGATTGACTTCTGTTCTTTGATTTCTACATTGCGCGTTGCGTTTGCGAACGGCTTTATTTTGTTGCGGATTGACTTCTGTTCTTTGATTTCTACATTTTTAAAACCAAAAACTAAACACGGAAAGGGGTTGCGGATTGACTTCTGTTCTTTGATTTCTACATTAAAAAAACAATATTCGACATTGAAACACGAGTTGCGGATTGACTTCTGTTCTTTGATTTCTACATTATAGCTTTTATAACTTTGTGTTTATGAACGAAGTTAGAAGCTTTTTCTCTTTCAAAAAATGGAAGTTTTTACGAGAATTTTTATAAAAAAGTTCTTTTTTTCAAAACAGATTGAGTTGTTCGGGGACATCTCTTTGTTTAATTCGTTCTTTTTTGCATATGTTGATTGTTTGGGCAAATTGTTTATCGGTGAAGAATAGGATTGAAATATTCCCTTCTTCAGGGGCGTTTGCTTGAATTATGCGTATGTATTTTTTTGTGCGTTCCTTTTCCCCGCAAAATCTCAGATATACGGAAAATTGGCTCATTTCAAATCCGTTTTCTAATAAAACATTTCTGAATGCGGTTGCACGTTTTCTGTCTATTTCTCGAACGACAGGCAGGTCGAACATAACCATCATCCACATAAGTCTGTATCCGCTTTTCAATTCAGGCATTTGTTAGAAATTCTTCGATTTTAATATCTTGAATTTTTTTGAAATCGCTTTCCTTTAAGAAAAATTGCGCTAAATTTTTTGCGAGAATATTTATTTGGCTTTGCAATGTAGTTTCCTTTTCTTTTATGTGGAAACGTCGGTTTAAAACGGAAACAAGTTTCTTTTTGGCTTCTACATTTAAAGATGTATGCTCTTCTAAAATTTGTTTTACCGTTATATCTACAAAAGGTCGAAACGGTTCTATTAAGTCGTCGGCAAGTCTTAGCGAATTTGTTGTTGATTTATGGTGAATGGAAAGACTTGGGTGTAATCCTGCCGATAAAATAGCCCTTATTGTTGCAGCTCTTAAAATAGTGTAGCCGTAATTAAAAAAAATATTTTCATCGTTGGAATTTCTGTCTCTTTTAAAATATTCGCCCATCAATTCCTTCCAATATCTCGCAGCTCCGCGAGCTTCGCAGTTTTCGCTGTCTCCGCTTTTCACAAGTTCGGCTATTCCGTTTAGAAAGACGAAGCCATCTTCTTTTTTTAGAAATTTTAAGACATTTGCCTGTCTGCGAAGTTTTACTTTTACAATTTGCGCCCATGCCGATTTTTTCATGGGTTCCGAGGCGTCCGCTTGCGCTTGAATTACATCCCCTTGACGATAGTTCGATTCAAGCGCAAGCATTGCGGATTTTGGATATTTTTTTATTTTATCGCAAATTAACAAGGGGATGGAATATTCGGCAAGAGTATTTGCAAGCGATGATGTAAACAGGCAATAGTTTGAATTGCAGATTACGGCTTCAATGTCGTCTAATGGAATTTTACCTAAAATTTCTTTTTTGCAAGAAACAATCAAGAAACCTCGTTCGACACCTAAAACTCTGCCGTCTTCCGTAATTTCAACTATTTGCCGTCTTGCCATTATTCGGAATATTTTGCCTTGCCGGGATCAAATAAGCGACCGGCTTCATCGATATAGACCTTTCTGGCGTTTAGTTTTTGAAGAGAAGAGGGAGTTTTGCTCGTTCTTTTATCATCTTTATCTATAAAGTTTTTATTCAGTGGCATAAGTTGGATGACTCCACTTCCCCATATACTTGTAATTCTTTTATAAACAATGTTTCCATTTTCTTCAAATGCCAAAATATCTTGTTTAAATAGTCGCATTACAAGTTTTGCATGCGGATCAGTTTTTCGCCATTTTGGAATATAATTTTTTTGATGAGCTTCAAACATTGAAACGGGCTTGAAATGCCATTTCTTTTCTCCGCTTGGCAAATAAATGTCCATGCAATAATTTTCCGCATTTGCATAGTATTTATAAATCTTGCCGTTTTTATCTTTTATTGGAATAAGCGTTGATAATTCATTATTCCTTAGATGTATTCTTATGCGCCTTATGGAATTGTTTTTTGCATATTTGCTAAGTTTTTCAACCCATACTTTTTTATCTGCACCTGCAAGAATAACTTCTTCATAAATCGCTTTTAAATCTTTTTTGATTTTTTCGTCTGCGACTTCTTCTATGTTCTTTTCTTTGAAATCTAATGTTTCAATTTTTATTCTTTTTGCAAGGGTCAGAGTTTTACTTCCATCTTTAAAATTAATGGCTCCAAGCGCAGTTTCGTTATGCAAACTGCCGAGGGTTTTATTGTTTTTAACTGCGTTTACGGCATTGCCTCTGTCAGGCTTAAATGAAATAAGCATCTTGTCCAAATGCTTTTTCATTTCTTCGTAGTCGAAGTCATCAAAAGGTTTTCCGATGTCTGAGACGATTTTTTCATATCCCGCTTCTTCGCAGAGTTTGGCGGATTGGGCAATTCTTTGTATCATGGCTCTGCTTATCGTGCATAGAATAAAAGCGTCTATTGCGTGGTGGCGATTGTCGTTTCGATTTTTTTCATCTGCCTCTTCTGGCGGAAGGGCAGGGTCATTTAAGAGTTTATTTATTCCCCATTTGTTGCGCAAAAGCCCTGTAATTACGCCTTTAACGGTATAGACATTTTTTGCTTCGACAATGCTTGTGAGATATTCCCGCGTTGCTCTTGTCATGTAGCGGGTATCGTTCATTGTGCGCGCTATCAAATCGCTTTCTTCGTCTTTAAAGCGCCGCATTGCATCTTCTTGAAATCTCCAAAGGCGTTTTTCGGCATTTACAAAATCTTTTGCTCTTGCCAAAATGGCGTCATAATTACGGGGATTGTCTTTATCCTTGATATGCCCAAAGGCTTCAAATGGAGATTTTTTGCCTTTGTACATATGGTTACAGTCTTTGCAGGCAATAACTTTATTGTTTCTTGAATCGTCAAATGTTTCCGAGAACGGCAAAAGGTGTTCTATTTCAAAGTGTCTTGAAAATAGTCCGTCAATAGCATTTAGCGGAATTTGTTTTCCGCAGAATGGACAGCAACGTTGCTTCTCGTCTTTGTTTAAATCTTCCCAGATTTTGAACTTCATTCGGTTTTGGTAGTTATTCTTTGCCCCAACTTTTTCGAGTTCTTTGGCAATTCTGTCGTTATCTTTTTTATTTTTTTCCTGATTTTTTTTCAGTTCCGAAATACCTTTTTCGCCGAGAGGCAAATCCCGCGCGGTTTCAACCACGATTTCATCAGGCTTGCCATAAATATCAATCAGTTTATTTACAACTTTTCGGACTTGGTTTAAGGCAATATGGACAGTCGGATTTGTGATTTTGCCGTAGTATTTTTCGGGGAATTTTAAGTTTTCTTCGGTTGGATTTGCTCCGAGAGCGGCAGTTTTTAAAACTTGACCGTAGTAGGGGAGTTTATCCAATATTTCTCCGGAATAATTTTGATTGAAGTTATATCCTGCCAGTGCGCAAGCTCTGTTATATATATTCCATTCTTTAAGATGTGGCAATATCTTTGACATGGCAAGAGCTGAAAGCGAGCCTGTTCCATCGGGAAGCTTCATTGCTTTATTTAAAATGCTTACTGCCTTTTCTTTGGAGATGGAATATTTTATAGACAATAATTCTTCTAATTCTTCATCGGATAATGGTTTTGCCGAAACGTTTAAAATTGTGTTTATGATTTCGCTTTGTTTTTCAAATGAAAATTTATGCCAATCTGCCCCGAAGCATTCTTCTTGGGACATAATGAAAGCAGTTTTATCGCAAAACAGTCCCTTGCGGTTTTCGCTTTGCAGGTTGAATTTCGTGGACTTTGGAAGATTTAAAATTTTTTGAGAGATTTTTTCAAAAGTTATTTCACCGTCTTTTTTTGCTAATTTTTTTGTGTTGAGCAAGAGTTCGTTCGCGATTGCGTTTCTTTCGCTTGGCGTAAGGCGTTTGTCGTCGCCTTCAAAAGCAATTATTTCAAGCTGGGCGACTTCGGCGTAAATTCTGTAAATT
Source organism: uncultured Opitutales bacterium (assembly GCA_900547395.1). Classification (GTDB taxonomy): domain Bacteria; phylum Verrucomicrobiota; class Verrucomicrobiia; order Opitutales; family Intestinicryptomonadaceae; genus Intestinicryptomonas; species Intestinicryptomonas porci. Next base: position 2,676 of record URGP01000023.1, on the reverse strand, counting down.
TGAGAAATCGGCATTGCAAGATATTCTCTTCTCTCATCTTTTTCAAATTGGCAAAAACCTCTTTCCGGAACTTTTAATGGGCGTTGATTAAAAATGATATAGTGAATTTTTTGCCTCAATTCGGGAGTCAATTCTTTGTGGAACTTTGATTGGGTGTTCCAAATGCGGTCAAATTCTTTTTCGTACATGCTCCTGTCGGCGTACATGTCGTAGATGTTTTTATTTTTGATGGTTTCTGCGCGAACCCTTACATTTTCCCCTTTATTTTGCCTTTCATAAAGGAATTCCCCAAGAGTTTGTCCGCCTAATTTTTCGTTCAAATCCTTTATTGCTTTTTTCATTGCGGATGATTCGTTTTCATCCGCGCCTTTGTCAGCCTTGCGGTTTGATTTAAAGCCTCTGCGCCTGTTTATATGGAACAATGCTCTTCCTAATTCGTAAAGAGAAACTTCTTCATGAACGGCTTTTGCTCTTATTTTGTACGGGTTTTTAAGTTCGAGCTTTTTTGCATCTTTGCTTTCAGGCATTAACCCGCAGGATTTTAATTGCTTCACAAGGGCGTTTATTCTTTGCAGGCGTCTGTCTCTTTGGCGCCTTGCACCTCGCGCCATTCTTCTTTCCACCGCAAGGGGGGTCTTTTTTTGGGGATCTCTTCCGTCTGTAAAAATTCTGACTCCCATATCCACAATTCGTACGGGAATATTGTTTACCGTTTCAAAAATACACCATCCAATTGACGAAGAGCCTATATCCAAACCTAATCTATATTTCATGAAGAGTTTTTATAATAGAAAATTATTTTTATTCAAGGCAAAAAATTTTGTTGACATATTTTCTCAAAAAATTGAATATATTTAACGTTTCATTAAGAAACAATGTAGAAATCAAAGAACGGGCTCGAAAATGGCAAATCATTTTCGGACTTTAATTAAATTTAAAGTTGTCCGTTAACAAGGAATTTATTTCCACCAAATAAGGGCGATGCTTTTGCATCGCCTCTTTTTGTATTGTAATGTTCCTTAAAAAAGAAGGCTTGAAAAAGTCGGGGAGAGGGGGTAGTTTATGGGGATTAATTTTTAATTGTGAGGTATATTATGTCTTGGCAGCGTTTTAAAAAATATTTTTGCGAAGTTCCGTCTCTCGGTTTTTCCATTGACATTAGCCGCGTCAATTTCACAGACGCTTTCTTTGGTTCGATGTCCGATAAAATTCAAAAGGCTTTTTCGGATATGGATACGCTTGTCGGCGGGGCGGTCGCAAATCCCGATGAAAACCGCATGGTGGGGCATTACTGGCTGAGAAACTCTTCTCTTGCGCCGTCTGATGAATTGAAGTCGCAGATAGACGAAAACATTTTGCGCATAAAGGAATTTGCAAAGAAAGTTCATTCGGGCGAAATTAGGGGTGCGGACGGAAAATTTGAAAACCTTTTATGCATAGGCATAGGCGGTTCTGCTTTGGGACCCGAATTTGTCGCCGACGCCCTGTCGCGCCCGTCGTCTGACAAGATGTCGGTTTTCTTTTTGGATAACACTGACCCCGACGGTTTTGATTTGGTTTTTGAGCGTCTTTCGGGCAAGCTCGGGAAAACTTTGGCGGTCATTGCTTCAAAGTCGGGCGGAACTCCTGAGCCTCGAAACGCCATGCTTGAAGCCCAAAAAAAGTGGGAGGACGCAGGGCTTGACTTTGCCCGTCACTCGGTTGTGACGACAGGCAACGGCAGCAAGCTTTTTAATTACGCTAAAGAGCGCAATTTTTTGGAATTTTTCCCGATGTGGGACTGGGTTGGCGGCAGGACGAGCGAGTTTGCCGCTGTCGGGCTTTTGCCTGCCGCCTTGCAGGGGATAGACATTGACGCTCTTCTTTTGGGCGCGCGCCTGATGGACGAGGCAACTTCAAACAAAGACTTTATGAAAAATCCCGCGATGCTTCTTGCCTTGATGTGGTATTTTTGCACGGGTGGCGCGGGCAAAAAGGATATGGTGATACTGCCTTACAAGGACAGGCTTTTGCTTCTTTCGCGCTATTTGCAGCAGCTCATAATGGAGTCTCTCGGCAAGGAGTTTGACTTGCAGGGCAACAGGGTAGAGCAGGGCATAAGCGTTTACGGCAACAAAGGTTCTACCGACCAGCACGCATATGTTCAGCAGTTAAGGGACGGCGTAAACAATTTCTTTGTTACATTTATCGAAGTATTGAAATCCCGCGAGGGCGGTTCTGTTGAAGTTGAAGAGGGCGGCATTACAAGCGGAGACTATTTGCGGGCGTTCTTGCTTGGCACGCGCGAGGCGTTGTCGGCAAAGGGCAGGGAATCTATTACTTTGACATTGCCCGATGTTTCCGAAAAATCAATCGGCGCAATCATTGCGCTGTTTGACAGGGCGACGGGCTTTTACGCTTCGTTTATCGGCATAAACGCCTACCATCAGCCAGGTGTTGAGGCGGGTAAGAAAGCGGCAGGCAGAATTTTGGAAATCAAAAAGGCTATATCGGCATTGATTGAGCAAAATCCGAATTTGACCATAGAAGAGCTTGCGGAAAAATCGGGTTATGTCGGCGACGAGGAGCTGATATTCAAGCTTATGCAAAAGTAAGGTTTTTGTCGGATAAAAAAAGCGCGGAATGAACTGTACCCCAAAATTCGGACAATAAAAAAAGCTGTGATAGGAGATTGCA
>URGP01000022.1 GCA_900547395.1 uncultured Opitutales bacterium | reverse complement strand
CCAGTATTATGAGCCCTGAGTTTCGAAAGAAGCTCAGGGCTCTCTTGTTTTTAGGGCACACGGTTTAGGTTTTTTGCCAGAACCAAAGTTGCCTAAGGCAAGCAGTTTGATCGCTTTGTTCGGGGATATTACAAGATATTTTTTTGCAAAATTTAATTTTCCCGTAGGGCGACAACAGCGCGGATTTTGCGAAGCAAATAATTTTCAGTTAAGTGTTTTTGAGTCTTCTTAAACTAGTCGGACTGCTTCTTTCAATAGTTGCGTTCTTTCTCTCTTCTTCGATTTTTTTAGGATATCGTTAAGTTTTGTTTTTCGAAATTCCTCTTCCGAAAGGCATGTATGAAAAACTAATGAATAGTCGTATTCCACTTCCACAAGAGTGTCATTTTCCACGTAAAAAAAAGACATCTCCGGCTCGTCTTGACAAAAATCCATAAATGTGATGTCGATTTCGGCTTCGGTGCCATCTATTTTTTTTGCCTGAAAGCCCGCTATTATAAAATGGCGACCCCAGATTGTACCTGGACAGGGATTATAAATGCAAAAAATCAGTTGAAGCCCGTTCGACAATTCTCCCAAATATTTATAAAAATATTCTGGCGGAAATGTTGAGTTTTGGTTTGTTTTAAAGGATAAGTTGGTTTCTCCAGCTTCGCGGCACATCACTTTTAGTTTCTTTTTTATTGTTTCGACGTCCAATAGCAGCCCATCATGCGAATCTTTCTCTCTGTTGTACGAAAACAGTCTGACGACATGCGCTTCGGGGACGAGATAGGGTCTATCTTTTGACTTTTCGACTTGCTCTGGGGTAAGAGTTATTGGCAGATAGCAAGCGTATCTATAGCCTTCTTTCACTTCGTACCTAAAAAGGTATTCTTTGGATTCTTTTACATTAAAAGTGTAGCCGCTGTCTTCAAAGTTTTTAAGTATGCCTTGCGGATTGGGTAGACATTTGATCTCATATTCGATAGGCGATTTGTAAAAACCTTCCATCTTTTCGAAAAACATCCCGTCCTTAAACCGTATAAAATCGGCGCAATATTCGAGCCCTTTATTGAAAATTTCATTGCTTTTTTTAATGTTTTGGGGAACTCCTATCCCCAGAAAATGCATTCTTGCGATATCGCACTATGCGAGCATTTCTTTATTTATTGCGGCAAATTCAAGAAATGTTAACGCATTTTTGTAATCTTTGACTTCCAAAAGAAAGTTTCCTACTTCGACAATTTCTCTATATCTATTTTGAGTTTTTGCAATTTCCATGGCAATGCTTGTCGCTTCAGATATGTCGCGAACCCAGTCTGGATTTTTAAACCTATATGCATCGTTTATCTTTCTATCAAATTTTGTGTATAAACTGTCTTGCGCGTTTGTTTGCAATGTGGCAAGCAAGGCAAGAAATGAGATAAACGTAGTTTTTAGAACATGTTTGATATTCATTTTTTATGATTTATTCTCCAATCAAAGACAGGAAACTTTGAATATGCGCGAAAAAATATACTATCACGCAAAAGATACCCGTGAATTTTAGATAATTGTATGTTTTGGGTTTTTCTCCGTATAGGTTTGCTTCTTTTGAGCCTTCAAACCCACAAAATAACAATGATAAGTTAAATAGTAATATAAAAGAAATTCCCAAAAACATAAATATTGAGTTGCCATTAGGATCAACAAAGGAGAAAAATAAAAACAAGAGACCATCTAATAAAATTATTATTTCGCCTAAAATATTGCAATCATGGGCTCTTTTTATCATCAAAATTGTTATAAAAACGTAGGATATTAAAAGATTTGCATCTGATAAATCAGAGCATACTTTATATATTCCTGTTAGTGGAAGATTGAATTGAATTTCTCCGTCAAGAGGAAATAAAATCAACAAAAGTTGCAAAAACAATGCAATGTTCCAAATTATAAAATCAGAACGGCTCAACCTTCCGTCTATAATGAATATTTTTTCGATGGATTCTTTTTTTACAATTTTTTTAATAAACAAAAAAATATGCGACAAAATAAACATCGCCATAAATGTAGTTATAATGGCAAGAATCACTAAGTCGCATATCAATACGTTTTTACTGATACCACAGGCAAATATGCTTATATCCGGAAAATAGTTGTTCATTTTGTATTTAAGAACGTGAAAATTCCCAAGCCGGATGCTTCGCTATGGAAGCGCAGGTATTGGGGAATTTTTATCAAGTTTGTGTCTTCTTGTGTTTCCATAAAACGTGTTTCGTATTTCTAATTTATTCGCAAAAAAGAAAAAAATCTCCCGCGACGCAGAAAATTTTAAATTTTTTCCATAAATATTACGGGTGTTTATTTTTGTGGATTGCCTTGACTGGACCAAATTTTTTTTGAAGATAAATGGCGTGAAGAGTGAATTTACCGATAGCCAAAAAGAAATCGCATCTTTTGCGAAAGCAATGGGGCATCCCATGCGGGTTGCGATAATGCAGTATTTGGCATCGTTAAATTCCTGTTATTTCGGCGATATTCACAAAGAATTTGGATTGTCAAAGGCAAACGTTTCGGAGCATTTGAGGATTTTAAAGGAATGCGGGCTGATTCAGGGGGAAATAATTTCGCCAAAAGTAAAATACTGCGTAAATGTCGAGAATTGGAAGAGGGCTTCCGATGTCTTCAAGTCGCTTTTCGGTTCTTTAAGAAATAAAAAAAAGCGTTGCAAATAAAAATTTTTTTATCAATATTGTTCTATGTTCGTCGAACAATATACAAATGAAAAGAAGTAAGAATCTGAAATTTGAAACATCCATGAAATCTGCTTTTGTAAAACTCTTTGCAAAGATACCGCGCGCAAAGCTGATAAATGGGGCGCGGTTTCATATTTTAAAAAGGCGTTTTTTTATGTCTTGAAGGCATTGGTTGAAAATACTTTTGGTTTTTTATGTTTTATATTTTTACAAAGATAGCCGATTGGTCGGTCAAATTTCTTGGTTTATCCAAAGAGTCCGAATTGGGTTCGGCGGTTCATTTCTTTATTGAAGACTCGGTAAAGATTTTCATTCTAATGTATGTCTTGATATTTGCAATATCGCTTTTCCGCTTTCGATTTGTTTCGGAAAAGACGAAAAGGCTGATGTCGGGAAAATCTTGCCTGCGCGGATATTTGTTTGCAGTGTTTTGGGGAGCCATAACTCCTTTTTGTTCGTGTTCGTCAATTCCGATTTTTATGGGGTTTATGGCTTCCGGCGTTCCATTCGGCGTGTCGGTGGCATTTCTTGTGAGCTCTCCGCTCGTAAGCGAAATCGCTGTAATAATGTTGTTTTCAATGGGAAAAATTGGCATTTTTGTTGCATTTTTATACGTTTTATCGGGAAGTGCCATATCCGTATTGGCGGGATTTCTTGCGGATAAATTTAATCTCGAAAAATATTTGGCTTTAAACATTGCAAGGGAGAGCTTTTCTGCCTGCGGGTGCAAATCAAAAAAAGAAAAGCTTGTTGCGGGTGTTAAATATGCGAATGAGTTTGCGTTTTCCACCTTAAAATCATTATACTTTTATATACTGTTGGGATTGTTTGTTGGCGCGTTTATACACGGATATGTTCCGCAAGAATTTTTTGAGAAACATCTCGGGGCGGACAACCTGTTAGCCGTGCCTACTGCCGCGCTTATTGGAATTCCGATGTATGCATCGCAGGCAGGGGTTGTTCCGATTATTTGGGCTTTGCTTGAAAAGGGTGTGCCTGTCGGTACGGCTCTAGCGGCGTTTATGAGCATTGTTGCGATTTCCCTCCCCGAAATGATAATGTTAAGAAAAGTTTTTTCGGCAAAGCTGCTTTGCATGTTTGTCGGATATTTGCTGTTTGCGTTTATAATCACGGGGTATTTGCTGAATTTCATAAACTTCTTACGGTTTTGAAAGCAATGGTTGGATTGTTTTTTATCTTTTTGGGGTTGAATTATTTTTTACGATATTTTAGCTTCTCTTTATGCAAAATAAAGATGTTAAACGTAAGATGCTAAGCGGCAATGAGGCAATAGCCCTGTCTGCCCTGCATAGCGGAGTTGCGCTTGGGGTCGGGTATCCCGGAACTCCGTCAACAGAGATTTTGGAGAATTTTTCGGAGCTTGGCGGAAATGCCGAGTGGGCTCCGAATGAAAAAGTTGCGGCGGAGGTTGCTTTGGGGGTTGCTTTTGCCGAAAGCAATTCTCTTGTCACCATGAAGCATGTCGGCTTCAATGTTGCGCAGGATTTGTTTTTTACTGCGGCTTACAGCGGCATACAAGGCGGAATGGTTGTGATTGTGGCTGACGACCCCGGAATGGCGTCGAGTCAGAATGAGCAGGATACACGCTCGATTGCGCGATGCGGCGGTTTGCCTGTTTTGGAGCCTTCATCAGCGCAGGAAGCTTATGACTTTACGGCTCTTGCGTTTGAAATTTCGAGGAAATTCAACACCATAGTGATAATCCGCACAACGACAAGGGTTGCGCACACGACTTCTGTTGTGGAGTTTGAGGATAAAATAAAGCCTCTGCCTGCCGCGGACTTTAAAAAGGACATTCCCCATCATGTCATGGTTCCCGCGCATGCAAGACCTTCGCACAGGGTTTTGCGCAAAAAACTGAAAGACTTGCAGGCTTGGAATTCCGAATTCGGACCGAACAAAATTGAAATGAAGGGCGATGAACTTGGCATAATTGCAAGCGGCGTAGCCTATCAGTACGCAAGGGAGGCGGCTCCGAACGCTTCGATTTTCAAAGTGGGAATGTCTCCGCTTCCCATTGAAAAGCTGGTTGAATTTTCAAAGAAATTCAAGAGGTGCATTGTTGTGGAAGAGGGCGACCCTTACATGTCTGAAATTTTGCGGGCAAACGGCGCGCGCGTTGAAGAGCGCGACGAAGTTTGGCGTTTTGGCGAATTGAATGTTGACAGGGTAAGAGCCCAGATTGCGGGAGACACATCTTTTGAAATGCCCGTGCGCAAGGCAAAGCCTCCCGCACTTTGCAAGGGCTGCCCGCATATATTTTCTTTCCAGCCGCTCGTTGAGCTTGGCTTGATTGTGGCGGGGGACATCGGTTGCTATACTCTTGCCGCGATGAAGCCGCTAAGCGGAATGGATATGCAAATTTGCATGGGCGCGTCAATCGGCATGGGAGTTGGAATGCGAAAAGTCCTGCCCGAAGAAAAGGCGCGCAAAGTCGTGAGCGTCATAGGCGACAGCACTTTTATGCACAGTGGCTTGACGGGCTTGGCGCAGGCGTTGTACAATCCTCCGCCAACGGGGCACGTCATAATAATTGTCGATAATTCCACAACCGCAATGACGGGGCATCAGGAAAATCCCGCAACAGGCAGGAGGCTCGACCGCTCCGAAACCACCAAGATTTCCATTGAGGACACCGCAAGGGCAATGGGCGTAAAGAGTGTTGAAATATTTAATCCCGTAAGACAGCAGTCCGAATATAAAGAACATTTGAAGCAGAAGCTCCAAGATTCGGAAATCGCGGTAATTATTTTGCGCCAGCCCTGCATTTTGGCTGCCGCCGCGGAAATCAAAAGAAAGGCGAAGTAATGAATGTTTCTGAAAAAGTTACCAATGTGAAAGTTGCGGGGCTTGGCGGAATGGGCGTTTTGAAGGCGGCTCTGATCTTGGGCGAACTTCTCTTCGAGGAAGGTTGCGATGTCAAAAAGGCGGAAGTCCATGGAATGGCTCAGCGCGGCGGGTCGGTTTCAAGCGATGTGCGTTTCGGCAAAGAAGTCATAAGCCCCATCATTCCCGAAAAAGAAACGGATTTTTTGATTTCTCTCGAGCCTGAATGGTCCGACGTGTTTGCGGACACGCTGAGAGAAGGCGGCGTTTTGATTTCTCCAAAAAACATTGATTTGGAAAAACTCCCGACCGCAAAGGCGTTAAACATTGCGCTTTTGGGAGTTTTCAGCAAGTATTTGGATATTCCCGAAGAACGCTGGCTTGAAGTAATTGCAAAATTCTTTCCGTCAAAACTTGCCAAGTCAAACGAAACCGCTTTTAAGCTTGGCAGAAATTCATAATAGCAATGAAACAGATTTGGAACGATATTCACGGTCAATTTCATCCTTTTTCCGCGCTTGATTTTCTGCCGCGCGACAAAATGCGTGCGTTGCAAACCCAGCGTTTAAAAGAGATTGTTGCGCTTTCTTATGCGAAAGTGCCTCTTTACAGGGCGAGAATGGACGAAAAGGGAGTAAAGCCCTCCGATATAAATTCAATAGACGACATCTCAAAACTGCCTTTTATGCAGAAGACGGACTTGCGCGACACTTATCCCGACGGGCTTTTTGCTGTCGAGAAAAAGGAAATCGTCCGCCTGCACGCATCGAGCGGCACGACGGGCAAGCCCATTGTCGTGGCTTATACCGACGAGGATTTGCGCGTTTGGGATTCTTCAATAATCAGGTGCTTAAAAATGTACGGCGTCACGAGTTCCGACATCGTGCAGAATTGCTACGGTTACGGCTTGTTTACAGGCGGCATGGGTCTGCATTCGGGTTCGCAGGCTCTGGGATGTACGGTTATTCCCGCTTCCGGCGGCAACACCGAACGCCAGCTAATGCTAATGAAAGATTTGGGAACGACTGTTTTTGCGTCAACACCAAGCTATTTCATGCATCTTGTTGAAGAGGGTAAAAAGCGCGGAATTGACTTCAAAAAACTTCCTTTGCGCATAGGAGTCTTCGGCGGTGAGCCTTCGTCTGACAGCATGAGGGCTTTCATTACCGAAAATACAAACGTGAAGTTTTGCGATATTTACGGACTTTCCGAAATAGTCGGTCCGGGGGTCGGCGGAGAATGCGAAGCGGGCGGCGGCATACATATTTTGGAAGATAATTTTTATCCAGAAATCGTCGATCCCGAAACGGGGGAAGTGATGCCCGACGGCGAAGAGGGAGAATTGGTGCTTTCAACTCTCACGAAAAGGGCAATGCCTGTTTTGCGCTACCGCACGCACGACATAACTTCAATCATAGCCGATCCATGCTCCTGCGGCAGAACCATCAGGCGCATCGCACGCATTTCAAAAAGAAGCGACGACATGCTCATAATAAGGGGCGTAAACGTGTTCCCGTCGCAAATTGAAATCGGCATCGGAAGGGTGGAAGAGGCAACTCCTAATTTCCGAATAATCAGGGAAATGAAAAACGATATGGAGTCATTGACCGTGGAAGTTGAAATTCAAGACAAATTCTATGGCGACAGCATCGCGCAAATAGAGGCAATCCGCAAAAAAATTCAAGCCTCCATAATGAATATAATAAATATCCGCGTGGAAGTTGCGATAGTCGAACCCAATTCAATTCCGCGCTCCGAGGGTAAAATCAAGAGAGTTTACGACAACAGACCAAAGGATTCAAAATGAGAATGACGCAATTATCGGTTTTTCTGTCCAACTCTTTGGGCAGGCTTGAAAGCATGACAAAACTGCTTGCGGACGCTTCCGTGAACATTAACACCATTACCATTTTGGAAAGCGGAGACTACGGCATTGTGCGAATGATTGTCGATAAGCCCCAAGACGCCTGCAAGGTTTTGCAGAACGGGGGCTTTTCATGCAAGCTTGTCGATGTTCTTGCAGTTGAAGTGGGCGACAAGCCCGGAGCACTTTACGAACTTTTGAAAAAGACGAAGGATGCAGGAGTAAATTTGGAATATATGTATGCCATGACAAAGCCTTTGTCGCAAAAACCGCTGATGCTTATGTCATTTAAAGACATAGACGCCGCAGAAAAAATTTTGGACTAAGCTATGCCTAGTACGGAAAACGACAGGTTCGCAAAAACTTTGCGCTTTAAAACGCTTGTCCAACGCAAGGATTTTGCAGAAGTTGAAGCTTTTGTTGAAGACGATTTCTTAAACGGAGTCGATATTGCCCACGGGGGCTTTTTGTTTACTATGAGCGACTACGCACTGGCACTTGCCGCGAATACGGACGAAAGGGTTGCCATAAGTTCAAGCGGCGCGATAGAATATGTAAATCCCGTTCCGCCACATACCAAATTGGTTGCAGTTTGCAATATGCTTGCCGGCACAAACAAGAGCGGCTATTATGAAACGAAGGTTTTTGACAAGGACAGAAAAACCTTGTTTTGCATATTCCATAGCCGCGCAATTTATAAACCTGTTTTGAAAAGCAGGTAAAAAAAGATCAGCGAAATATTGATTTTCCTCTTAAATATCTTCTTCTTTATTATCGTTTATAAATTGAGGATATTGTTACGTGCTTGCCATTAAGGTTTTATTGGAGCTAAGAAATAAAAATAATCCATATTCCGAAGAATAATATATACAATCATTGCAATCAATATTGTTAGCGGAACATATTTTACAGATGTAATTTTAGGGTAAAATATGCCTATCACAATAAATGGAATCAGACATACAAAAAATACATTTTGCCTGATTGCCGTTGCAAAATCTAAATGGAGCAGGGCGTACAATGCCCTTGTAGAACCGCATCCTGCACAGTAAATTCCCAAGAATTTATAAGTGGGACAGGCGGGCAATAGGGAATTGGGATTGTTAGGATTCCCGAAGTAAACGGCAATACACCACAAGATTCCTAAAACAATAATCCCAATTCTCCACTTAAAACTTTGCATTTATACCTCTACTTTGCGGCGTCCGCCAAGGCACCAAGAAGTATGTAAAAGAAGGTAAGAACAATACCGAGACCAATTCCCCAAAGTGACCATTTCTTTGATGTATTGGCTGCCTCTTTTGCGGCTTCAATATTTCCGCATGCAAGAAAAGTGTTTACTTTTGAAGAGTAAACTATTGCGGCAATGCCAAATGGCAGGCAACAACAAATAGTTGTAATTATGGCTAAAACCAAATTGTTATTAATCTTTTCTTTTGGTGCTTTTGAAACCAGTTTGCCGCACTTTACACATACGTCGGCATTTTCTGATAGTTCTGCTCCGCAGTATTTGCAATACATTTTTATCCTTTCATTTATTAATTTCTTCTTCGTAGTTAAATGCTTCTACCATTGCCCAAATGGAAACAGGTATGGACAAAATAAAACAAGAACACAATGTCAACAAAAGCTGAATTGTGGCTTTTTTTGTTTTACCAATATAAAAATTATGCACTCCAAAACATCCAAATAGAATGGCAAACAGAATATAATTTGTTTCTTTGTTTGAATTTTCGCACAAGTTTGTTTGCTTTAATAACTTTCCGCAATTAACACATACATCTGCATCGTCTGGAATTTGTGCTCCGCAATTTTTACAATACATAATTTTTAGATTATATAATAAGGCTTATATTGCAATAAAAAAAACTATTGAATAAAACCTTTTCAAATTATTTTTCATAAACAAAAAATAATCGGGCTCGAGTCGGTATTAACTTGCTTTTTTATTTATGAAAATATTACTGAAATGATGACTGCCAGTAAAATAATTGTAAAAGTAACGCCCATAATTAAAGCAAAATAGGCTCTTACTATTCCGTGTGTTTTTTTCTTTTTTACATCCTTTATTCCCAAGATACCAAACAAAATGGCAAGCGGGGCAAAAATAAGCAGAACGGAAAACAATCCCAAATAGCCTGCAATAATGCAATAAATTGACGTGTTTACCGGTATCAAAAGATGAGTACCGCTTGAATCTTCTATATTTATTTCCTGAGAAAGTTGTGTTCCGCAACGAAAACAAACTTTACTATCATTGGGCAACTCTGTTCCGCATTTTGTACAAAACATATAATTCCTTTTATTGATGCTGTTATTTTGGGTGATGTATAAATCTCCTAAACCGTTTTAGAAAAATATTCTGTTTTAATTTATTCGCGCAGAAAATTTTTATCTACCGCATATGATAAAAAAATGTAATTTTTTTTGGCTATTTGGTTTCGCCCAAAATCATTTCCGCATATTGCACTCCGTCTGCGGAACCGCTTTTTACTTGTGTTATCAATATTCGGTAGTATTTGTACGGTTTTGAATTTTTAAATGTCGCAGCCAAGCCTTCAGAGTTTCGCGGGGCGTCTTCTAAAACGCCGCTTTCGCCTTCGTAAAGGAGCGTCCAGCTCTTAAATCCCGCCTCTTCCGAATGCGGGGAGTTTGACGCTTCGACAGTGATTTTCATCGGGTCTCTTTCGGGGCGGTCTTCGGCTGTGATAAAGCGTATTGCGTTTATCCTTTGCGGCGATGCAAATCTTGCGATAATGCCCGTATTCACGCCTTTGGGGTTAAAGCCGTTCTTGTCCTGCCCTGCGTTCATATGCTTTGTGGCGGGATTTTGGTCGAAAGCCCCGATTTCAGATTGGCGTATTTCGCTGTCGAGGGCGAATTCGTTTGCGCCTGTCTTAACTGTTCTTGCGAGAGCTTTTTGACTTTCGCTTTTTATTGCTTCAAACTTTGCGTCCGTCAGATTTTTTGCGATTGGCGCGCTCTTTTTAAGTTCCGACTTTATTTTTATGGCGTCGATGATGTCGGCTTTTCGCTTTTCGGGAAAAGTTTTAACCTGCGTTATTTTTCCGTTTTTGAAAGAGCCAGACACCGTTGTTTTATAGGGGGCGGCGAGCTTGAAAATGCCGCTCCAGTTTTCGGGGATTGCGGGTGCCATCATGAGCTTTTTGCCTTCGGGGTACATAATCATTCTTTGCAATATATGCTCTCCGTTTCCGCCGTTGTCTTCGTCGGGAGAGTAGTCGTTTGCGTTGCGCCAGAATGCGTAGAATTTTAGGTCGGGCTCTTTTGCGTTCGGGTTGAAGCAGAAATCGGCGTAGAACTTAGCTTCTTCCGCAAGACCAAGCATTGCGGCTTGCACGCCGTCTTGGAACCAACATCCCGCGTGCTTGAATTTTCGCCATTTGAACGAATCGAGTGCAAGCTCGTAGTTTGGCTTGCCCAATCCGTAAAGACGGAACGGATAAATCGAGTAAAGTTCAGGATTTTCCATGTTGCGCGGCTTGGCAGTCTGTTCTCCCGAATAGGGAAGCAGGACTTTTTTGCCGTTTCTGATTGCACTTGGAATCGGCGGAAGAATTTTTAGCGTATTTTCAAAAAGTTTGCGTTCATTTGACGGCAGGATTTTCGGGCTTAACGCAAGCGCTCTTTTTAAAACGACGCCAAGACCTACGATGTCAGGAAGCGGATTTTGGACTTTCCAATATTGTTCGAGCGAATTGCATGGCGACATGAAAATCTTGCCGTCTTTGTCCCGCGGGAAGTGTTCCAAATAGAATTGCACGCCCTTGGCGAGCATCGGCACAATTCTTTCCTTCGCAAAATCTTCGTCTTGGGTGTATTCGAAATAGTCGAGAGCCATCATTGAAAGCTCTATGATTGGCAGATAGTAATGGGCCGTCCAGTGTTCGGGGCTGTCGGGTGCGGCGACTCTGTCGAACCCGCCGTAGCATGGCGCGGTTTCGGCAAAATATGCGCCGCCGTGCCCGTAAAATTCTTTTGTAAGCTTTTCATTTAGTGGAAGCTGGTTGAAGTACATTTCAAAGAGCGGCTTCATCATGTCGAAATCCCCTGCCATGAGCCGCGCCCAGTACATCGGACGGGTGTTTTGAAACCAGTACTGCCCGCCCCAAGTGCGGTAGTCGGCGTTTCTTGGCTTGTCGCGGTAGTTTTCGCGGTCGGTCGTGAAAATTGAACCATTGAATTTTATGGGAGCTTTTCCTCTTCCCGCGCAGGCGGTTTTGTATCGTTGCAGGGTGTAGCCTTTTGTGATGTTTTCAGCTTGCCGGTCTCCTTCTGCAAATATGTAGCTGCGCAGCCAGAAGTTGCTCCACCATTCGCGGTGTTTTGCGATTCTCTTGTCCGATTTTATTGCGGACAGTTTTTGCGAAAGTTTTAAGGCTTCGTCGTGCCACGCTTGCGGATTTTCAAATTTTCCCGACAAAACCGAGATTGTGAAGCTTTGGTTTTTTGACGGCTTCTTTGAAACCAAAACATTTTGGCTTTCCGCCTTGAAATTTTCTCCGCCTGCAACCGCGCCGAATGCGAGGTTATGCAAATACTCGTTTTGGGGGATTTTGTTGAAGTGGCAGAGGGCAATTTTGTCTTCCGAAACTTCCATGGCATTGTCGGCAGAAATTATGCCCTGCGCGTTGGGACGCAGATTTTCAAGTTCGACTTTTGCCGCCGCCGCCCTGTCGGAAGATATGTCAACCACGATTTGCGGATTGTTTGCGTCGGCGTAAATTCTGAATATGCGGCTTTCTCTGCCCGACGCGTATTTTATGATGATTTCTCCCTCTTTCAGCCTCAGGGTTTGCGAAAACTGCGGTCCCCCCTTTAATTCGGGATTAAGCGTGATTTTAACTTTCGCGATTTTCAAAAGCCCATTTGAGCCTTTTAAGTCTTCGCTCCAAGAGTCGGTTTTGGAGATGTAAAAGTAAACTTCTCCTTTTTCCGTCGCCCATGCGTTTAAACCTATGTCTCCATTTCCGGCAGGCATCGAGTCGGCGGAAGTTTTTCCCTCCTGAGTCCATGTTATGTTTTGCTTTTCAAGACGGGAAAAAACTTCGTCTGATTCCGCCGATGCGAATGCGCAGGTTGCGGAAAGCAAAAACAATGTCGATAGTTTGATAATTTTTCCAAATGTCCCCATAAAAATGAAAAAAGATATTAAAATTCTGCGTAAATCAAGAAATTATTTTAACCGATTCCGCAAGCATCGCGAATGAAATTGACGAGAAAAGTATCACGCGAACCCATTTCATTATGAGCAAAAATTTGAAGCTTTTTATTAGATTTGCGAACTTTGAGGCAAGAAGAGATATTGCGTTAAAAACAACCAGCACCGAAAGCATGAATATTCCGCCCAAAATGACGAACTGCACCGGAATTGAAATATCTCCCTCTCTTATGAACTGCGGCATAAGGGCGAGGAAAAACAGGGCGACTTTCGGATTTAAGGCATTCATCAAAAATCCCCTAAGGAGCGTTTTGAGCATATTTTCGCTTTTTGTGTATGTTTTGACTTCGGCGGCTTTCGGCGTTTCCCTTGACGCTTCGAAGGCGAGGATTGCCAGATAGCACGCGCCCAAAAATTGCAGGCACACATAAAGCGAGGGCGTTTGCGATATGACAAGCGAAATTCCCGTTGCACATAGCGCGGTGTGCATGCAAATGCCAAGGCATAGCCCGACGGTTATCAAAATTCCTCGTTTTGCGCCTTTTGCGAGGCTTTCGGCAAGCACGAACAAATTATCGGGTCCGGGCATTATCGCAAGCGCGAGGCTTGCCGCAAAAAAGCTTATGTATAAATTCATGGGAAAAGTATTTTTTTGCAATGCCGCATAATTTCAAGACTCTTTCAAAAAATCTTTGCATAATTTTTAAATATGCGCAATTCTCGTATTGATTAAAAAATCTCGAATATGAAAAAATACATTGCATTTTTTGCCTTTTTTACGGGAACTATATTTTGCTTGTTTGCGGCTGAAAAGAAGCTTGAAGGCGAAATTTTGAAAGACGGCTCAAAGGTTTTCAAACTTTGGCAGGGCAGGGATATGCCGGGTGTCGGCGCGAAAGCTCCAATTAAAATTTGGGGCGACGATAAAAAAGACGATTTGAGCATCACCAATGTTTCAATTCCAGATATCCGCTTCTTTAAGGCGGAATCGAAAACCCCGACGCCCGCGGTTGTTATCGCGCCGGGGGGCGCGTACGGCGGTTTGGCTTACGGCAAGGAAGGCACTGCGCTTGCCAAGCTTTTGGCTAAACATGGAATGAGTGCGTTTGTCTTGAAATACCGCGTTCCGCAAAACCGCGAGGGGGCGTATCAGGACGCACAGAGGGCGTTAAGATTTGTAAGGGCGCACGCAAAGTCGCTTAACATCGACCCGACTCGCTTGGGAATGGCGGGGTTCAGCGCGGGAGGGCATTTGACTTGCCGCACGTCTTCAAACTTCAAAGACGAAATTTATCCTCATAAGGATTTTATCGACAAGTTTTCCTCAAAGCCCGATTTCCTTATTTTGATATATCCCGCCTACACGGGCAATGACGAGCTTGTTTTGCAGCCCGATGTCCCTGTGAGTGCGGAGACAACGCCGCCATGCTTCATCGCACAAACAATGGACGACGGGCATTTGAAAGACGGGCTTACGTATTTTCTGGCGCTGAAAAAGGCGGGGGTGAAGGTGGAGGCTCACTTTTACGAAGAGGGCGGGCACGGCTACGGAATGCGCGATAGACAACATTTGCCCATGCGCACTTGGGACGAACTTTTGCTAAACTGGCTCGCTTCGCGCAAGCTTGTAAATCTTGAAGACGCTCCTCAAAAGTAAAATTGTTTTGTATTTTCGGGCAATTTCTGTTTTAAATTCATTTTTATAAACAGAAAAAAGAAATTTTGATGAAAAAACTGCTCCGATTTTACGTTTACATAAAGCCCTCTTTGTTTCCGCTTATTGTCGCGGTAGTGTGCGGTTCGGTTTTCGGCGCGAGCAGCGGGCTTATGCCTGCGGTCTTCAAATACGTTTTGCAGGGCGTCTTTGAAAAACAGGGCGAGTACGGGATTTGGTATGTTGCGGGAGTCGCCGCCGCGCTTCCGCTGATTTTTGCGATGCGCGCAATTTCAGGGTATGCGAGCGGATATTTGATGGTCTATTGCTCTTTGGAAGTCTTGCGCAGGCTTAAACTCGATTTGTTTTCCAAAATGCAAACTTACCCGATTGCGTTTTTCGACAGGTTCACGACGGGCGACCTTTTGACGAGGCTTACGAACGACTCCAATATGGTGCAGACGCGCCTTCTCGGTTTCGCTTCCGAAATTTTCCGCCAGCCGATGCAGGCAATCGGCGCGATAGCGTATCTTGTTTACCAATGCGTCAAAAGCGGGGAAGCCCTCGTATTGATTGTAGTACTTATGTCCGTTCCCGTTTTCATTTTGCCGATGCAAATTATACGTAAAAATTTGAAGCGGTATGCGGGCAAGGCGCAGGTTTCGCTTTCAGAAATGACCCAGCATGTTAACGAGAATTTGGACGCGGTTCACGAAGTCAGGGTGTTTTCTTTGCAGGACAAGCAAATTGAGAAGTTTGGCGACCAGAACAACACTTATAAAAAATTCTTTTTGAAAGTCGAAAAATACGACCTCATGCAGCAGCCCATAATGGAAGTATTTGCCGCGCTTTTGATTGCGGCGACTTTCGTTTACTCTTATTGCTCGCACATTGATTTGCCTACATTCACTGCAATCGGCGTTGCGCTGTATTTGATTGTGGACCCCATAAAGCGCGTCATAAAAATGACAAACGACTTTATAAAGACCATGCCGCTAATCGAGCGCATTTGTGAGATTTTGGATTATAAAAGCGAAGTTCCCGAACCCGAAAATCCCGTAAAAATAGGCGAAGCCAAGGGGCGCATAACATTTGAAGACGTGGCTTTTGCCTATAAGGACAAAACGGTGTTAAAAAACGTTTCAATAGACATTCCCGCAGGAACGAGTTGTGCCCTTGTCGGCGAAAGCGGTGCGGGCAAAAGCACTTTCGCAAAGCTTGCAATGCGCCTTTACGACCCATCAAGCGGGAAAATCATGCTTGACGGAGTGGATTTGCGCGACATTTCGAATTTGGATTACATGGCGAATTTGGGGAGCGTTCCGCAGTATCCCGTATTGTTCAACGACACGGTTTTTAACAATATTTTAGCGGCAAAAGACGGCGCGACACGGGAGGAAGTTTACGCCGCCGCAAAAGCCGCCTATGCCGACGACTTCATAAGAGAGCTTGAAAACGGCTACGACACCGTTGTCGGGGAGCGCGGCGACAGGCTTTCGGGCGGGCAAAAACAGCGCATTGCAATCGCAAGGGTCTTCCTTAAAAATCCCCCGATAATCGTTTTGGACGAAGCCACTTCCGCCCTTGACGTCAATAGCGAAGCCTTTATCCAGCAGGCGATAGATTCGCTCATGAAAAGCAGGACGATGTTCATCATTGCCCACCGTTTCAGCACGATAAAAAACGTGCAGAAAATCATAGTTTTCAAGGACGGCGAAATTATCGACTTTGGCTCGCATTCCGAGCTGATGTCCCGCTGCGCGCACTACAAGAGCCTTTACGAACGCCAGTCTTCCGCCGTGAGTTAAACAATGGCAAAATTTAACGCCCAATCTTTAATTAAGGGAAGCTTTGCAAGGCTTTTTTGCATTTTGACTTTCGGCATTTTTGGCGGAGGGCGCGAGGCGTTTTCTCCGCGCGGAGAAATTTCCATAGGGGAATTTTGGAGCGGGCATTTGTTGCCGTCTTTTTATCTTTTTGTTTTGGGATCGGGGCTTTACAGGGCGCTATGCTATTTTTACGGGTTGTTTTCGTTTGGATTTACTTCCAGAAAGCTCATCTTTTCGGCAATGGTTGCGCCCGCAGTTTATATTCTTTTTATCGGGGAAATGAAGCGTTTGCGCCACATCGGCTTATGGGCGGTTTGGGTTGCCGTTAATTTTTATGTACCTTTCGGCATTTTGGCATGCGGGCTGATTTGCGCGTTTATGCCGAAAATCCGCCTGTTCGGGGGTAAATCTCTCAAAAAGCCGCGTTTTTTGCGATAACGATAAAATTTTGGTTAATTTTTTTGCCCATAGAAAATTTTTTTGTTTTCTTGCTTAAATAGTGTTTGACATTTAAAAAAATGCTCTTATAAATTTTTATTAAATCCAAAAAACTAAACAATTTGGCTATATGAAAAAACTTATATCAACATCTATTTTTGCTTCCGCCGCGTTTATGGCATTGGGGGCGGATTATTATCTTACTTCGGGAGAGAATGTGGATATTCTCGACCTTTCAAATTGGGGCGCGGAAGAAATAACAACGTCGGATATTTTAAACATTACAAATAACGGAACTTCCGCGGTTTTGGACGGAACGGGGAAAAGCCTTTCATTTAACCACATGAATATCAGGGGCAATGTTTCGCTTGATATTTTGGGTTCCGGCAATACTCTTACGGGAGAAGGTACTTCAAATTCTAATGTATTTTTGGGAACAAACGCAAACAACAATACGACCTTAAACATATTGGGCTACGGCAACACTTATTCCGATAAGAGCGGTTGGTCTTTAATGATGGGAAACACCACATCTTCGGAAGGCGAAAATCTTTTGCGCATTCACTCTTCCCGCCAAAACGAAGTGGATTCGGAAGGGACTGTATTGGTTGACAATGCCAACAGATTTATAATTCCAAGTTCGGTAAATTCCTTTGTTTACAATTCGCAAAAAGAAAATTCCGCGGCAAAAAATACCATAAGCATCGGCGATAATTCAATTCTCGATTTTCAAACAAACTTTGTTGTCGGCGCAAATACCAGTAGTTCGGAGGCAATAAAAGGCGGAACATCTGAAGTTGTCTTTGACGGTTCAAATTCTTCCATGACAATAAAACAAACTTCTGTCATCGGTTCCAATTCAGGGGGACAGTCGGGTGGTGTGGCGAGAATTATTGTCGGCGGGGAAAACAACAGCGTATCTACTTCAAACAATGTGTTTGTGGGTGCGGGGCAGAATTACGCCGCCGATGTTGCCCAAACAGGCGGCACAAACGGCATATACATAACCGGTTCGGGAAATACTTTCACCACAACTCAGGCAATAACCGTGGCTTCCGCGTTTGATATGTCGAGCGGGACAAATGAATTTGTGGTAAGCGGAGACAACAATGTTGTCAACATGACGAACATCAATGTAAGCCGAAACAATAATACGGCAGTATTTTCTGGCGGCACAAACAGATTTTTGGTTTCGGGTAGTGGCAACGTCATTACTGCGAAAAACAGCATCAATGTTCAAACAGACAAGCAGACGGGCGGGGACGCAGTGTTTGAAGTCGCGGGAAAAAACAACGAAGTTTACTTCTCTTCAAACAACAATATCGGCAATGCGATGTCGGGCGGAACTGCGCGCTGGGTTTTGGGCGGAGAAAATAATTCCGCTTCTTATGTAAATGTCATGAGCTTTATGCTTGGCAGAACCGCAATGACGGGCGGCGAAGCTACTCTTGAAATTCGAGGAAAGAACAACACGGCGAATTTCTTCAACGTGTTCATGGGCAATGCCGATACGGTTGACGGAAAGGTGAAATTCATCGTTGAAGGTTCAGGGCATACCATAAATATCAACAGCTCATTGCAAACTTATTTCAGCGGAGAAGTTGACGACAACGGCAAGGCTGTCGGCGGCGGCTTCAAATTCATTGCGGACGCGGACGGATTTTCAACTTTGAGCGTAAATAATTTTGGCAC
Source organism: uncultured Opitutales bacterium (assembly GCA_900547395.1). Lineage (GTDB taxonomy): Bacteria > Verrucomicrobiota > Verrucomicrobiia > Opitutales > Intestinicryptomonadaceae > Intestinicryptomonas > Intestinicryptomonas porci. The sequence continues at coordinate 25,783 of URGP01000022.1, read as the reverse complement.
AACATTTGGAGGGCTGATTGAAATTGATTTTTCAAAATATGTCGTGAAAGACACAGAAAATGGCGACACATTTACGCTCATAAGCATAAATAACAACGCTCAAAATTTTCTTCTCGAAATAGAAGGGGATTTGGACAAGTATTTCAGCATCACAGGGTCTGACGACTATGAGCTTTTGTTCGGCGACAAAACTTTGGGCGTCAGGGTACTTTCAACAAGTGTTCCAGAGCCTGCGACATATGCGGCAATTTTCGGCGCGCTTGCCCTTGCGTTTGCCGCATGGCGCAAAAGAAAATAGCTTTCTTTGCTATATAAATTACTTATTTTAAACCTAAAAAAGGCGTTCCAATCGGGACGCTTTTTTTATTGAAAGCTGAATTTTTTAGAGCGGATTGTGAAAATAAAAAACAGGATAAAGCCAAGGCTTGCGGCGGGGAAGCCGACAAGCGCCGTATAGTTGTAGGGAAGTCCCGCCTCGATGGGAAGCCCGCCCGCGTATGCTCCGATTGCGTTTCCCAAATTAAACGCGATTTGCACACATGCGGCTCCGAGCATTTCTCCGCCTTTCGAGTACTGCAAAAGCAGAAGCTGCTGGGGGGAGCCGAGCGCGAACAGGCAGAAGGTGCATATAAACATAAGCGTTGCCGAAAGTATCGGATATTGCGCAAAAAAGAATATTAGCATCAGGCTTATTGCGATTATTCCCTGCACGGAGGTCGCTACTTTTGCGGGAGTAAACTTGTCGGAAAGCTTGCCGCTTAACATGTTTCCGCACACCATTCCGACTCCCGCCAGAAACATCAAAAGGCTTATGGACTTTTCGGGAAATCCCGACACTTCCGTAAGCAGGGGATTTATGTAGCTGTACCAGCAGAATATGCTTCCGTTGCCGAGTAGGGTGCAGGCTATCAAAAGCCATGGCATTATGCTTTTTAGGAATTTGAACTGTCCCTTAAAGCCCGTGTCTTCAATCCCGCCCACTTGCGGAATGAGGCGGAAAACCAAAAAGAGCGCCGCAAGTCCGCACATGCTTGTAAGAAAGAATGCGGCGCGCCACGAAAGAAGCGTGGAAATCGTGGTTCCGAGCGGAACTCCGAAGAGGTTTGCAATGGTCATGCCCGAAATCATAATCGAGATTGCAAGGGCGGTTTTGCCTTTCGGGGCGAGTTTAAGGGCGACTATCGAGGCTACGCCGAAGTACGCGCCATGCGGAAGCCCCGAAACAAACCTTGCAAGCATCATAAAATGGTAGTTCGGGGCGATTGCCGCGCAGAAATTTCCCAAAACCATAATTCCGACAAGCGCAAGTAGAATGTTTTTTAGCGCAAACTTTCGCGCCAAAACAAGCATCGGGGCACCGAAGCAAACTCCTATTGCGTATGCGGAAATCAAGTGCCCCGCCGTCGCGTTTGATATGCCGAGTCCGTTTGCCACATTGGGCAAAATTCCCATAATCATAAATTCGGCTATTCCCAGAACGAGAGTGCCTGCGGCGAGGGCTGACAGAGGTTTTTTCATAAAATCCGTTGTTTAAAATCGAAAATCCGAAAAATTTTAAAGGAAAATCGCAAGCAAAATTTTTCAAAACAGAAAAAAAGCTTGGCAAGTTTTTGCCGCATACTAAATTGTCTTTTATATGAAAGAGGCAATCTGGGCTATTGTTGACGAGCTTAAACGCTTGCGCGCCGAGGGGGAAGAGGGAATTCCCTTGAGCGAAGAGGCGTTTGAGGAGCTTACAAAGTTCGCGAGGATTGCCGACGGGCAAGAAGTCATAGACACTCCCGACGAGGTTGAGTTTGTAAAAAAAGTGGACTTCGATTTCAAGAAACAGGAAGAGACAAAACAGCATCAGATGGCGCAAAAATTGAAAATCGTGGTTGGCGGCAGAGATTTTGAAATAGAGGCGGTTCCCGAGCCCACGCCCTTTGTTTTGCCCGAAGCCGACAAGAAAACCCGCTGGGAAGCCTTGCGCGAAATCGTTTTGGGCGACAAGGTTTGCGCGCGCCATTTGCGCGAGGGCAAGAAAATCGTTTTCGGGGTTGGAAATCTCGACGCCGACATATTTTTCTGCGGCGAAGCTCCGGGGGCTGACGAAGAAATACAAGGCGAACCTTTTGTCGGCAAGGCGGGTCAGCTTCTCACAAAAATAATAAAGGCGATGGGGCTTGAAAGGGAGCAGGTTTATATCGGAAACATTATGAATTGGCGTCCCGAACTTCCGACGCGCACGGGCAATCGCCCGCCCACCGAAGTCGAAATGGCGTATTGCTTGCCGTACTTGAAGGCGCAAATCGACATTGTAAAGCCGAAAGTCATCGTTGCTCTCGGCAACACTGCCGTGACGGGGCTTTTGGGCGCGGATCCCAAGCGCAGAATGGGCGCAATTCGCGGGAAATGGCATTCTTTCAACAATACCGACCTGATGGTCACATACCACCCGTCTTTTCTGCTTCAATACGCTTCCAACGAGAAAAAACGCCAAGTCTGGGAGGACATGATGGCGGTAATGGAGCGCGTGGGCATTCCGATTTCCGAAAAGCAGAGGGGCTACTTTTTGTGATTTTACGCCTTCTTGCGTTTTTTCAAGATGTTTATTTGGTCGCGGATATGCGCCGCCTTTTCAAATTCGAGCCTGTCGGCGGCTTCTAACATTTCCGCTTGAAGCTCAGCGATAAGCTCTTTTAATTCGTCCTCTTTTTCGGGGACTTTTTCGGATTTTTCATCCTGCTTTACGAGCGAATCCATTATGGGTTTTGAAACGCTTTTCGGGGTGATGCCGTTTCTTTCGTTGTACCTTTGTTGGGCAAGGCGTCTGCGCTCGCAAACGCCCACGGCTTCCCTCAATGATTTTGTCATTTGGTCGGCGTATAAAATCACTCTGCCGTCAACGTGCCGCGCAGCTCTTCCCGCGGTTTGTATAAGGCTTGTCGCGCTTCTTAAAAAGCCTTCCTTGTCGGCGTCCAAAATGCAGACGAGGGATACTTCGGGGACATCCAGACCTTCCCTCAAAAGATTTACGCCGACAAGGGCGTCGAAGTTCCCCTTTCTCAGCCTTCGCAGAATTTCCACTCTTTCAATGGCGTCGATGTCGGAATGCAGGTATTCGGTTTTGACTCCGTTTTCGCGCAAAAAATCCGCGATTTGCTCGCTCATGCGCTTTGTGAGTGCCGTAACGAAAACTCTCTCCTTGCGTTTTGCGGCTTCTTTAATTTCTGAAATGCAGTCTTCAACCTGCCCCTTGATTGGGCGGATTATCATCTTGGGGTCGAGAAGCCCTGTGGGGCGTATAATTTGCTCAAAAACGTTTTTTCCGCTTTCTTCGAGTTCATACTGTGCGGGCGTTGCCGAAACAAAAACCGTTTGTCCCGTAAGTTTTTCAAATTCTTCGGGCTTTAACGGGCGGTTGTCGAGCGCGCTGGGGAGCCTGAACCCGTATTCCACAAGGCGGCTTTTCCTTGATTTGTCGCCATTGTACATTCCCCTTATTTGCGGGACTGAAACATGGCTTTCGTCAATGAAAAGCAGGGTGTCTTTCGGGAAGAAGTCGAGCAGGCACCACGGGCGCGAGCCGGGCTCCCTGCCGCCGATTTGGCGCGAATAGTTTTCAATTCCCGTGCAAAATCCCGTTTCGTGCAGGAGTTCCAAGTCTTCGAGAGTGCGCATTTTGATGCGCTGGGCTTCCAAGAGTTTTCCCGCTTTTTCAAATGCTTTCACTTGTTCTTCAAGCTCTTCTTTTATTCGCGGAATTGCGGCTTCTATGCGGTCTTGCGGAGTTACAAAGCTCGTCGCGGGGTAAACGTCAAAGCGTTTTAATTTGCAGATAACTTCTCCCGTTATCGGGTCGATTTTTTTCAGGGAGTCGATTTCGTCCCCGAAAAATTCCACTCTGAGGGCGGTGTCGAGATACGCGGGGAAAACGTCAACCACGTCTCCTCTGACTCTGAAAGTCCCGCGTTCAAAAGATATGTCGTTGCGTGTGTAGCGGCATTTTACGAGTTTGTCGATAAACACGTTGCGCTCCAAGTTAAGCCCCGTCAAAAGCGGAACCATCATTTCTTTGAAGTCGTCGGGCGAGCCCAACCCGTAAATGCACGAAACAGAAGCTATCACTATAACGTCGCGCCTGCTTACAAGCGAGCTTGCCGCGGATATGCGTAGCTTTTCTATTTCGTCGTTTATTGAGGAATCCTTTTCGATGTATGTGTCTGTCTGTGGAATGTAGGCTTCGGGCTGGTAGTAATCATAGTAGCTTACGAAGTATTCCACTGCGTTTTCGGGGAAGAATTCCTTAAATTCCGCGTAGAGCTGCGCGGCGAGCGTTTTATTGTGCGAAATTATCAAGGCGGGGCGGTTTGATTTTGCGATGACGTTTGCCATCGTGAAAGTTTTGCCCGAGCCCGTGACTCCGACGAGAGTCTGGTATTTTTCTCCCGAAGCTATGCTTTTGCACAAGCCTTCTATCGCCTGCGGCTGGTCGCCGGAAGGGGAAAATTTTGAATTTAATTTAAAAAGAGGATTAACCATTTTTTCTCAATGCCGATAAAAAATTAGATATTATCGCCGTTTTTCAACTCTTTTTTTTTGATGACTTTGCCGTACTATTATATGCCGCAAAAATCTGTTGACAAAGTTATATGCGTAATATTTACTTTGAATTTAACTAACTATTAAACTATTTTTTTATATGCGCCCGCGAATGCGGTTTGCATCTAAACAAAAAAGAATGGGGAAATAACTTATGAAAAACATATCAAGAAGAAACTTCATATCCAAAGCGGCGGGGGCCGCGGCGGCGGGAGTGTTCCTGCCGACGCTCATCCCTTCGAGCGCACTTGGCAAGGCTGGGACTGTTGCGCCGAGCAACAGAATTAACGTCGCGTTCATCGGCCACGGCATGCAGTCGGGTGGCCACCGCGGCGACATGGCAAGAAATCCAAGGACTCAGATTTTGTCGGTTTGCGACGTAAAACTTGACGTTCTCGACAGAGTGTACGGCGAAGTTGAAAGAATAAACAAAGATCGTGGCATCGGCAATTCTCTGCAAAAGACCATTCACTATCAGGAAGCTCTTGACAGGGACGACATTGATGCGGCGTTCATCGTAACTCCCGACCACTGGCACGTTGCAATCTCCCTTTACGCAATTTTGCGCGGCAAGCACGTTTATTGCGAAAAGCCGCTTACTTTGACTGTCCGCGAAGGCAGAATTTTGTCGGACGCGGCGAAAAAGGCAAATATACGTTTCCAGACAGGCTCGCAGCAGCGCAGTGAATACTGCTTCCGCAAGGCGGCGGAATTGGTTCGCAACGGCGTAATCGGCAAGCTTAAGGAAGTTTATATTTCAATCGGCAACTTCCCGCCTCCGCTGGAACTTCCGGAAATGCCGTTCCCCGAATGGATGCCAAAGGAAAATTATGATTTGTGGCTCGGGCCGACGCCTTGGCGTCCGTTCCATACCGAACGTATCAAGGGCGACTACGGTGGCGGTTGGCGCAGATTCTGGGAATACGGCGCACGCAAGGAAGGCGACTGGGGCGCACACCACTTCGACATTGTGCAGTGGGCAAAGGGTATGGACCATTCCGGCCCCGTAAAGTTCTGCCCCGCAGGCACAGACGGCGTTCCCTGCCGCTTCTACCAGTATGCTGACGGCACTACAGTTTACATCAATCCTCCCGGCGACATGGGCAAAGGCAAATGGGGCGGCGGCACGCGCGGCGAAGCCATTCGTTTCGTTGGCGAAAGCGGCGAAGTTTTGACAAACCGCGGCAACGTCTGCAAAGTTGTTCCCGATGCCGCATTGGGCAGGCAGGCATTGAAGCCCGGCTCTACACAGCTCCATCCGAGCATGGGGCACCGCCAAGACTGGATTGACGCAATCATAACAGGTCGCGACACCATTTGCAATGCGGAAATCGGCCACAGAACCGCGTCTATCTGCCACTTGTCGTCAATCGCTTTGCGTTTGAACCGCACGGTAAATTGGGATCCGAAGAAAGAACAGGTAATCGGCGACGACCAGGCGGCGTCAATGCTCGACCGTCCGCGCCGCGCTCCGTACTTCTTGGGCGCATAATTGGAAACGAATCAGAAAGGTTTTTTTAGAATGAAAAAATTATCAATCGCTTCTCTCATCGCTTTTTCGGCTCTCTCCGTTTTTGCTTGGGACAATATGCCGAAAATCGTGGCTGACGCAACCGCAGTTGTCGAAGCAAACTCTCCCGCCGACGTCATAAAGGCGTCTTTGGAAGCCGTAAGCACGGGCGTTCAAGACCCGAATTTGGACAGAAACAAAAACTTTGAACAGCAGGAAAACGCTTTCATCAAAACTTGGGCTGCCACGGAGGCGTCGTTTTATTACGGCAATCCGAAAATGGACAAGTCAAAGCGCAATGAATTTGTTTCCGCCTGCGTTTCCGCCTACAAAAACATCAAGGGCAAGGATTTGAAATCAAAGGAACAAAAGATTTTCTTGTTGGGGCTTATGCAAAACTGCCCTTCTGAAAAATCTATTGACCTCTTGAAGGAAACTCTTGGCGACAAAGATAAGGATATTGCAGACGCCGCAAGAATGGCGCTCCAACAAAATCCCGAAAAGTCGGTTTCCGCAATTTTGGCAAAGGCAAAGAGCAAAGACAAAGTTTTGGCAAGCGGTCTTGTAAACGCACAGGCTACCCGCGCATACGACAAGAAGGCGGCTCCCACAAAAATCAAAGCTTTCCAGGAAGAAAAGTCTTCAAGCCTTAACCACGGCGCATCTTTGATTGCCGCCAAGGGTTGGTATTCCAAAGACAGCTTTGAAGAGCAGAAGCAGAAAATCACCGCAAAAGACAAGGGCGCAATTCGCAGGGCTCTTGAATCCGACAACAGCCGCGACATGATTTACGCAATCCGGTTCGCAGTTGAAGATCCTTCCATGATGGAAACTTTGAAGGCTTCTTACGCAAAGAGAGATGACGTTGTAAAGGCTTGGGTATTGACCGCCTTGGGCGATACAGGCACCCCCGCCGCCCGCGATTTCATCATAAACGCCCTCAAAGAAACCGATTCCGACAATGTGCGCCTTGGCGGCGCGTGGGCTCTCTCATGCATTGGCGACGAGCAGTCCGGCTTGGCGGCAATAGATTTGCACAAGGCTGTTTGGGGCAACGGGCATATCCGCGACTTGGTCGAATATTCGGTAAGGTCAATGAAGCCCTCCAAGGCTTTGGACAATGCAATTCTTGAAGGCGTTAAAAACTTCGACCGTTCTTGCATCCGCTTGGCGGGCGCGCGCGGGCTTACCGAAGCATTGCCGAACATCGTAAAGGCAATCAAGGAAAACAAGGAACGCGGCGATGCTTGCTGGGCTTTCAGAGAATTGGGCACAATGAAAGAATTCTTGAAATTCATTGAAACCGCCATCGAAATCAACGATAACTGGCTGAACAGGGAAGTTTTCCAGATGATGAACCATTTCTCATTGGCGATTTACGACACCGATGTGGCTCCCACTACCGAAGCTCTCGACAAATTGCAGGAAAAGGCTGCTGCAAAGGGCGTAAACCTTCCTTGGGACAGAATGAAGGACCTTGTTAAATACAAGGGCAAACTTCCGAGAAAATAAGGTTTAACTCGTAAAATTTAAGGCGCGCGGGAAAATCTTGTGCGCCTTTTTTATTTGCGCAATTATAAAGCTGTTAATGGACTGTTGAAGTTTTTTGAGTAGAAAATTTTAACTTAAAAGAGGTTTTTGAGAATTTTTTGCATACCGAAAATGCAAAATATTTTATCAATGCGCTTGCGGAGTTTTTACGGAAAAATTGCAACGTTTGCGCTTTTTAAAGTTGTGTTTGGCGCGAAAAAAGTGTGCCGATATATGTTTTGGGAAAAAATGCTGAAAGTCGGCTGTGTTTCAAAGTCCGCAGGCGGCAAATTCAAAATGCTTTCTTTGCAATGTTCTAATTTTTCAGAATTTATTTTCACATATTAGGAAAATTTTTGAAGGACGGCGCAAAAATCTTTCATTTATAAATACGCGAAATTTGGTCATTGGAATTGCAAAGGGAGAAAACGCGGTTGTAAAAACCGGAAATTTTTAAAATTCAAGGCGCGTGAATTTGTCGTCTGAAAAATTGTAGGATTTAAAAAATCCCGCCTTAAAATCTTCAATCTTTGCCAGATATTTTATTGCGGTTGCCGCCGCCCAAATTCCGCTTAAATGCGCCGCAGGCGGAAATATTGGCAGATTTTGAGGCTTCCCTTGTGCGGAATTTTCTTCTTCTAAAAATTCGCGCAGATAAAAATTTTTGCAAAACAGGATATTCTGCGAAACATAGCCTTGTGCGCTTGCGTAAATTTCAGGCATTTGCAAGGATTTGCAGGTGTCCGAAACAATGAAACGGGTATTGAAGGAATCGGTTGCGTCGATGCAAATATCTGTATTTTTAAGGATTTCTTTCAGGGTGTCTGCGTCGCTTATTTTTACGTTGAACGCCTCTATTTCTATGGAAGAATTCAGCTTTGAAAGTCTTTCTTTTGCGGCGTCGGTTTTGGGTTTATCTGTTTCGCCTTCCGAATAAATTGTTTGGCGGTGGAGGTTGGTAAGCGAAACTTTGTCGCAATCGATGATTTTGATTTTGCCGATGCCGCTTCCCACCAAAAGGGGCAGTGCCGCGGAGCCGACTCCTCCCGCTCCGATTATGGCGATACTTGAATTTTGCAGTTTTTTTTGGGACTTTATGCCGAAATTTTCAAGGGCAATCTGCCTTTGGTAGCGTTCAAACTCTGGTGGAATTTCCTGCATAAATGTCTTTTTTATATGTTGTTTTGAGCTGTGAAAAATTCTAAACAATAATTTTCATTCGGATTTTTTATCCGCCCGCGACAAGGTTTAAAATTTCAAGAACGTCGCCGCCGTTTAATTTCAGATTTTCAAATTCCGAAAATTTCAACGCCTTTTTGTTAAGCTCCACGACGCATCTTTTTGGGTTTAGCCCCATGTCTTTTGCAAATTCCGATATGGTTTTGCCTTCCGATATTTCAAATTGCTTTCCGTTTGCCGTGATTTTAATTTTTTTCATTTTAGCGTCTCGCTTTCATTATGCGCTCATAGGCGTCGTTTACTTTCACAAGTTCCGCTTCTATTGCCTTCATCGCAAATTCGCCCAGCCCCTTGCTGCGCAAAACGTCGGGATGGAGATCTTTGCATTTCTTGCGGTATATTGTTTTTATTTCGTCCAAAGAGGCGTCGGGCTTGACTCCCAAAACGGCGTAGGCTTCCGCAAGGTCTTGGCTTGCCGATGATGAATGCGCGGACGACGAGCTGTTTCTTGTTCCGCCAAGTCCGCTTAAAATGGAGGGGTCTATGTTTAGCGCGGCGCACGCCATGCGCAGTTCGCGCATCTCTTCCGACTGCAAGGCTCCGTCTGCAAGCGCAATGCGGATTAAAACCGTGATAAATGTCTGGCGCGCGTCCAAAGACGGGAAGTGTGCCGCGAAGTCTTCGGCGATTTCATTTAGCGAACGCGGGGAATTTTTCGCGCTTCTGAAATATCCGATTGCGCGCTTTCGCGCTTCGCTGTCGAGGCGAAGTTCTTTGAATATGCTTTCAAGCTCCGCTATTTCCTCTTTCTTTATGACGCCTTTTGATTTTGCGATTTTTGCGGACGCCTCGCACATTAAAATCAGAAATTGGTTCTGCCCCGCGCCTTCGCCGGATTTTGAATCGACCGAGAAATGCCCGATTGTGGCCCCTATAACCGCTCCCCACGGGCCCGCCACCATTGCGCCGATAATTCCACCTATAATTTTACCAGTCATAATAGTAAAAACATTAAGTTTAAAAAATAAGCTTGGAGCAATAAAAAACGCAATATATATTTTTTGCTTTACTAAAAGAAAACCGTTCGCTTCCATAAAAGGGAAGTTTCGCATATGAAAACATTTTTTGCCGCATTGTTAGCTTGCTCGTTTTTTTTGGTCGCTTTTGGCGAAGGGAAAGTCCGCTCTATTGTGATATTGTCCGACAATATTCCTCTTGCGGAGCTTGCCATAGAAAAATCCGCAGAGAAATACGGCGCGACGCAAATTCAACTTTCTCATGACATAATACACAATTTGAGGGAAATTCGCGCCCCGAAAGTCCGCGAAAACGTCGCGCGCCTTGCTAAATTCGCACATCAAAAGGGCATAAAAGAAGTCCTTGCATGGGACCACAATTTGTACGGGCTTGATTACTATCCCAAGAATTTCAGAAGCGCGGCGGGCGGCAGGATAGACTTGGACAATCCCGATTTTTGGGAATGGTTTAAGGGCGACTATCGGGAAATGATGTCTCTCGCGCCCGACATTGACGGGATTGTGCTTACGTTTATTGAAACGGGCGCAAGGGTCGAAGCCCAGCATTCCTCGAAAATGAAAACGCCAGGAGAAAAGCTTGCGAAAGCCGTAAACGAAATTGCATCCGTCGTTGTCGGCGAAATGAAGAAGAAGCTTTACATCAGAACTTTTGCCTACTCAAAGGAGGAGTATCGAAACATAACCGAATGTATTGGCAGATTGGAGTATCCCGAAATAATATTGATGGTGAAGGAAACTCCGCACGACTTCTTTTTGACTCATCCCGACAATCCGATAATCTCAAAATTAGGTCGACCGATGGTTGTCGAGTTCGATTTGGGCAATGAATACAGCGGGCAGGGCGTTATTGCAAATACTTGGGTTGAACCGCAGTCGCGCAGGATGAAGAATTTTTTGAAAAATAAAAACGTGGTTGGCTATGCCGCACGCATCGACCGCTATGGCGACACGTCTATATTCGGCACTCCAAACGAAATTCAGTTGTTCGCGCTGGACAAGGCATTTGGCGGCGAAACAAGTTTCGATGAGCTTTACGGCGAATTTATCGCGAAAAATTACGGCAAAAATGCAGTTGAATTTTTGAAGCCCGCGTTTGAAAACGCCTTGGAAATAGCAAAGTCGAGCCTCTATACTCTCGGCACGAATACTGCCGACCATTCGCGGTTAAATTATGCCGAAAACCAGTGGGCGTACAACCGCCATGTGTCCGGCAGGTGGCTAAATCCGCCCGAAGTTTTTGTCGGGGGAGCGGTAAATAAAAAATTCCGCTATTGGGAAGATGTCGTAAATAAGATTGCCCCTGTCCGATATAAGAAGCGCAACTGCGTTTATGAAAGGGAGATAAAAGATGTTTTTGAAAAGGGGCTGATTGAGGAGCGCGAGTGCATGGATTGGGGGATTTTTCGCGACATCGTTTCCGAAAAAGACTATGCCGCAAATCTCGCAAAGGAGAGTTTAAGGCTTGTCGAAAGCGCAAAACCTCATTTAAAAGAAGCCGACTATGCGAAAATTCATCCGCTTTTTTTTAGGACATACATTACTGCTTCGCTTCATTCGGAAGTCTGCAAGGCGTATTTCGGCGCGCGTCTTTATTCGCGCGGAGGGGAATTTGAGAGCGGGAAGTTGAAAAAAACGGTTGAAGCCGCCGCGGGGGAAATCGCAAGGCTTGCGAAAGAAATCAAGGATTTTAAAGGTTCTTGCCCGAAAGGGCAGTATGACTGGCGGGGGGACGCAAACAGCGCGCTTCGCCATAGGGATATAGCCTTAAAGCTTGTTGGCGGAGAAAATTAAATTCGCAAAGTGAAAATATTTTTTAGCCGTGTTTGACAACTTTGGCAAATTCCCCTAAAACCCAAATGGAATTTTTTTATAACACGAAAAAGAATGCTGGAATTTTTAAAAATAGAAAATCTTGCGCTTTTGAAAAGCGCGCAGCTTGACTTCAAGCGCGGATTTACTGTTGTCACGGGCGAGACGGGCGCGGGCAAGAGCGTTCTTTTGGGCGCGCTTTCAATTCTTGCGGGCAACCGCGCGGGAAAGGAAATTATCGGCTCAAATTCCGAAAGATGTTCGGTTGAAGCCGTGCTTAATTTTACCGAAACGGGGCGCATCGACGAAATTTTAAAAGACTGCGGCTTGCCCGTCTGCGAGGACGGCGCGTTAGTTCTTCGCAGAATAATTGAAAGAAACAAGGCCGGCAAATGTTTTGTAAACGGCTCGCTTTCGACTCTTGCAAACCTTCAAAAAATAGGGGAATTTTGGGTCGATTTCCACGGCTCCAACGAGCCTCAAAAGCTGTTTTCTTCAAAAAACCAGCTGATGATGCTTGACGATTTTGCAAAAATCGGGGAATTAAAGGCGGAATATTTGGCTTTTTACGGGGAAATTTTGGCGTCGGAAAAAAGGATTGCGGAGCTTAAAGGCGCAAAAAAAATGTCGGCGGACGAAATGGAGTTCGCAAAATCGCAAATAGAAAAAATAGACGCGCTCCGCCTATCCGAAGAGGGAATAGCCGAGCTTGAAAATTCCTACAAGCTCATGGAAAATTCTCGCGAAGTTTTGGAAAAATCGCAGGCGGTCGCCGAAATGCTTGGCGGCGAAGACGGCGTTTGCGACAAGCTGGCGTGTGCCATCAGGCTTTCTGGCGAAATTTCAAATTCGTGCGCGGAAGCATCGGCTCTCGCCCGCCGCATAAACGAAGTATCAATAGAAATTTCAGACATATCCGACGAGTTTTCTTCGCTTTCAGAGAATTGCTCCTTTACCGAAGAGGACGCCCTCCAAATCCGCGAGAGAATGGACGCGTGGCTGAACGTCCGCAGAAAATACGGTTCGAGTGTGCGGGAAGTCTTGAAAATCAGAGATGAAATGGCGCAGAAAATCGCCCTTCAAGGGGACGTCAAAGTTTCCATTAAGAGGGAGGAGGAGAACATCGAAAGGCTGAAAGTTCTTATTTTCCCCATTTCCGAAAAAATTTTGAAAGAGCGCGAAAAAGCTGGGGCTTTGCTTGAAAAGAAAGTGGTTTCGCTTCTCAAAAAGACGGGGTTTAAACGTCCCGACTTCAAAGTCCGCATAACGGCGTCAGAAGTCGCGGGGGCTGATTGCGGCAGTGTTTGCGAGTTTGAATTCAGCGCAAATCCCGGGCAGGCGCCGCTCCCTCTTGCAAAAATCGCTTCAAGCGGAGAGCTTGCAAGGGTAATGCTTGCGATAAAAACCACCATGGCGGACGCCGACCACACCGCGCTTCTTGTGTTTGACGAAGTGGACGCGAACGTCGGAGGGGAAATCGGGGCGGAAGTCGGCGGCGAGCTTGCAAAGCTTTCGGGAGAGCATCAGGTTTTGTGCGTGACCCACCTGCCGCAGGTCGCGGCGTTCGGCGCAAACCATTTGTTGGTTGAAAAATTCCAGACAAACTCGTTTACGAGTGTAAAAATTTCAGAATTAAATCCGAATTCCGAGGAGAGGGTTTCGGAGCTTGCGCGAATGCTGGGCGACAGAAATTCCGCTTCGGCATTGACCCACGCAAGGGAGCTTTTAACTTCAAAAATTTCTTAAAATCATGGCTTCGGCGAAATCCAAAAAAAATTTGAAAGAACCGCGCTCCGAGAAAATCGGGGAGCTTTCCGGTAACAGGCGCGTTTATGCGGGCATAGCCCTTTTGATTGCCGCGATATTCTTTTCCGTGGCTCTTGCGGGCTACGACGCGGGGCAGGAGACGTTCTTTAATGATCCCATGCACATAAATTCAACCGACATTCCCGCAAGCAACTTGTGCGGAAAAATCGGGGCAACTTTTTGCAGCGCCATGCTTTCGGTTTTCGGTGTTTCGACATGGCTCATTTTGGTTTATGTCGCGTATGTCGGCGTGCTGTGTTTTTTGAAAAGGCCGAAGCTCATGCGTTTGGCTCCGCTTTTTTCAATGCTTGCCGCCGTCGTGCTTCTTTCGGTTTTGGCGGCTTTTATTCAGGATTATTTAAACGGTATTTACTCGACCGAATATTTCAGTTCGGGCTGGGGCGGAAAAATCGGCACGCTATTGTTTTTGCATGCAGTCCATCCCGCGGTTGATTATTTCGGAAGCGCGATTATTTTGCCTGTTTTGTATGCGTTCGCCTTTATTGCCTCTTTCACGGAAAGCCCGCTTGAGCTGGTAAAGGAAACGTCCCGTCTTGCCGTAAAAATTTTGGTTTGCATCGGCAAGGGAATTTTGCGTGTTTTTAAGGCGTTTTTCTCTCTGTTTAAAAGAAAAAGTAAAGAAGAGGACGAGGGAATATTTCAAGCTCCCACGAAAAAACCTCGCTCCAAAAAGAAGGTCGAGTTCGGTCTTGAAGAGGACAATGCTCCTCTTGCTTCTCCTCAAAAAGAAGATTTGGAGGACACAGAGGAAGAGGAGCTTGACGACGAGGACATTACTTTGCGCATTCCCGAAAAAGAGGAAGTTCCGCCTGTACGGACTGCCGCCATTGAAGAAGTTTTGGGCGCGGGCGCAAAGATTGAAAAGCGTCCGCTTGCGGAAGTGGGAGAAAATGTCGCGTCGCCCCTGCCGTCTTTAAAAGTCTCTACATTGGAAGAGGAAAAATATACGCCTCCGAAACAAAAAATCAAAAAGGGCAATTATAAGTTCCCATCTGTTGATTTGCTGAATGCTCCGCAAAAAAAGGAAGATGCAAAGGCGGAAGACTACGAATCGAGAATGTCGCAGATAATCGGCACACTTGACGAATTCAAAATCGGCGTTGCCCCATCGGAAGTTTTCGCGGGACCTGTCATCACGAGGTACGAGGTAAAGCCAAACCCTGGGGTGAGAGTAGGAAGAATTATCGCGATGGAAGACGACCTTGCAATCGGGCTTAAAACCGCCCATGTCAGAGTTTCGACCACAAGCAGGGGAACTGTCGGCATCGAAGTCCCGAATTTGGTGCGCCAAAACGTGTCGATGCGCGAGATTATAGAGTCGCGCGAGTGGAACGAAAGCAAGGCGTCTATCCCTGTTGTCTTGGGTAAAGACGTCACGGGAAAGCCCGTTGTTTTGGATTTGGCAAAGATGCCGCACGCTCTTATCGCAGGCTCTACGGGAAGTGGCAAGAGCGTTTGCATAAATGTAATTGTGGCTTCACTGCTTTACAAATGCACTCCCGACGACCTGCGCTTTGTGATGGTTGACCCGAAAGTTGTCGAACTTCAAGTTTACAATTCCCTGCCGCATATGCTTGTTCCCGTCGTAACCGACCCCAAAAAAGTTCCGACAGCCTTAAACTGGCTCGTGAAAGAAATGATGAAACGCTACAAGATTTTCGAGAAAGTCGGCGTGAAAAACATAATCGGCTTCAATGCGAAAATTTTGAAGGACAAAGAGGAGCAGGAGCGCGCAAAGGAACTCGAAGCCGAGCAGACCCCCGAAGAGCGCGCAATGAGCATGAACGCGATGGAAAACGATTTGGAAGGCGACGGCGACGAAATCGAAATTCCGAAAAAGAAAATGCCTTACATCGTTTGCATAATCGACGAGCTTGCCGACATGATGATGGTTGCGGGCAAGGAAGTGGAAGGGGCAATCGCGCGCCTTACCCAGCTTGCGCGCGCGGCGGGCATTCATTTGCTTGTCGCAACCCAGCGTCCGTCAGTCGATGTCGTAACAGGGCTTATCAAGGCGAACTTGCCGACAAGAATTGGTTTCAGAGTGGCTTCCGCGACCGACAGCCGCACGATTTTGGATTCAAAAGGCGCGGAAACTCTCATTGGCTGGGGCGACATGCTTTTCATTCCGCCGGGCTCTTCCGATTTGATAAGGGCGCAGGGCGCGTTTATGTCGGACGGTGAAATAGAAAAGATTGTCGAGGCTGTTGCCGAAAACGGCGAACCCGAATTTGAAAGCGCGATGCAGGACGAGCTTGAAGCCGCAGGTGACGGTGCTTTCGGCATAGAGGGCGAGTGGGACGACGAGCTTACCCCGCAGGCTTTCAAGGTGATGAAAGACGCCAAGCGCGCGAGCGTATCATTCATTCAGCGCAAATTGCGGATTGGCTATAACCGTGCGGCTTCCATCATGGACGAGCTTGAAGACAAGGGGTTTGTTGGTCCTGATAATGGACCGTCTGCTCCTCGTGAAATTCTCAGGTAGGTGAAATTGCCGCTGATGCTCCGTTTTACAAAAATACTGCAGTAGTCATGTACTAAGTGTACACTCCTACCGCAGTCTTTTCGCAAATACTCGCCTGAACGGCAATTTGACCTACCTTCGCGGATATTGCAGTAAGATAAAGTATTAAGAAAGTGAAACTGCCGCTGATGCTCCGTTTTACAAAAAATACTGCAGTAGTCATGTACTAAGTGTACATTCCTACCGCAGTCTTTTTACTTCTCGTCTGAACGGCAATTTGACCTACCTTCGCAGATATTACAGTAAGAAAAAGTTTTAAGAAAGTGAAACTGCCGCTGATGTTCCGTTTTACAAGGAATGCTGTAATAGTCGTGTACTATATGTACGCATATGCCACGGTATTTTGGGTAGTCTGTTGAATTGCAAAATTTATTCGCTTAGCTTTTGGTCGAAGTCAGCTTTTGAAATCCCCGTGATTTCTTCGAATATTGCGTAGTCGAAGTTTGGCAGGGTGAGGGCTTTTAAGGCTTCTTCTTTTGAGGCGGACTTGAATGCTTCTTTTGCGTCGGGCTTGCGCAGGAATGCGGGCAAAATTATTTGTCCCAGTTTTAGGTTTGCGGGTTTATTGAACATCTTGATTGTCGAATTTTCCGTATTGAAAAAGCCGATGTTTAAATTCGACTTGTTCCATTTGCCGATATTGTTGTTCCCGACGTTGAAGCTGCCCATGTTGCCGTTTCCGACATTATGGTTGCCGACATTGAAATATCCTTTGTTGCCGTCTCCCGCGTTTGAGTGCCCTATGTTGTTTGAGCCGACGTTTGACGAGCCTTTATTGTTGTTGCCGACGTTGTCTATGCCCGAATTTGCGTCTCCTGTATTGTAGTCTCCCGTATTTCTATTGCCTGTGTTTCGGTTGCCCGTATTGTAATTTCCCGAATTGTTTGAGCCGATGTTGCGCACTCCCGTATTGTTTTTGCCGATGTTCCAGCTTTCGGGCGAAAATTCTTCTTTGTTTAACGTTTGCAATGTCTCTTCTGTTATGTCGCGCAATAATCTTATTTGGGCGCAGGTGATTTTTTCTTCAACGCCGAAGGTTATCGGTTCTGTCTTTCCCTTAAATTCGGCTTCGTAAATTCTCGCGCCCTTTTCGTACCACATGTTCCAGTATTTTGTGAGGTGGTAGCCCGATGCGTGCAGGACTCTTTCGGCAATTTCGGGCAGCCATTCTCCCGCCGTTCCGTTTTTTGGCAGGTAGGGGTTGTAGTCGAACTTTGTCGTTGGCGAAAATCCGTCGGCGTTCAGAATTTTGTAGTACTTTTGCGTCATTTTTTTAAATTAAGGATTTTTTGCCCGTAAAAGTGAAGACATTTTTTTGAGTGGCGGCAATTTGCGCCAAAAGCGTCTTTTTTCCCGAAAAGCCTGCGGTTGGGGATTTATTGAAATTTTTTTGTTGATTTTTGAAAATCAAATCCGCATTGTTTCATATTGATTTTTTCCATTGGGAAAAGCTCAAGAAAGTTTATACTATGATAGATCCAAAAACAATAAAGAACAAAGCTCTTGTAGCGTGGGTTGACAAAGTTGCCGCCCTCACTACTCCTGACAAAGTTTACTGGTGCGACGGCTCTCAGGCTGAAGCAGACTCTCTTTTCAATATGATGATTGAAAAGGGAATGTGCATCAAGCTCAACGAGCAGAAACGCCCGAACAGCTATTACTTCCGCTCAGACCCGCGCGACGTGGCTCGTGTGGAAGCTCGCACTTTCATTTGCGCAAAGACAAAAGAAGAAGCAGGCCCCACCAACAACTGGATGGACCCCGCAGAAATGCGCGCAAAGCTCGAAGGTTTGTTTAAGGGTTGCATGAAGGGTCGTACAATGTACGTAATCCCGTTCAGCATGGGCCCGATAGGCGGCCCGATCTCTCAAATCGGCGTTGAAATCACAGACTCTCCGTACGTTGTCGTTTCCATGAGAATCATGGCTCGCGTAAGCCCGAAGGTTCTCGACGTTCTCGGCGAAAACGGCAAATTCGTACCCTGCCTCCACTCTGTCGGTATGCCGCTTGCGGACGGTCAGAAAGACGTTTTGTGGCCCTGCAATCCCGAAAACACATACGTTACGCACTTCCCCGAAACTCGCGAAATCATTTCCATCGGTTCGGGTTACGGCGGCAACGCTCTCTTGGGCAAAAAGTGCTTGAGCTTGCGCATCGCTTCCGCAATGGGTCGCGACGAAGGCTGGATGGCGGAACACATGCTCATCTTGGGCGTAAAAGACCCGTCAGGCAAGAAAACTTACGTTACTGCGGCATTCCCGTCTGCCTGCGGCAAAACTAACTTTGCAATGCTCATTCCTCCCGCAGAATTGCAGAAGGACGGCTGGCAGGTTTCCACAATCGGCGACGACATCGCTTGGATTAAACCCGGCCCCGACGGCAAGCTTTATGCAATCAATCCTGAAAACGGCTTCTTCGGCGTTGCTCCCGGCACAAGCGACAAGACAAACCACAACGCAATGCAGTCCTGCCGCAAGGATACAATATTCACAAACGTTGCTTTAACTGAAGACGGCGACGTATGGTGGGAAGGCATGACAAAAGAACCTCCCGCAAACCTCACCGACTGGCACGGCAATCCCTGGACTCCCGAATCGGGAACTCCCGCCGCGCACCCGAACAGCCGCTTTACGGCTCCCCTTTACAACTGCCCCTGCATCGACGAAAATGCGGAAAAGTTGGAAGGCGTTCCCGTTTCCGCTGTTATCGTTGGCGGTCGCCGCGCAAACGGCATACCTTTGGTATTTGAAGCGTTTGACTGGGCTCATGGCATTTACTTGGGCGCAATGATGGGTTCTGAACTCACCGCTGCTTCCGAAGGCACTTTGGGCAAGCTCCGCTCCGACCCGATGGCTATGTTGCCTTTCGCAGGCTACAATATGGCGAAGTACCTCGGCCACCTCGTTGAAATGGGCAAGGGTCTTTCGATGACTCCGCGCTTCTTCCATGTAAACTGGTTCAGAAAGAATGCGGAAGGCAAGTTTATGTGGCCCGGCTTTGGCGACAATGCGCGCGTCCTCTCCTGGATTGCAAAGCGCGTAAACGGCGAAGCGCACGCAAACGAAACTGCAATCGGCTTGATGCCCGACTATAAGGACATCAACTGGGAAGGTCTTGACTATTCGGAAGAAGACTTCAAGGCTTTGATGACATACGATCCGCAGGTAGTTGCAACGCAGCCGCTTTCCGAAGAGTTGTACAACCAGCTTCCGAACGCTCTCAAAATTCAGCGCGAAGCTTTGTTGGAACGCCTCGCAAAGTAAGGTGGCAGCCTTTTAAAAGGTCTGTTAAAAAACAGTTTTTATGCATGAGACGGCATCTTTCGATGCCGTCTTTTTTGTTGTATGTTCAATGTCTGTTTGTTGCAGGTTATCTATATAAAAACATATCATTTGCTTTCATAAAATTTAATTTTTGATTCTAATTGAATCCTGCTTTAAAAAGCCCCGTGAAAGCCCGCAAATGCCTCTAAAAACGATTAAAATGTGCTTGACACTTCGGGGGTGGGGGGTAATTTTCTGATTTTTACAATAAATAAAGGACTAGATAATAAGATGAAAAGTTTAATTTTTAAATCAATTCTTTCAACATCCCTGTTATTGCCTTTTGCGCTTTCGGAAAGCTTTGCGCAAGATGTTTCCAATTTGGAGCAAATTTCTTGGGATGCCGGACGTAGTATGCTTCCCCAGTCAAGCGGAGAATACGACGGATATTTTGTTTCGGGAAGTCTTCTCAATGGCAGAAACTATTTTATAGCGCCTTCGGGTTCTTCGGAAGAAGCGCATAATACATATATTAAGTTCGGGGAATTTAGCACAGGCGGAGCTTCTAGCAGAATATATGTCGGCGGGAGCGTCGGCGGTTCGGATGCGTATTTTGGCGATATTACAGCAGACCTTACGGGAGCGGTTTCTCTTGATCGTTTGTATGGCGGAATTTCTTTTGAAAATAGTGGCTATACGGCATATGTCGGAAATTTAAATACCACCGTAAATGCAGACGTTAATATTAATCTGCTTACCATCGGAGGCGGTCAGGTTTGGAACGCAGGAAGCACGCTTAACATTAAGTCCAGCACTCTTGTGTTAAATGGCGGCAATTATTCGTCAAATATATTTGGTGGCGCGCATACCGGAGCGGGCGCAGTCGCAAATATCGAAAACGGCTCAAAGCTTATAATAAATTCCGCAAACATAACATCGGGAGGAGACTTTGTTGTTGCGGGCGGTTCAATGGCGTATGGAGAAAACGGTAAAGGCGGCTCGAATATAAGCGGCGGTTCAAGCGTATATTTGGGTAGCGGAGCTAACTTTTCAGGTTATTATACCACTTATATTGTGGGTGGAAATTTTAGCTACCAATCTAATTCCGGCGTAACAGGCGGTTCTTCCGTAACAATCGATGGTGCAACATTGGATAACGTAAGGGTATTTGGCGCTTCGCAGAGTTCCGGCGTAACGGCGGGATTGATCGCATCTGTCGATTCTTCCAAAGTTGTTGTAAAATCCGGCACGGTCAATGGCGACATATACGGCGGCGGGCATTCTCAATCGCACGGTTCAACCGTTGTTGAAGGCGATGCTTCTGTTGAAATTGTCGGCGGCGAGATTACCGGCAATGTCTTTGGCGGCTCGCTTTACTGGAATGCGAACCACGAAAACGTTCAGGCAAGCATTGGCGGAAATGCAAGCGTTAAAATCACGGGGGGCACGGTGAACGGAGATGTTTATGGCGGTTCCGAAGCTGAAAGTAAACGTTATTCTGGAATATCTGTTACTAATATCGGCGGTTCGACTTCCGTTGAAATTGGTGGAGAGGCAAATGTAAACGGCAGTGTTTACGGAGGTTCTCTTTCATATGTTGGCAGCATTGGAGACGGCGAGTATAATACCGGCAACGGAGCTGTTTCAAAAGTTGAGGGAAATTCAAATATTATTATATCGGGCGGAACTGTTTCCGAAAATGTCTATGGCGGCGGACGCGTGTTTAACTCTGTTGAAGGCACGAGCGCGACGGCTGATTTGGCTTCCGCGAACATAACAATTAGCGCGGGTAAAATATCGGGCGACATTTATGCGGGTGGAGACGGTAGCGGTTCGGTCGTGTCGGGAAATGCAAAAGTGACGTTTGTCGGCAATTCTTCCGATATTGATTTTGCGGGAACAGTTTATGGCGGCGGATCTGAAGGGGCTATTGTCGGCGGTAAAAATTCTGTTTCTTTTGGAAATTCATCAAATGCGTTTGCAGGCACTTTCAACGGAAATATTTCCGGCATGAACGAGCTTTTAGTGTCGTCAAACAGCGATGTTGCTTTTGCCAATTCGTTTGACGTGGATTTGCTTTCGGTTGATTCTTCCTCCAAGGTATCGCTTGCAGAAGGCACGAAGTTCGACAAATTGTTTGTAAATTTCGGCAGTGAAACATTTGAATTGGACGGCACTGTGGATATTTCCGAAATCTTCGGGGACAGCACAAGCGTTGTGATGTCTGAAATAGAAAGCGGGTCAAGCTTTGTGGTTTTGGACGCAAAGCAAAACTTGTTTACGGTCGGCTTGAATGGTTCGACACTTTCAATTACTTCCGAAATACCCGAACCTTCAACGTATGCGGCAATCTTGGGCGCGATTGCTCTCGCTTTCGCGGCGTACCGCAGAAGAAAGTAGTTTGAGTTTTATAAACAAGAAAGCGGTCTTAAAGGCCGCTTTTTTTTGTGGCAAAATTTACATTCGTTTTTGCGCTGAATATCTCACAAAAAATCTTTCAGCCGTGATTGTTATATTTTCGCCAATTCGCGCATTTTGTTTTAATCTTTTAGGCGCGTTAACAGTTTTTAGCAATGAATGTTTTTCGTTTAGTGTTGCCGATATTGTCGGGCGGAATTGATAATTCCAATGCACAAAAAACAAAGCTCCAATGTTGTTTGGAGCTTTTGAGCATTGCCGCTTTATGCAGGTGTCGGCAATTTTGATTTTCTGTTAAATGGACTATACTTAGAACGTTGACAGGATTTTTTCGTTGTCGTAGTCCGAGGGCAAGTCGGAGAAAATACGGTTGCCGGAGGCTTTTTCCATGTCGAACACCGCGTCTATTGCGTTTATGATTTTTTCGCGTTCGGCGGTGAATATGAAGCGGTCTGTCAAAAGTTTTTTACGCGCACTCATAATCATGTCGCGCGGCGGTCTGCGCATGTTGATGAGGCGGAAAATGTATTTGTTTAAATCCGAAGAATTGCCTGCGTCCAGTTCGAATTGTATCAGCCTTACCAGTGCATATTGGTGCATCGGGTCTTTTTCGACTGCGGCGACGTACAATTTGTGCGCGGTTTTCGGTTCTCCGAGCATCGCAAAACGCCTTGCCGTTGCGACCAACGTGCGCGGATTTACCGTGCCGCGCTTTATGATTTCGTTTATCAGGGCGTTTGACATATTGGTGTTGCCCTTTGCCAGATACGCAACCGCGCGCAAAGACGTAAAGACATTTTCGTTGCGGTTTAACCATTTGGGGTTCGCTTTTATTATGTCTTCGGAAAATACTATTGCGTCGTCGTATTTTTTGCAGGTTATGAAAGTTTCGAGCAAAAGCATGCAGTATTGCGCCGTGTTTGAAAATCCCTTTTCGATTGCGTTGTCGTAAATCTTGCGCATCAAATCCAAATTTCCGGAATCCGCCGCGTAGTTTGCTATGTGTATTAAGTTCTTTTCATCGGATTTGTTGGCTTCAAAGAGACGTTTAAGCTCTTCTTCCGCGGCTTTCTTGTCGCCGCTGTTTGCGATTGAGCGGAGATAGTCAACCCTCGGGGCAATTTCAAGCGGCTTTTCGAGAATCCTCAAAGACCCGTATTGGCGCGCTTTCGCGTAGTCGCCAAGCAAAATGTAATAGTTTACGAGCAGGGCATAGACGGGGTCGAGGTCGCGCATAAGGTTTATGTTGTTTGCGATGATGTTTACGGCTTCGTCGCGGTTGCCCTGTTCCCATTCGTTTTTGGAAAGGCGCAGTATTCCCGGCGTTGTCTTGTCGAGTCCGTATTTCACAATCATTTCCTTGCTGTCGTTATACATTCCGTGCATTGAATAGACTGTGGCTACTGCCATTGCAAGGTAGGTTTTGACCTGCTCGTTTTTCGGATTTTTTTCAAGAATGCTTTTGCAGACGTTGATTAGCGTTTCGTCTTCCATTTTGGAAATCAAAAGCTGGGTGTAAAGGCGCATGTATGCGAGGTCTTCGTAGGCGTAGGGCAAGCCCCTCTTTAAAACATTCATCGCGTCGTCGTGCTTGTTCATCATAAAAAAGAACTGGGCGAGCATCTTTTTGCCTTCAATGTTTTTATGGGAGCGGTTTACCCCGCGCAAAAGATTTTCAAACGCTTGGCGGAATTCGCCTTTTGCGAGCAGTTCTTTCGCCGTTTTTATATTGTAATCGCCAATCGCGGTGTTGGTTGCGGACCTGTTTAACGGATAAAGCAGGGCGGTTTTTACCGACATTTCCGAATAATCGCGCTGGTATTTGAAAAATGCGTATATAAATATGCTCTTAAATAAGAGAAGAATCAAAAAGAGTGAAAACGTAACGGCAAATATTTTGCCGAACATTAATTTTACCGCCCATGTTCCGTTCGGCTTGCGGTACCTGTAAGCCATTCCGAACATTGTGGGATATTTTTGCGGCGCTGTTTCTTTTTTCGGTGAGTTTGCTTGGCTGTTTTGGGAAATTATTTTGTCTTCGGGCATTTTTGTTTTTTTTGTTTGCTTGGAATTTAAAATATAAATAATTTTTCTTTAAATATTTTAATAGCCCAAAATTAAATCTATGCAAGAAGTTTTTGTTTTATTAAATTTTTTTGTCTTTAACGCATTTTTTTGAAAAAAAACAGAATATTACTTGACAAAAGTCAGAAGAACTATTTTACTGCTTGTCATTATAGCAAAAATTTTCGATTAAACAAAGAATAGGAATTACATGAAAAAACTATCATTGTTAGCAAGTGTCGCCGCTATGGGCGCAACCGCATATGCAGGTCCCCTTCTCCAAGTCGGCGACGATTTGGATGTTTCATTTATCGGTTCCGTTATCGGGAAATGGACAAATAACGTTACTTGGAACTCATATAAATCTTATGACGATTATCTCATAACAACGCGTGTCGGCGGCGAAGCTGTTTATGGAAAGAACAAGGCTTTCACCGTTACTGCGAGGGCTTATGAAGATTTAAACCGTTATATGCAGCATGAACGTTTCGATTCCAATCTCGCAAATGTCATCGTAAAAGCAGCATACCAGTCTGACGCATTTAACGCAAATGCTCACTTCTCTTTCGTTCAGGCTGCGCAGAATACCGACACCACCGTTAATGATGAAAATTTGGCTCGTACAAACACAATCAAGGCGGGTGTAAACGGTTCTTATGTCATTTCCAACAAGGTCATTGTTGACGCTGGTTTTGACTATGTCGATATTCATTATACAAACCAGCAGAATGTTTATACGGATTCAACCGCATATATCGTTCCTGTAAGCTTGCTCTATAAAATTACCGACAAGTTGAGCGCAGGTTTGTCATACCAGTATCGCCAGACAAATTACGACAATTCCGATATGAGCCCATCTAAGCTCTATTCGAGAATGCTCTATGGCGACAGAACGCAGGACCACTTTATGGGTCTTACTCTTCGCGGCGAATTGACAGAAAAACTTTCTTCGGAAGTTTATGTTGGCGCGACAATCCGCGATTCTTCGGGCGGCATTCTCGATAACGATGACACAATGTTCACTTTCTCCGCAAAGTTTAACTATCAGGTTTCCGACAAGGCAAACGTATATGTTAAAGGTTTGAGGGACTTCGGCAATGGTGCACAGCGTCAGAATTCCGAAAGCACAGGTGTTGACTTTGGCGTAAATTACATCTTGTCTTCATACATCACAAGCTATGCTTACGGCGGTTACAGATATGTTGACTATGTAAATTCTCCCTCCGGTCGTCAAGACGACAAGATTTTTGCAGGCGTCGGAGTTTCCTATGCTCCTGTAAAGTGGGGCAGCCTTGCATTGTCTTACACATATTATGACAATTCTTCAAACGTGCAGAGCTCGTCTTATATGGCGCACCTTGTTTCTGCATCGCTTTCAATCAAGTACTAAGAATTTTTCTTAACAAAAAACCGCAACACAAATTATTGTGTTGCGGTTTTTTTGTATCTTAATTTGCCGAAAAGATTTTGGAATTTTTTTAGCCTCGCAATAAATGCTTTTTTTTGAATAAGAGGTTGCCATGTTTCAGACGGAGGAATGCGGTTTAGATTGCGAATTTGTGCTATATGAAAAAAGAGATTAGACTTTGGTGCATTATGGCGCTTTAAGAGCGTATTTTAATGCGGGATTGGCTTGCAAGGGATTTTCATGTTTTTACATCTTAGAAAATTGTCTGATGACAATATGGGAATTTCAATTTGTAATTAGTCCTTTTCGCAGTTTTAAACTTGTCCTTTACGGGGTTGTGAAATAGCCGCAATCGCATATTTCTTTCTATAAAAATTGAGAAAATTACAATAGTTTAGGAAGCTGATTTTTTTGAAATACAATTTAATGCGGTTTTAACTTTTGCGTGTTTGTCTATGCCAAAGGTATTGTCTGTATAAACAGTAAAACAAACCCGAATTTGCAATTCGAATAACTTGGAAACAGACGTAAATTGCAAAGATGTTTGCAAAAGTTATTTAAAAAGACGACACCCGAAAAATGAACTGTACCCCAAAATTCGGACAATAAAAAAATCGGGGTTAGGAGATT
>URGP01000021.1 GCA_900547395.1 uncultured Opitutales bacterium | reverse complement strand
GCAATCTCCTATCACAGCTTTTTTTATTGTCCGAATTTTGGGGTACAGTTCAAAAATGGCGTCGTCTTTTTTTGAATAAATATACTTTTTTGGGGAAAGGACTGAAAGATAAACTCTAAGAAGGCTTAACTTCAATACTTACAGCGTTAAAACGTAGGCTTCAAGCGCTTTTAGCTCTTCGTCCGAAAGGTCTTTTGTATTGCCGTGAAGTCCGTTTTTGTTGAAATTTTTAAGCATGTCAAATATTGATTTGGCCCTTCCGTCATAGAGGTAGGGTGCTGAACGCCAGACTTCGCGCAGAGTCGGTGTATCGAACTTTTTGCCGACATCGGGGCCTTCTGCGGTTTTTAAGTCGTGGAATTTCATATCGGTAAAGTATTCGCCCTTGTGGCATTTTGAGCATCCCGCAGTTTCAAATAGAATTTGACCGTCTAATGCCTGTTCGGAAAGCTCGCCTTGCGGGGCATGGGGGCTTGGCACGGGTAGCAGGCGTTTCATAAATTCATCGACGCATTGCGCGTCCTCTTCGCTTCTTTCGACAAATTGTATGTATATCAGCCCCGCGCGCACGCAGGTTTCGGCGTCTTTGCGGACTCCCGTAATCATTGTTGGCGGAGTGAAGTGGGCAAAAAGCATTGATTTTGACTGCTTGGGATTGCATATGCCGTCGTTTACCAAATCCCAGTTCAGATTGTCGGAGCGGGTTGCGGGGTGGCAAGTCGCGCACGAAAGCCACTGCTGAAAACACATCCGTGCGTCGTTGAAGAAGAGGTCGCCCATGCGCGATTTTGTCATTTCGGAATTCCCGCCTATGTCGATATGCTCGACTTCGTAGTCCATGTCGGCGTCTATGCTTGCGAGGTCGTCCGAATAATATTCTGCGGCGTAAAGCTTGTTGCCGACCCATGCTATGTTGCGCACGCCCAGTCCTTCCAAGTCAACGCGGGTGCGTATTTCCGAAAGGAAATTTAAGTCGTCTTCTATCGCGGGAGCTTTGGGGGCTCTCGGTGCGTTTATGCGCTCATGCAGGGCTTCGAGGTCAATCATGCTGACTTCATGGGTGCCTGCGCTTGCAACTGCAAGGGTTTTTTCATCGTCTGAAATCGCTATGCCCCATGGGTTTGCCGCCCCGAGCGTATTTTCGTCCAAGAGGAAGCTCGTCTTGCGCACACGGTTTTTCAAGTCGATGATTGCCACGGCGTTGGTGTTTACCCATCCTCTGTCAAGCTGGGTTGTCGGCACGTTAAATCGGGCGAGAACGTAAGTTGCGTATGCGGTGTTCCCGTCTTTTGAAATGGCGATGTCTTTGCAGTTGATTGCGCCGTTCGGAAGCTCGATTTTTGCAAGAGTTTTTAAATTTTGCGCGTCTAAAATCGTGACGGCACAGGCGATGTTTTCTTCGTACAAACCGCCCTTGGGTTCTGGAAGATGGTTTGCGATGACAAGCTCTTTGTTGTCGGGGGAAAGCTTCATTGCAAATGGTTCGTGAACCGCCATGCCTTTTGCCGCAAGCTCTCCCGTAGATGAATTTATTTTGCGGATTTCATTTGTGAACTGGTTTGCCACATAAACAAATTTCCCGTCTTTTGAAACCGTTGGCGCGGTCGGGAAATGCCCTACGTTCCAAGAATTTAAAACTTTTAAATTCTTTGCGTCTATTTTAACGAGTTTGCCGTTTTCCCCGAGAACAGTCGCGTACAAAATTTCACTTCCTGCAAAACATACACCCGAAACCCTGCCGCCGAGAGGCACTTTGCCCGCTACTTTGTCTTCTTTTACGAAAACCACGGCGTCTCCCGTTTTGCATCCCACGGCGATTGTGTTGTCGGGGGCTGCAGATATGTATTCAGGGCTCAAATATTCAGCTCCATAATCTATTATGTCTCCGAAGTATCTGTTTTCTCTTTCCGCGAATGCCGCAAAGGCAAAGAATACAACGCATATAAAAACAAGTTTCCTCATAATGTTTCTTTTCTGTTCCCGCACCGTATTTTTACAAATCCCCTATATTTAAAAAATTCGGTATATTTAATTTACGATTTATTCAAAAAACTTTTGGATTTTCAAGCAAAAAAGATTTGACTTTTAGAATAATATTTAAAATATAAAACGTATTTTAAGTTTGAAATCAATCATTTTTCGGAAATAATAAAATGCAAAACCTGATAAAAAGGGCTGTTTGCCGTGAGAGATTGCACAGAAGGGCATTTTCTTTTTGAGGATTTTTATTTGAAAGGATTTTATGATGAGGAAAAAGATAATAGCAATGTTAATGGGGGCGTTTTGCGCGGCTGTTTCTTTTGCGGCGATGTCGGTAAGCGACAATGACGCAAAGAATGCGGCAGAGCAGATGTTTGAAAAAAAGGGAAGCTTTGTTGAAACATACAAAGCGTTGTATCCCAAGTTTGAAAAGTTCAGAAAGGAGCAGGAGGCGTTCGTAAAAAAATCGAAGGTCGATTTCGGCTCTTGGCGTCAGGTTCGCCAAAAGGACGGCACATACGTTTTTACAAGAGTGATAAAAAGCGTCAAGCCCTTGAAAGTCGGGGTAACGCTTTCACTTCCGATGTATTCAGAGCTTTATTTGAACGGGCAAAAGCTCGACGAAAACAAAGGCTGGAACCAGACAAAAGAAAAGGTGTTCACCCTCGACTTGCAAAAGGGCGAAAACATCCTTGAAATGAAGACCGTGAAATTCGAGAGGAATTTCCGCTATACGCAGATATTTTATCCGTACGCCTCTCCCATCAGAAAAATAAGGGAAAAGTTCTGGCAAAACTACGGGCATGTCATGAGTGCGCTTGACGGCGACAAAACCGCGATTTTTGAAAATCCCGACCTTTATAAAAATACCGAAGAAAGGATGCGCAAAGTCATAGAAGAATCTCTCTTTTCCGCAGGCAAATTTGAAAAACGCTACAACGAAATGGTCGAAAAGAAAGTCGATCCGACTTCGATGGAATGGCTTAAAATTTTTGAAGAAGCCGTAAAGACTTGCGTGGCGGAGCGCGAAATGGGTTACGACATTAAAAATGTGAAGGCCGCCGTTTCGGAAATCTCCAAGACTTATAAGGCGTATCCGAAAAAATATCTTGAAGAAATAAATAAGTGGGAACCCGAATTCAACGCGATAAAAGAAGAATTTATGGCGGGCAACTTCTCAAAGAAGGGCAGGATTGAAGAGTTTAAAAAGCTCGCCGACGAAGCCTTGCTTGCAAATCCCGCGCTTAAAAAGTTCAAGAATTGGGTGTTCTTAAAGCGCGCTTGGGGAACTCCGTTTGAGGGGTTGCCGTCAAACTGGCAGGGAAATCCACTTCTTAAAAACCGCAATGCCTGGAACGACCAAATTTGGTCGTTTGACATCACAAAACCGAACGAAGCCGAACTTCTTTATTCGTCAAAGGAAGAAACTCCTGCCATTACCGACATGGAAATCGACTGGGACGCAAAAAAGCTGATGTTCTCGGGTCTGGACAAAAAAGACCGCTGGCAGCTCTACGAAATCGAGCTTGACAAAAAAGGCGCGATGCCCGTTGCAAAAATGCTGACTCCCGGCATTCACGAAAATGTCGATAGCTATGACGCGACTTATCTGCCTAACGGCAAAATCATATTCTGCTACACGGCGTGCCATGTCGGCGTTCCGTGCGTGAGCGGTTCCGACTATGTTGCGAACCTCTATGTTATGGATCCGAATGCGGGGTCTCCCGAGCAGGTTGACAAATCCATACGCCAGCTTACTTTCGAGCAGGACGCCGACTGGATGCCAACTGTTATGAACGACGGCAGGGTTATGTACACGCGCTGGGAATATACGGACAATTCCCACTACTTCTCCCGCATTTTGATGCGCATGAATCCCGACGGAACGTCGCAGGCTTCTTATTACGGCTCAACGAGTTTCTGGCCGAATTCCATTTTCTACTCGCGCCAAATCCCAAATTCTTCGACGAAGTTCATGTCGATAGTTTCGGGACACCACGGCACGCGCCGTTCGGGAGAGCTTCATCTTTTCGACACTTCAAAGGGCACGTTTGAAGACGAGGGCAGGGTGCATAAATTCCCGACTTATGGAAGGGAATATGTCGCCAAAACAAAGGATACCTTGGTTGACGGCGTATGGCCGCAAATGCTCCATCCGTATCCGATAAACGAAGGCTTGGCTGTTGTTTCGGCGCGCACTCCGCAGCAGGGGTGGTCGATATATTTGGTTGACAAATTCGACAATATGACGATGTTGCAGCGTTCGGGGCAGGGCTGGAGCTACTTTGAGCCAATGCCTGTTGCAAAGCGCAAGAAGCCCTCTGTAATTCCGAGCCTTGTCGAAAAGAATTTGAAGGCAAATCCCAAGCTCGATACGGGCACTTTGTTCTTAAACGACATCTATCAGGGCCCCGGGCTTGCAGGTGTTCCGCGCGGAACGGTAAAGGCTTTGCGCATATTTGAATACAACTATGCCTACCGCAACATGGGCGCACACGACGTTATCGGGCAGGAAGGCTCTTGGGACGTAAAGCGCATTCACGGCACCGTTCCCGTTGAACCCGACGGTTCAGCGATATTTGAAGTGCCCGCAAACCGCCCAATCGCTTTGCAGCCTTTGGATAAGGACGGCAATGCGCTTGCTCTCATGCGTTCATGGCTCACCGTCATGCCGGGCGAAGTCCAGAGCTGCGTCGGTTGCCACGAGGCAAATTATATGACGCCGATTTCAGCGACCGCGATGGCGGCACGCAAGAAGCCGTCAAAAATCACTCCGTTCAGGGGACCTGTTCGCGGCTATTCTTTCGTAAGGGATGTTCAGCCGATTTTGGACAAATACTGCGTCGGTTGCCATGACGGAACGAACAAGGACCGCCCGGTGCTTACGCGCGGAAATCCCGTTTGGAAGCATTTTACGAGCGCGTATATGGCGTTGCATCCGTTTGTCCGCCGCTCCGGGCCCGAAAGCACGCAGAACTTGTTGCCGCCCTCTGAATTTAAGGCGAACACAAGCGAGCTTGTGCAAATGCTTAAAAAGGGACACCATGGCGTGGAGCTTGACGATGACGCATGGTCGGTTCTCTACACTTGGATTGACTTGAACGTTCCGTTTATCGGTTCGTGGAAGGAAGTCCGCAAGGAAATTCCGAATAACGGCGACGTCGAGCGCAAAAAATTCCTTGCTTTGTATGCAAACCGCTTTGACGATCCCGACGTGATTGACTGGGACCCCGGCAAACAGGAGTTTGTCGCTCCCAAGCCCGAAAAGAAGCATCCGCAAAAGGAAGTCAAGGCGGCGGGTTTCCCGTTTGACGAAGATGTGGCAAAGCGCAAGGTCGCGGCTGTAAAACTGCCGAAAGAATTGGTTGCCGACTTGGGCGACGGGCAGACAATGCGTTTCTCGTTGATTCCCGCAGGTTCGTTTGTGATGGGCACAAACGATTGGTATTTTGACGAAGGCCCCGCAAGAGCCGTAAAAGTTGATAAGCCTTTCTATATGGCAACGTTTGAAACAACAAACGCCCAGTATAAGGTTTTCGACAAAAATCATAATTCCGCGTACTTCGACCGCCACTGGAAAGACCACGTAAACCGCGGCTATCCCGCAAATCTGCCCGAGCAGAGCGTCGTCAGGGTTTCCTGGAAGAAAGCCATGCAGTTCTGCAAATGGATGAGCGAAAAATACGGCTTGGAAGTGTCTTTGCCGACAGAAACCCAGTGGGAATGGGCGGCGCGAGCCGGTTCGGACGGAGATTTTTGGTTCGGCAACATCGGGGCGGACTTTTCCGCATACGAAAATCTTTCCGACTTCTCTTCAAAAAAGTTTGCAGTCATGGGCATCGACCCCCAGCCCATTCGCAATCCCTCGCCGCAAATGGCATTTGTTCCCGCAGACTTGGACTTTAACGACGGTCAGCTTGTCACGGCAAACGTAGGTTCTTATGCGCCGAGTCCGTTCAATTTGTACGACATCAACGGCAATGTCGCGGAATGGGCGTTAAACGACTATACAAAGAATATCGGCGGCGAAAAAGTCGAAGGAATGAAAGTCGCGCGCGGCGGAAGTTGGCGAGACAGGTCAAAGTGGGCGCGCGTCACCGTCCGCAGGGCTTATCCCGATTGGCAGGGCGTTTACAATGTCGGCTTCCGCGTGGTGATTAACGACCCGCAGAAGGCGGCGGAAGTCTTGGAAAAGGCGGCTCCGCTTCCCAAAAAGCCGTTAAAGTTCGGCTCTACAGAGGAAAATGACGTGGATTTAAGCCAGTACAAATCTTCAAATCCGAACGAAATGATAATAAACGGCGGCTTTGATTATCCCGTTAGGGACGGCGGCAACGTAAGCTCCGGCGACATGATTGCATGGAAGACCAATAAAGGTTCTTTTGAAGTATGGAACACGGGCGACCACGGCTCTCCGAAGCTCAATTCGCAGGGTAAAGAAACAGGCAGGCAGATAGAGCTTGCCGAAGGCGGAGTCGCCCCGTTTGACGTATGGCAGATGTTCCGTGTCCCTGAAGGCTATTCAAAGGCAAAGGGAAAGCTTACGTTTGAGGCTTGGCCGCGCAAGCGCATGGATACAACCGTTACTGTGTTCGTTAACGCAAAGCGCGTGGCTTCCAAGAAATTGGAAGGCAGAGACGGTGTTTGGACAAAAAATAGTTTGGATATTCCAAATCTTTCGTCGGGTCAGACCGTCAAGGTTTTGTTCCGCGAAAATGGCAACGAGTCTCTCGGGTGGCATATCGACGATGTGTCATTTATTCTAAGCAAGTAAAATTGCGGCATTTATTTAACGGCGGCGGTATTTTTATCGCCGCTTTTTTGTGTCTTTTTGGGGAGTTTTTTCCACGTTTTGAATATTTAGTGAAAACCATCGCCTTATTCCGACTTTTTCAAAATGCTTGCAGGCGATTTTTAGCTTGGTTCGATGCGAATAAAAATCGCGATGTTTTGTAATAATTACAATGTTTTGAACAGTAGCTTTGTTGAAATTCAAGGTATATCTATATTAACTTCAAATTGTCGCAGCTTTGGAAATTGTGCCAATGTTTCCATTCTATATATTTCGTGCGAATTAAATTTTTATGATTTTAATTTTTTAGAGGCGTATGGGTTGTAAGTTTTTATGTCAAGTGTTTTGAAGTTTTGTCTAAATAAAAAAACACACCCGTTGTTCGGGTGTGCTTTTGGGAATGAATTTATATTCGGAAACTTATTTCTTTTGCCTGCCCCAGTCAACGTAAGCTCCGTTGTCGGTCGAAAATGAAAGCATCGGCAAGCCGTGTTTGCTTTCAACCGAAAGAAGCGGGCGGTTTGCCCATGCGTATCTTGCGGCTTTCGGTTCGGGAACTTCCGGACTTGAAAGGATGATTGTGTCTCCTTTGATTTCGGCGTCCGCCCATTTCCAGTCGCGCGGATTTTCGCCGCGGATGGCAAATCCCGTGAGCTTTTCTTTGCCTTGCATTTTGCGAAGACCTTCCGCGTTTGCGATTTTTACGATGAGCTTGTTGCCTTCCACTTTAAATTCGCCTGCATAGCGCGGAGAGCGCGCGGCTTTCGGATTTCCCTTTTTATAAACGTCGGCAAGAGCCATATTGGTTATGCGGGTTGAAACAAGCTCTTTGTGCGGCGGGTGTATGTCTCCAAGCCCCTGCATTTTTGAGCCGCCGCTGTCAATCGAGGTCGCCACTCCCGTTTTGGGAAGAGCCAAGACTTCCGCCATTGTTTCGCGAATTCCGCCCCATGAGCCGTAATGTACGGGCTGGTTTTGATAGTCGTTTATTGCGGCAAGATCGACATAGTAGAAATGGAAATCGCGCTTAAAATGTTTGCGCCATGAATTTACCATAAGTTTCAGCAAATCGCCGTAAAAATACGGCTGACCCGCGTTTGATTCGCCCTGGTACCACAAAACACCCTTCGGAGAGAGCGGGGCGATGCCGCAAATCATTGAGTTGTATTTGTTTGTTGGGTTGTGGTCGTTTGCGAGGACGTCTATTGGCATCTTCGGGCGCGAAGCTCTGTTTTGATTTTGCAAATGTCCCGTTGGGTTTTGTTCAATCCATTTCGGAAAATTCTTTATGTACTCTTCGCGAAGTTTTGCGTAGTTTGAAGTAAATTCTTCGTATTCCTGCCAATTCTTAAATTCGGTGTTGTTTGAGGAATTGAAGCTTACTCCCGAAGACTTAAAGGCTTCTTTTGAAATCCAAGGCTCGATGCGGGAGCCGCCCCATGAGGAATTTATAAATCCAACAGGCGTATCCAAGGCTTTTGAAAGTTGGCTTGCGACGATGTAGCAAATCTGGCTTATCCCGTGGCGCAGATTTTTGCCGTCGATAATGCGCCAGTCTCCGCATACTTCGTCAACGGCTTCGGGCAGAACAAATCTGTTTGCGGTGAAAATTCTGACATCTCCATTGGTTGCGTCGGCGTCTTTTTGGTATTTTTCAAGAAATTCCTTTTCGACCGTATTGTTGCCGAAGTGCCACTCCATGTTGGATTGCCCCGAGCCGAGCCAAAGTTCCCCCGTTATGACGTTTGAAATTTTTGCGCTTTCCCCGCTTGCATTCTTTGCCTCAAACTCCAAATTTGTGCGCTTTGGAAATGGCGGAATTTTAACAAGCCATTTGCCCTGTTTGTCGGATTTCGTTTTTAATGTTTTTTGGATTGTTTTGCCGTCTTTTAATTTTGCCGATACGGAAAGCTCCACCGCTTCTTCGGGGTTTGTCTTCCCTGCTATGGCGTTTTCTTCCCCCGCCTGCAAAACCATATTGTTTTGGTATATATTTTTAAAGCGGATATCGGCAAAAGAGGCGCAAGCAATGAAAATTGCGCTTAAAGTAATTATTGATTTAAACATATTTTCCCCATTGTTAAGTTATAAGGAATTTAAGTTTAATAATTCCATGGAATTCGTCAATAAAATTAAAAATACCTTTCCCGTATTTAAAAGAAAATTCTTGACTGTGAGTTTAATATATAAAATATATAGGTAGATTTTTATACAGACTTTGTTGCAAATTGTTTTAAATTTTATACTTTTATTGAAAGACAGAGAATTTTTATGAAGAAAAGAGAAAATATTTCTTACGAACGCTATCACATTCCTAATCTGAAGAGGGCATTGGATGTTTTTGAGCTGCTTGCAAAGAATAATTCGGGGCTGACGCTTTCCGAAATAAGCGCGGCGACGAAATATTCCAAAAACAGCATATTCCGCATTATTTGCACTCTGCAAGACTGCGGCTATGTCGTAAAGGATAACGATGGCAGAAAAATTGTGATGTCGCGCAAATTGGCGGCGTTGGGCTATGCGGGTTTTGGAGAATCCAACATCGTCGAAAAAAGCATGGACATTATCCGCGCAATGCGCGACGAACTTGGCGAAACTGCAATGCTTGGCACTTTGCTTCAAGACGAATGCGTGATGATTGAGCAGGCTCCGGGCAGGTTTCCTTTCAAATTTTTGGGCGAAATCGGCATGAGAATTTCATTGCAGGTTTCGGCTCCCGGAAAGGCGATTTTGGCGTATTTGTCGGGCGACGAGGTTTCCCAGCGAGTGGGGAGCATGAAGTTTGTGAAGTACACTGAAAACACCATAACAAACAAGCGCGATTATTTGAAGGAGCTGGAAAATGTCCGCGCTCTCGGCTATGCTTCGGACTATGGAGAAGAAATCGCGGGTGTCCACTGTTTGGGCGCGCCCGTTTTCAACGCCCACGGCTATCCCGTTGCTTCTATTTGGATTACGGGGCCCGCAAGCAGGCTTCCGAGGGAAAAATTTGACGAAGTTGGGAAAATCATTCGCGGATATGCCGATAAGATTTCAGAGCGATTGGGCTACAATTTGATTTAGCTTTGGCATTTTTTGGGGAAGGCGGATTTTTCCGCCTTTTTTATTTATACGCAATAAGCTTGTAAAATCCCCTATTGTTTTGCATAGTTAAAAGCGGCGTAAAATCCTGTTTATACCTGACATGAGATATTTCAAAGTATTCTTATCAATCTTATTTTGTGTTTGTTTTTCCTCAAATCCGCTCTTGGCTGAAAGATTTTTTGCGGATGACATCGGGGCGCAAACTTTTGTTTTGTCGTACAATTCGGAGGAAAATTCCGCCGACGTTGTAAACAGCATTGTCGGAACGGAGGCATTTTGGAATGTCGGCATCACAGGGCAAAACACTAAGATTGCAAACATCGAGCTTGGCGTGTATTGGAATGAGCATTATGTTTTCCAAAACTCGAATTTGGGGGAAGTGTATGTACCCGAGGGTGTTGACGTCTCTTCTTTATATTCTTCGCACGCCACGGGGACTGCCCATATTTTGGCGGGGTATAATTCGGATAATTCAAATAACTTTGCCTATTTGGCGTCGTTAGGCATTGCGCCGTCTGCTGAGCTTTCTGCGGGAGCTGTCGCCCGCGATATTTCAGGGGAGCGCGTCAGCGTCGAACTTGCCGATTTCTACGGGGTCTATTCGCATTTCTTTGGAAATAGCGACGTCATAAACAGTTCATGGGGGCCTGACAGTACGCTTGCGAACAATGTTTTTTCCGGTGTAATAGATGCTCTTGCCGCAAATAACACGAATACCGTCATGGTTGTTTCCGCGGGAAATTCGGGTCCGGGGGAAAATTCCGTCCAGTCGATGGCTTTGGCTTTCAATGTGATATCTGTCGGCGCGCTTGGCAATGCCAATTCTTATGATTCGATTGCCGATTTCAGCTCGCGCTCTCCTTCAGATTTTTATAATCCTATAACCAAAGAAACGGTAAAAAGCGTGCGTCCTGCAATAGACATATCAGCTCCGGGGGAAAATATAAGCTTTGCCGTTTACGACCCTGAAAACCCTGATTCAAAAGACCTGTTTTCATGGTCGAGTGGAACAAGCCTTTCAGCTCCCATTGTAAGCGGAGTGGTAAGCCTCATGAAGTCTGCAAGCTATTCTTTGGCGGAAGCCTACGGTGATGCTTACGGGGATTTGTTTGAAAAACAGCGCGATGCCCGCGTTGTAAAGGCAATTCTTTTAAATTCCGCAAAAAAGCCTTCCGATTGGACGAACAACCAAACACTGTCTTCTTATACCACGACAATCGAGATGTCGGGTTTTTCAATAACTTCAACGTATGGGAACGTGATTTTGACGACGCAGGGTCTTGACTATGTTTATGGCGCGGGTTCTTTAAATGCGGATGGCGCGTTAAAGCATGTCTTAAATTTGACCCAATCCATGTATTGGGCGTTGGATTCGGTAAATTCTGGTAGTTCCTTGTGGTACAATTTGGGTCTTGTTGAAGCGGGGAAGTTTTTGACTGCCACACTGGTTTGGAACGTAAATGGCGAAGCTTCGGAAATATCAAACGAGTCGGCGCAAATCGACAATTTATACTTTTCAAATCTTGGGCTTGAACTTTGGACTGTAATTGATGGGTCCCACAATTTGGTCGCGGTTTCGGACACGGAATACAACAATGTGGAGCATCTTTATTTGAAGCTTGCAACCGAGGGCGAGTATTTGCTGCGCGTGACGTTTT
This sequence comes from uncultured Opitutales bacterium, assembly GCA_900547395.1. Taxonomy (GTDB): domain Bacteria; phylum Verrucomicrobiota; class Verrucomicrobiia; order Opitutales; family Intestinicryptomonadaceae; genus Intestinicryptomonas; species Intestinicryptomonas porci. The sequence continues at coordinate 32,508 of URGP01000021.1, read as the reverse complement.
TTAACATGTCATACGGGGAAATGCCGTCTTCTGAAACATACGCCATTGCATTTTCCGTCATTCCGGAGCCGTCTTTTGTTGCGGCATTTGCGGGAGCTTTTGCGCTCCTGATTATTTTTAGGCGAAGAGTTTTACGATAGAGCTTAGCTTTTTCGCGAAATAATCCACTTCTTCAAGCGTGTTGTAAAACGCCATTGAAGCCCTGCATGAGCCTTTTATACCGAGCGTATTCATGAGCGGTTCCGCGCAGTGGTGCCCCGAGCGCACTGCAATGCCGTTTGCATCGAGCATTGTGGAAATGTCGTTATGGTGTATGTTGCCGCACACAAATGAGATTAGCGGAACTTTTTGCGGAGCCGTTCCCAAAATTTTCACGCCTTCTATTTTCACGAGATGGTCTGTAGCCCTTTTCAGAAGCTCGTCTTCATAGACCCTTACCGCGCTTTTGTCGAGACTGTCCATGAACTTTAAGGCTTCGGCAAAAGCGACTGCGCCCGCAATGTTTGGCGTTCCCGCCTCAAAGCGTTCGGGCGCATTGCGGAAAGTCGTTCCTTCCCACGAGACGTTTTCAATCATGTCTCCGCCGCCCTGCCATACATCCATTTCATTTAAGATGTCTGTTTTTGCAATCAGCGCGCCTTCCCCCGTGGGTCCGTAGCATTTGTGCGCGGAACATACGAAGAAATCGCATTCTATTTCAGAAATGTCGTCCAGAAAATGCGGCGCGGACTGCGCCCCGTCAACGCAGAAAACCGCTCCCGCTTTTTTTGCGATGCGCGAAATTTCCGCAACGTCGTTTATTGTCCCAAGCACGTTTGAGGCATGGGCAATGGAAATAATCTTTGTGCGCGCGCCGACAAGGCTTTTAAGATTTTCGATGTCGAGCGAGCCGTCAGGCAAAATTTTCGCAACTTTTATTTTTGCGCCCGTGCGCATGGCGCACAGCTGCCACGGCACAATGTTTGCATGGTGCTCCATTTCGCTTAAAATAATTTCATCGCCTTCCGACAAAAATTTTTCCCCGAAACAGCGCGCCACGATGTTTAAGCCCTCAGTCGCACCGCGAGTGAAAACGGCAGTGTGGTTTTTCGGAGCATTAAAATGCTTCAAAACATATTTTCGCGCCTCTTCAAAGGCTATTGTTGAACGCCTGCTAAGTTCGTGCGCGCTGCGATGTATGTTTGAAAAGTCGTTTTTGTAAAACTGCGCTTCTTTTTCAATTACGCTAAGGGGTTTTTGCGCGCTTGCGGCATTGTCGAAATAGACGAGCTTGCCGCCCTCGACCTCTTGGTCGAGAATTGGGAATTCTTCGCGGATGATTTTTGCGTCAAAAGCCATGATAAAAAAATTTGCTCTCAATTAGAATGCATTGATTGCGGAAGGTCGAGATTTTTTATTTTGCGGTTTTTGCGTCATGCTTCGGGAAATGCCTAAGCGACCATTCAACCTGACGCTTGATGTTTGCGATGTTCAAGGTTTCGGGAATGATTTTAACATTTGTGTCGCAACTTAGCAAAAACTTGCCTTCCTTAGAACTTGCGCGGATTGTGAAATTCAACGCCAAACTCTGCTTTGTATTCAAATTGACTTCGTCTGGTTTGTGGGCGAATGGGTCGGGATAGTCGAAACTTTCCGTAAAGTAGCGCGGCGACAGCACGAATTGGGCGTCTTTTGCATTTTGAACCCGATTGTAGCCCAGCTCTTTTAGCTCTCTTTCTATTTCAGAACTTGCCGCATTGTAATAGTCTTTTGCTTCGCCATATTTTTCAAAAAATATTTTTCCTCCGCTTGGGGCTTCAAGGAAATAGTTTTTCATTTGCGAGACTTGCTTTTCGGGCATCGTTTGGCAGGAAAAAAGCAGGGCGCAAATGAGCGTTAAAAGTGCGGAAATAATCTTTTTCATATAATGCAATTATCGGCACAAGTTTTTGCGCCATCAACCAAAAAATTTGCCCCAGATTGCATTGTTTGAAATATCTTGCCATCAGGCGTTTTGAGAGCATTATCAAATTTGAGATAGACGTAGATTTGAAATGCATCGGTTGATTTACACATATATTCTTTCTTGCTTTGTTGGGGCAATTCTTGTCCTTGTAGCGATATTTACACCTCCGGGCAATGCAATCTGTTTTTATTTTGAAATTCCATTGGAGATAATTTGGGTTGGGACATTTTTATATCTTGCGCTACGCACATTTCCTAAAAAATATTCATTTGCAGAGAAATTGCTTTGGGGAATTTTGTATCTTTATTCGTTTGGATTGCTTTATCCTTTTGCGTTTAAAATTGCTTTAAAAAGTTTTAATACAAGCGAGCAAGTTAAGAAAAATGCACTTTTTCTTGTAATTTCAGCTTCGGGGATATTGGCAATTCCATTCTTGATTGCTGTGGTTTATCCTTCACTTCAACATTGATGCCTTTAAATAAAATCGTTCTACGTCAAGAGTTGTGGAATGGATAAAAAAGAAGGGCAAAGAAGGAAAAAACCTTGCAATGCTATGTGCGAAAAACACATCATCAAAAAATCGCAATTTTACAACCTTTGGCGTTGACCCCTTTTGTGGTCGAACCCATTGGGTTCTCGTCCCTATCGAATAAAACAAAAAAGCCTGACTTGCGTCAGGCTTTTATCAAATGGTTGTCCGATAGGGACTCGAACCCCAACAAAAAGAGCCAGAATCTTTTGTGCTACCATTACACCATCGGACAATTCTCATTTTGTAAGAATTTAAATCTGGCGATTTTTTTTGCAATGTCAAGGTTTTTTCTAAAAAATGCTTGACATTCATTTGGTTTAACCATTTGGTTGACGTCTATGATTTTAAAAGGCGAGGAATACAGGGACATAAACTTTGACGTTGCGGAAAATTCCCACGATACGCGCAGCATCATTGCGCTTGCCGCCATCGACGAGTTTGCCCTGCGTTCCGTTGACGGCGCCTGAACTCGGCATATTGCCAAGAAGGCAAACGTAAACCATGCCGCCATATCTTATTATTTCGGCGGCAAATGGAATATGTATCTTGAAATAATTCGCGTGCTGGTGCGGCATTTTTCCAAGCTTTTTACACCCGTTTACGAGGAGTGCGAGGTCTTTTTCAAGTCTGAGAGCAAGTCGCGCGAGCAGGCTGTCGGGCTTTTGAAAAAATATTTGGTCCATTCTCATCAATTATATTTGAAAGATCTTTCTTCAAAAATCGACATGATGATAAAGAGGGAGGAAAATTTCCCGACGGAGGCTTTCGGCATAGTTTTTGAGGAGGGCATCCGCTATCACTTTTCAACGCTCAAAAGGCTGGTTGCTTTTTTGAAGCCGGAACTTTCGGATGAGGAAGTTTCCGCAATATCGATTTCGATTGTCGGAATGAACTCGTCAATCACTTCTTGCAGAACCGCGTTTTTGAAGCTGAACGGCAAGGACAGCCTTACGGTTTCGGATATCGGGCTGTTTTCCAAAACAATAGAAAATTTAATAGACAAAATATTTCAATGAAACATTTAAATCGTATGAAAAAGGAAGCTAAAAAACTACTCTTGGCATCTTTAACGCTTGCAGGCGCGTTTATTTTTTCCGCCTGCTCAAAACAGGAAGCTGTTTCGCAGAAGCCGAATTCCGCTCCCGAAGTGACAGTGGCTCTTCCCGAAAAAAGGGCGGTTGAAATTTGGGATTCTTTTACTGCGCGTTTGGAAGGCAACAAGGAAGTTGAAATACGCGCGAGGGTTAACGGCTATCTTTCAAAAATATGCTTTAAGGACGGCGAATTCGTGAAAGAGGGGCAGCTTTTGTTTGAAATCGACCCGCGCCCGTTCATCGCGGTCGTAAAGGAATGCGAAGCGAGTATAAAGGAAGCTGAAAGCCGCATTGTTTTGGCGAAGGGTAATTTAAAGAGGGCGGAGGAGCTTATAAAGACCAACGCCATTTCGGGCGAAGTTTTGGAAACCCGCAAATGCGAGCTTTTGAGTGCGGAAGCTGCTCTTTTGAGCGCGCAGGCAAGATATACCGAAGCCGCTTTGAATTTGGAATTTACCAAGGTATTGTCGCCGATAACGGGTTTTGTGAGCAGAAGGTATGTCGATGAAGGCAACCTTGTAAATGCCTCTTCAACCTTGCTTGCGACGGTCGTTTCAAGAAAGATTATTTATGCGTACTTCAACATCAACGAGCGCGATATTTTGCGCTACCAGAAGAACGGGCTTTTCAAAAGAATGAAGTCGGGCGATTTGCCTGTCGTTAAAATGAAGCTTTTGGACGAGGACAACGATTCCCATGTCGGGAAGCTCACTTATGTCCAAAACGAGTTCGACATGGGCAATTTGGAATTGAGGGCTGAATTTGACAACGACAAGGGCGAACTCTTCCCCGGCGTTTGGTCGAAGGTGTCTTTGCAGAGCGAAAAAGCAAAGGAAAAGATACTTGTTCCCGAATCGTCGGTCGGTACCGACTTGGTTGGAAGGTATGTTTTGGTTGTGGACGACAAAAACAAGGTTAACTATGTTCCCGTGCGCGTAGGCGAAACAATCGGCAAGATGCAGATTGTCGAAAGCGGGCTTTCTGGAAGCGAAAAAATTGTTGTTGTCGGCATTCAGAGGGCTATTCCCGGCACGCAGGTTTCTCCCGTGGAAGCCAAAGTTCAGGATATCGTAAAAGAAGAAAAGAAATAGTCTTCGTTTAACCATAAAATTTTCAAATAATGAAATTTTCGCACTTTTTTATCGACAGACCGATTTTCGCTTCGGTCATATCAATCATAATAGTGCTGGTGGGCAGCATTGCGTATTTCAATTTGCCCGTCACTCAGTATCCTGAAATCGTGCCACCGTCGGTGGTGATTTCGGCAAATTATCCCGGCGCAAGCCCCGAAGTCATCATGAACACCGTCGCCGCCCCAATCGAGGAGCAGGTAAATGGCGTTGAAGACATGCTTTACATGCAAAGCCAATGCTCTTCGGACGGTTCGATGCAAATTACCGTGACATTCAAGACGGGCACGGACGTTGACAAGGCGCAGATTTTGACGCAGAACCGCGTTGAAATTGCGAAGCCGCGCCTGCCCCAGGATGTGACAAGCATAGGCGTTACGGTAAAGAAGCGTTCTCCGAACATTATTTTGTTCACTTCGTTGATTTCTCCCGACAACAGCCGCGACAAGCTTTATTTGACAAACTACGCCATTTCCCAGTTGAAAGACCGTTTGGCGCGCATTAAGGGCGTAGGCGAAATCAATATTTTCGGCGCGAAGGAATATTCCATGCGCGTTTGGATGGATCCGGACAGGCTTGCGTATTTGAATATTTCCCCGAACGAAGTTTTGGGCGCATTGCGCGAGCAGAACAAGCAGGTTGCGGCGGGCAAAATCAACCAGCCGCCGATGGATACGGGGTCGGCTTTCGAGCTTATCATCAATGCCCAGGGTCGTTTGCAGACGGAAGAGGAGTTCGGCAACATTATAGTTAAGTTTACCGAAGACGGGAAGGTAATAAAATTAAAAGACATCGCCCGATTGGAATTGGGGGCTTACACTTATGCCGACGAATCGTATTTGAACAACATGGACATGATTTCAATCGCATTTTACCAGTTGCCCGGTTCCAATGCGTTGGAAACTGCCGACAGCATCATAAAGGAAATGGAAACTTTGAAAAAGGATTTCCCGTCGGGGGTTGACTATGTGATTCCTTTCAATGTCACCAAGTTTGTCGGCGAGTCCGTCAACGCGGTTTACCACACGATTTTTGAAGCGGTTATCCTCGTTGTTTTGGTTGTAATGATATTTTTGCAGAACTGGCGCGCCGCGGTTATTCCGCTTTTCGCAATTCCTGTTTCTTTGATTGGCACGTTTGCGATGATGTATGCGCTTGGCTTTTCAATCAACAATTTGAGCTTGTTCGGCTTGGTTCTTGCAATCGGCATCGTTGTTGACGACGCAATCGTCGTTGTTGAAAACGTTGAAAGAAACATGAACGACGGGCTTAAAGTAAGGGACGCCACGAAAAAGGCGATGACGCAGGTTCAGGGCGCGCTGATTGCCATTGCTCTCGTGCTTTCGGCGGTGTTTATCCCCACTGCGTTCATCGAGGGTATTTCCGGGCAGTTTTACAGGCAGTTTGCGATTACCATTGCCGCTTCAACGATATTTTCCGCGATAGTATCCCTCACACTTTCCCCCGCGCTTTGCGCTTTGTTCCTTACGGAGCGCGACGCCAAGCCCGACTTGTTTACACGTTGCTACAATTTCCTTTTTGGTTGGCTTTTCAGGGGATTTAACGCCTGCTTTGCTTGGGTTTCCGAAAAATACGGCAAATTGGTTGCGCAGTTTGCGCGCTTTTGGATTATAGTTTTGTTCTTGTATGCGGGATTGCTCGGGGGCGCGGTATGGTTTTTTGACAACACTCCGAAGGGCTTTATTCCCGGGCAGGACAGAGGCTATTTGTTCTCTTCCATACAGCTGCCCGACGGCGCGTCTTTTGAAAGAACGCAAAAAGTGATGAAAAAGGCGAGCGAGCATATTAAGAATATTGACGGCGTAAACTATGCAATCGCGATTGCGGGCTTAAACGGCGCGACGTTCTCCCGCATGTCGAATGCGGGAACGATATTCATCAATCTTGAGGACTTTGACGTCCGCTTGCCGAAGGGCGCGACAGCGAGCAAAATCATTGCGCAGGCAAACGCCATTTTGGCGCGTGAAATCCCAGAAGCCGTTTCGTATGTTCTTGCACCTCCGCCCGTTGACGGTTTGGGCAACGGCGGCGACTACAAGTTCTATGTTCAAGACAGAGTTGGTTTGGGTCTTGATACTGTTCAAAAATACACGAATTTGATGGCGGCGAAAGCGACTCAGGAGCTTGACCCCGTTTCGTTCGCGTTTACCACTTACCGCGTTTCAAATCCCCAGCTTTATGCCGACATTGACCGCGAGCGCGCACAGAAGCTGAATGTTCCGATATCTTCGATTTTTGATACGATGCAGTACCATTTGGGTTCTGTTTACGTCAACGACTTCAACATTATCGGCCGCGTTTACCGCGTTGTTGCACAGGCGGAGGGCAAGTCGCGCAGGGAAGTAAGCGACATTTACAACCTCTATGTTCCGAATGCGCAGGGCAAGAATGTTCCGCTTGGCTCCGTTGCGAACGTAAGGAGAATTGTAGGTCCTGTAACCACCATGCGTTACAATCTTTATACTGCCGCCGAAGTCCAAGGCAACTTGGCTCCGGGGTATTCGACGGGGCAGGCGATTAAGGAAATCGAGGCTCTCGCTGAAAAAGAGCTTCCGAAAGGCATGGGCATTGAATGGACTGACATCGCCTATCAGGAAAAGCTTACGGGAAACACAGCAATGCTTGTGTTTGCGATGTGCGTGGTTTTCGTATTCCTCATTCTTGCGGCTTTGTATGAAAGCGTGACTTTGCCTCTCGCTGTTATTTTGGTCGTGCCTTTGGTGTTGCTCTTTGCGATTATGGGCGTGCATTTCAGAGGAATGGACAACAACATCATGACGCAAATCGGCTTTGTTGTTTTGATTGGCTTGGCTTGCAAAAACGCGATTTTGATTGTGGAGTTTGCCCACCAGCGCGAAATGAAGGGCGAAGAGCTGGTCTCTTCCGTCCGCAACGCTTCCAAAAACCGTTTGCGCCCGATATTGATGACGTCTTTCGCGTTCATTTTGGGCGTTGTGCCTCTCGCTTATGCGACGGGCGCGGGCAGCGAGCTGCGCCAGGCGTTGGGCACTTCTGTATTCTTCGGAATGATCGGGGTTACGGTGTTCGGCTGCGTGTTCACTCCTGTATTCTACTATGTGATACGCAGATTTTTTGCCGCGAAGCAGAAAATCGAGGCGAATTAAATTTTGGAGGAAAAAAACTAAATATATGGTGAAAATGAAAAATAAATTTCAAAGAATTTGTAACGGCGCGCTGTTTGCGGCGGCGGGGCTTGCGTTAGGCGCATGCACGCTCGAACCCGACTATGTCGTGCCTGAAACTCCGCTTGACGCGCAGGCGGAAAAAATGGAAAACTTTAAGTATGCGGAAGGCTTGTGGACCGATGCAAATCCAAGCGACGCCCAACTTAAAGGCAAGTGGTGGCAGATGTTTAACGACGCCAAGCTTTCCGAACTTATCGAGGCGTGCCGCGAAAAAAATCCGAATTTGAAATCGGCGTTTTACGCGGTGGAACAGGCGCGCCAGAAGGCGAGAATGACAGAATCGGAACTCTATCCGTGGCTAAACGGCAATGTAAGCTACTCCAAAACCGATACTTCCGAGAACGAATTTTCATACCGCGGCGCGTATGAAGATTACAGAATAGGCTTGGGGCTTACTTGGGACTTGGACTTCTTCGGCAGGGTGCAGGCTCTCCTTGCAAGCGAAGTCGCCGATGCGCAGGCGTTGCGTGCCGCCTATGAAAACACGATGCTTATGCTCGAAGCAAACGTGGCGAGCGTCTATTTTTCAATCCGCCAGTACAACTCTGAAATTCTGCTTTTGGAGGAAACCGTGAATGTGCGCCAAAAGCAGGTTGACCTCGTCACAAACAGGGCGAAGGCGAAATACGCGCACGAAGCCGACGTAAAAAGGGCAGAACAGCAGTTTTATGAAGCCGTTACCCAGCTTGCGTCCGTCAAGAAACTTCGCGATGCGGCGACCAACCAGCTGGCTTACCTTACGGGAACAATACCCGCGAATTTGCAGGCAACAACCGAGCCTATTGCGGAAGTCCTGCCGAAAATCCCGTCTATTATTCCGTCTCAGCTCTTGGAGCGCCGTCCCGACATTGCGCAGGCGGAGCGCGGCGTATTTTCTGCCAACATGAAAATAGGGGCTGCAAAATCGGCGTTCTTCCCGACAATCCAAATTACTTCATCGCTTGATTTGGCGTCTCAGGACATCGGGGATTTGCTCGAAGGAAATTCGCTTGCGTGGGGCGTAAGCCCGCGTCTTTATTTGCCGCTTTTCCAAGCAGGAAAGCTTTATGCCCAGTATCAGGTTGCCCTGTCTCAGCATTTGGAAGCTTCGGAAAAATACAAGGCGACTGTTTTAAACGCGATTTACGAAGTGGAAAACGCGCTTTCTGAAATCAAGAATTTGAAGGACGAATACGAGGCGCGCGCAAAGAATGCGGCTGCCGCAAAGGCGGTTGAGGAGCTTACGCGCAACCAGTTCGATTCGGGCGTCATCGACTACTTTGAATATACCGATGCCGAACGTTTGGCGTTGAACAGCGAACGCGAACGCATACGTCTGCGCGGCGAGCAGTTCCGCAGTGTTGTTTCGTTGGTTTTGGCAATAGGCGGGGGCGTTGACGAAGAAAAAGAAGGCGAAAAAACGGCAGTTAACTGACGTTTTCGCAATTAAAAAATCTTCCAAAACGGACTGCTTTACAAAATCGGAGCGTTAAAAAACATTGCAGACAGGATATTTAAACAGAAGACGGCATCGTATCAGTGCCGTCTTTTTTATGCGCGGGCAAGGCGGTATTTTCACCGTATTCTTTAAATTTAATTTCTTTTTCGGCTGAAAATAAAAAGGAGACTGCCTTTTTGCAATCTCCCGAAAAAGAATCAACGTACGGTTTAAAGACGAAAGCTTATTTTAAAGCGTTTAACGCCGCGTCGTAATCGGGTTCTTTTGTGATTTCGGAATTCAGGGCGCAGTAGGAAACTTCGCCTTCTTTTGAAATTATCACGATTGCGCGCGCCAAAAGCCCTTTTAATGCACCGTCTTCAATCAATACTCCGTAGTCTTTTGCAAAAGAGCTTTCCCTGAAATCCGACAGCGTTTCAACGTTTTCAATGCCTTCTGCCGCGCAAAATCTGCCTTGCGCAAAAGGAAGGTCTTTTGAAATGCAAAGCACTTTTACATTCGGCATTTTTGCGGCAAGCTCGTTGAACTTGCGCACGCTCGCCGCGCAGACTCCCGTGTCAATGCTTGGAAATATGTTTAGAAGAAGCCGCGCATCGCTTTTGCCTTCAAACGAAAATTCGCCAAGGTCTTTTTTTACGAGCTTGAAAGACGGGGCTTTTGCTCCTTTTGCAATGAATTCACCCGCAAGCTTGCAGGGTGTTCCCTTAAAATTTACTTTGTTTGCCATAAATTTTTTATCGGCTTTGTTTGTTGGTTTTTAAAAATTTATTTACAAGGGGGGCGGAATTTTTAGAGTGTTTTTATGAAATATTTTATCAGCGCCATTTATGCGGGGCTTATGATTGCGTTTGGCGGCGCGGTCTATGTCGCTTCCGACAACAAATATGCCGGCTCTTTTCTATTTTCGCTGGGGCTTTTGACTGTTGTGTTGCGAGGTTTTGATTTGTACACAGGTAAAATCGGCTATCTCACGCTTGCAAAATCTGACACTTCGGTTTTCAATGTCGCAAAGGCTCCGTTTTATTATCCCGTGATAATTTTCGGCAATTTTGTGGGCGCGTGGATCTTGGGGACTGCATTGCGCTGCACGCGCTTTTCGGAAGCCGTAATTCAAAAGACTGCCGCGCTTTCAAATGCCAAGCTTTCCGACGATCCTTTAAGCATATTCATTTTGTCCGTTGCATGCGGGATTATGATGTTTTTGGCGGTTGACGGCTACAAGAAATCGCAAAACTGGCTCTTTGTCATACTGCCTGTGATGGTTTTTATAATTTCGGGGTTTGAGCACAGCGTGGCGAATATGTTTTATTTTTCCGCCGCCGATGTTTGGGACGCAAAAACTGTTTTCTATGAATTTTTGATGATACTTGGCAACGGCGCGGGCGCGATAGCCTACCGCGTTTGCGAAAAATTGAAATAGGGGGCTATTTTACAATTCTTGCAGGAAGCCCCGCCGCGAGCATCGCTTCTTTTGCCTGGTTTATCGAGTATGTGCCGAAGTGGAAAATTGAAGCCGCCAAGACCGCGCTCGCCTTACCGTATTTTACGGCGTCAACGAGATGTTCAAGCTTGCCCGCGCCCCCTGACGCAATGACGGGAATGCGCACCGCTTCGCTTACCGCCCTGGTAAGCTCTATGTCGTAGCCGTCTTTTGTGCCGTCGGCGTCCATTGAAGTCAAAAGTATTTCACCCGCTCCGCGTCTTTCTACTTCGCGCGCCCATTTTACCGCGTCAAGCCCTGTTTTGTTGCGTCCGCCGTGCGTGTAAACTCCCCATTTGCCGTTTTCTTCCCTTTTGGCGTCTATTGCCACGACAATGCACTGGTTGCCGAATTTTGCGGAAGCTTCCGAAATCAAATCGGGGTTTGTTATTGCGGAAGTGTTTAGCGAAACTTTGTCTGCGCCCGCATTTAGCATTGCCCTTATGTCTTCTATTGTGCGCAGTCCGCCGCCCACGGTGAGCGGCATAAAGCATTGACTTGCGGTTCGCTCCACAACGTCCCTCATAATCGCTCTGCCGTCGCTTGAGGCTGTGATGTCCAAAAAAACAAGCTCGTCCGCGCCTTGCGCTTCATAGGCTTTCGCCTGCTCCACGGGATCCCCCGCGTCAATCAAGTTTACGAAATTTACGCCTTTTACTACTCTGCCTGCATGCACGTCGAGGCACGGAATGATTCTAACACTTAACATTTTTATTCAAAAGTCGGGTCAATGTCCAAAGTTTCGTTGGGGTTCAGGGTAAGCTCCCCGAGGTTCGACGGGATTTCATCGTTTAGCCATATCGAAATTTTCACGGGTTCTGAGATGATGCCCTCGCACTTCCATTGATATTTGCCTATTTCAAGCAAGTCCATCGCAGTTCCTTTTTCTTGGCTTAGACCCGCGCCGTTTCCGCGAATGCATGGGGTGTTGCCAATGCCCAAAAAGGCGTTTACAACCACCGCTGTGTCTCCGCTTTTGATTTGCCGCGGCTTATGCGCTTGCGGGAGTTCTTCTTCGGGGAAAAGCGTGTCTTCGCGGGCGATTTTTTCTTCGTATTTGCTTACGCCTTCGCTTATTTCACTATAAGTTTCAGTCTTTTCCAGGTCTTCCATTGAGATAGAAGAGGCGGTGTCGGAAGCATTCTGCTTTTCAAGCGGAACTTCAACGCCGTTTGACTCTTCGGGGGCGTCGCCCTGCCTGTTTTTTTCTATGAAGCGCGATACTGTTTCGCGCGTTGAAAATGACTGCGAGTTTTGGAAAGCCTTGTCGAGCATTCCCGCCCATTTGGGGTTGCCTTTCGCCTCGCTTTTCGGAGTTTCATAGTCTTCTGAAATCGGCTCTTCGTCTTCGGGGTCTTCCATTTCTTCTTCGAGATTATCGTCTTTGCCGAAGTCTTCGTCGTCAAAACTGCCTGATTTTTCATCGGCAACTTGCAATTCTTGTTCTTCTTCCGCCGTTTCTTTGTTTGGCTCTTCCGGTTGCTCTACTTCTTCTGTTTTTTCTTGATTTCCTTCAGAAGAACTTTCTTCGCTTGTTTCTTCAAGCTCTTTTGTTTCTTCCGCGAAACTGTCCGCTATGTTTTGGAGTTGTTCGCAAATGTCGTCCAGAATCTGAAATTTGCCTTCCGATTTTTCCGACAGCGTTTCGATTTTACCTCTTAAAAGTTCGATTTCTTCCGAACAATTTGATTTTTGCGCAATATTTGCAAAATCGCTTTTGAGCGCGGATATTGACAAGTTTAAGCTTTTCAACTCTTCCTCGAATTTCAACTCGCCGCTTTCTTTTAATTCGGCAAGTTCCGCTTCGAGAGATTTCGACAGGGCGTCGAGCCTTTCTATTTCCTCTCCCGCGATGTCGATTTTTTTAATCTGCTCCATCAGTGCGTCGCGCAGAGTGCGCAAATCAGCGAATATTTGCCGAATTTCCTTTGCGGATTTTAAATCCACGTCTTCGGAATTTCTTTTGCGCGCGCTTAAAACGATGGGAACCAAAACCATGAACATCGCGATTAAGACGACCGCCGCCAATGCAAAAGTCTGTCCCGCTTCGAGAGGCTCTTTCAAGAATATGTTGGGCAAGGCGATTAAAAAAACCGCCAGAAACATTAGAGCGTCTGCCGCGAAAATGGGGAACATCGAAAATTTCTTTTGCATGGTGGTGTTTCCTTTTTTACTTTGATGAAATTGCGTCAACGTAGCCCGCCTTGCGATATACTTTCGACATCATTTTGTCGGCTCTGCGCTGGGCGGCGGCGGCTCCGCGTTTTAGCACACTTTCCAAATATGCCTTATCGTTCATAAGCTCTTCGTACTTAATGCGTATCGGGTCGAACTTGGCGATGACTGCATCTGCCACCGCTTTTTTGAATGCGCCGTACTGTTTGCCTGCAAATTCGCTTTCAATGTCGGAGACAGACTTGTCGGTGACGGAACTCATTATGCTGATTAAATTGGATATGCCGCTCTTTTCTTCGGCGAATTTTACTTCGCTTCCGCTGTCTGTCACCGCGCTCATGATTTTTTTGCGCAGCACATCGGGAGTATCTATCATATAGAGGGAGCCGAGCGCGTTTTTGTCGGATTTCGACATCTTTGCGTCGGGATTTTGAAGAGACATTATTCTTGCGCCCGTTTTGGGTATGTAGGCTTCGGGCAGGTTGAATGTCGGCGAATATGTGTTGTTGAACTTTTGCGCCAAGTCTCTTGCAAGTTCCATGTGCTGTTTTTGGTCTTCGCCTACGGGAACCAAGTCGGCGTTGTATATCAATATGTCTGCCGCCATCAAAACGGGATAGAACAGAAGCCCAGAACCTATCGAAACTCCGCCTGCGCCCTCGGATAGCTTTCGCGCCTTGTCTTTAAACTGCGTCATTCTTTCGAGCTGACCGATGGGGCAAAGGCATGCCAATATCCAGGTGAGTTCCGCATGTCCGCGCACGTTGCTTTGAATGAACATGCTGCACTTGTCGGGATCAAGCCCGCATGCCAAATACTGCGCCGCGCACATATATGTATTTTTGCGAAGTTCCGCGGGAACATATGGCATTGTGATTGCGTGCATATCGACTATGCCGAAATAGCATTCGTAATCTTCCTGCATTTTAACCCATTGGCGAACCGCGCCTATGTAGTTGCCCAAGTGCAGTTTGCCCGTCGGTTGGGCGCAAGTTAAAACGACTTTTTTTTGCAAAGATTGATTTTCCATTTTCTTATAGAGATAAAATGCAATTAAAACCGCTGTTTTTCAATAGTATTTTTTCAAAATGCCGCCAATCTTTATGTTAAAGAACTTGACAATGTAAAATTTCGTTTTTTATATTTGGCTTATGAAAACTATAATACTTTCCTCAATCGTTTGTGCCGCCGCCGCGTCGCTTTTTGGCGCGACTTATTATAACGACAACGCCTCTCAAACTCTTGCCGACATATTGGGTGAAAATACTCCGTCTTCTGCCGACAACATTCAGCTTAGATACGGCATAGAAGTTGAAAACAATGCCGACATGTCTTTGGGTGAACTCGAAATTTCATATCCGCAGGGCGGTGCCTCTTGGACGCAGACTGCCGGGACTCTCACTGTCGGCAGCCTTTTGGTAGGCAACGCGACCGAAGCGGACACGAAGGGGCTTTTGAAGGTGGAAAGCGGCGCAAAAGTTGTTTTTAACGGCGAAAACACTGCTACTTCAAACACTTTCATACAGGTTGCCCGCCAAGCGAATTCAACGGGGCAGATAGATATTTCGGGCGAATTTCAAACTGCCTACGCGGGCGATTTTACCATCGGGCAAGGGGCAAATTCAAATGCCGTGGTTAATGTAAATAGCGGCGGCAAGCTTTCGATTGACAACATATCTAACCTCTATCTTGCCTCCGGCAGCAATTCCAACGCCGAATTGAATGTGTATGGAGACATGACGGTTTCTAACGGAACTATTTATTTGGGAAAAGGGATTACTTCAAATGCGCTGTTAAATATAGATGGTGGAACTTTTCTTTCAAATAAGACCTCAGGCGATTTGCATTTCTTTGTAGGCGATACGGGACCGGCGGACTGCGTTGCAACGGTCAGAGTCCAAAACGGCGGTGTTTTGCAACAGCAAAGCGGCACAAAAAACATCCAGTTTAACATAGGAAGGCACGGCATCGGAAATCTCGAAATCCTTTCGGGCGGCGCGGTTTACATGGGCGGCAATTTCACCATGGGCGACAGGGGCGATTCGGTTGCAAACTTGATTATGGATAACGGAAAAATCGGCGGCGCGACGGGCGGAACGTCATATTCGGGAGATATCAATATGGCGACAGCATCGGGTGCAAAGGCTGCTGCAAATATTGCAAACGGCTCCGAAGTCAGGATAAGGGCATTTTATATGTCGCAGGGCGGCAATAACGCAAGTTCGTCATTGGTTGTGAAAGACCAAGGCACGCTGTTTCAAGTAAGCCTTGTAAACGACGCCAACTATTTTTGCAAAATCGGCGTAAACGGAAATACGACAAACTCCGCGCTTATTGAAATCCATACGGGCGCACAATTTAGGAACAACCAGAACACCGTCAACCTTTACGAATCGGGGCAGATTAAGTTTGTGCTTGATTCCGACAATGCAGGCTATGCGGAGGAAAATTCAATTGCTATGTTCCGCTCTCCCGTTTTGAACGTCGTAAAGTCGGATACGGATACTTCTTCTCCGTTTGTTATTGACGGCTCTAAATTGAAGGCGAATGACAATTACACGGAAGGGCAGGAAGTTGCATTTATTCTGATGTCGGTTCAAACTTTGCTTTTTAACGACGTTGAAGTCGATTTCTTGGATTTGAGCGACGAAATAAAAGAATCGCTCTTTCTCATTTCTCACAACGAAAATTTGGACTCGTGGCAGAATTTCGGCTACGACAATCTTTCCCACGACGGCGAAAACTTTATTTTGACTTTGACTTACGTTCCCGAGCCTTCGGCTTGTGCGGCGGCTTTCGGAATTTTGGCATTTGCCCTTGCGTTTTTCCGCGGAAGAAAAAACGGCGGAAAGTAAATTCAAGGTTTTTGCTAAAAGTTGATTTTTTTGCGGAAGTTTCTTTTTGAAGCTTCCGCTTTTTTTGCTTTTTGAAACGGGCGTATTTGTTCCGATTTTTTGCGTCTTTTATGAAGCTCATTTGTTGATTTTTTGGTTGACGAGATTTTTTATGAGGCGTAGCTTTAATGGCATCATAGAATAATGTCGCATTGTTTTTTCTCGAAACGGCAATGCGATTTTATTCGCGTTTTTACCCTCTTTGGGAGGGAATATTTCAAATACTAATCAAATATAAAAAACATATGAAAAATAAGTGTATTACGGACGCAAATGAAGCAGTGGCTTCAGTGGCATTCAGATTGAGCGAAACCATCGCCATTTACCCGATTACACCGTCTTCTCCGATGGCGGAATCCTGCGAAGAATGGGCGGTAAAGGGCAAGAAAAACATTTGGGACGCCACTCCGGAAATTTCACAGCTTCAAAGCGAAGGCGGCGTTGCAGGCGCAGTCCACGGCGCATTGGCAACAGGCACTTTGATGACCTCTTTTACGGCATCGCAGGGTTTGCTTTTGATGATTCCGAACATGTACAAAATCGCGGGCGAATTGACGCCTTTCGTTCTCCACGTTTCCGCCCGCGCGCTCGCTTTCCACGGCTTGTCGATTTTTGGCGACCAGGCTGACGTAATGGCGTGCCGCCAGACGGGGTTTGCGATGCTCTGCTCAAATTCGGCGCAGGAAGCCCACGACTTTGCGGTAATCGCGCACGCTTCCACTTTGGAATCGCGCGTTCCCTTCTTGCACTTCTTTGACGGTTTCCGCACTTCGCACGAAATCAACACCTACGAATTCGTAACCGATGAAATCTTGAAGGAAATGGTTCCCTATGAAAAAGTCGTCGAATTCCGTTCCCGCGCTCTCAGCCCCGAACATCCGTTCATCAAGGGCACTGCGCAAAATCCCGACGTCTATTTCCAAGGTCAGGAAGCCCGCAACATTTTCTACAAAAACTGCATTGACATCGTCCAAGCTAACATGGACAAGTTCGCGAAATTGACGGGTCGCCAGTACCGTTTGTATGAATATGTCGGCGCGCCCGATGCCGAACATGTAATCGTTGCAATGGGTTCTGGCATTCAAACCATTGAAGAAACAGTTGCATACTTGAATTCCAAGGGCGGCAAATACGGCGCGTTGAAAGTGCGCCTCTTTATGCCATTTGACGCGGAACGCCTCTTGAAGGAGCTTCCCTCAACCGTCAAGACAATCACCGTTTTGGACAGGACAAAAGAACCCGGCTCTTTGGCGGAACCCCTTTACCAGGACATTGCAACTTCCATCGTCGAAGGCAGAAATTCAGGGCTTATCAAAATCGATCCCGTTCTCTTGGGCGGCCGCTACGGTTTGGGCTCTAAGGAATTTACTCCCGCAATGGTTAAGGGCATCTTTGAAAACGCCCAGAGCGCAAAGCCGAAAAACCATTTCTCTGTCGGCATCGTTGACGATGTAACAAACAATTCCATTTCTTACGACGAATCTTTTGACCTTGAAAGCGACAAGGTTTTGCGCGCCGTATTCTTCGGCTTGGGTTCGGACGGCACGGTCGGCGCAAACAAGAATTCAATCAAGATTATCGGCAACGCCACCGACAACTACGCGCAGGCGTACTTCGTTTACGACTCCAAGAAGTCGGGCGGCATCACGGTTTCGCACTTGCGTTTCGGCCCCGAAGAAATCAAGGCTCCGTACCTCATTAAAAACGCGCAGTTTGTTGCATGCCACCAGTTCTCGTTCATGGACAAGTACGACATTCTTGACAGGGCGGCTGACGGCGGCGTATTCCTTTTGAACTCCATCCACGGCGCGGACGAAGTTTGGAACTATCTAAACCGCGACGTTCAGGAAAAGATTATCGCAAAGAAGCTTAAATTCTATGTAATCGACGCATACAAGGTTGCAAAGGAAACGGGCATGGGCGGCAGAATCAACACCATCATGCAGACATGCTACTTTGCAATTTCGGGCGTGTTGCCGCGCGAAGAAGCCATCGCAAAAATCAAGGCTTACGCTGAAAAGACTTACATGAAGAAGGGTCAGGCTGTCGTTGAAAAGAACTTCAAGGCAATCGACGCTTCCGTTGCAAACCTCCACGAAGTGAAAGTCCCGTCTGCGGTATCTTCTCAGAGAGGTTTCCCGAAGGCAGTTTCGGACGAAGCTCCAGATTTTGTAAAGCGCGTGACGGCGATTATGATGAGCGACAAGGGCGACTCTCTGCCCGTTTCGGCAATGCCTGTTGACGGTGTATGGCCTTCCGCAACCACAAAGTGGGAAAAGCGCAACATCGCAATCGAAGTTCCCGCTTGGAAGCCCGAACTTTGCATACAGTGCGCAAAATGCTCGACAATCTGCCCTCATGCGGCAATCCGCGCAAAGTTCTATCCGACGGAACTTTTGAAGGACGCTCCCGAAACTTTCAAGAGCGTTCCCTTCCGCAGCAAGGACAATCCGAATTGCTCTTTCACCATTCAGGTTGCGGCAGAAGACTGCACGGGCTGCGGCTTGTGCGTATCTGTATGCCCCGCAAAGAGCCGTACGGAAGAAGGCGTAAAGGCGTTGAATATGACCGCGCAAGAACCTATCCGCGAAAAGGAACACGACAATTTCGAGTTCTTCTTGAATTTGCCGAATCCCGACCCGCTGAAACTTTCCGACACCGTAAAGGATGTGCAGTTCCGCCAGCCCTTGTTTGAGTTCTCCGGCGCGTGCGCAGGTTGCGGCGAAACTCCGTACATCAAAATGCTCACCCAGCTTTTTGGCGACAGGCTTTTGATTGCGAACGCAACGGGTTGCTCTTCGATTTACGGCGGCAATCTTCCCACGACTCCGTATGCAGTAAACAAAGACGGCAGGGGCCCTGCTTGGGCAAACTCCCTCTTTGAAGACAATGCGGAATTCGGTTTGGGCTACCGTATTTCTTTGGACGCCAAGGAAAAGATGGCAAAGGAACTTTTGGTAAAGCTCTCTTCAACTGTCGGCGAAGACTTGGTAAAGTCGATTCTCGAAGCCGACCAGTCAAGCGACGCGGGCATCGCGGCTCAGCGCGAAAGGGTTGCGGCTTTGAAAGCCAAGATTGCAAACGACACAAGCTTTGAAGCCAAGGCTCTCTTGCCTCTCGCAGACGACCTCGTTGAAAAGGCTGTCTGGATTATCGGCGGCGACGGCTGGTCTTACGATATCGGCTACGGCGGTCTCGACCACGTTTTGGCAAGCGGCAGAAACATAAATGTTCTCATTCTCGACACCGAAGTTTACTCCAACACGGGCGGTCAGATGTCGAAATCAACTCCGATAGGCGCGGTTGCAAAGTTTGCCACAAAGGGCAAGTCAACCCCCAAGAAAGACATCGGCATGCTTGCAATCGACTATGGCAACATTTACGTTGCGCAGGTTTCGATGGGCGCAAAGGATACGCAGGTTGTTCAGGCAATGCGCGAAGCCGAAAGCTACAAGGGAGCATCTTTGGTTATTGCGTACTCTCACTGCATATCGCACGGCTTCAACCTTTCAAGCGGCGCGGAACACCAGAAGATTGCGGTTGACTCGGGCTACTGGCCTTTGTACCGCTACGACCCGCGCAAGATTGCAAAGGGCGAAAATCCCTTCAAGCTCGACAGCGCGGATCCGAAACTTCCTGTAATCGAACACATGAAGAACGAAAACCGCTTCAAGCAGTTGATGGCTTCCAACCCTGCAAGGGCGGAAGAGCTCGCGAAGTTCGCGCAGGAATTTGTTGACGCCCGCTGGGCAAAGTACAAGTATCTCGCCCAGAGATAGGCATTCCGTTGAATGTTTTGCAAACGCCCGCAAGCATAAAACTTGCGGGTGTTTTTGTCTTGATTTCTGCAAAAACGCTTTGTCGCCATTTTGATATTGCAAGATTTTTTGCGAAATTTTTTAATCGAATAATGAAAAGAATATGTTTTTTGCTTTTGTTTTTTTGCGGACTTTGCTCTTTCGCAAACATAAACAAGGAAATTGAAAACCGCGCGGATTTGTCCGATTTTGACACCGCGCCTTTCATCGACATTTGGAAATCAGGCAAAATGCCCGGCAAGGTAAGCGCGAAGGGTGCGGAAGTAATGAAGGGCGAATTTGCCAAAAATAACCAACGCAAGGGCTTTGTCATCGAAAACGTCTCAAAGCCGCAAATCCAGTTTTACGATGTCGAGGGCGCGAAAAACGCTCCCGCAATGCTGGTTTGCCCCGGAGGAGCTTATCTTAGCTTGCAGTATTCAAACGAGGGCTTGAGAGTTGCCAGATTTTTTAACAGCCTCGGCATAAAGGCATTTGTTTTGAAGTACCGCGTCCCATACAAAATGAACGAGCGCGACCCGATAAACATGGACGCCCAAAGGGCAATCAAATATATCCGCCACAACGCGAAGAAATTCGGGATAGACCCGAAAAGGGTGGGCATGATAGGCTTTTCCGCAGGCGGAAATTTGACGGCGTGGATGTCTTGCAATTTCGACAAAAAATTGTACGAGCCGATTGATAAAATCGACAGCCAGTTCGCACGCCCCGACATCGCATGCCTTATTTATCCGCATCTTTTGAACAAGGGCTCTACTTACAATCCCTCGGATGAAATGATTGTCCGCGAAGACACTCCGCCGTCATTTGTGGTGCACGCGCAGGACGACCGCGTCCCGATGGCAAGTTCGCTCTCTTATCTCATGCAGCTTTACGAAAAGAAAGTTCCTCTCGATGTTCATTTCTTCTCAAAGGGCGGGCACGCATTCAGCGTCATAAACATGCGCGGAATACCAATCGACGGCTGGACCGATATGCTCATAAAATGGCTTGCCTACCGAAATTTCATAGATAAAGACAGGCAGTGATTTTTTGTAAAAAGCCGGGAAATATGGGCAATTATCAACAACTTATGAAATTTAAATTTTTAGCGAAAAAACACAAAAACGACTTAGAAATTTTCCTAAGTCGTTAATTGTCAAATCATACAAAGCTAGATGAAGTTGTCGCTGTCGCATTCTTGAAGTTTTAAAAATTTTCAAAATTCGCAAAAAAATCTCCTGCGAATGCACACAAGATAGGCAGCTTTACGTTTCTCTATAAAAACACCATTTTTTCTCTGACACTGCGATGAAAGCTTTTGGAAGCAAAATAGGATTAGTTGATAGGTGATTTGCTTCGATACGAATTAAAAACGGAAATAAACGCGCGATGTTCTTTCATTTTACAAGGCATCGGCGGCTTGACGCCCGCAAGTTTACATGAAAACCAAGATGGAGGGTGAAGAAATAAAAAAAGCATCCTATTACGGATGCGTTAACGGTATAATTTAAAATTTGAAAAATTTGTATTTCTGTTCCGTTTTTAATACCTGGAGTGGGGGTCGAACCCACATGAGCCAAAACTCGACGGATTTTGAGTCCGTTGCGTCTGCCAATTCCGCCATCCAGGCAAAATTTAAAGTACAAATAAGATTATTTTTTCGGAGATATGTCAAGGCTTTTTAAATATTTTTTTTAAATTTCTTTTCTTTTGTGTGTCTTTTGCTTTCTTTAAAAGTTGACAACATACCCAATAGCCCTAACATTTCCCTCTTATTTATTACAGTAGAGAACTTTTATTATGAAAACAAATATCGAAAAAATTAACGATACAAGGCGTAAAATTGTGGTTTCTTTTGACTCGTCGGAAGTTGCAAAAGAAAAAGAAGGCGTGGTTGCGGAATTTGTTCAATGTGCTAAAATCCCCGGTTTTAGGGCGGGCAAGGCTCCAAAAGACATGGTTTTAAAGCGTTTTTCCGGCGACATTAAGGCGCAGCTCGAACGCGTTGTAACAAACAAGGCTGTGGAAGCGTTGAACGGCATTAAAGAATTTGACTTGTTCGCTGTTGTCGATTTGCAAAACAACGACATCGAATCTTCGGAAGGCGCGGCGTTGACTTTCACTGCCGACATCTATCCGGAAGTAAAGCTTCCCGAAGACTACAAGACCGAAGTCGAACTTTCACCTGTTGAAGCCACCGAAGACGAAATCCAAAAGACGGTTGATTTCTATCGCAATCAGCGCGCTCAGTATAACAAAATCGAAGACCGCGCGGCTCAAAAGGGCGATTTCGTGCAAGTTTCCTACGAAGGAAAAATCGACGGCAAAAGCATTGACGAGCTTGTTGAAAAGCCCGCCATGTACGGAAAGCAAAAGGGCACTTGGGAAGAAGCGGGCAATACCGACGTTCCCGGCGTTCGCTCCATAATCGAAGGCGTTGTCGGAATGAAAGTCGGCGAAAAGAAGAATGTCGAAGAAATTTTCGCGGCGGACTTCCCGGAAGCCGCTTTGGCGGGCAAAACTGCGGTTTACGAACTCGAACTTAACGAAATCCGCGAAAAGAAGCTTCCAGAAGTTGACGAAGCGTTTTTGAAGGATATGGGCGACAAGACGGAAGCTGATTTCCGCGCGCGCCTTGCAAAGGACATCACTGCTGAAAAGACCCAGCACAACGAAGTTTTAAAACGCCAGTACGCGGTTGACAAGCTCATGGAAGGTATCGATTTCCCGCTCCCCGAATCGGCTCTTGAAGAAGAACGCCAGTCGGTTTTGCAGGAAATGATGATGCACTTCATGTCCTCCGGCGCGACGAAGGAAGACTTGGAAAAGAACAAGGAAAGCCTTTTTGAAAACGCCACAAAAGAAGCGGAACCCCGCGCCAAAATGCGCATTTTCTTAAACAGGGTTGCGGTTGCAAACAGCTTGAAGGTTGATAACGAAGACATGCAGCGCATGCTCTGGCAGGAATCCGTGCGCACCCGTACGCGTCCCGAAGAGCTTATAAAGCAGCTCAAAAAGGATCAGGCGCGCATAAACAGAATGCGCTCCGACGCTCTCTTGCAGAAGGCAATCAATTTCATAGCTGAAAAAGCGGAAGTTAAAATCGTTGAAAAGAAATAGCTTTTCAAAAGCGATTTTTTGCCGAATAGAAAATCTCAAAAGACATGAGTTATTATAACATACCATACGTTTTCGAGCGCGACGGCAGAACCGAGCGCACTTGGGATATTTATTCGCGCCTGTTGAAGGATAGAATTATATTCATCGGCACTCCCATTGACGACTATGTCGCCAATGCGGTTGTGGCGCAGATGCTGTTCTTGCAAATGGAGGACTCAAAAAAAGACGTCCATCTTTACATCAACAGCCCCGGCGGTTCCATCACTGCGGGAATGGCAATTTACGACACGATGAACTTCTTGCAGTGCGATGTCGTAACTTACTGCGTAGGTCAAGCGGCGAGTATGGCGACGGTTTTGCTTTCGGCGGGGGCGAAGGGCAAGAGGTATGCTCTGCCTAATTCGCGCGTAATGATTCATCAGCCGAGGGGCGGTGCGGGAGGTCAGACTTCCGACATCACGATTGCGGCAAATGAAATTCTGCGCTGGCGCAAAACCTTGAATGAAATTCTTGCGCGCAACACCGGCAAGTCTGTCGAACAAATCGAAAAAGACTCCGACCGCGATTTCTTTATGTCGGCTACGGACGCCCTGAATTACGGCATTGTTGACAAGGTTATAGAAGCCAAGCCGCGCTCATAAACATGGACAAGGAAAACGAGCCAAGGTGCAGTTTCTGCGGCAGGGGAAGAAGCGAAGTATCGAACTTCTTTTCAGGCAAGGACGGGTCTTTGATATGTCCCTCGTGCGTAGAGGCACTTCATAATATGCTTGAAGTGTACATGAAGCAGTCCAAGCGCGAAGAGCAGAAACAGATGTTGAATTTCAATCTGAAAAGCCCCTCCGAAATAAAGAGGGCTTTGGACGAGTACATAATCGGGCAAGACGACGCCAAGAAAGTTTTGAGCGTTGCGGTTTACAACCACTACAAACGCTTGAAGTCTAAGATTGAAGGCGGAGAGCCGAACGAGCTCCTTGAAAAATTCAAGGACGTGGATGTGGAAAAGAGCAATATTTTGCTGATAGGCCCTACGGGGAGCGGCAAGACTTTCCTTGCCCGCACTCTTGCCCAAATGCTCGACGTCCCTTTCGCGATAGGAGACGCAACTACGCTCACCGAGGCGGGCTATGTCGGCGAAGACGTCGAAAATATCGTTTTGAATTTGTTGCGCGCGGCGGATTTTAACGTGGAAAAAGCGCAGTGCGGCATTATCTACATTGACGAAATCGATAAAATCGGCAGAAAAACCCAAAATGTTTCCATTACCCGCGATGTCGGCGGAGAGGGCGTCCAGCAGGCACTTTTGAAGATTTTGGAAGGCACTGTTTGCAACATTCCGCCAAAGGGCGGCAGGAAGCACCCCGACCAAGAGTATATCCGCGTTGATACCCGCAACATTCTCTTTATTTGCGGCGGGGCGTTTGTGGGGCTGGATAAAATTGTGGAAAGACGCTCCGCAAACAAGGTCTTGGGCTTTAACGAAAGTGTTTCCGATTCCGACAGCGGGCGCGACGTTTTAAAAAACGTTCAGCCAGAAGACTTGACGCAGTTCGGCTTCATTCCCGAATTTATCGGCAGGCTTCCGATGGTAAGTGTCTTGAACCAACTTTCGCGCGACGATTTGATAAATATATTGACGAAAACCAAAAATTCTTTGGTGCGCCAGTTTGGCAAGCTTTTCGCCTTTGACGGTGTCGAGCTTGAATTTACCGATGAAGCGGTTGCCGCCATTGCCGACAAGGCGATTGCGCTCGGCACGGGCGCGAGGGCTTTGCGTTCGATTATGGAGGGCGTGATGCTTGACATAATGTACAGATTGCCCGACAATCCGCAAAAAAAGGTCGTCATCACAAAAGACGACATCAAATAGCCAAGCGGAAAATTTTTTCAAAATGCCGAAAATTCTTATGATTTTCGGCGTTTTTTTCGTCTTTTTACATATTGGCAATTTTTACAAGTTGTTGTGGATTTGAAATATTTGCAAAAAAATTAAAAAAATGCTTGAATTTCGTCAGCTTTTGATATACCTGTTATAAAAATTTTTATTTTTCTATTTTAAATATATCCATATAAATTAGCTTGCAAAATGAAATATATCACTCCATTAACCATACTTCTTGCGTCCTCTGCAATGTTTGCGCAAGAAATTACATACGATAAAGTAATTTCGGCGGACGCTTCCCAGTCTGCCCTTCAAGGCAATACCCTGATCCAGTCGGGCGCGACTCTCGAACTAAACGGCGATAACAGAACTAACTACAACTTGAAAATCGAAGAAGGTGCAGTTTTGGATTTTACTGCAAATGACGCCTTTAAGTGGGGTACAGGTAGTGGTCCTGTTGAGAACTCCATTGAAAATTACGGCACGATTTATGTGCTCGCGGGCAAGGAATTCCGTTTCGGCGACAGCGATTCTATGGGCGCAAAAACCACGCTTAACCTTTACAATGGTTCAATTTTGACGACAAAGGAAGGTACGGGAACTTTCAACATTGCAAACTATCGCGGGGAAGACACCGTCATCAATATTTATACGGGCGCGAAGATTGAAAACGTTGGAACTTTGACCACTTGGGACAGGGGCAACAATAATGCTGATACCCAAAAGTTTTCCGTAAATGTTGCGGGCGGAGAATTTTCTGTCGCCAACATGAATTTGGGAAACCAGCCAAGCAACAGGGGCATTACCACGCATTCTGAAATCAATGTTTCAGATGGCGGTTTGATGACCACCACAGGCAACATCAACATGGGGAATAACTCTAAGAGCGATGTTAAAATCAATGTTTCGGGTGAAAATTCAGTTTGGAATTCCACAGGCACAATTTATGTCGGCAGAAACGCGGATTCGAGCGCGGGTATAACTGTTTCAAACGGCGGCGTAATCAATTCTGCATATACGAATTTGCAAAATGGCGGTTTGACGCTAAATGACGGCGGAACATTCAATTCAAATTCCGGCTTTTTTGTAATTAATGGCGGCTTGACTGTAAATAACGGCGGCGTATTTAACAGCAATGCAGGCGTTGAAGTTCAGAACAACAATGTTTTGGTAAACGAAGGCGGTTCGTACAATGTTGTAAAGGGATCTACTTTGGCTATCGGCAACAAGGCGGATCAAACGGCAAGCTTCACGGTTGACGGAGGTTCGTTTAATTTGACTGCCACTAATTCCGACTTTAACATCTATGTCGCAAACAACTCAACCGCTACTGCAAATCTTAAAATTACAAATGGCGGTGTTTACCAACAGGCAAACGGCGCAAAGAATACGCAAGTATGGATGAATTCGGGCAGCGGCACTTTGGAAATTTCAGACGGCGGCAAATGGTTTGCCAATACGAATTTCTATGTCGGTGGCGCGAGCGGCGCAAATTCAACCTTGATTTTAAATAATGGCAAGATTGCAAATTCCGCGGGCACTGGTTATTCAAGCGACATAAAGCTTGCTTACGCCGCAAACTCAACCGCAAAATTTGAAGTTTCAAACGGCGGCTCTGCGCTTTTGAGATCTTTCCAGATGGCGCAGGGCGGTGCCAACGCAAAGGCAACTTTGATAATCAAAGATGCAGGTTCTGTCGTCAAAGCCATGAATACAAATGATTCAAATTATCTTTTCTCTCTCGGCATGAATGTGGCTGATGGCGATAAATATACCGGTAATTCTGCAATCGTTGAAATCCATACGGGGGCGCAATTTGCAAACACAAACAATGGTATTTCTTCCATAAAAGATTCCGCGCAATTTACGTTCGTGCTTGACAGCGCAAACATAGACTATGCGTCAACTGCAATGTTCAGCACGAGAAATCTCGCAGTTTACAAAACTAACGCTACTGTTTCAAACCCATTTGTAATTGACGGCGCAAATCTTGGAGCTGTCAATGGCTTGTCGGAAGGCGATATTGCTGAATTTGTTATAATGACAATTTCTGGCGATGCGACACTAAACAATGCTATTCTTGATTTCTCAAATATAGAATTGATAGCGGGTATTTTTGAATTTAAGAATAACACGGATTTGGCAGATTGGGAAGATTTCGGATTGGAAAACCTTTCTTTTGCAGGCGGAAATCTCGTTCTTTCTCTGACATACGTTCCCGAACCTTCGACATACGCGGCGATATTCGGCGCGCTGGCTTTGGCATTTGCGGCATATCGCAGAAGAAAGTAATTTTGATTGTTTCTGAAAACGGGCAAGGTTTTTTTAACTTTGCCCGTTTTTTTATGTTCGTTGAAAGTCGGTATTTGTATTTTTTTGAGGGGATATGGGGCAGTTAATAAAAAAATGAAAAAATGCTTGTAATTTGTTGAGAGTCTTATAATTTAAAAATCAGTAAAACTTATTTAACCTATATGTATATGAAAAAACTGATATTACCACTTGTTATGGCAAGCGTTGCAAGCTTTGCTTTCGCTGATTTTTACAGAACCGGCAATGCAGATACTGATTGGTCCAATCTTGATAATTGGACGACCGATGTTGAAGGGACAACTCCTGCAACTTCCGTTCCGGGAATTGGAAATAATAATACTTGGTATTTTTTAGATTCCGCAAATGGTTCCACAACCGTATTAGATTCAAGCCTGGGCAATCTCAAAGCTACCAGAATTGATTTAAAGTCTGCAAATATGGTATTGGATGGAGCAACGATAAATGTTTCCGACCGAGTGAATTTCGGTGTATCAAATGCCAACGCAACTGCCGCAACGGAAGATAACCGCAACACTGTAAATGTTACTTTGCAAAACGGTACAAGCTTTACCACTTGGATGGCGTATTTCGCAAACGAGCAATATACCGACTTGAATTTGAAAATTACGGGTAATTCAACTTTTACGATTACGTCAAATACTTGGAACCATTTGCAGGGTGTAGGCTCTAAAAACTCTACTGCGACTGTTTTTATTGATAAAGGTTCAACTTTTAAAACGGGAACATTTCTTACTGTAAACGGTACGCATTCCAATGGTCAAAACGGTACTGCGCTTTGGGATATTAAGGGCAATTTGACATCCGCAGCAATTTATACGACAGACTCTGCTGGTACGCAGTCAACAATCAATATTTACGGTTCCGCGACTGTTTCCACGGGTGAAGTTAAGGCAAACCGCTCCAATTCTTTCTTGAACTTCATAATGCAGGATGTCGATTTTGCTAAAATGTCGCTTGTTGCTGATGACACTATTGTGGATAATTCCATTGACGCAATTTTGACAGGTAAGAATTTGGCAAATGTGAATAATTTCACAATCACGCTCGATTTGGAAAATTTTTCGGTTGATGGCGATTTTGATGCAGGCGAAACATATGTGGTTGCTCTCATAAGGCTTACGGAAACACTCGAACCTTTTGATGTTTCAAATATATCAATCGCAAATTCCGACAAAATGGGCGAAACTTGGAGTTTGGCGGAAGGCGAAAATCTCTTCTGGGAAGACAGCACATTGTTCTTGAAAGTGGCTTCGCTTGGTTCTTCAATTCCCGAA
Source organism: uncultured Opitutales bacterium (assembly GCA_900547395.1). Lineage (GTDB taxonomy): Bacteria > Verrucomicrobiota > Verrucomicrobiia > Opitutales > Intestinicryptomonadaceae > Intestinicryptomonas > Intestinicryptomonas porci. Next base: position 4,183 of record URGP01000021.1, on the reverse strand, counting down.
CCGTCAACATATGCGGCAATATTCGGCGCGATTGCTCTCGCATTTGTGGCATATCGCAGGAGAAAGTAATTTCATAAAATAAAAATTAAAGGACGCCGTGAATTTGGCGTCCTTTTTTTATGCTTCTTTTTTGCGCAAATTTTTTGGCGGAATATTCAGGCTTTCCCGATATTTTGCGATGGTTCTTCGGGCAATGTTAAGTCCCGAATCGTTTAGCATTTCCGCTATTTGCAAATCAGAATAGGGTTTGCGCGGATTTTCGCTTTTTACGATTTTTTTGATTTCGTCCTTTACCGATGTGTTCGACACAAAGCCGTTTTCTTTTGCGTATCCCGTTGAGAAGAAGTAGCGCATCGGCAGAAGTTTCGTTTCAATTTGCGCGTACTTCTCCGCAATGGCGCGGCTTATTGTTGTGTGGTGCAGTCCGAGGCTTTCCGCAACGCTCTTCATTGTGAGCGGCTTTAAATAGGCTATGCCATGCTCAAAGAAATCTATTTGCGTTTCAAGAATGACATTCGCGATTTTTAACAGGGTGGATTGCCGTTTTTCGATTGCCTCTATGACGTTTTTTGCGTCGCGCAGCTTTGTTTTTATGTAGGACTTGTCTTCCTTTTTTGAAATAGCCCCGCTTGCGATTTTTTGGCGGTAGGAATCGTTTATGGCAAGCTTTGGCAAATATTCCTTAGTGAGAGACGCTTGCCATTTTCCGCCGATTTTTTCAAATTTCACGTCCGCAAAAATCGCCTTGGCTTCTTCTGTTTGAAAATTTTTTGCGGGAGCCAAGTCAAGCGTTGCTATTTGCGAGATTGCAGTCTCGACTTCGCTTGGGCTTGCGCCGAGCATGCGCGCGATTTCCTTTATCTTGCGCTTTTGCAAAAGTTCGTATGCCTTGTCCAAAATTTTGAAGGCCAAAGAATTTTCCTGCCTTTTTTGGCGCAGTTGAATCATAAAGCATTCGCGGTAGTCGCGCGCGCCTACGCCCGCAGGTTCGCAGGACTGCATGAATTCCAATGCCTTTTCGAGATTTTGTTTTTTCAGCCCTTCGCGGGTTCCGCACTCGAATGCGTCGGCTTCCAAGAATCCGCGCTCATCGAGATGGTTTTGCAAAAACAAAAACGCGCGCAGAATTTCAATGTCTTTTATTTCCATCGCCGCCTGTTTTTGCAGGTGCTCCTCGAACGATTCGCTTTGAGTTTGGATATTCAAAAGATAGTCGTGGGCTTTTTGGGCGTCAGGGGTTGACGCTCCGCTTTCCAGCCCGTCGAGCGAAAGCGTTTCGGAGTCGGGCTTTATTTCTTCAAGCATCGGGTTTTCGTTTAATTCGCTTTTTATGAGACTTTGCAAATCGAGCGCGGAGGCTTGGAGTATTTTCAAGCTCTGGTACATTTTAAGCGTAGGACGTTGAATTTGCCCGAGCTTTATGTTTTGGGAAAGTTCCATGTTTTTAATATATTTTTTTTGCACAACATTGCGGATTTTTCAATTTTTATTTTGTTTAGATATGTTGACAATCCGATTTAAGTAGGGTGTTATGCCAATATGAGGATGAAAAAACCCGAAGTGATGTCGCCCGTGGGCGACATGATATGTTTGGACGCGGCAATCAAGGCGGGGGCTGACGCCGTTTATTTCGGAATTGAGGGCTTGAACATGCGAGCAGGCGCAAAGAATTTCAGCATTCCGCAAATGCGTAGGCTCTGCAAAAAATGCGATTTGGCAGGCGTCCGCAAATATCTTACGCTTAACACAATTTATTACCAAAGCGAAATGCCTAAGCTTAAACGCGCGGTTTTCGCCGCAAAAAAAGCTGGCGTCGATGCAATCATAGCTTGGGACTATTCCGCGCTGAAATTCGCAAACGAAGCTGGAATAGAGGTGTATTTGTCAACGCAGGCAAGTGTTTCAAACGCCGAAGCCATTGCCTTGTATCATAAAAATTTCGGTATAAAACGTTTCGTGCTTGCGAGGGAATGCTCTATTTCAGACATAAAAAAGATACGCTCTTCTCTCGTAAAAATTCTGGGTAAAAAAGTCGCGGAAGAAATCACCTTCGAGGTTTTTGCGCATGGGGCGATGTGCGTTTCGGTGAGCGGCAGATGCTTTATGTCGCTTTTCCAATGCGGAAAGAGCGCAAACAGGGGCGAGTGCTTGCAGCCGTGCCGCAGGGAATATTTTGTAAGCGACGGTCGCGGCGACAACGAAGGCTTTTTGGTCGGCAAGGGTTATGTGATGAGCCCCAAAGACTTGTGCGTTCTGCCGTTTATTGAAAAGCTGATTGAAGCGGGCGTTAATTCTCTTAAAATCGAAGGCAGAAACCGAAGCGCGGACTATGTTTTTGAAACCGTCGGCGCATATAGAAAAGCCGTCGATTTCTATTTCGCAAACCGCAAGTCGCCTGATTTTGGCGAGAAATTTGAAGCCTTGAAAGGGGAGTTGCAAAACCGCTTAAATTCCGTGTTTAACCGCGGCTTTTCGTCGGGGTTTTATATGGGAAAACCTATCCACGATTGGACTTCGTTCGGCAACCATGCTTCAAAGCGCAAAACGATTTTGGGGCATGTCTTAAACTATTTTTCAAAACTCGGCGTCGCAAAAATTTCAATCGACAATTCCTCGGTTGAAGAGGGGCAGGAAGTGCAGGTCGAGGGCGACGCCACGGGTTTTGTGCGCTTTTTGCCGCAAAATATGCTGTGTGCGGGAGTGCCTGTGAAATCCGCAAAAAAAGGCGATGTAATATCCGTGAAAGTGCCGCAGAAACTTCGCAAAAACGACAGGCTTTACATATTTATTTAGCAAAGGATTGCGTTCCTTGCAGAAAATCCCGAGAAATCGGGATTTTTTTATGAAAATAAACCATTTTTAAAATGATAAATATTATTTTAGTCTAAAAATAAAACAATAAAATAACTAAAAAGCGATTGCATTTTATGATAAAATATGGTTTAATCTTTTTTGTTGCTTAAAATTAAAAAAGATTGTAAACGAGGCGCAATTTGAAAACGCAAAAAATACAGATAAAAATATCAAAAGAGATTGTGGAAATTTTGGAAGTTTACGCAAAGGAATGCGGTATGGACTTGAAAGAGTATATAGTTTTTATCTTGGAGAAATCTTACGCATCGAAAAATCAACCTATTTCAACCCAAGAGTAAATATTGCGTCTTAAACGTGCGTTATTTTTATTGGCTTTAATTTTTTCGATTTCCTCGCTTTCTGCAAATGATATTAGCGACGAATTGCATATGGGCAGGTATTCGTCCCATTTCACTGCAACATTGTGCCAGTTGCCGTCTCCGCCAAAAACTTTTACATATGAAATGCGGGATTGTGTTCTAAAACCGTGCGCGGAAGCTAAAATTTTGCTTACTCCGTTTTCGCGCGAGACTGTGGTTGTTTTCAGAATGGAGCGTGTGACGCACTGCGGATGTTTGAAATGGCCGTCTCCGTAAAAGTTTGCTATGGCTTCATGTTTCCAGAATGACAGTTGCTTTGTGTTGTCATTATAAATGTCTTCATGTGTGCACGTCTGCTGGTAGAGCGGGATTGAAATTAGAGGCGCAAATGCGAAATATATATCCTTAAAATACTTTTCGTTGAACTCTAAATTTTCTTTTTGCCCTGTGAAAATCGAAATCTTGGAAACGTTTTGGATTGGTGTCTATTGGTGCGTCATCTAAGTGTTTTGCTGAAATTAAATTTATTTTTCCGCGCTTTTTAAATGAGAAATCATCGCCATATCCGAAGTTTTGATCTTTCATTATTTTCAAAATTTGCGTTTGCGCAAGGGCGGTGAAAAGAAGGCGGAACTCAACTTCGTTATCCCTGTCTTTTGCGTGGAAGAGCGTTTCAAACTCATGGTTTGACATCAAGGTGTATTGCGAGTCGTCGTCGAGGTTTTGCGAGAATTTTTTCAGGCGGTGCAGTTCAATTCTTTTGCGTATGGAATTAAAAAGACCGTCGTTGTTGGAAAATTTTGACGGATTGCGCGAAAAGTTCAAATTCGGGGCGGCGTCATTGCTGTAAATTAAAATTTTCCCATTTTGGTAAACGGGTATTGGCTTTGTTGCACTGGCAGTCAAAATTTGCGATATTGTTACTAAACGGCTTTATGAACCGGCATTTGTCGGGGGGGATTGTGCTCGCGGCTTGGTTTTGCTTTACAAAATCCGCGCCGTCTCGGCAC
>URGP01000020.1 GCA_900547395.1 uncultured Opitutales bacterium | reverse complement strand
CTTTGCCCTCCTTTTTTTTATCCATTCCACAATCTTTGACGTAGAGCGTAGTTTTATTGCCTGTTGTAAAATTTTACAGAAGGGAAGATTGTTTGAGTTTTTTATAAAACATTAAAAATCAAGCAAGAAAAACTTGACTGTTTCGGGCGAAAAATATTAAAAAATGTCGTTTATTTTTTAAACTTACAATGTTTTAGGAAACAAATGTTTCAACAATGGAAGTTTTTAACGCAAGTTATTTAAAATAAATATAAAACAAAATAAAAAAACAACAATTCCAGCGATGCGAAAAACAGTGTTCATCCCGTTAAAATAAACGACCGTTTTTTCGGCAGTTTGAAATTTGTGTTTCGCGCGCGCCAATACAAGCAAAACATATCAATGAAGAAAATCGAAATATATTCATTCTTAAGCGTGGCTTCGGCATTGTTTGCCTCTTACGGATTTGCGTCGGAGCCTGTCATAATTGAAGGGGGAACATATTCCGACGCAATGTATGCCGTAGAAGGCAATACGTCGGGCGGTTCTTCCCTCATAATAAACGAAGGGACTTTCAATCTCTCTTCTTCTGTTTCAAAGCCCGACCTTTACCTTTACGGCGGCGGAACTTCGGGCAGTATAATTGAAGGGGATACTTTCCTTCAATTCAACAGCGGCTCGGTAAATCCGGGAAGCTGGTCTCACAGTCTTTACGGCGGCTCTTCGTCGTCTTCCACAATCACCGGAAATTCGTCCGTTGAAATAAACGGCGGAACTCTTGCAGGGGCGGACTTGAACCGTTCGGGCATATTTGGCGGCTCTCGCCCAGGCTCTGTCGTTGAGGGCAATTCTTCGGTAGTCGTAAACGGCGGAACAATTACGGGCATGACCATTTACGGCGGCGGAGACGGCGCCAATACCAGATTTGACGGTCAAATGGGAACTTTATCGCACTATATAGACCTTGGAGAACAGAGTGTCGTAAAAGGCAATGCTTCCGTTTTGATTGGAGAAAATGCGAGCGTTTATTCTGTTGTCGGCGGCGGCAGAGGAAATTCTGTTGTTGGCGGAGATGTAAAAATTGATATAAACGGCAAGGCAAACAATGTCAACATTGTCGGCGGCACGCATGGTGTTGTTAAAGGTGTTGCAACCGTTAATGTATCTAAAACAGGAACTATCAATGGCAATCTTTTGTCAACGGGCGATATTCACGGAGCAAATGTAAATTACGCTTCCGATGGTTCGGTTGCATCTGTTGTTGATGCTTCAAAGGTTGTGGTAAACGCTAATATTGAAGGCAATGTAAGTAGCGTAAACTTGGTAGGCTCTTTCGGCTCATACAACGATCCTGTGAGCAATGTTTACGGTTCGGTTTCTTTGAATATCGGAAACGGTGCGAATATTTCAAGCAATGTCAGGGCGGTCGCTTTGGCGGCGCATGTTTATGGCGACGTAAACATCAACATTTCGGGCGCGGACACTGTTTTGGGAAAGCATGTTTACGCGGGCAGCGAACGCGGTTCTGTAATTGAAGGCAATGTAAGCTTAAACATTGATGGAGCTACAGTAAAAGGCGACGTTTACGGAGGCGGATACGGCGTTTATTTGAATGATGTCGAACAGTCCGCTGTTATCAAGGGGTCAAGCAGCATAATTTTGAAAAACGCAAATGTTGTGGGCGGAGTTTATGCGGGCGGGAAAGGCTCTCTTGCAATAACAGAAGGCGACGCTTCCGTGACGGTTCTCGGGAAATCAATTTCCGCAACTCTCATTTCAGGTGGCGGAATGGGGCAGACTTTAAACGGAGTCGAAATGGGCAACGGCGTCGTGAAAGGCTCTTCAACTCTCGCGTTTGGCAATGGGTTGGAAACTTTTGAAGGCGCGGTTTCCGCTCAAATATCCAATTTCGACACGGTAAAAATTTCCATGGCAAGTTCGGTAAATTTTGAAAAATCATTTGAAACAGGCTTGCTTTCTGTTGATTCTTCCGCCCAAGTCGCGCTTGCGGAAGGCACGAAGTTCGAAAAGTTATTTGTAAATTTTGGCAGTGAAACCTTTGAGTTGGACGGTGTTGTGGATATTTCCGAAATCTTTGGAGACAGTACAAGCATCGTTTTGTCTGAAATTGAAAACGGTTCAACTTTTGTTGTTTTGGACGCAAAAGAAAACTTGTACACTGTCGGTTTGAATGGTTCGACGCTTTCAATTACTTCCGAAATACCCGAACCTTCAACGTATGCTGCAATCTTGGGCGCGCTTGCGCTCGCATTTGCGGCGTACCGCAGAAGAAAGTAAAAATTTTTTGCAAAAAACAAAGAGGGCTTCCTGAAAACGGAAGCCTTTTTTTTATAATGATATTGGGGCTTGCGTTTCGTTTTTTTGAGGCTAAATCTGTTTAAATTGAATTTATGAAGTTTTTGTTTAGATTAGCCAAAATCCTGTCGAGTAAAACCGCATTGTTTGTTATTGCGGCGGCGGTTTTGGCGTTCTTTTATCCGAATTTGTTTTTGTGGGTGAGAGGCGACGCGCAGGCTTTTATTTTGGGATTTATAATGCTTTCGATGGGTATGACGCTATCTGCCCAAGATTTTAAAATACTGCTCAGTCGTCCTTTCGATATTTTTATCGGGGCGTGCGTTCAGTACACTTTTATGCCTTTGATTGCCTATGCAATGGTAAAATTTTTCGATTTGCCCACGGGAGTTGCAATCGGGCTTTTGCTGGTCGGGACATGCCCCGGAGGCGTTTCAAGTAACATAATGAGCTATCTCGCAAACGGGGATGTGGCTTTCAGCGTTGGAATGACAACTGCAAGCACTCTTCTTTCCCCTATACTTACGCCGCTTTTGATGTTGGCTCTTTCGGGCGAAAACATTGAAATCGACGCAGTGGGAATGTTCAAAAGCATATTGATTGTAACTCTTTTCCCTGTAATTGCGGGCGCGGTTTTGAATTTTTTGTTCGCGAAGAAAAAAGCGTACATGGATGCAATGCAAATAATGCCCGCATTCAGCGTTTTGGGGCTTGCTTTCATAGTTGCGGGCGTCACGGCTCTTTGCGCCGACAAAATTTTGACTTCCGGAATCGCGATATTTCTTCTTGTCGCCCTTCACAACGGTTTGGGTTATTTGAGCGGATACTTAATGGGAGTTGTATTAAAAATGGGGATTGCCCGACGCAGGACTCTCGCAATAGAAGTCGGATGCCAGAATGCGGGGCTTGGCACGAATTTGGCTTGCAGGCATTTTTGGGCAATGCCCGAAGCTGCGCTTGCGACTGCGGTTGCGTGCGTTTACCACTCGATAAGCGGCACCGTCTTGGCAAACATTTTTGCCCTTTGCGACAGGCTGAAATCTTCGCGCAAAAAGTAGCCTCTGCGCGCGTATTTTCGTTTGAAATTCAAAGATTTTGCGAAAGTCGAAGCTCTTTACGGGAAATTTGCGCCGAAATCAAAAATGGCAGAGCTTGGATATGCCAAGTATTTGGAGTCGAAAAAGGCAAAAAAACAGGCGTCTTCCCAATAAAATTTTTTGCGAAAATGTTTGAAATTTTTGATTTTTTGTCGATAACAAAAGCTATTGAGTTTAACTTAAATTGTAATCTAAAAGGAAGAAAATGAAAATACCTCAGGATGTATTGAAACTCTTAAACGAACAGTTTTACAACGAGCTTTATGCCGCGCATATCTACTTCGGCATGAGCGCGTATTTTAAGAGGTCTCCGTATCAGGGATTTGCAAGCTGGATGTCTATTCAGGCAAAAGAAGAGATGTCGCACGCAATGAAAATCTACAACTTTTTAAACGAGCGCGACGCTCCGTTTGAAACAGCCCCCATTCCGAAGCCCGAAAAGGATTCGTACGATTCTCCGCTTGACGCCTTTAAAACGGCGTATGCGCACGAACAGCTTGTAACTTCGCAAATCACGAAAATTTTTGAGCTTGCGAACGAAAAGAAGGATTATGCTACTGCCGACCTCATGAACTGGTTTATCAACGAGCAAGTTGAAGAAGAGCACAACACTTACCAGTTTGTCAAGGGGCTTGAATTTGCGGGCGACGACCAAACTCTCATTTTCGGCGTCAACAGCTGGGCGGCGAAGCGTTCGGAATAGTATTTTTATGTTTACGGAAGCCCGCAAGCTTGTGTTTTGCGGGCTTTTTTATTTGCTTGTTTTCGTTGAAAATTCGTCTTTTAAGATTTTCAAGAACATTTTGAGGGCTTCCGACTTATTTTCGGAATGCCATACCGCGGTGTAGCGCGTTGTTTTTTCCAAATCGGAGATTTTTTTCAAGACCACGTTTTTTGGCGCGGAATTCTTCAAAAGAGACGGAATCGGCGCGACAAAATTTGTTTCAGGTATGATTTTTAAAATGGCGTCGAAGTTGTATATTTCGTGCGATATTTCTGGCATAGAGCCGCATTTTTCGATGAAAGCCCTTTCAATCGTGCGGTAGAAAAACGGGCTTTCGTCGAAGGGAACCATTATAAATTTTTCGTTTATGATGTCCTTTATTTTTATTCGGCTCTTTGCTGCAAGACTGTGTTTTGAAGGAATCGCAAGCATTATGTCTTCCATGCCGAGCGTCATTTCGCAGACAGACGGCGGAAGCTCGCCGATTGCCCTTATTATGCCGACGTCAAGCTTTTGCTCTCCGACTCTTTCCAATATGTTTGCGGACGAGTGCTTGCGCATTTCCAAAAATACCTTCGGCATTTTTTTGTTTGTTTTGCGGATTGCCGACAAGAATTTTTCCGAGCTGAAAAACGACGGAATTGAAAATATTGAAAGAGACCCGATTTCTCCCTTCGAGGCGCGCAGAGCGTCGCGCTTTGCTTTGTCGAATTCCCTTTGGGCTTTTTCAGCACCTTCGGCGAACGCCTTCCCCGCGCTTGTGAGCGAGACTTTCCATTTGTTGCTCCTGTCGAAAAGCCTGCATCCCAACTCGTTTTCCAAAAGCATTATCTGCTGGCTTATTGCCGACTGGGCTATGCCGAGAGAATTTGCGGCTTTTGAAAAATGCAGAAACTTTGCCGCCTCCAAAAAATATTTTATCTGTTTCCCCTGCATGGCAAATAAAATCTGATTTTCTTATTAAACTTGTATTTTTTATATATTGATTTGATTTTGTGTCAATATATTATGGAGGGAGCAAAGGAATTAAATATGTTAAAAAATTTTTTACAGGCTTCGGCACTTGTTTTAATGCTTCACGTTTTGGTTTCTGCACCGCTCAATGGAGAAGGCTCCATGGGCGTCGGCTTGGAAAATTCTTGCCCTTCGGGAGGAAGCGCGTTTGGGTGCTTTGCCAGAAACAATTTTGCCTTTCTTGTTTGGAACGGCGTTTTTTTTGCCGCCATTTTGGGGGCGGCGGCTTTTGGGAAAAGGAAATAGGCTATGGCGCGTGAAAGGGAAGAGGCTTTGTGCATAATTATGGATTTTGCGTCCGAGCTTATGCGTTGCGGGTCGCAAACTGCCAGAATTTTTCGGAACATCGAAAGGATTTCTTTTGCATGGGGTTATGCACCGCAGATAATAATTTTGCCGAAAACCATAATAATGACGCTTGCCGACAGTTCCGGCAATTCTTCGACGGCGGTGAAAAAAGTAGCTTCGGGTGCTCTTAATTTTCGGGAGATGTCCGAGCTTAGAAAGCTGTCGCGGCGCATAAGCGAAGGCTCTGTTTCGATGACGGAATGCAAGGCAGAAATGGCACGCATTCGCAGGCTTTCGAGAATTTCGGGAAATAGGCTTCTCATTGCCGTGTCGGCGGGCAATGCGGCCTTTTGCGGGCTTTTTGGCGGCGGGCTTTCGATGTTTGCGGTTTTTTTTGCAACGCTTTTGGCGTTCAAGGCGCGGTCGTTTTTGGCGTCAAAAAAGACGCCTGTTCCGCTATGCTTCTTTGTTGCCGCGTTTGTCGCTTCGGGGACATCGGCAAGCATCGTGAATTTATTTCATTTAGGCGGCACCATCTCCGTATATACGGGGGGTCTTTTTCTTGTTCCGGGAATACCGCTTTTAAACTCTGCGGTCGATATTTTGGACGGGCATATTTTGGCAGGGCTTTCGAGGTTTGGAAATGCAATGACGCTCGTATTTGCCACCGTGTGCGGGCTTGCCTCCGCGCTCGCGGTTTTCGGGGGTGAATTTTTATGATTTTTAAAATATTGGCTGACGGATTTCTTGCGGCGGTTGCCTGCATCGGTTTTGGAGCGGTTTCCAATCCCCCGCGGCACGCCCTTTTTATAAGCGGGATTTTTGCTGCGTTCGGGCATGCTTTCAGGTTTTCGCTTATGCAATTTAACTGCGACATTGTTTCCGCGACCTTGTTTGGGGCGTTTTTGATAGGAGTAATGTCGCTTGCCGCCGCAAAAATATTGAATTGCGCGGCGGAAGTATTTTCTTTTCCCGCACTTCTTCCGATGGTTCCGGGGCTTATCGGTTATAAGGCGCTTCTTGCAATCGAAAAATTTTTGCGAGAATCAGACGGGGCGATGTCGCAAATTTACATGGACGAATTTCTCGAAAACTGCATAAGGGCGAGTTCGATTTTGATTGCGATAGTTTTGGGCGCGTGCTTGTCCGTTTTTGTGGACTCGTTTTTTGTGGGCGCAGGGCGTTGTGGCGAAAGACAAGGCTTACGCGCTCAAAATCGCAAGCGTTGAAATGACGGCAGAATCGGTGCGGAGCACTCGCTTGCCAAGTGATGCGAGAATGTAGCCGCTTTCCCTCAAAAGCGCGCGGTCGTCGTTTGAAAAGCCGCGCTCCCCGCCGAAAACAACTGCGGCTTTTTTGTCTTTCAGGCGTATTTCGGAAAGATTTTTCGTGCTTTCGTAGATGTCGGGAGCGATTTTTATGTCGCAGTTTGACGATAGCTCCAAGGCTTCTTGCAGGCTTTCGGAAAGATGGAATTCGGGTATCAGGCTTGAACATGCCTGTTCTGCCCCCTTTATGAGCTGTTCTTCGACTTCGTCGGGAGAGTAAAGCGAGGCTTTGAGATAGCCGCTTTCGCCCTTTTGAGCAGGGTAGAAAATCAGCTTTTCAATTCCGAAGCACGATGCCTCGAACATTATGCGCTTGGCGATTTGCGGACGCGTGAACGCCGAGCAGAGCGTGATTTTTACGCGCTTGGGGTTTTCGAGCGGCGTTATGTCGCTTGAAAATTCGTAGCCCGATTTCGTTTCAAAAATCCTTGTCTTGTAAAGATTTTGATTTTTTATGCCCGCAAAAATTTCGTCTCCTGTTTTTAGATTTAAGACGTTTTTTATGTGATGCGCCTTGGGGCTTGAAAAAGGCAGGAACTTGCTCTCGTTTAGGTCTTTAAAAATTAGGGCGTTCATTGAATAAAATATGTTGAAATCAAAAAAAAAATATGCAATTCTTTTAAATATGGAAAATACAAATTTCACTCCGGAAGACGAAGCAATGTTGAGAGACTCCCTCAAACGCTGTTCCCCAGAAACGATAGAAGCTGCCGTAGAATTTCGCAAAACAGGCGACGTATCCAAGGTCAACACCGTCATATTGGGCATTATCGCAAGGTACGCGGAGCCTGAAAAGCGTCCGCTTTTGGACAACCCGTCCGACGACATGGTTTTGGCTCAAGACTTGAATTTGGATTCACTTACAATGGTTGAAATCGTTTTGGCTGTCGAAGACGCGACAGGCATTTCTATTTCAAATGAAGACGTCCAAACTTTGCGCACCATTGGCGACGTCAAGAATTATATTGCCAAAAAAGCTTCTGCATAGGGGATTGTACGGATTTCTGAAATCTGTATTTTTTACAAAACCTTTATTTGTTTATTTTTGAAGGGGGAGGCGAATGCTTTTCGGTTGTGAAAATCGGGGAGTTTCCGCCTCTTTGCAATTATTTTTTATTTGGATATGCAGGAAGTTGCTCAAAATGTCGAATATTCCATTGTCGCGGAAGGGCTTTGCAAAAGTTACGGCGCGATGAAGGCCATTGACAATGTGTCGTTTAAAATAGCCAAAGGCGAAATTTTGGGCTTTTTAGGCCCCAACGGCGCGGGCAAAAGCACGACAATGCGCATCCTTTCGGGGCTTATGCCCGCCACGAGCGGCAGGGCTTATGTCTGCGGCGTGAGCGTTGCCAATTTCCCCAAGCTTGCCCAGACGCACATAGGCTACATGCCTGAAAACAATCCGCTTCCCGAAGACGTGAGGGTCGCGGAATATTTGAAATTTCGCGCGGCGATAAAGGGCTTGAAGGGCGGAGACATCCGCAGGGAAGTTGACGAAGTCATGGAAGTCTGCCAGCTGCAGCGCAAGGCTTCGCGCAAGATTATCGGCAATTTGTCAAAGGGGTTCAAGCAGCGTGTAGGCATTGCTGACGCGCTTTTGGGGCACCCCGAAGTCATTATAATGGACGAGCCTACAATCGGGCTTGACCCCCATCAAATTATTGCGATAAGGGAACTTATAGATTCCCTGCGCGGCAGAATGTCGGTAGTGATAAGCAGCCATATCCTTCCCGAAATCGAGCTTGTATGCGACAGGGTGATGATTATCAACCAGGGCATGGTTGTGGCAAGCGGAACTCCCGAAAATCTGCGCAATGAATTTTTGCCTGTTGACACATACAAAGTTTCGGCAAGCGTGACTTTTGAAGAGATGAAAGCCGCGCTCGAGCCTTTGGGTTTCGGCTTTAAAATCGAAACCGTTGCCCCGAAAAATTCCGAAGGATTTGCGACTTACGCCTTGAAAACTAAAAAACGCGAGCCTTTGGGCGATATTTTAATAAAAGAGCTGTCGCAGAAAATGAAATTGCGCGAACTGTATTTGGCAAGGCCGACATTGGAAGACATCTTTATGGCGGCAACGAGGCGTTCTTGGGAAGAGAAGCGCGAAGGCATTTTCGGCTCAAAAAATCAGGAGATGGCTAAGTGAGAAAATTTTGGGCATTGTTAAAATATCAAATAAGGGTGCTTTTTATATCCCCTTCAACGTATGCGGCGGCGCTTCTTTTTGTGTGCCTCATGGGCGGAATTTACATTTTGAGCCTGTGGGACGTCAGCGCGACGGAGGGCGGCAAAACGCCGATAGAGCTGTTTTTATCGCTGTTTTGGCTTCCGGTGCTTTTCATGGTGCCGATGCTTACCATGCGCAGTTTGGCGGAAGAGCGCAGAATGGGGACTTTGCAGGCGATGATGACTGCGCCCGTCTCTTCGTTTGAAATAGTGCTTTCAAAATTTTTGGCGTGTTATTTGTTATACGTCTTTTTCTGGGCTCTAACTTTGTTTTTCCCGATAATTACAGTGATGTCTTTGCCGCAGGCGGTTGCGGACGGCAGGATTTTTTCGGTGTCGAAAATCGCCACGGGCTATTCTTTCATTTTTGTGAGTGGCGCCGCGTATGTCGCGATAGGGATTTTCGCAAGCTCCCTTACTCGGAGCACATTGGTTGCGGGCATGTTGAGTTTTTGCATATTGTTCATTGCGATTGTGGGAAGCGCGCTTGCCGTCAACATAAGTCCTTCCGACACTGCTTGGAGCGTTTGGGCGGAGTCTTTTGCCGACTACGCGCAGTCTTTCAAGCATCTCGAAGATTTTTCCAATTCTCTTTTGGACACGCGCCCGTTCTTTTTATATTTGAGCGCGGCGGCGGCGTTTATCGGAGCCACGTCGCTCATTACCGAATACAGGAGTTCATAGCATATGCGCAGGTCTAAGAAATTTGAGAATTTCAGGGTTGTCGGCACTTTTCGCGCCATCAATTTGTTCTTGCAAATATTTTTGGCGGCAACGCTTTTCATCGGGCTTAATTTGATTGCGAGCAGGCATTACATAAAGTACGACTTTTCCAAAAATAGGGCAAATTCGCTTTCTCCCGAAAGCGTTGCGTACTTGAAAACCTTAAAAAAGCCCGTTGAGATTTATCTTACAATGAGGGTCGATTCAAATTCGGGGCATGCGGCAAATGCGGAGTCGAAGGCTATTTTAAAGGAAATTACGCGGCTTTTGGAACTTTACGCCTACTCTTCGTCGGTCGGCGGGGAGAGAAAGGTGAAATTTGCCGCGGTTGACCCGATAGTAAACCGCAAGCGCGGGGACGAGCTTGCCCTGCGTTTCGGAAGGGACATTGAAAACTGCATAATAATTTCGTGTGAAGATAAAAACAAAAAACTCGTGCTTTCCGACTTGTATGACATCGAAGACGGAAAGCGAAAAAATTTCAAGGGCGAGCAGGCAGTAAGTTCTGCTATTTTGTCTGTTTCCTCCGACAAGGAAAACAAAATCTACTTCGTAAAGGGGCACGGTGAACTGAGCTATAAAAGCTTGAAGCCAAACACGGGGCTTAGCGAGTTTGCAAACGCTCTTTCCCTTTCGGGCTACAAGCTTGACGAGGTCGATTTGAATGTTTCAAAGAAAATTCCCGAAGACGCAGACATGCTTGTCATCGCCGCTCCGCAGACTTCTTTTTTGCCGAGGGAGTTGGATTTGGTGCGCAAGTATTTGTCAAAGAATAACGGCAGGGTTGTAATGTTTTTGGGAATGGGGCCCATTATCGGGCTTGACGACATTCTGTTTGAATGGGGATTGCGCTCGGACGACATGATGATTGTGGATTCTGCCGAATACGAATCTTCCACGGGTGAAATAATCGCAAGGGTGTTTCCCTCCAAGCCGCACCCCGTCGTAAAATATCTTGTCGATTTGGGTTTGCCCGTGCAGTTCGGCTCGGCGCGCCCCGTAAGGGAAGACTTGGGCGCGGCTGTTGACGGTAATTTAAGCTTGTTTCCGCTTATCGGCTCAAACCATACGAGTTGGGCGGACAAGTCGTATAAGCGCGGCGGCAAGCCTGTTTACGACGACGCGGCGGATTTAAAAGGCCCTCTGCCTTTGGCGATGATTGCCACCCGCAAGGGCGGCTCCGACTTGGGCTTGGACATTGGCGGCGGCAGACTTGCTGTTTTCGGAGACGAGAATTTCATAACAAACGCCCGCTTTAACGCTCTCGGAAATTCCAAGCTTGCGATGAATACGATAAATTGGCTTTTCGATGAAAACCATTCGCTAAACATCGCTCCCAGAAAAGTTGACAGGTATTCCCTTGTCATAAGCAGGGGAGAGCTGAAAAGCCTTGGGCTTAAATTTTTGATTTTGCCCGCCGCCATTTTGCTTGCGGGGTTTTTAACATATCTTTTGAGGAGGCAGTAGCATGCGCTTTAAATTAACGATAATTCTTCTTGCCGCAAACATTCTGATGCTTCTTTCGCTATGGTATTTGGAGCATACTCCGTCGCTTAACATTATCCGCGACGGCGGCGGTTTTGCCGATTTTTCGTATCTTGAAATCACCGGCAAAAATTTGGACAAGCCCAGAATTTTGAAATTTGAAAACAACCGCTGGCGCATAGTTTCTCCCATTGAATGGTCGGCAAATTTCTATGCTCTAAGCAGAATACGCAACCAGCTTGAATTTTTAGACAAGGAAACGAGCTTTGAGGCTGACGACCTTAAAAAGCACGGGCAGAGCCTTGCCGACTACGGTCTTGAAGATCCCGTGCTGACTTTCAGGTACGGCGACGGCAAAAATATGCGCGAGCTTAAAATCGGCAAAAATACTCCCGTTGGCGACAAGGTTTACATGCAGGACGTATCGAGCGGGCGCATAATAGTCGCCGACAAAACTTTGGCTGAAAATTTGTCAAACGACATTGACTTGCTCAGGGGGCAGAATGTTTTTGAAATTCCGCGCTTTGAAATATCTTCATTTTCAATCCGTTTGCCGCTTGGCGACTCCAAAATACCTCTGCGCTCCGATTTGAGAAGGGTGGGATTGGTCAAGGACGGCGACTCGTGGAATTTTGAAACGCCCATTGTCGCCCATGCAGATACGGGTGAAGTCAACGCATTTTTGGATATGCTTGAAAGCGTGACTGCGCGTTCTTTCGCCCCGCCAAATGCCGTAAACACGGGGCTTGACGTTGCCAATCTCCCGACTTCCATAACTTTGCAGGGGACAAACCGCAAGCAGACTTTGTTTTTGGGCAGCCTCCTGCCTAACGGAACTTTGCGCTATGCGAGGCTTGATGAAAATCCGACCGTTTTCATGGTTGACGCCTCTTTATTCAAAAACTTGGGGAAAATCCAGACGGATTTGCGCGACAAGGCGTTTTTGAAATTCGACGAACTCAACTTGGACGAAATTGACATTTCTTCTGCCGCTTCTTCCGTAAAACTGAAAAAAATCAAAATTGGAGAATGGGACGCCATCGGCAAAAATTCAAGCGGCGCATTGGAAACCGTCCCCGCCGATTTTGTCCTCGTAAACTCGATAATCTCAAAGTTGAAATCCGTTAGGGCGCGCGAGTTTGTGACCGACGCGCGCGGAGAAGACGCAAAGCGATTCGGTTTCGATGCGCCGACTCTCAAAATATCGCTAAGGCAGTCAAACGGCGCGGTGCAAACGCTTGTCGCGGGACTTCCTTTCAACAGCTCCGAAAGCGAGATGGTGTATATTTCGATGGCAGGAAGCCCCTCTGTTTACGGAATTTCTCCGAATGTTTTGCGCGGGATTCCTTCCGATATTTTAAGTTGCAAATCGAGGATTTTGAGCGTCTTGCCGGAAAAGGCGGAAGTCCGAAAAGTCGTTCTTTCCGAAGTCGGCGGCAAAGTTTTGTTTGAGATGGCGCAGGATGGAAGCGGTTGGAAAAATGCTCTTTCCTCTCTTCCGGATGCGGACAGAAGTTCTGCCGTTAAAATTTTGGACGCTGTCAAAAAATTTGTCGTTTTGAAATATTTGGATGCTCCTTTCGGGGAAGACGGCGTAAAAATCGGTGGCGGGGATTTTGCTTGGAAATACCGCCTTTCCGCTGAAATCGCGATGGCGGGAACAGGCGGAAGCAAGACCGAGCTTAAAAGCTGGCTCTTTTCGGGGCGCGCGGGCGGCAGAACGCAGTACGGCGCAAGTTTTGAGCAGAAATCGGTTTTTGAAATACCCCAAAATTTGATAGACGCCCTTTCATTTTTTACAATCGAAAAAAACGAGCCTGAAATTTTTAAAACTCCCGCCCCGAAGCCTTTGGAGCATCAGGATGTGAAAAACTGAAGCTTCAATGCGCTTGGCTGTTTTTTTCCGCATTTTTAACGATGGAAGAATGTCCCGACAACAAACGCGATGTCTTTTTGCGCGGATTTCTTAAATTCGCGCGCAGGGCTTTAAATATTGTTTTGTCTGCGCTTGTTTTGGGGCTTGCGGCGTGTATTTTATCGTTTTTTTTCGATTTGTCGATGCCGATGCCCTCAAGGATGAGGGAGCAAATTCTAAGCCTTGCGCAAAACTTCGGCATAAATATTGAAGCCGAAGAAATAAGAGTGTCGCTAAACGGCAGGCTCGATTTTTCGGAATTTAAGGTGTCTTTTATAAATTCGCAAAAGCCGCTTTTTACCGCAAAGAATTTGAAGGCTGATTTTGAGATATTAAAGCTTCTGAGGGGGCGTTTGGGTTTGCGGGCTTTATACTTGCAGGGGTGCGACATATATTCGGGCTTTGGCGGCAATTCAAATTTCCCGATTTTTGAAAATCTTTCGCTAAACGCGTTCAAGCGCGGGGATTTTTACAAAATTTCATTCGCAAATTTCTACTTTGAAAAACTCTGCGTTTCTTTGTGCGGCAATGTTTCCGAGCAGTTTTTGCTTGAAAATTTATCGGGCGGGGAAGGTTCTTCCAAAAATTCTTTTAAGCAATGGGACGATTTTTGCGAGAAGGCGCATTTTTCAAAACAGTACTTAAAAACTTTTAATTTTCCCGCGGCAAACATAGAATTTGACATTGAAAAAGACGGCTTGGCGAGAGCCTTTTTGAGGGCAAATTCGTCGGGCTTTTCAGTCGATGTCTCGGGCAGAACTTTGAAATTTTCCGACTTCGCTTCTTTCTTGTCTTATGAAAAAAAGGGAGGAAGGCATTTGGTTTCGGCTGAAATTTTGTCAACGGGCGCGGATTTCGGGGGAGAAGTTTTGGCGAAGTCTTGCAAGGCGTTCGCAAATTTGGACTTAAATGAAATGCGCCTTTTGAACATTCACGCGTCTCTTTCAAACCTTAATGTTTACGGAGCTGAAATAGGCTATGCCGAGATAATGAAAGATGCTTTGAATCTTGCCGATATAAAGACGTTCAGAACTTCGCTTGACGGGCTTAAATCATTCTGGAAAATCGGAGGGGGAAGTTTTGGCACCGAGTTTACGGGTAGTGTGGAAGATTTCAACGTAAAGCTAAGCGGAAATTTTTCGCCTGAGCCGCTTTTGAAGTGTTCGCTTATTCCAGAAGCCGAAGAGCTTGGCTGGTTTCGATTTTCCGATTCGGGGATTTTTTTGGACGGCGGCGCAAAAGTTAAAATCGACGCCGAAACAAAAACGCCTTCGGTTGAATGCAAAATGTTTTTGGACATACAAAACTCCCTGCTTTTCGGCGTGGATGCGAAGAGCCTTTCTGGCGATGTTTGCTATGACTCCAAAAGCGGGGATTTTTTGGCAAACGGCGCAAGGGCGGTTTCAACGGAGGGTTGGATTGTAGATGCCGACATTTATCAAAACTTAAAAACTTTCGACTATAAATTTATGATTTCGGGTTCGCTTCGCCCGTCCGCGATAAACCACTTCATGGAAGAGTGGTGGAAGGACGTGTTCGGCGACTTCAAGTTCGTAAAGGACTTCCCCTACGCCGACATCGTTGTTTACGGGACTTGGGGAAATCCTGAATTTATGGATGTTTACGGCTTTGTGAGCCTTCAAAACGCATACCGAAACAATGTTCTTTTCGACGAGGCAAGCCTTGTAGTCTGGGTAAATCCTGCGAGAATTTCAATTTTCGACCTTTATGTAAGAAATGCCGATAGAACTCTTACGGGTGCGTTGGATTGGGCTTATTTTTCCAAAAAGCTCGATTCCTACAACGAAAACCGCATATTTGCTCGCTCCACTTTAAACAGGGAGGAGCTTATCGCAATGGGCGGAGAGAAGGTGAAAGAAAGTTTGGAAATTCTGGATTTTGACGAAGCTCCCAAGATTTCCCTAAATCTTTTGATGAAAAATCCGGACCGCGAAAAAAATGCGCCTGATATAATGAATTTGGACTATGAATGCGCGGGAAATACGCGGGCGGGGAAGTTTGAGCTGCAAAATTTGAAATTCAAATCCTACATTTTGGGAGACGACATTTATTTGTCGGAAATGGATTTCGGCATCGCAAACGGGCGCGGAGCCGGAGAGGTCTTTGTCGGGAAAAGGGACGGCAAGGATTATTTTTCAGCCAAATTAAACATAGAGAAAGCCAACCAGCAAAAATTTATGGACGTGCTTTTGGGGCTTTCAAAATCGCCCAATGAAAAGAAAGCCGCCGTAGAAGACGAGGCGGGGTTTGAAAATTCAAAATACGGAGTTTTGAATGCCAATGTCGATATTTCCGGCTTTTCCGATTTTTTGGAAAGTTTTAAGGGCAAGGGGGAGATATTTCTGGAAAATTCCAAGCTTGCGACAATCAACATATTCGGGCTTTTTTCGCGCCTTACTTCGGTTTTGCGCTTGCCTGTCGGAAGTTTCGAGCTTTCGTATGCCGAGTCTCCTTTTGAAATAGAGGACGCTCAGATTTCATTTGACGATATAAAAATCACGGGTTCCGCCGCAAAGATAATCGGCAAGGCGAGGTACGATTTTAGCAAGGATTTAATAAACGCAAACTTGATATTTTCTCCGTTTTCGGAAGTAAAAACTCCTCTTGTTTCGCATATTATGAGCGTTGTAAACCCTATTTCAAGCCTTGCGGAAGTCGAAGTCAGAGGGAATTTCGACAATCCCGACGTCTCCATAAATCTGCGCCCTCTGAACGTTTTTAAAAGCGACGAATCCATAATGGAAAAATTTGAAAAGAAAATGGATGCCGAAGAAAGCGACAGAAAAAAATCCGAATAGAAATAACCTTGTGTTTTTTTACGGCATCGTTAAAAATTCCAAACAATATGAATAATCAAAAAAAGCTTCGTTGCGGCGTTATCGGCGTTGGCTATTTGGGGCAGCACCACGCGCGCATTTACTCCGAACTTGAAAAGACCGAACTTGTCGGCATTTACGACGCAAGCCCGGAGAGGGCGGCTGAAATTGCGGGCAAATACGGCTGCAAGGTTTTCAGTTCGATAGAGGAGCTGGCTTCAAATGCCGATGCCCTGAGCGTTGCGGTTCCAACCGACAAACACACGCAAGTCGCGCTTCCCCTCTTGAAGTCGGGTTGCCATTTGCTTATCGAAAAGCCTATTTGCACTTCCGTGGAGGACGCAAAAAAAATCATCGAAGAGGCGAAGAAAAACGACTTAATCGTGCAGGTGGGTCATATCGAGCATTTTAATCCCGTAATGGGATTTATGGAAAAAAACGTCTCGAATCCGAAATTCATTTCAGCGGACCGCCTTGCGCCTTTTAATATAAGAGGTACGGAAGTCGGAGTCGTGTTGGATTTGATGATTCACGACATCGGCATTGTCTTAAAGCTTGCAAATTCGGAAGTGGAGTCCGTTGAAGCCGTCGGCGTAAATGTTCTAAGCCGCACCGAAGACATCGCAAATGCGCGCATAAAATTCAAGAACGGCTGCATGGCGAATTTAAACGTAAGCCGCGTAAGCCCGAAGAAGCTTCGCGAAATCAGGATATTCCAGCCCGGGGCATATATGTCGCTTGACTTTATGAACCAGTCGGGGCATTTGGTAAAAGTTGAAAACGGCTCTATAGAACGCAGCGAAGTTCCCTTCGACAAGCAAGAGCCGTTGAAGGCTGAACTCGAAAGCTTTGCGGACTGCGTGATAAACCATAAAATGCCGAAAGTCGGCGTAAATTTGGGCAGTCTTGCCTTGGAAATCGCGCTTGAAATCACAAGCCAAATCGCCCCGAATTTGCAGAAATGAGTTCAAAAATCCCGAGCTCTTTTTCTTTTCCGCCGCCCGAGGACGGCTCGTGCGACGTTTTGTTCATCGCGGGCGAGCATTCAGGCGACGAGCAGGCGGCGAGGATGGTTGACAGGCTTTCGGAGCTTAATCCCGAACTCAACATTTGCGCTTTGGGTGGCAGGGCGTTGGCGCGCAGGGGCGTACAGGTCTTGTTCGACATGACGAAATTTTCCGTGGTCGGGCTTGTGGAAGTTCTGAAAAACCTTTCCTCCTTCAAGGCTCTTTTGCGCGGAATTACGGAGTGGATAAGAACATATAAGCCCAAGGCAGTTTGTTTTGTGGATTATCCCGGTTTTAATCTCCATTTGGCGTCTATATTGAAGAAGGAGGGGCTGAGCGTGAAAGGCGGGGGTAACATAAAGCTCTTGTATTACATCAGCCCTCAAATTTGGGCTTGGAAAGCCCGCCGCCGTTTTAAAATGGCTGAAACTTTGGACGCTCTCGCCGTTATTTTCCCATTTGAAACAAAGTGCTATAAGGATACTTCTTTGAAAGTCGATTTTGTGGGGCATCCGTTCCTTTCAAAAGAATACGAGTCAAAGGTTTATTACGACAAAAATTCGCCAATGCTGTTTCTGCCCGGTTCGCGTGAAATTGCGGTCGGCAGAATTTTTCCGATAATGCTTGAAACTTTGCGCTTGATGAAAAACGAAGAGGCTGTCGTGCCGTATCCGGGCAAGGGTATTTTGAAGGGGCTTGAAGGCGTCTTGAAGAAATATCCCGACGTGTCTTCGCGCGTGCATTTGCGCAAGATAAGCGACGAGGGAAGAATAGGAGCTAAGGCGGTGCTGATGAGTTCAGGGACAATATCTCTTAGTGCGTGCCTTGAAGCAATCCCCGGGGCGATAGTTTACAGGGCAAATCCGCTCACCTACATTGTTGGCAGACTGCTGGTTTCAATAAAATATTTGGGGATATCGAACATCCTTTTGGACAGGCCTGCATGGCCCGAATTCATACAGGGTGCGGCAAAGCCGAAAGCGATTGCCGACAGAATGCGCGAGTGTTTGGAAAACCCCGAAGTCATTGCGGCGGCGCAAAAGGACGCAGGGCTTTTGCGCGGCAAGCTTTCCGCAAAGAATGAGTTTGACGCCGCCACATGGCTTATAAAAAATATGCTTTGACGTTTTAAGCACCCGCCAAAAGCGAATTTTCAAGGATTTAGTGCTATAAATTTATCCCGCGGAAAACATAAAAATCCCCCAGACAAATGCGTTTGGGGGATTTTTTTAACGCATTCTCTGGCAACCAAACGCAGCGATTTGCGAAAAAGCAAAGCCTCCGCAACCCCTTTATTTATCAACAAAAAACCGCCTAAACGCAATGTCTAAGCGG
This sequence comes from uncultured Opitutales bacterium, assembly GCA_900547395.1. GTDB lineage: Bacteria > Verrucomicrobiota > Verrucomicrobiia > Opitutales > Intestinicryptomonadaceae > Intestinicryptomonas > Intestinicryptomonas porci. The sequence continues at coordinate 26,700 of URGP01000020.1, read as the reverse complement.
TTTTTCCAAAAACTCGGAGCGAGAGGATTCGAACCTCCGACCTCTACGTCCCGAACGTAGCGCTCTACCAGGCTAAGCTACGCTCCGTAATTTTTATTCAGTCAAATATGTTTTATCTTTTTTAAATTTCAAGCTTTTTATGTCTATTTTTTTTACTTGAAGAGAATATTTTGTTAATTACTATTTACTTTATGAAAAATTTTTCGTTTAAGTACGCTTTTGTTGCGCTTTCATTCTTTGCGGCTTCTTTTGCATTTGCCCAAAATCCCGTTAAAATAGTCGGGTCCGACATTGTGGGAGATAAAATTTCAAAGGAAATTTTGGCGCAGTCGAATTTGATGGGCGCAAAATGCGTTGTCGAAATGAACGGCTCGCGGGACGGGCTTAACGACTTGAAGGCGGGCAAGGCGGACATCGCCATTGTCGCAATTTTGGATTCAGACCAATTTCCCGATGGGCTTGCCGCAGTTCCGTTTGCGCATCAAATCGCCTCAATAATCGTAAATTCGCAAAATCCGATTGAGGAAATAACAATCCCGCAGTTGCGCCAAATTTTCGGCTCCACGGGGGAACAGACTGATACTTGGTCGAATTTGGGGCTGAACAACACGATTTCATTGCGCAACATATACGCTCTCAGCACGGGTTTTCTTGACAATATCGCAGTCGAGCTTTTCAAAAGCAAATGTTTGGATGGCGAAAATATGTCGGATTCCGTTGATATAAAGGAAAATCTCGAGCAGGTCGTAAACGTCATAAAAAGCACGACGAACGCAATCGCCATTGTTAACGTAGCTCCGAACAATCCCGGCATAAAGGCTCTCGCAGTCGCACAGGGCGGGGCAAAGCCGCATCCGTTCAAGCCTACGTCCGAGAACATCCAAAACGGGGACTATCCGCTTGCCCTTCATTTCTATTTGGTTTTCGACAAAAAGAACGTAAAGAGGCTTCGCCCTGTTTTGCAAATGCTTTTGAGCGACAACATCGCTAATGGCATCGACAAGGGCGATTTGGTGTCCGCGCCAAAAAATTTCCGAAAAAGTTACAGTTTAGAGCTTGACATATCGAAATAAATCGGCATTGTAGAGAGCTTTAATTGATTGGAGAAACCAATCCGCAACGCGGGCGTAGCTCAATTGGCTAGAGCGCGACCTTGCCAAGGTCGAGGTTGACGGTTCGAGACCGTTCGCCCGCTCCAATTTCCCAATGCCAGGGTAGCTCAGTGGTAGAGCAGAGGACTCATAAGCCTTTGGTCGGAAGTTCAAATCTTCTCCCTGGCACCACTTTAAAAGCCTGCAAATCCGCTTAAAGGGTTTGCAGGCTTTTTTGTTTTTGGGGTTGGCTTGGAAATTGAGTTTTTTGCGATATGTCGATTTTTTTTGCAAAAATTTTGCTTAGGCAAATTTTGGGAAATAAAGCGCGGCTTGAAAAATCCAAGCAGATGCGGCGGCAATCAAGGGCGTGGTTTTTTTGTAAATTTTATTACAAATCCACCGTTGTTTGCTACGGGAAAAGTTATTGTGTCGCCGCCGTTTACTTCGATTGTTTCATGCTTAAAGTCCATTCCGATTTTATGCGAATTTGTTGTGTCTCGGTATATTTCTGCGATATATTTTTCATTGGGATTTAAAAATTCCGACAAGTTTTCTTTATGATTGTGGTTGCCCTTGACCGTTAGCCCCGCCAAGTACCAAACATCGCCTTTTCGACGCGCAATCGTGGCGTACTCGTCCATTTTGCAGTTTATGGCTTTGGTTTCGTCCCAAACGGTTGGAATGCCCGCCAAAAATTTAGTGGTCTTAGGTTCGCTTTCGTATGTCGTGGGGGAATCACAAACCATTTGTATTGGCGAAAAGTACATTATAAAAAGGGCAATTTGGCTTGCCCGAGTCCCTCTCGTAATTAGAATGTCGCGCAAGCGATTGGGGTAGTCCTGGGTGCTTGTCATTACTCCCGGCGTATAGTCGAGAGGACCGACGAGAGTTCTGGTTTGCGCGATTTTTACGTTTTGTTCCGGGGTCATTGCTTGGGGAAATTCATTGCCGCGGACGCTTTCGTAGCTTAAAATGTTGGGATATGTTCTGTTCATTCCCGTGGGGCGCAAGCACCCGTGGAAAAATATCGCAAGCTTGTATTTTGCCGCAATGCGCGCGAATTTTTCGTGCATTTCATTTGCGAGCTGGTCGTCGCGTTCGATAAAGTCGATTTTAAGCCCTGCAACGCCGTTTTCTGCAATCATTTTGAAGGAATTTTCGGGGTCGTAAGCGATATTTTTTGCGAGAGCCCAAAGCAAAAATTTCACGTTTTTTGATTTTGCGTATGCCGCCGCCTCTTTGATGTTGATGCGGTAGTCGCCTTTTAAAAAGAGGGTATCGTCGTTAATGGCGTCTCCATTTACCCAGCCGTCGTCAATAAGCGCGAATGTGAGAGCGAATTTAGAGGCGAAGTCTATGAAGTAGTGGGCGGATTTTTGGTTTAGTTGTGGGTCGAAATCGACGCCGCGCAAGTTGTCGCGGCACATCCAGTCCCAAGTGCAAATCCCCGATGGAATCCACGAAGTGTCCTTTATTTTCGATGGGGTTGCGAGCTTATAGACCAAGTCGCTTTCAAGAAGCTCTTTGTCTTCTTTTGCCACTTGGATAATGCGCCACGGAAATTTTGCGTTTCCATTTGTCTTTGCGATGAAATCTTCTTCTTCGTCGGCGACAACTGTACGCCCGAATGTTGCGGTTTTAAAAGTTTTAGGATATTTGGCATTCCAGCCAACGGGATGTTTTTTTTCTTTGTCGAATTTTATGCGGAGAGAAGGATAGGAGAATACGTCGCTTTCAAGCACGGCGATTTTTACGCCGTTTTGCGAAACCACGAAAGGCAGTCCCGCGGCAAATTTACTTTCGAGATCTTTCACTTTCCAAGTCATGATTTCTTCTTCAAAAGAGGTTGGCACGCCATCGCAGCCATGAATCCATGCGATTGCGTCGCTTTGGAATTTCAGCTCGAATGTTTCGGACTTCACCAACATTTGGGATTTCCCCTTTTTGCCGACAAACCTGAACGCGAATGCGTTGTCGTAAAGGCGGACAATTAAGGAAAATTGACCGAAATCAAGAACTGCCTCAGTGCAGAAATCGCGAATTTTGCTTTTTATGAAAAAAGGGGAACTTTCGGTTTTGTCTATGAGGGTTTGTTTTGACGATTTTATTTTGGAATTTACGCCCCAGTCGCCCTTGTCGGTGTGCATTGAAATTGCGCAATTTTCAAGCAGGGGAGTTCCGTCTAAGAAGAGCGAATATTTCAGATTTTCGCCGTCTTCCATCTTTGCGCAAAGAGTGCCGTTTGGTGATTTTACTTCAATTACTTTTGCGTTTGCTTGTGCCAAAGTTAAAAGAAGCGTAAAAATTGTTGCGGATATTATTCTTAACATAAGCTTTTCCAAAAGTTTTATTTTACATTTTATAGACCGAATTTGGTTTTACAAGGCAATATGTCAAGCGGTGCAAACAAATAGTCGTTTTAAACGGCACAAAAAAACGGACGCCTTAAAAAGCATCCGTTTAAAAAGAGGTATTGCGTAAAAATCAATAGTCTTCGATGGAGAGAATGCCCCAGAAGAGTTGCAAACGGTCGCCCGACGGAATTTCCATGCCTGCAACTTCGTCAGTCGTAAGCCTTATGCCCATGGTATCGGTTGCCGCGAAGCATGCGGGTTCAAAAGTGTAAATTCCCCATGCTGTTGACTTTTGGTGTGCCGTTGTTGTGTTCGAAGTGCAGCCTGTCAAAGAAAAAGACGCAACTGCAAATGCGATTAAAGATGCAAATTTAAGAATTTTCATAAGATAAAGCCTAATGGCTTGATTTTTAAAATCAACAAAAAAGTGAAAAAATTTTCTTTGAGCGCAATGTTTTAAAAAACTAAACGGTTTTTTCGGGTAATTTTGTTTTATATTGAAAAAAACTTGCGCGAAGCAAAAACTTGGGCATAATTTTTTCTTAATTTTTTATTTAAATCATGAAACCTAAAAAAGTTGGCATTCTGACAGCCGGCGGGCTCGCCCCCTGCCTTTCAAGCGCGATAGGCGACTTAATTCAACGCTATTCGGAAATCGATCCGTCTATTGAAATCATCTGCTATCTCGGCGGATACAAGGGGCTTCTTTTGGGGCAAAGCGTTAAAGTTGACGCAAACATGCGTTTAAATGCGCACGTCCTTTTGAAGTACGGCGGCTCTCCAATCGGCAATTCCCGCGTTAAGCTCACTAACGTGAAAGACTGCGTAAAGCGCGGTTTGGTAAAAGAAGGTCAAGACCCGCAAAAGGTCGCCGCAGACCAGCTCGTAAAAGACGGCGTTGACGTTTTGCACACTATCGGCGGAGACGATACCAATACCGCCGCCGCGGACCTTGCAAAATTCTTAAAGGAAAACAACTACGAGCTAACTGTCATCGGTCTTCCCAAGACGATCGATAACGACGTCTATCCCATTACGCAGAGCCTTGGCGCATGGACTGCCGCAGAAGAGGGCGCGAAGTATTTTTGGAACGTTGTAAGCGAATCCACCGCAAACCCGAGAATGCTCATCATCCACGAAGTCATGGGCAGAAACTGCGGTTGGCTTACAGCGAAAACCGCGCACGAATACCGCAAGATGCTTAAAAACGCGGAATGGCTGCCATCTCTTGGCGTATCTCAAAAACGCCGCGACGTCCATGCAATTTTCATTCCCGAAATGGAAATCGACATCAAAAAGGAAGCCGCCCGCTTGAAGAAGATTATGGACGAGGAAGACTGTGTAAACATTTTCATATCCGAAGGCGCCGGCGTAAAGACGATTGTTGCCGAAATGGAAGCACGCGGCGAAAGCGTTCCGCGCGACGCGTTTGGGCACGTCAAGCTCGATGCAGTAAATCCCGGCAAGTGGTTCGGAAGCCAGTTTGCGGAAATGCTTGGAGCTGAAAAAGTTTTGGTTCAGAAGAGCGGATATTTTGCCCGCGCGGCGGCTTCAAACGCGGCTGACTTAAACCTCATAAAGAGTTGTGCCGACTTGGCTGTCGAATGCGCCATGCGCCGCGAAGGCGGGGTTATCGGACATGACGAAGACCAAGGCTGTGTTTTGCGCGCAATCGAATTTGCGCGCATCAAGGGCGGCAAGCCGTTCAACACTTCTTTTGAATGGTTCCAAAATATGCTTGCTGAAATCGGGCAGAAGTAAGTCTTTTGTTCGGGTATTAAAAAAGGGAAAGCTTTGGGCTTTCCCTTTTTTTGTTTTTTGAAAATCAATTTAAACAGGCTTTTGCAAATTTAAAAGATGCGGCTTTTGCAATTTTTCTGTCGGGAAGCCCGCGAAGTCCAAGATAGGAATTTCTTTGGATTGCAGACGTTTCGGTCTTTTTGCTTTCAAAAGAATAAGTGTATATTGTACCGAGCGGCGACTTTAATCTGTTTCTTTTCATTGGTATAAAATTTCGGGGTTATTGTCTTACAAGGGAACAGACAAAGATATTTAAAACTTGTTCCGCCAAAAATAAAAAAATTCAATTTGCTTTCAACGGTGCACAGTCTCGCAAAACGGGGAGCGTTGAAATTTTCAAATCGCTTTTCTTTGAAAATTTCCGCTTTCAAAAGCTTAAAAATTCGTAGCGTTGGGCTTTTGCATAAAAAAGGCGCGCATAAATTCTGCGCGCCTTGGGAAAACAAAGAAAGCTTTTACGACCCTGGGTGTTCCGCGGGAATTGCGGCAAGCTCTTTCGGAAGCTTGTCGGCTTCGTAAGTCGGGAATGAAAACTCCAAGAGGCTTGCGCACGGGACTTCAAACTTCGCCTTTCCCGCGCTTCTGTCAACCAAAACCGCGACGGCGACGGGAGTTCCGCCGTTTTCCTTGATTATTTGCAGGCATTCGTCAACCCTGCCGCCCCTTGTGATTACGTCTTCCACGACCAAAAACCTTTCGCCTTTTGAGATTTTAAAGTTGCGGCGGAGCGCGAGGTTCCCGTCAACTTTTTCGGCAAAAATGAAGCGTTTTTTCAGCTGCCTTGCAACTTCCTGCCCCAATACCAAACCGCCCATGGCGGGAGCCAAAACGGCGTCGTAGTCGTCGGGGTTGAGCTTTTTTACGAGCATTTCCACAAGCTCTTCAACCCTGTCCAAGTGTTCGCAGACCCTTGCGCATTGGAAGAAATGCCCCGAGTGCAGGCCGCTTCGGAGAATGAAATGCCCTTCCATGAGGGCTTTTGTTTCGCGGAATATGTTAAGTATTTTTTCGTCTTCTTTTTTCATATTTGCCTATTATTAAATTTGCTCTTCAATTATTGCGCGCAGTTCCTTTTGGGGGGAGCAGTCTGCGCGGATTGCCGAAAATCCGCCGCGGGCTTCGTCCCACAGTTTCCAAATGAATTTGCGGTCGGTTTCGGGGATTTTTATGGAATTTATCTCCTCTCTCGAAAAGAATTTAAAACGCCCTTCGTCTATTTCGGGAGGCAAGCTTGGCATGGGCTTTTTGCAGTCGAACAAAAACATCAGCCAGTTTGTCGAGCCTTCGTAGGCTTTTTCGCTAATCATTGAGAAGAGGTGCAGGTCGCTTTCAGTCAGATGAAGCCCGATTTCTTCATGAGTTTCGCGAATTGCGCATTGGAATGGCGATTCGCCGTCTTGCATTTCAAGCTTGCCGCCGATGGGAGACCAGGAGTCTTTGTTCGGCTCTTTTTTTCGCTTGATAAGGAGCAGTTTTCCCGACGGATTTTTTACGAAAACAAGGACTGATATTTTAAAATCCATCTCGAAAAATTCTAATCGAACACCACGGTTTTATTTTTGTAGGCAAGTATGCGGTTTTGCAAGTGCCAACGGACAGCATTTGCCAAAACAGTGCGTTCAAGCTCCCTGCCTTTTCGTATTAAGTCTTCGACCGTGTTTCGGTGCGAGATTGTGGTAACATCTTGCGCTATAATCGGGCCCTCGTCCAAGTCGGCAGTCGCATAGTGTGCGGTTGCTCCTATGATTTTAACACCCCTGTGGTATGCCTGGTGGTAGGGCTTTGCGCCTGCGAATGCGGGCAGGAAGCTGTGGTGTATGTTGATTACGGGCGCGCCGCAGTTTTTCAAAAAATTCGGGGACAAAATCTGCATGTACCGCGCCATTACAATCAAGTCTGCGCCGTTTTCTTTCAATATGCGCATTTGTTCGGCTTCCGCCTCTTGCTTGTTCTCTTTCGTGACGGGCACGCAGTAGAATTTAAGCCCCAGCATTTCGCTCATTTGGCGAAGCTTTTCATGGTTTGAAATTACGCAGGTGATTTCGCAGTTTAACTCTCCCATTCTGCATCGCATTATTATGTCGAAGAAGCAGTGCTCGAATTGCGAAACCATGATGGCGACTTTCGGCTTTTTGGAGGAGGTCGAAATGACAGTTTCCATTCCGAGTTCGCCTTCGGCAATATGCTTGAAAAGCTCGATTTCGTCTTCGACATTGCCCGCGGGCTCCCACTCGACGCGCTGAAAGAATATGCCGTTTTCATTGTCGTGGTGCTGGTCTGCGTGGTGGATATTGCCTCCACGCGCGTAAATCCAGCCTGATATTCTCGCCACGATTCCCGGTTTATCAGCCCCGTGCATCAGGGCTATTATGCGCTCTTTCTTTGCGGAAGTTTCTGCCATTTTCGATTTCCCTTTTAACAAATGTTGCCGAAAAAATTCTGCTTGTAAGCAATTTTCACAGTATCGCAAATTTTATGCAGGTTTTGCAAGCTCCAATTAGGCGGAACAGGCGATATTATTTTTGTTAAATTGTTGATTTTAGAAAATAAAGTGCCAGTATATTCATAAAACAAGGGGAATAGCCATGAAAATAATACAAACTCCGCAAGAAATGTCGGCATTTTCCGCGCAAATGCGCAGGGAAAACAAAAAAATCGCGCTTGTTCCCACAATGGGCGCGCTTCACGAAGGGCATTTGAGCCTTATTGACATCGCGAAGAAAAATTCCGACATCACAGTGGTTTCTATTTTCGTAAATCCGACACAGTTCGGTCCTAACGAGGATTTTTCAGCATATCCGCGCCAGCTTGAAGAAGACGCGAAGGCTTGCGAGGGCAGGGGCGTTGACGTGGTGTTTGCTCCTCTTGCGTCGTCCATTTATAAAAAAGACGCTTCCACTTGCGTCGTTGAAGAGGAAATAAGCGCGAATTTGTGCGGCAAGTCGCGCCCGACCCATTTCAGGGGGGTCACGACGGTAGTCGCAATTTTGTTTAACATCGTAAAGCCCGACGTCGCAGTTTTCGGCGAAAAGGACGCCCAGCAGGTTTCGGTAATAAAAAGAATGGTGCGCGACTTGTTCATGGACGTTGAAATCATCCGCGCGCCTTTGGTGCGGCAGGAAAACGGGCTTGCGCTAAGCTCTCGAAACAAGTATCTGCACGGCATGCAGCTTGAAACCGCTTGCAGGCTTTCGGAATCGCTTAAAGTCGGAAAAGCCATGGTGGAGGAGGGTTGCCGAAACATCGACAGGGTAAAGGCTGCGATAGTCAACAGCCTTGCAAAGTCGTCCAGAATACGCGTTATTTATGTGGAAATCGTCGATGCAGAAACATCGCTTCCCGTCAAGGAGCTTGTGCCCGGCAAATGCAGGGCGGCGATAGCCGTTTGGCTCGACCAGACGAGGCTTATCGACAATATTGTTTTGTAGAAAACGCGGAAATGTTTTTCTTTTGAAAGAGCGCGAAAAAAATGGAAGAAAATTTCGACATAGTTGTTGTTGGAAGCGGCATTGCGGGGCTTAGCTTTGCAATCAAAACGGCGAGGCTTGGCTACAAGGTCGCAATCGTGACCAAGAAAAAAAGCTCCGAGACAAACACGAATCACGCGCAGGGTGGCATTGCAAGCGTGACAAGCTCTTGCGACGATTTTGAATCGCACGTCAAAGACACTCTTATAGCGGGCGACGGGCTTTGCCACGAAGACGTTGTGAGGGCGATAGTGACATCGGGCCCGAGCCAGATAAAAATGCTTATGGCAGACGGCGTTCCGTTCTCCCGCGAGGCAGACGGCTCTCCCGCTCTCGGCAGGGAAGGCGGGCATTCCCGGCGCAGGATTTTGCACGTCAAGGACTATACGGGAAGGGCGATAGAAGAGGCACTGCTTGCGTACATCAAGGGAAATCCCAACATAAAAATGTTTGAGCACCACTTTGCGGTTGACTTGATAACAGAATCCAAAGTGGGCATCGCAAACAGCGCGGGCGAAAACAGGGTTTTGGGCATTTATGTTTTGGATACTGCGGCGGACGAGGTGCGCACTTTCAAGGCGAAGGCAATAATGCTCTCCACGGGCGGATCGGGCAGGGTGTACTCTTTTACGACAAACCCCGACATCGCCACCGGCGACGGCATTGCAATGGCATACCGCGCGGGTGCGGAAGTCGCGAATTTGGAATTTATACAGTTTCACCCCACCGCCTTGTATTCCAATGAAAACGAAAGATTTTTGATTTCGGAAGCCGTGCGCGGAGAGGGTGCGGTTTTGCGCAATTCAAAGGGCGAGGCGTTTATGTCGAAATACGACGAGCGCGCCGACTTGGCTCCAAGAGACATTGTGGCGAGGGCAATAGACCAGGAAATGAAGCGTCTTGGAACTCCGCATGTATGGCTTGACATCACAAAGTTTTCGCGCGAGCACTTGCAGGACAGGTTCCCGCAGATTTTCGAGCATTGTATTGAAAGGGGCATCGACATTTCAAAAGACTATATGCCCGTCGTCCCCGCCGCCCACTATCAGTGCGGCGGTGTAAAGACGAATTTGGACGGCGCAACAAACATAGGCGGGCTTTACGCCTGCGGCGAGGTTGCATGCACGGGGCTTCACGGCGCAAACCGCCTTGCGAGCAATTCGCTCTTGGAGGCTGTTGTCATTGCAGACAACGCCGCTAAAGCAGTGCATGAATACATACGTTCGTCTTCTTTTGAAAACTCCGGGCATATTGCAAACTGGGTTTCAGGCAATGTCCGCAATCCCGACGAGAGGGTCATTTTGCAGCACAACAACGAGGAGCTTTGCCGCACCATGTGGGACTATGTCGGCATTGTGCGCACCGACAAGCGTTTGCAGCGCGCCTTGAACCGCGTCAACAATTTGTATCGGGAAATTGACGAATACTATTGGAATTTCAAGGTCGAGCCGAGCCTGCTTGAACTTCGCAACAAGGTTTTGGTTGCGCTTCTTATCATACGCTCTGCGATGTCGCGCAAGGAAAGCAGGGGGCTTCATTACACCCTCGATTATCCCGAAAAATCCGACAAGATAAAAGACACTGTTTTAAAGAGAACATTTATTCCCTGATGAGAAAAATAGTTTTCAGTTTATGTATGGCTGTTTGCGCAATTTTTGCGGCAATCATCTTGCATAAATTATTGAGCCTTTATTTCTGCTCGCGCATTTACGACAAAAAAGAGGCGTTCGCCCAAACTCTCTTTGATAAAGACAACGCCGCTCTTGCCGCCTATGCCCGAAATTCGGAAAAAACTTTTGATTTGTGCCTTTCAAATTCTAAAAACGCCGTTTCTGATTTCTTGTCGGCGGCGCAAAAAATTCAGGGGGACGAAATTTCAAAAGAAGAAATGCGCGGACTTTTGGAAGTCTATAAAAATTCAGTCTTTAAAGACGAAAACACCGCGGGCATAAAAAAGTTTTATTTCGATTTTTTGGACAGCCTGAGCGTGAACAAGAACGAGTTTTCCTTGGCTTTCGCGAGGGAATTCGGGAGCGAAAATCCCAATCTGGTGTCTGAAAACGCCAATGCTCTTTCCGCGAACATGGATTTTTACCTTTTCGATTTTTACAATGCGGCGTCTTACGAAAGCCAAATGGAGACAATCGCGCTTGCTTTCATAAACTCGATGAATTCCCTTTTTAAGAACCGCGGGGTGAGTTTTGCGATGAAGCCGAAAGAAAAAATCACCCATGAGGACAGGATTTATAATTGTATTGAATGCCAAATTCTGTCTCCCCAAAAGAAGTCGGACATTCAGAATTTTTCAAAATCTTTTGCGGATGCGGTTGAAGCGTCTTTGAAAAAGGCAAAAGAGGCGTTTTCGCTCAACGTAGAAAACGGCATATCCCAAAAGCTTTCCAAGCTCCACGACAAGGCTTACAAGAGAATAATAGGCATATACTTAAAATAAAATGGATATAGAAAAACACATCGCGGTCGTAAAAGATTTCCCAAAGAAGGGCATAATATTTAAGGACATATCTCCGATATTTTTAAATCCGAACGCATTTTCGCAGCTTATTGACGAGCTTGCGGAAAGCGTCAGGGATTTGGGCGCAACCAAAATATTTGCGGCTGAAGCGCGCGGATTTTTGTTTGGCGCGCCGCTTTCGATTAAGCTTGGCTTGCCTTTGGTTCCCGTGCGCAAAAAGGGCAAACTCCCGCGCGAGACGGTTGAAGTTTCTTACGGTCTTGAATACGGCACCGATACTTTGTGCGTGCACTGCCAAGACGTTCAGCCTCAAGACAAGATTTTGATTTTCGACGATATTTTGGCTACGGGCGGAACCGCAAAGGCGATGTGTTCTCTCGCAGAAAAACTCGGCGCGGAAGTGGCGGGCTGCGCGTTTATAATGGAGCTTTCATTCTTAAAGGGCAGGGAGCGTTTAAACGGTATTGAAGTCCGCTCGATGCTTATCGAGTAGCTGAATTTTTCGGCGGAAGAATGTCTTGCAGAGCGTCGCAGTTTTTGCCGCTTATCCGCGCCAAAACTTCGCCTGCGAGATAGCATGAGCCCGTGCAAACAACGAGTTTGCCTTCGTATTCGGATTTTATTGAGTTTTCCGAAAACAATTCTTGAACGCTTGAATTTTCGGTTTTGACGCCGGAATTCTTTGGCATACATTCTTTAAGCTCGTCGAAACTTAGGGCGCGGTCTTCATTCGGCTTTAAAAATATTATTTTTTTTGCGTGGCGCGAGATTGTTTCCAAAAGCGGGATTGCGCGTTCTTTGCCTAAAATTCCACATGCGATTACGGGCTTTTCACCGCCGTTTTTTTCCGAAAGCAGTGTCAGGTTTTTGTCAAGCTCTGCCGCTCCTTCCGCGTTGTGCGAACAGTCCAAAATGAGGGTTGAGCCGCTCTTTAACGGAATTTTCTGCCACCTTGCCGCCCAGAATGTCTCCAAAATCGCGTCTTTTGCAATGGCTTCTGAAAATTCGATTTCTCCCAAATCTCCAAGTATTTTGCATGCCAAAAAGGCAAGAGCGGCGTTCTTCTTCTGGTAGAGCGCGGGCATTGAGGTGTCGAACTCGGGCGAAGATGTGAAATAGTCTTCGAGTTTGTAAAGCGGGGCGTTTTTTTCGCGCGCAATTTTTTCTATTTCAAGCATCGCTTCTTTGGGCAAAATTCCGCAGGCAACGGGCGTGTTTTCCTTTATGATGCCCGCTTTTTCCCTTGCAATTTCAGGCAGGGTTTCGCCCAAATACTGCATGTGGTCAAAGCCTATCGAAGTTATCAGGGATATTTTAGGCTTTATGATGTTGGTTGAGTCGAGCCTTCCGCCAAGCCCCACTTCTATGACGCTCCAGTCCGCCTTTTTATGCTTGAAGTATTGGAATGCGAGGGCTGTGATGTATTCAAAAAAAGTGGGGGAAAGGTCGGGGTTGTCCGCAGAAATTTTTTTTGCCGCCTTGTCCAAAAAATCAAATTCCGACTCAAAATCAAAATCCGAAATTTCCTTGCGGTTAAGCTGTATGCGCTCATTTATTTTCAGAAGGTGCGGGGACGTGAAAAGCCCGCAGGCAAAACCGTGCGCGCGCAAAATCGATTCGATGAATGCCGAAGTCGAGCCTTTGCCGTTTGTTCCCGCGACATGCACGAGCCTTGCCGCATTTTGGGGGTCGCCGAGAGCGCGGGCAAATTCGCGCATTCTGTCGGTCGAAAACTTTGAGCCGCCCCCGCGCAGCGCGTAAATGCGCTCTTTTATTGCGGAAATCTTTTTCATTCAGACTTCGCGCTCAACCGCGTCCCAAACAAGGCTTGAAGAGCCAAGTATTGCCGCATCGCTTTCTGGAAGCTGCGACGGCACTACTTCGATTTTACCTTTCCAAATCGGGTAGAGGTTTTCGTCCAGAGCCTTGCGCGTGGGTTCCAACAGAAGCTCTCCGCTCTTTACGGGGCCTCCGAATAGGAAGATTTTCTGCGGTCTTGAAAAGGCAACGAAGTTTGCGAGGTTTTTGCCGAGAATTTCCCCCGTTTTTTGGTATGTTTCAAGCGCGATTTTGTCCCCTGCGCGGGCGGCAAGCTCGATTGCGAGCGCGTCGATTTCATCGTACCCCTTGTTTTGAATTTGGGAACCGCCGCCATAGAACGCCAAAAGTTCAAAGTATGTTCGTTTTATTCCCGTTGCGGAGGCATAGGTTTCAAGGCACCCTCTGCATCCGCAGTTGCAGAGCCTTCCGTTTGGAACTGCGCATGTATGCCCAAGCTCTCCCGCCGCGCCGTCTGCGCCGTAGAGAAGCTTGCCGTCAATTACAATTCCGCTTCCAAGCCCAGTGCCGAGCGTGATTGTTATGAAGTGTTCAAGACCCTTTGCGCCGCCGTAGATTTTTTCTCCGAGCGCGGCGGCGTTGGCGTCGTTTGTCATATAGATGTGGTGAAGCCCGAAGCGGTTGCGAAGCTCCCTTACGAGCATAAATTCGCCCTTGCCGAAAGGCAGGTTTGGGGCGTTGTCAATCGAGCCTTTGTAGAAATTGCCGTTTGGCGCGCCTATGCCTATGCCCATGCATTCGCCGTTTGAATTGTCCATCATTGCTTTTATGCGCGATGAAAGCATTTCAACGTATGATTCAAAAGTCTTGTAGTCGGGCGTGTTAAATCTGTCGTGCGCCAAGACTTTTCCGCTTAGCTCAACGAGCCCTAACTTGGTGTTTGTTCCCCCAATGTCTATGCCGATTGCGTATTTCATGTATAAAAAATGTTAAGAAAGTATTTTGAAATTATTTTTTTAAATCACAAATGAAAAAAATCGCAATTTTTTTATTTTTCGCGGATTTTTTGGAATGCGGGGGAAGTTTTCATTGAATATTCGCAGCCGCAGTAGAGTTGGTTGTAGAAATTTCCGCTTTTTAACAACTCTATTCTGCGCTCTGAAAGCCCGTATTTCTTCCAGTTGAAATCCCAAAATTTTACGCCCTCAACTCTTTCTTCCGCAAACTTTCCCGAAATGCAGATTTGTTCAAAGCTTTTCCACCGCGACGAAGCGAGGGTCGTTGTAAATGCTTTAAGCCCGAGTTCGCGTGTTTTTTCCGCGCTTTTTAAAAGGCGCAGTTTAAAGCATTCAAGGCATCTTGCCCCTCTTTCAGGCTCGTCCTTGAAAGCGGAAGTTGCCGCCTTCCATTCGGCTCTCTCATAGTCTCCATCGGCAAATGGGATTTTTAGGGAGTTGCAGTGCTTTTTAAGCTCTTCTTTTCGGTGTTCGTATTCGGACTTCGGAAAAATGTTCGGGTTAAAAAAATAAACGAAAGGCTCGATGCCGCTTTGCATGAGGCACTCCAAAATGGCAAGCGAACACGGGGCGCAGCAGGCGTGCAAAAGGATTTTTCTTTCGCCGAACGGGGCTTCGACAATGAATTTTTTGTCTTGGTTCATATAAGGGAGTTTATTGCGGAAGATGCGATATACGAAGTTGTCCATGCCGCTTGGAGATTGTAGCCTCCCGTGAATGCGTCGATATTTAAGCATTCGCCAGCAAAAAACACGTTTGGCAGGATTTTGCTTTGCATTGTATTTAAGTTGACACAATCCAATTCAAGACCTCCGCTTGTGACGAATTCGCGCGTGTTTGCGGCTTTTGCATCGGTTTTTATTTTTAAAGACGCGATGTTTGAGCGCAGTGTTTTTTGGTTTTCTTTTGAAAAATGCGCCCATTCGCATTCGCAGGATATGCCCGATTTTTCGAGCAGAAATTCCCAGTATTTTTGCGGGATTTCCGGATGGCGGAAATTTCTTGCGAGCTTTTTGGAATGTTTTGTTCTTGCTTCCTTGCAGAACAAATCGAAACTTTCGGGATTTTTCAAAACGCAAAGGAGAAAATCTAATTTATACTCTTTTTCCGAGAAAACCCTTGCTCCGAGCGAAGACATTTTTAAAACCGCAGGCCCCGTAATTCCCTCATGCGTAAACAAAATTCCGCCCGACGTTTCAAAGCCGAATTCGGGGCATTTCAAATATGCCTCTTTTAATGACAATCCCGCCAATTCGGACAACTCTTCCGCCTTGAAGCCGAAAAGAGACGGCAGGGGGGCGGCGAATTTGTGCGACATTCTTTCAAGGGCTTCTTTTAGGCTTTGTTCCCAACGCCCTCCGACTGCAAACAAAACCGCGTCCGCAATCACTGCGTCCCCGTCTTTTGAGGATAGCATATATTTGCCGTCTTGCATTTTTGAGAAATTTTTTACGGAGAAATTTTTGCGTATGAAAGCTCCGTTTTTTTGAGCTTCCGAAAGCAGGCAGTTTACTATCGTGAGGCTGTCGTCGCTTTCGGGGAAGACTCTGCCGTCCTCTTCCGTTTTAAACTTTACGCCCCTTTTTAAAAACCACTCTTCAAGCGCAGAATTGCCAAACCTCATGAGGGGCTTTCTAAGGCTTTTGCCTCCGCGCGGATACGCTTTTATGAACTCCGAAACATTTTTTTGGGAGTTTGTTATGTTGCACCTTCCGCCGCCGCTTTGTTCGACTTTCCTTAAAATTCCGCCGCTTCCCTCGAGGACTTCGACATCGAAATTCCCCTTTAAATTCGCGGCGCAGAACATACCCGCCGCTCCCGCTCCGACTATCGCTATTTTCATCTCTTTTTTAAGGTTAATTTTTCGCCGATTAGGTTTATGCAGTAGAGCAGGGCGGAAAAAAACGCCGCGGGGAAGACAAGAAGCCAGGGGGCGTCTTCCATGTATTCTGCCCCGTCTTTTATGAGGGAACCGAGCGACGGAAGCGGAGCTTGCACGCCCAGCCCGAGAAAGCTCAAAAACGCCTCCAAAAGCATAACGCTTGGCATTGTAAGCGCGGCGCAAACGGTGATTGACGGCAGCAGGTTTGGCAGAATGTGTTTTAATATTATGCCAAATCCGCTTTGCCCCATTGCCTTTGAAGCTTCAACAAACTGGCTTGACTTCAAATCGAGCGTCATCGCCCTTGCAATTCGCGCCATCGTAAGCCATTCCACCGCGCCAATCGCCACAAATATGAGCCAGATTGACCTTCCGAAAGCGAGCGTTAGAAGTATTACGAAAATCGTAAATGGCAGGGAATAAATCACATCAACAATCCTCATCAAAAGAGAGTCTGTTTTTCCTCCCGCAAGCCCCGAGACCATTCCGTAGAAAACCCCTATTAATATTGATACAGCCGTAGCCAAAATCCCGACAAAGAAAGAAATTCTGCCGCCGTAGAGCAGGCGGCTTAACATGTCGCGCCCCATTATGTCGGTGCCGAGAGGGTGGGCAAGGCTTGGCGGAGCGGCTCCCAAGTCCATATTCTGCAATTCGTAGGGATATGGGGCTGTAAAGTCGGCGAAAAGGCATGC
The DNA here is from genome assembly GCA_900547395.1 of uncultured Opitutales bacterium. GTDB lineage: Bacteria > Verrucomicrobiota > Verrucomicrobiia > Opitutales > Intestinicryptomonadaceae > Intestinicryptomonas > Intestinicryptomonas porci. The sequence goes on along the minus strand of URGP01000020.1, from coordinate 10,140 downwards.
CAAAAATGCGCAAATTAAAAATGCGGCGCAAAGGATTGCTCCTGTTCCGAATTTATCTTTAAGCGATTTTGCAAATTTTGAAATTTTCATTTTTCAAAAAATCCTTTCGCTATTTTCGGATTTAACGCCGCAAGGACGAGGTCGGAGATCAGGTTGAAAATTATGATAAAACCCGCGTATAAAATAACGCAGCCCATGACCATTGTGTAGTCGTTGTCAAGCGCGCTTGATATGAAGAATTTGCCAAGACCCGGAATTTGAAAAATCGTCTCCACCACGAAAGAGCCTGTAAGAAGCCCTGCCGCGGCGGGGCCCAAGTAGGAAACCACGGGCTGTATCGCGTTTCTTAGCACATGCACAAAGTAGATTTTAAACGCCCCCAAGCCTTTTGCGCGGGCGGTTTTTACATAGCCTTTTGAAAGCTCTCCGATTGCGGAGGCTCTGGCAAGGCGGGCTATCCATGCAAGATAGAAAAGCCCGAGCGTTATTGAAGGCAAAACGGCGTCGGACGGGAAATTCCAGCCCATTGCGTTGAAGCATTTTAGCTTTATCGCAAAAAGCAAAATTGCGACGGGGGCAAGCACCATTGACGGCAGGCAAATCCCTGCAAGCGAAATCGCCCCGATGATTTTCCCCAAAGGCTTGTCCTTTAAAACCGCCGCGAGAACGCCCAACAGAAGCCCGAATGCGACGGCGAATATCAGCGCGTAAAATCCGAGTTCAAGGGAGATTTTCGCCTTTTCCGCAATAAGTTCGTTCACGCTCCAGCCGCTGTATTTGTAGGACGGGCCAAGCTCCCCGCAGGCGAGATTTTTCAAAAATTTAATGTATTGGCTTCCGAGCAGTTCGTTAAGCCCGTAGTAGGCGTTCAGGGCTTCGAGTGTTTCGGGCGGGACGGATTTTTCCTTGTCGAAAGGCCCGCCCGGGACAAAGCGCGCCATGAAAAACGTTGCGGTTATTATCGCGAAGAAAACGGGTATGCTTTCGCAAATTCTGCGCAGTAAAAACCTAATCATTTTCGCTTTCCCCCCTCAAAATGCACGCCCTTGAAATTATGGTAGTCGAGCGGGTTTAAGTGCCAGTTTTTCACTCTCTCGTCCATTAAAAACACGCGGCTGTAAAAGTAAATCGGGATTATAGGCGCTTCTTCAATTATCAGTTTTTCGGCGAGGGAAAATTTTTCGTTTGAAACTTTTGCATCGTTTGTCATTGCCGAGGCTGTCAGATTGTCGAAATTTTTATTTTTCCATCCCGAATGGTTTAGCGGGCTTTTTGATGAAAACATTTCAAGAAAACTCTCGGGGCTTGCGTAGTCTGCCACCCAGCTTGCGCGCGTTATGAAAAAATCTCCCTGCCTGCGCGCGGCAAGGTAGGCGGGCCACGACAAGTTGAAGAGTTCGACTTTTATGTTCAAAGCTTCTTTCCATTGCGCTTGAATTGCCTCCGCGATGGGGCGGTGCTGTTCGGACGTGTTATAGGTTATGGTGATTTCAGGAAAGCCTTTGCCGTCGGGATAGCCCGCATCGGCGAGGAGCTTTCGCGCCTCTTTAATGTCTTCTTTTATTGATATGGGGCAGGCGTAGCCTTTTGACGCGTTCGGCGGAACGAAAGTTGTTGCGGGTTTTTGTTCGGCTTTTAGAAAATTTGAAATTATGGCTTTTCTGTTTATAGACATAGCCAGAGCTTTGCGCACTCTCGGGTCGTTTAGGGGCGGGCGGGCGGTGTTTATCGCGTAGTAATAAACGCCGAGCATGTCCCCGATTTTTAGGTTTTTTGCCATATCGCGCTTTATGGCGTCCATGCGCGACGCCGCAACGGAGTCTGTAATGTGAAGCTGTCCTGCCCTGAAAGCGCGGTCTTCTGTGTTTATGTTTGAAATCGGGTAAAATTCGACAGCGTTTAAAAGCACGTTTTTCGCGTCCCAGTAAAGAGGATTTTTTTCCACCCTCACTTTGCCGTTCACGCTCCATTTTTTTAGCGTGAAAGCCCCGTTTGACACCATGTTTTCGGGGCGCACCCATGAGCCTTCGCGCTTGTCTTCCGCCCCGAATTTTTTCAAGACGTGCTCGGGCAGGGGAAAGAAGGCGTTATGGTAAAGCAGGCTTAAAAAATGGGGGCAGGGGCGTTCAAGCTCTATTTTCAGAGTGTCGCCGTCGATGGCTTTCGCACCCAAGTCTTTTGTTTTGCCCTCAAAGAAGCTTTTTGCGTTTTTTATGGGGAAGAGAAAGTGCGCGTATTCCGCCCCGACTTTCGGGTTTAAAATGCGCTTGAAGGCAAAGACGAAATCCGACGCTTTCAGCTTTTCGCCGTCCGACCATTTTGCGCTTTTTCGGATTTTAAAAGTGTAGGAAGAGCCGTCAAAACTCCAGCTTTCGGCGGCGGCGGGCAGTATTTCAAGGGTTTTGGTGTCGGCGCAGACAAGCCCTTCAAAGAGGGCGCAGAGTATTTTAAATTCGTTCAATCCCGTTGTAAGGGAGGGGTCGAGAGTTGCGGGGTCTGCGGAATTTCCGACAAGGAGAGTGCCGTTTTTTGCGCCTGCGTCTGCGGGCGTTTCGCGCTTTGCGCAGGCGAAAGATGAAATGCAAAAAAAAGCGATTGCAGCAGCTTTAAAAAAATTTTTCATAGAAAAGACGGAATTGCCGCAATCAGCTTTTTTGTATATGGGTGCTTGGGGTTTTTGCAAAGTTCTTCCGCTTCGCCTTCTTCGACGATTTTGCCGTTTGTCATAACAATAATTCTGTCGCTTATGTGTTCGACGACCGCCAAATCGTGGGCTATGAAAAGCATTGCGATGTTAAGCTCCCTTCGCAAATCTTCCAGCAGATTGACAATCTGCGCCTGCACGGAAACATCGAGCGCGCTTACGGGCTCGTCGCAAATGATAAATTCAGGCTCCACGGCAAGGGCGCGCGCAATGCCTATGCGCTGTCTCTGCCCCCCAGAAAATTCGTGCGGATAGCGGCTTGCAAAATCGGGATTTAAGCCGACTCTTTCAAGCAGGCTTTTTATGCGGATTTCCCTCTCTTTTTTTGAGAGCGAAAAATGTATGTCGAGAGGTTCTGCGATTGTTTCCCCAACCGTCATTTTGGGGTCGAGAGAATTGAACGGATCTTGGAAAATCATCTGGATTTTCTTTCGGTAGGGCATAAAACGGCGGTTTGAAAGCCCCGTAAGCTCCGTTTTATCAAAGAAAATCTTTCCGCTTGCAACCGGGGCAAGGCGTATGATTGCCCTGCCTGTCGTGGTTTTTCCCGAACCGCTTTCGCCGACAAGCCCCAAAATTTCACCTTTTCCTATTTCAAAGCTTACGTCGTCAACCGCCTTTACTTCACCCTTTTTGCGGGAGAAAAGCCCGCCGCCCAAATCGAAGCGCACGCTTAGGTTTTCAACTTTTATTAGTGGAGCGTCTTGTTTCATTGTTCGGCTTCAATCAAAGAATAGTCTATGGAGTTAAGCTTGCGCGACTTCTGCCCAAGATGCGGAATGCAGGAAATAAGCGCTTTTGTGTAGGGGTGCTTGGGGTTTTTTAGAATTTGCGATGTTTCGCCTTCCTCGACGATTTTGCCCCTGAACATAACTATTACCCTGTCGCACAGTCCCGAAATTATGCCGAAGTTGTGGGTTATCAGCATAAGCGACATGTTGCGCTTTTTGCGGACGTCTTTTAGGAGGTCTATAATCTGTTTTTGAATTGTGACGTCAAGGGCGGTTGTCGGCTCGTCCGCGATTAGCAAATCGGGGCGGCAGGCGAGAGCCATTGCAATCATGACGCGTTGCTGCATTCCGCCTGAAAGTTCGTGGGGATAGGCGTTATAGCGTTCTTCAGCATTTCTTATGCCCACTTCTTTCAGGGATTTCACGACCTCTTCTCTTGCGTTTTTAACGTTCGGGAAATGCAGTTTTACCGCTTCCGCAATTTGGTATCCGACGGAGAAAACAGGGTTTAGAGAGGCTGACGGCTCTTGGAATATGTAGGAAATTTTTGCCCCCCTTATTTTTTGCAGTTCTTTTGCGCTTAATTTCAGCACGTCTTTGTTTTCCCAGAGTATTTCCCCCTCGATTTCGCATATCGGCTTTGGCGGCAAAAGGCGCGTGATTGACATTGCCGACACTGTCTTGCCCGAACCGCTTTCGCCGACGACCGCGACGCTTTCGCCTTTATCCACGCAAAAACTTATTCCCTTGACGGCCTCAAATGAATTGCCGCCGGAATTGAATTTGATTTTCAGATTTTTGACTTCGAGCATTTAGGCGATGTTTTTTAAAATGGTGAGGACGTTTTTGTTAGAAACTCTTTTGTAAGAGGCTCCGTCGGCAAAATTTTTTATGAAGTGCACGCCCAATCCCCCGATTTCCCTGTCTTCTATTTTTGAATTTAAGTCGGGGGCGGGAGCTTGGGAGAGCGGGTTGAATTCCGGAGCTTCGTCGGAAATTTCAATTTTTACCAATCCGCCCGTTTTTGACATCTCGACATCGACTTTGCCGCCTTTGCCGTTGTAGCCGTGAAGGCAGATGTTTGTGAAAATTTCCTCCAAAAGCAAATTCAGGGCAAATTCAACGTCTTTTGTCAATGAATTTTGGGCGCAGAAATCTTCAACGTCTGCCAATAGGCGTTTTATTTGTGGAATTTCCGCATCGTAGTTCATTTAACACATAAAATGTCGGGCTTAACAAAATTTGTCAAGCCCGACGCTAAATAAGCTTTTATTTTGCCTATTTTGAAATGAGGGAATTCCCCGTCATTTCTTCAGGCTTTTTGAAGCCGAGCATTTCAAGAAGGGTCGGTGCGATGTCTCCCAAGCATCCGCCTTCGCGCAGTTTCAGCCCTTTCATTCCGTCTCCGTAAACCACGACTTCGACAGGGTTAAGGGTATGGCGGGTGTGGGCGGTGTTTGCGTTTGGCTCGTACATTTGGTCTGAATTGCCGTGGTCGGCGGTGACGAGCATTGCTCCCTTTACCGCGTCAACCGCTTCGGCGATTTCTTTTACTCCGTTATCGACGGCTTCGCAAGCCTTGATAGCGGCTTCTTCGTTGCCCGTATGACCTACCATGTCGGGGTTTGCGAAGTTTACGATTACGAGGGCGTACTTGTTTGAGCGGATTGCGTCTGCCGCGGCTTTCGCGACTTTCGGTTCGCTCATTTCGGGCTTTTGGTCGTATGTGGTTACATCGCGCGGAGATTCTATCAAAATGCGGTCTTCGCCCTTGAACGGCTCTTCGCGGTAGTCGTTAAAGAAGAATGTGACATGCGCAAATTTTTCGGTTTCTGCGCAGCGCAACTGTGCAAGACCCAGATTTGAAATGTATTCGCCCAATATGTTCTTCATCTTCGGGGGCTTGGGGAAGAGTATGTTGGGGCAGAGTCCTACTTTGTATTCTGTCATTGTCGCAAAATAGACGTCGAGTTTTTTGCCCCTGTCAAAGCCCGAAAAGCCGTCTTCTATGAATGCGCGCGTCATTTCGCGTGGGCGGTCGCCGCGGAAATTGAAGAATATCACTGCATCACCGTCTTTTATCCTGCCTACGGGTTCGCCGTTTTCTTCAATCCATGTCGGGGGGATAAATTCGTCGCCTGACATGTTTTCGGAAATCGGGTTTTCGTAATAAGATGTAAAGGCATCTTCCGCATTTTTCACGGATTTTGCCGATTTGCCGACGAGGCAGTCATACGCCTTTTGTACTCTGTCCCAGCGTTCGTCTCTGTCCATAGCCCAAAATCTGCCGATAACAGAAGCAATTTTGCCTGTGCCGAGCTTGTCCATTTCAGCCTGAACCTGCTTTATGAAGCCCAAGCCGCTTGTGGGAGGAGTGTCCCTGCCGTCAGTGAAGGCGTGCAGATAGACTTTTGAATATTTTTTGTCGGCGCAGATTTTAAGGAGGGAATAAAGGTGGCGGAGCATCGAATGCACGCCTGCGTCGGAGCAAAGACCGAAGAGGTGGAGCGCGCCGCCGTTATCGAGCCTTTCAAACACGCTTTTTAATACGGGGCTTTCCAAGACGGAGCCTGTTGAGAAACCTTTGTCAATTCTTACGATTTCCTGGTCAACTATCCTGCCTGCGCCGATGTTCTGGTGCCCGACTTCGGAGTTGCCCATAATTCCTTCGGGCAAGCCGACTTTCAAGCCGCATGCGGCGATTTCCGTGCGGGGCCAATTAGCCGAAAGGCTTCTGCAAAAGGGTATATTTGCGCGCTTTATCGCGTTGAATTTATCGAGGCTTGGGTCGTGGTTTTCTCCCCAGCCGTCGCGAATTACCAAAACAACCGGTCTTTTAATTTTATTCATATAAAGTAAAATCAAAGCTAAAAAAAGCCCCTTTTGCAACCATATTTTAAAACAAAGGGGCGTATGCCGATGTTTTTCTTGAAGAAATATTTTTATGATGCTTAAATGCCATCAATTCATAAAACCCAAAATGTAAAACCAAATGGCGGAAAACGGCGGCGGGACATACTTTAAGAAATGCACTTCTGGCGAAGTCTTGCCAAGCCCCACGCCTGCGTCCGCTTTCGACAGGGAGCGCAGCCCGCGCGAGCTTATCCCCGACAACTTCGGCGTATTTCCCGAAATTGTGAAATCTTTGCGCTCCAAGTATTTTTTCATTTATTTTGTCGGTCAGCTTTTTTCGCTTTCGGGATTTTGGATTCAGCAGATTGCGATGAGCTGGCTCGTGTTAAGGTTAAGCCCCAAGGGCGATTTGGTGTCGTTTTCGACGGTTGTGTTTCTCGCCCAAATACCGACTCTCTTTCTGACTCCTTTTTCGGGGCTTGTCTGCGACATGTTCGACCGCCGCAAGATACTTATTTGCACGCAGACTTTGGTGATGCTGCAAACTTTCGCACTTGCTTTTCTCACTCTTTCAGGCGCGATAACTATTCCGATTATAATGTCGCTTAGTTTGTTTTTCGGCATAGTTTGCGCTTTTGACGCGCCGGCGAGGCAGTCTTTTTATTCGCGCCTCGTGCCTGCGGAAAATCTCGGAAACGCCATCGCCTTAAATTCCATAGCAATAAACGCGACGCGGCTCATAGGCCCTCCCATAGGCGGATTTTTGATTGGCGCGTTCGGGGAGGGCATCTGCTTTTTGGTAAACGCCATGGCGTTCGTGGCGGTTTTAATCGCGCTGTTTTTGATAAAGACAAAGCCGCTAAATCTTGAAAAGACGGGCAAAAATCCGCTTGGACAAATTGCAGGAGGCTTTGTTTACATGTGGAAGTCGATACCGCTTAGAAGCATTGTCATTCTTCTTGCGGCGTTCAGCTTTTTCGGAGTTCCTTTTATTATGGTTTTTCCCGCTTTTGTAAAGGACGTTTTATTGAGGGACAGCTCCATTCTCGGGGCATTGATGTCTTGCGTCGGAGTCGGCGCGATAGGATGCGCGGTTTATCTTGCCGCGCGCAAGAGCGTTTTGGGATTGGGCAAGGTTGTCATGCTTTCGTGCATTTTGTTCGGGGCGGCGGAAATTATCATGGCTTTCAGCCGCGAACTTTGGCTTGTGGGGCTGCTTTGCGTTCCGCTCGGATTTGGAATGATTGCCGTGGGTGCGTCGAGCAACACTCTTTTGCAAACTATTGTCGATGAGGACAAAAGGGGCAGGATAATGAGCATTTTTACCATGTGCCTTTTTGGTATTCCGCCTGCGGGAAGCCTTGTTTACGGGTGGCTTGGCAAGCATGTCGGGCTTGAAGGCGTCATGGTTGCGGGCGGGATTATATGCGTTTTAACGGGGCTTGTTTTTATGAAAATGCGCCCGATAATCAGAAAGCACACGCGCAGAATTTACGTCGAAAAGGGCATAATTTCGGAAATCGCCGTGGGCTTGCGCTCAACCAATACGCGAATTTAGTGCGAATAAAAAAAAGATTGAAAAATAAAAAAAGCATCCGATATTATCTATGCAAAATTAATAAGGATTTTTGAAAGGAAAACATGAAAAAAATAATATTGCTATTATCTGTTGCGGCGTTTGTTTTGGGCGGATGCTCGAGCGTTCCCCAAACCACCGAACAAGTCGCCATCGACAAGGTGCTGAAAGTCGATTCAAGCCTGTCCGCAAACTGCTCGTCAATCGCGCAGCTTTCCACCGCGGCTGAAACCTTGAATTTGGACGCATGCCCCAAAAAGTTTCAGGACGCCTACAAGAAAAATGTCGATGCCTGGAAAGATTTTGCCGCAATCGAAAAGCAGATGTATGCGGTTAATCTCGAAAAGGCGAAGTCTGACATAAAGAGCTTTTTAAGCTCGTACCGTTCAAATCCTACCCAGGCAATAATAGATTTGAAGGCAAGCTGGCCGCAGTTTGAAAAGCAGCTTGACGAAGTTTTTGCGAAAATCCGCACTTCGTTTACAACCTACACCAATATTTCATCAAACCACGGCATTGCATATCCCAAAACTTCGGGAATGTTTGACTGGTTCTGATACATAAATCAAAATTTGAGAAAACTCCGAAATTTTTGTTTCGGAGTTTTTTTTGCGTTGTTGCGGGCAGAATTTTTTGTCTTGAAAAATTTTCATATTCCGATTTTATCAAAGTTTGAAATCACTTGGTAATTATGGGAAGTTTATTTAATGTAAAGATTTTTGTTTTGGCGTTTATTCTGCTTTCGGCATGGGGATATTCTTTTGCGCAGGGTAAAAATGATGAAAATTTGAACAATGAAGATTTTGTGTCGATAGATGCGCCGTCTTCCTCAACTCCCGCCCGCGGGTCAAGTTCCGCTTATAAAGGTAAAGGCGATGAAGAAAATCAAGAAGAAGCTTCCATGGAAAAACCGCCAAGCGGAAAAGACAAAGATTCTTCTGAAACTGCTCCGCGAAGCCCGCACAAAAATTCCGACTACGCAGATGAAGACTCAAAAGACTATTTTGACGCGGGCTATATCCGAAAGGCGGCATTTTATGACTTGCCCTTTTTGGATGTCGATCCCGCAGAGATGTCCGAATATGAAAAAGACAAGCTCATATCGTCATTGAAGCGCAGACTTTCGGTTTATAACGCCGCGATAAAAAAAATTGAATCCAAAATCGAAGAGGTCGGCGGGGAAAAATACTTGAATCGTTCGCCTTCGTCCAAGACTGCTGCATCGTCAAATAAAGACGTGAAAATGCCTGTTGAAATCAACGGCAAGGAGTATGACGCGATAAATGCGATATTGGTTGCAAACTCAAAAAATTCCGCCGCCACCGCATTTATTGCCAATATAAAAAACCGCAACTTTATAGTTACAAATATGCACGTCATGCAGTCTGAAAGCGAAGTGAATTTCAGGACTATGAGCGGAGTCGAAATTAAAATGCCAAGGACGGGCTTTTTCTCGAAGGGCAAAGATGTGTTCATTCTCCCCATAAACTCAATTCCGGAAGGGTGCATCGCCTTGCCGATAGAAGAGGACGTTTCAAAGAATTTGGCGGTTTACGACAAGGTTGTAATTTGCGGCAACAGCATGGGCGGGGGAACTTTGCTGCATACCATGGGCGAAGTTGTATCCGTCGGACCTGATATTGTAGAGCATAACTGCAATGTGCAAAACGGGCATAGCGGAAGCCCGATTTATTCGCGAAAGACAAAAAACATTGTCGGCGTTTTGTCGCACTCTATAGAATTTTCTTATCTTGAAAAAGGGGAAAAGCTGGGTAAAAACCCTTCGGAGAACAAAAAATTAGGCTCTCGCGATTTCGGGTACAGAATAGACAACATAAAAGATTGGACGCAGATAAAGACCGACAAGCTGATAGAGCTTTCAACGAGTTTAAAGGAATTCAAGCAAAAATATACATGTTTAGCGAACGCAATTCACCAAAACTCTTATTCGCGCAGTTCAAACTATCGGGATTTGAACAAAATAATAACTTCGTTCAGGAGCAAGAACAAAGGCTCTTCCGTGGCTTACAAAGAGGCAAAAATTGAATTATTGAAAGACATAAAGAACTTGATTGCCTACGAAATCATCTCGATGAAGAACAAAAAGCTCGACGATGTGTTCCCGTCCGCAACTTATCTGATGGACGCTTTTGAGGAGCTGCAAAATGACTGCGCAGCCCTTATAAAAAGCGAGTTTTGATAAAATTAAAAAAAGCGCGGATTGAACTGTACCCCAAAATTCGGACAATAAAAAAAGCTGTGATAGGAGATTGCAA
>URGP01000019.1 GCA_900547395.1 uncultured Opitutales bacterium | reverse complement strand
TTTGTACTTTGTCAGCAGTCTGAGGATTTCCACTTGGAAATCCTTTTTTTTGTGCCCCGTAAAACCGTTTTTTCAACCCACCCCCTTCAAAAAAATCCAAATAATTTTTTTGCTGACGGCAAACTTATGAATTGGGGAACACCACGACTAAAATCCATTTAAACGGAATTTTGGCAGAAACAGAATGTGGAACTCCTGCAGGCATTACCAAAGTTTCTCCCGCTTTAACGATATGTTCCGTGTCGCCTACTTTGAAGCGCCCCTCGCCTTCCAAAACGCTAACCATGGCGTCTCCGGAAGAATCGTGCGTTCCGATTTCCTCTCCCTTGTCAAAACTAAACAGAGTTATGCTGACATTTTTATTCTGGACAAGCGTTTTGCTGACGATTTGCCCCTGCTGAACGGAAACCATGCCGGCAAGCGTCAAAACCTTGTTGATCTCGATATTCTTTAATATTTTCTTCATAATTAATTTATCGATATTTGCCCAAAAAGCATAACACATTTTTATTTGCACTGCGGTGTCGGCAAACTTTTATCTTTCCAATCAAAGTTTTTCTGCAAATAACAGATTATAATTTCAATGGGTTTAAGCGCAGAAATTTGCGGTGGCAGGCGCATTGAAAAACTAAGCGTGCTTCTAAACTTCGTGCGCGATGGAGCTTGCAAGTTAAATAAAAAAGAGCCTGCGACGCTGAAAATGTCCGTCGAAAAAGCAAAAATACTTTGCCGTTTTCCCACAAAAAACTTGATTTGAGTGTTTTAATTTGTAGCGTTAAAATAATATATACATAGTTGTATAGACTAGTCGGAAGTCAAATATCCGCAACCTTCTGTTCTTTCGGGAAGAGTCGGTTATGATAAATAATAAAAAATGCGAAATTAACAAAAACGAAATCATAATAATTCTGGTTCTCACGCTTGCAACCGCGTTGGAACCCCTTAGCATCGACACTTATATATCCTCATTTATGGATATATCAAAGTCTCTAAATACCTCTATCGCAAATGTCCAGGCAACGCTTTCAATATTTTTGGGAGGCTTTGCGGCAGGGCAGCTTTTCTGGGGAATGATAAGCGACGCGGTGGGACGGCGACTTCCAATGCTTGTTTCCCTCATCGCCTTTACGATTGCAACTTTTATGTGCGCAATATCCACGTCAATAGAATTTATGTGGATTGCAAGATTCTTTCAGGCATTTTTCGGTTGCGCGCCCGTTGTCCTGTCGAGAGCCGTCATAACAGATTCTTTCCCTTCGTCAAAAATATTGCTGGCATTTTGTCTTTCTTTACGGTTTTCTTCTTTTTGAAAGAGACAAACAAAAATATCGGCGTGTCGGGAAATTTTATTGGAAACGGCATTCAAGTTTTAAAAGACGGCAAGTTTATGGCGGCAAACGCCGCAGGATGCGCAATTTATACTGCCCTGATGGTTTACATATCGAATTCTTCTTTGATATTTATGGAAAATTTTTCTGTATCAGGAAGGCTGTTTTCCGTAATATTTTTCGCGAATTCCCTTTCCATAATGCTCGGCTCCGCGTACATTTCAAAGAAAAGCGGACAAAACAAGTCGGCATATTATCTAAAACTTGCGTTTGCCTCAATGATACTATGCTCGGCGGCATTTTTTGCGTCTGCACATTTCTTAAACAGCCTGATCCTTTTTGCGCTTTTCCTGTTTGCAACAATGTTCTTTTTGGGAATGCTTTTTCCGCTTACCACAAATTTGGCGTTAAAACCGTTTTCGGAATCAAACAAAAGCGGCACGGCGTCGGCGATATTCGGCTTTTCACAGCTCGGAACGGCATTCGCGTGCACCATACTGCTAAATAATATATCGAACAATCCCATAGTTCTTCTTGCGGCGACATTCTGCGGATGTTCAATATTGGGAATATTGCCTTTCATTGAAATCCGCAAAAAGGAAACGGCTAAAGCCTGACTTTGCAAAGATTTTTCAATATATCCCAAAACAATATACCTGAAAGGTGAAAAACAAACTCCGATTTAAAATAATAAAAAATTTCAGGCGGAGTTTTTATTTTTTGCTTGATTAACGAAACAATATATGATTGTTTTATAAACTTTAAATTACGGCGTGGTAGCCAAGTGGTAAGGCAAGGCTCTGCAAAAGCTTCACCGTGGGTTCGATTCCCACCCATGCCTCGTAATGAAAACCGTCCGAATCTTATGCTTCGGGCGGTTTTTTTGTTGATTGGCAAAGGGATTGAAAACAAATTACAAATATAAAATTGTGAAAAACTAATGGTGTCATTTTTGTGCTTTTTTCTATGCTCTTTATACTGAAAAAATTTTTCTTTCACTTAAAACATAAATTACACTTTGATATACTTTAATTTTATAAAACAACACAATTTATAAAAATTGTCAATTTAGTTTACGATAAATAATGTGTTAATCTAAAAGCCCAAGACCGCTGGAAGAGCGGTCTTGGGTAGGCAATTATTCGAGTGTTTTACGGGAGAATGTCTGCAATATTTTATTTCTGAAAAAGCGGGAATTAAAATGGAATATTATCTATTTGCCCTCGACAAGGCGGAGGTAGTATAGCCCCGGGTTCGGAGTTCCCTTGTTCGCCTCGAATTTCACTACAACTTCGTCGCTTTCCGTTAAAAATGATTCCGGAATTGGCATTTCGATTTCAAAAAAACCGCGTTCGCCGTTTTGAGGAACGGGAGAAAAATTTTCCTTAAAGACTTTGCCGTTTATTGAAATGGTGCATTTTCTATATGAATCTCCCGCCGTAAAGCGCATTCTAAGTGCAACATTCTTTTTTCCCTTCCTTTCCAAAAGGTAGCTGAACCATCCGCCAATCCATGAATCCACGTATTTTTCGCCGTTATATTCGCCTTTGCCGAACGACCCTTTCAAAACGTGCCCCGCGTCGCTTTGCTGTTCACCCGTTGCGACAAAATCGAGCGTGCGTTTTTCCAACTCCTGCTTTGCGTTTTCGATTTCCAGCATCTTGTTTTTGTGCTCCTGCCAGCGTTCCTTTGAGGGTTGGAACCAATATAGCATATAGCGGGCTTCGTGGATTTTAAAGAACGGCTGCAATATTAGATTGGCGTGTTTTTTATCGGCATAGACGTTTTCATCTATCTTAAATTCCAATTTTGAGATGTCGCAAGGGCGGATTTTTTCAAGGAGTTTTTCTCTGTCTCCCAAGAGAATCGGGGCGTCGAGCAAATTCCACTGTTTACCTATTCCGGGAGCGTGGTCCATTCTGCCCTCTTCAGCGAACTGGCGCACAAGCTCTTCGCGGCTCACAACCGCTCCAAGCGCGACAGGACCGTAAGTAAAAGCAACATAATCTTCATTTGATGGGCATGCCTGCAAGGAAAGCTCCATCGGCATCGAGACTGAAATTTTGTCGCCCTTTTTCCAGTTGCGGGTTATCTTCAAGTATCCTGATGTTTCTTCGCCTGATTTTTTCCCGTTTACGAATACCTCAAAATTTTTGCACCATGACGGCTTCCTCACCGCGATGGAATACATGCCTGATTTCTCGACAACAATTTCGCTTTTTGGTTCGTACGGAAATTTAGTCGTCTGCCTTACCGCAAACTTTTTGTTTTTCAGCGCGCTTTCCACAAAGAGGTTCACAAAAAGCGTGTCTTTATCGTGCGTATAAATGAAGTGGGCGTACTTGCCGTGGTTTTCCATTCCCGTTCCCACGCAACACCACATGCCCTTGTTTACCTGCGAGTACATTCTGTAATGCATCGGGCGCACGCTCGTAAAATAGACATATCCGCCCGTTCTCGGATTTTGGGTTGAAAGGATGTGGTTTAACATCGCCTTTTCGTAGAAGTCCGCGTATTTGGCGTCGTGGGCATCGTCGAAAAGCATTTCCGAAAGCTTTAACATATTGTTTGTGTTGCAACTTTCCGGCCCGTCTGTGCGCTCGATGTAGCGCATCCCTTGGTCCTGGTGCAAGAAATGTTCGTCAACGCTGTTGCCGCCAAAAGACAGCGTCCTGTTTTCTACAACGTCCGTCCAGAAATTGCGCGCGCTCAAATTGTATTTCGACATCAAACCTGCATCTTCGGAATTTTTGTCAAGCTGGGAAATACGCTCAAAGCCGATGTATTTCGGAACCTGGGTGTTGGCGTGCTTTCCGCTTAAAAAGTCGCGGTTAAGAGTCTGCATTCCGTCGATGAATTCGGTTTGCGAATAGCGTTTGGCGGCGTCCAAATACTTTTGCTCACCAAAAATTTTATAGGCGTCGGCATAGACTTCGTTCATTCCGCCGTGCTCGATTTTCAGCAAATCCTGAAGCTGTTTGTCGCTTAGGTTGGAGACTAAATTTATGCCCCAGTCGCAAAGTTTTTTAAAGCATTTTTTTGCCTTTTTGTTCCCCGCGTAAACGTAGGCGTCGCGAAGCCCCGCGTACATTTTGTGGATTACGTAAAATGGAACGGCGCCGTAAAAATCACGACCTTCCGCTTTGTAGGCAAAAGTCGGATTGCCGTTATAAATGTTTATCCACATTTCGTTGTGGGGCATTCCGCCTGCATATCCATACATTCCGCTTTTGTCGCCATCAAAAGTCGATTGCGCCTTGTCTATCATGTCAACCATGTAATTTAAGCGCGACAAAAGCTCCGCCTTCATTTTTTTATCGCCCGACGAAGCATACCCGAACGCCAACGCCGAAAGGTAATGCCCCGCGATATGCCCGTCCAAACGAAAGTCCCCCTCCGCCCAGTTGCGGAAATTAGGATGGCGTTTTTCCCAGTCGGCAAAGCCCGCCTGGCGCATAATGGGGGTTAGCAGGCGGTTGTGGTCATATTCCATTAAAAGCCTGTTGTTGATTTGCATGGCGTTTTTAAAAATCCCGCCGCCCAAGCTGACCTCGCATAAATCGAAATGCTGCGGATATAGCCTGCTTTGCGAAAAAGTGTCAAAAGGAAAAGATGCCAAAAGCAATAAAAGCGGAAATATTTTTTTCATGACCTTAATATAAACGAACTTTTTGTGCCGCGTCAAACGCTTGCAATATTACAGTAAAGCAAGCGACGCCTAATCCGCGCAAAATATGCCGCTTGGCGCACGGAAATATTTCCCCAAAAAAAGCTTGACACAGGCATTATAGGGTATAGGGGTATATGGTATTATGAAAAACAAAAAAAATGCACCACATTGCAGAATCGAAAGCGAAAAAAAACAGCTGTGCCTGCGCCTCAAACGGATAGAGGGGCAGGTCCGCGGAATACAAAGAATGATAGATGAAGACGAGCAGTGCATTGATATTCTCCGCCAAATATCGTCGATATCGGGCGCGCTGCACGGAGTCTGGACAAGCGTCATTGCAAGCCATTTGAAAGTCTGCATAAAAAATTCCCTGCAACACAAGGACGAAACGCTTGTCGATGAACTTGTGGAATATTTAAAGAAAGTGAGATAATTATGGGATGCTGCTGCCATCATAAAGAAGAAGAACCGCATAAATGCTGCCAAAGCGGCGCAAAACACTTACATGAATGCGGATGCAAACACAAAGAAAAACACGAATGCGAAAGCCGGCAATGCGGATGCGGCAAAAAGAGTGAAAGCTTTTTAAGCGAAAAATCAAGGCTTCTGATTTCACTCGCGGCACTCGTTTTGAGTTTTTGCATTTCCAGAGAATGGATTGGCTGGATCCACTTTCCCCTATCCGACCCGTCGTGGATTGCGGTGATACTGTGCGGGCTTCCAATCGCAAAATCGGCAAGGGAATCTCTCATTGAAAACGGCAAGATAACCGCACCGCTTCTGATTACAACGGCAATGCTTGCGGCGATACTCCTTCAATTCATATATTTGGCAAATCCCGAAGCGGCGGGCGGGCATTCCCATTCAAGCTACATTTTCGCGGCGGGAGAAATAGCGTTTTTAATGGCGCTTGGCGAAATGCTCGAAGAATACACGGTCGGGAAGTCGCGCAAAGGCATTGAAAGGCTCGCGTCTCTTTCGCCCCAAAAGGCGCTCCTTAAAAGAGGCAATGAAACGGTCGAAATTGAAGCCTCCGAGATAAAGCCAAACGACATATTGGTTGTTTTGCCATACTCGGAAATTCCCGCTGACGGCGTGATTTTGGAGGGTTCGACATCCGTCAACCAGTCAAACTTGACGGGAGAGAGCGTCCCTGTTGAAAAATCGGCGGGAGACAGCGTGCTGGCGGGAACCTTCAACGCGCAAAACAGGATTGAAATAAAAGCTCTGAAAGACGCTTCGCAAAGCGCGATAGCAAAAATGATAGCCCTCGTAAAAGAGGCGGAAGGCAAACGCGCACCAATCGCGAGGATTGCCGACAAATGGGCGTCGTACATCGTGCCCGCCGCAATACTCTTTTCTATTTTAACGGGGATGTTTGCGCATTTTGCACTCGGGAAATCCCCCGTCGAGTCGATTACAAGGGGAGTTACGATTCTTGTCGTGTTCTGCCCGTGCGCCCTCGTCCTCGCAACCCCGACAGCGATTGCGGCAGGCATCGGACTTGCGGCAAAGCGCGGCATTTTAATAAAAAGCGCAACCGCCCTCGAAGAGCTTGGCAAATGCAAAACTTTCGCCTTCGACAAGACAGGGACGCTGACAACGGGCAAAATAAGCGTCCGAAAAGTCATTGCAAACGCGCCGTTTGGCGAAAGCGACGTTTTAAAGTACGCCTCGTCCGCGGAAGCCTCTTCGACGCACCCGATAGCACATGCGATATTAAAATTCGCAGAGGAAAAATCCATATCGCCCCTGCCCTCATCAAACCAGAAAGTATTGCCGGGCTTCGGCGTGGAATGCGAATGCGAAGACCAAAAGGTGTATGTCGGGAAACCCGACGCAGACGAACTTAAAAAAATACAGGGCGGCGAATGGCAAACGCTTGCAGTTGTAAAAGCGGGCGGCAAAACGCTCGGATACATCGCGTTTGAAGACAATTTAAAAGAAAACGCCGCAGAAGCCGTAAAAAGCATTTTAAAAAGCGCAGACTGCGTGATGCTAACAGGCGACAATGAAAAATCCGCCGAAAAAACCGCGAAACTTGCAGGCATAAAGACTTTTTACGCCAACATGCTCCCCGACGGCAAACTGAAAGCGATTGAAGAGCTGAAAAAGAACGGCAAAGTCTGCATGGTAGGCGACGGCGTAAACGACGCCCCGAGCCTCGCATACGCGGACTGCTCAATATCAATGGGAAACCTCGGCTCCGACATCGCGCTTGAAAATGCGGAAATAATAATAATGAATGACAATCTTTCAAGCATTCCAAAAATATTTGCGCTGTCAAAAAGAGTAATTCTAACTATAAAAACCAACATAACAATTTCAATGTCGGTGAACGTCCTTGCGGTAATCCTCGCAGCCTATGGGATACTTAACCCAGTGACGGGAGCGATATGGCACAATTTGGCATCCGTAATGGTTGTTTTAAATTCGGCTAGAATACTCAATTCAAGCAAAAACTCCTAAAAAAAGCATTGACATATTTTCAATATTTATTTTAAGTCTTGACATAAAAGCATATTGCTTAATATATGGTTTAAAAACTCTAAAATATAAAATAAATATGAAAAAAATTATTATTCCGTCAATAGCAGTTCTCCTGCTTGCAGGATGCGCGACAATTCAACCACAAGGCACGATTTTCACTGATTTGCAAGTCCCCGTGAATGTAACATCATCTTCGCTTGACGTATCAAAAATGAAGGTCGGCAAATCTTCATGCAAAAGCTTCCTCGGCTTGGTGGCGCAAGGAGATGCAAGCATTGCGGCAGCGGTTAAAAACGGCAACATAAAAACAATTCATGCAATCGACTGGAAGGTTAAAAACATAATGGGCTTTGGTCAGTTCGAATGCATCGTTTACGGCGAATAATTTAAAATTTTAATTGCACGCAAGCGCGCCGAAAATTTTGGCGCGCTTTTTTTTGGATTTTAAGTTGCCACGTCAGGATAAAAAAACAATAGTTTCGGCAATGAATTTTTTAGACAGATTTTTTGAAATTTCAAAACGCAATTCGACGGTAAAAACCGAAATTACCGCAGGATTTACGACATTTGCCGCAATGTCTTACATTCTGGCGGTAAATCCCGCAATCCTCTCGAGCACGGGAATGGAAACCGCAGGGCTTATTACCGTAACTGCGATTGCCACCATAATATCGTCAATCGCAATGGGGCTTTATTCAAACCTGCCGATTGCCGCCGCCCCCGCAATGGGGACAAACACCTACTTCGCGGTAATAATTTGCGCCGGAATGGGGCTTACATGGCAGCAGGCATTGTCGGTGACCTTTTATAACGGCATAGTGTTTTTGCTGATTTCAATATGCGGAGTGCGGGAAAAAATCATAAAATCCCTTCCAAACGCTCTTAAAATTTCGCTGCAATGCGGCATCGGGCTTTTCATTGCGTTCATGGGCTTGCAGCATTCGGGCATAATTTCAAAAAACGACGCCACCTTCGTTGCCCTCGGCAATTTGGACACTCCGCAAGTATGGCTTACCCTGCTCGGCTTTGCGGCAATGGCGTTCATGATTGCCAAAAAAGTGCGCGGCGCGATTATCTATTCCATACTCGCGATAACCGCCATCGCATTCTTCGTGCCCGACGCAGACGGACTTCCCCTAGCGAAAATGCCCGAGAAAATCGTGTCGCTTCCAAATTCAATATCGCAAACTTTCTGCGCGCTCGATTTTGCTTATCCGTTCAGGGACATCAGAACTTCTCTTCCCGTAATATTCACCCTGCTTTTGCTCGACTTGTTCGACACCATCGGGACAGTTGTGGCGCTCTGCAAAAGAATGGAATCTGAAAATCACGGCGGCGAGCCGAAATCGCTATCAAAAGCCTTGGTTGTCGATTCTTCCTCGACGATAATGGGCGCGCTGCTTGGCACGTCAACAGTGACATGCTTCGTGGAATCTGCGTCAGGAATAGAAGACGGCGGACGCACGGGGCTTGTTTCAATCATAACTGGAATATGCTTTGCCATTGCGCTTTTCTTTACGCCAATAATCTCGTCAATACCAGCTTTTGTAACAGCCCCTGCGCTGATTTTGGTGGGCATAATGATGATGTCGGGCATCGGCTCGCTGAACACAAAAGACCCCGCGGAGCATATGCCGGCAATATTCTGCATGATGATGATTATGCTTTCATTCAGCATAACAAAAGGCTTCGCATTCGGCGTCATAATGTATGTTTTAATGATGGCAGCTTCATCGAGAATAAAAAAGATAAGCGCGCCCACCTGGGGATTGTTCGCCGTAATGTGCCTGTTTTTATTCGTAATTTAATAAAAAAATCCCGCTTTTTTCAGGCGGGATTTTTCATTTAAGAATGCTTTTTTGTGTTGTCTTCCTCTATGTAAATCGAAGTGGACGGGAAAGCAAACGAAAGCCCGCACTCTTGGGCAAGCCTCATTATGCCCAAATTGACGCGCGTCTGAACGTCTGCATAGTTCGCATAGTCTATTTCCTTTGTGTAATATACCAAAGATATATCCAAAGACGAGCTTCCGAAATTCAAAAATTCAGCCCTTGCCCCGTTATTGGCGGCAACTCCGTCCGTATTTAAAACCAAACTGCGGAGTTTCGGCAAAAATTCCGAAATCTGCTCGGGAGTGGAAGAATACGTAAAGCCCAAAACCTGATTAACCTTGCGAACAGGCATTTTCGACATGTTCTCAACGCTGTCTTTTGCAAGAATTGAATTTGGTATTGTAACCATCGTGTTTGAGAAAGTCTTGATTCGCGTCGAACGAAAGCCTATGGCGTCAACATTTCCCTCGCAACAGGAAGTCTTGACCCAGTCCCCCACGATGAAAGGTCTGTCCAAAATAATGGACACAGAACCAAAGAAATTGGCGATTGTGTCCTGAGAAGCGAAAGCCAGCGCCATTCCGCCTATTCCCAAAGATGCGACTATCGTGTTAACATTCACTCCACAATTCGTAAGGATTGACAAAACCGCAATCACCACGATGAAAAATTTTACAACCCTTCTTAAAAATTCCAGCAAATTCACCGTGGATTTCGCGGACTTGCTTTTCAGCTTTTTGTTCGCAACAAAGAAAAGAGCGTCCGCCAAAATCACAACCGCCCAAAACAAGGCGCACCAAAACAATATCCCTATCGCCCTCGACGTGATTTTTATCACCCCCAAATCGTCGAAGAGAAACGCGATTGCAAAATATATGCCCAAAACCCACACGACCATGTTCACGGGCTTTCGGATTTTTACAATAAATTCGCCCCAGAACCCGCCTTGTCCATTTCTGTTTGATAGCGCCAAAAGCCGCGCGAACAGAAAATTAAACAAATACTTTAAAACCACAAAAGTGAAAAAAAGAATCAGGGCGGAAACGACGTACCTGACAAGCGCAATTCCAAAATATTCGCGCTTTAAAAAGCCGCCGAGCGCGGGAGATTTTGACTCAACCAAATCCAAGCCCCTGTTTAAAAAGCTCTGCATGTGCTCGACCGTTTCTATAGCGCTTTGGTCTATCTGCTCCTGCCTGCGCCTATGCTCAAGCTCCTCTTCGGAAAGCTTTGTTTCAGCCTCCGCCAAAGGCGCATTGCTTGGCTCGGCATTTTGAGCGTACAATCCCGACTGAAAAAAAACAACAAGAACAATAACTGCGTACTTAAAAAATTTCATAAAAATATTATCTTAATATGTATTTTCGGTAAATTTTTGTTTAAATGCACCGAAGAAGTAAAGAAAATTTTTTCTTTCAAAATAATATTTAAGACATAATATGAAATTTATGAAAAATTTTTTTAAGATGCTATGCATTGCATGCGCGCTGTCGTGCATTTGCGGATGCACAAGCATAACATACACGGAATCAGACTCTTCCCCCGAAATAAAAGGCGGGAACGGAACATACAGGCAAATTTTAATTTCAAACTACGGCTACTACCTCTTTAACTGCATTCCGCTCGGTTGCGGCGGACTTTCAGACGGCTCGTTTGAACTTTTCAGCGACAACGTAAACCTCGACAAGGCAATGCAAACACTGAAAGACGAATGCGCAAAAGATAATGCGGACGCTTTCAGCAACATTCAGGTTTCGCAAACATCGACATGCATATTCAGCTGGGTTCCGTATCTGGGCTCGACGCTTGGAATTTACTGGTTTAAGGAAATCCAAATATCCGCCGCAATTTACTCGGAAAATTTCAAGATTGAAAAGGACGCAAAATGAAAAAATTTTTAATACCCGCACTTTGCCTGTTTTTTCTGTGCGGCTGCGCAACAACCCAAGTCAGCAAAAACATTCCTGAAAATAATCCCGAAAACGTCGCAGGCGTGATATTCGCCGAAAACTACGGCTATTACCTGTTCGGCTTTCTGCCAATATGCTGCGGGAACTCGGATTATCCGAACGATGTTTCAATGACATTTTTCAAAGACAAGGTTACAATCGAAAAGAACGCCCAAATGATAAAAAAAGAAGCCGAAAATCTTGGGGCAAAATCAATAAAGGACGTTCGCCACCATACAATGTGGACGGGAGGATTTTCGCTTTGGATAGTTTGGAGACAAGTCTTGAAATCAAATGCAACCGCTTTAAAATAGCGCGGATTTTAAGCTTTCTTGAAAAAAATAAAAAAAAGTCTTGCTTTAAGAAAAATCTTTTGCATATTTGAGCGAATATTATTTTTAAAAATCAGAGATGATTAAAAAAATAATGCCGGCTTAGCTCAGTTGGTAGAGCAGTTGATTTGTAATCATCTGGTCGTAGGTTCAAGTCCTATAGCCGGCTCCACTTTAAAAAAGGCTTTCCTAAACGGGAAAGCCTTTACTTGTAAGCACTTACGGCGATTAAAGCCCGCGTTTTTGCGCTTTTACGGGAGCATTTTCTAAAACAACTAAGGGACTATTTTACACAAAAATTGCAGTTTTTGATGCTTTGTTTACGAACAAGAAACATGTTAAATATAAAATAAAATTTTTTGGTGTTTTTTGTTTTCCTTGTACACTATTTTTATTTACCTCTCCATATTGGCATTGTGCGCGAAAAATTGCTTGCAACAATTTGATATGTTTTTTAAATTTAATTTATGACAGATTTTCAATTTAACGTGTTTCTTCTATTTGCAATAGCTATTCTTATTCTGTTTTTTATAAAAAGAATATCTGATTTAAACAGCCGAATAGATTCATTGCAGTCTTCTTTCAACAGATTATATCAAAAAGTTTTAAAGCTTGAAAAAGAACGCTTTAATATTTCAAAAAAAGAGGCTGCAAACACATCTGAAATTCCGATTTCAAAAACTGCCCCTGCCCACAAAATCGAATCGCAAATCAGAGAGAAATTTGAACCCGTCTCCACCGAAAATCAAACTAAAAACGTTGAAGACTTTAATGTTTATTCAACTCCTGACACTTCGAGTTTTGATTTCGGAGAAAAAATAAAGGCTTTCTTTGAAGATTATGTTGCATCGAAAATATTTCTTTGGCTCGGAGGGCTGGCTCTAATTTTTGCGGGATTTTTCTTGGCAAAATATTCCATTGAGCGCGGATTGCTTTCGCCCTTTATGCGGATATGTTCCGCAGGAGGGTTTTCTTTTATATTGTTTATAGTTTCAGAATATTTAAAGCGAAAGAACGAAAGTTTTTACATAATATCTGCCATATTGTTTGCATCTGCATTGGCAATAGCTTACGGAGATTTTTATGCGGCGGGTCAGTATTACGGAATCATTTCCAACAAATGCAGTTTCTGGGGCAGCGTTGCAGTGTCGATGGCAGGTTTTGCTTCCGTGCGCTGCCATGGAACTTCCATGATTTATTTGGCTTCGTTTGGCGCGCTTTTGGCTCCCGCCATTTTTTCGACGGGCAATCCAAGTGTACTGATGCTTTTGGCGTATCTCTTTGTTGTTTCTGTTTTGTCGATAAAAATATCAGTTTCAAGAAATGCCGTGTTTCAAATATTATTTATGCTTTTAGGCAATATGATTTGGATTTTCACGGTCAATTTGCATATATTGGAAAACTCATTTGCGGATTTTAAGTGGCTTATATGGTATATAACAGTTATTTCATACATTTTTCATTGGGCAGGACAGCGTTTGGTTTTTTCATCTTTAAGCAAGCAGTATCCCAAACTTTTTGAAAATTTCGACAATCTCGATTTTGACATATTAAAGTGGTTCATATCTTATGCGATTATGACAGCGGGGCTTGTTGTATCGTTTTTTGACATCGCAATATTTGATTTAATAAACCATTATCATTCGCCTATGTATAACTTGGCATTGGCTTATTGCCTGCTTGCTTCATTGGCGATATATGGAAGCATAAAAAGTTCCGCAAATGCAGTAATAAGCATTATGGCATCATTGGGAACTGCGGTAATTTTACTAATGTGCAAAGATAAGTCTTTCTTGGCGGAACTCGGGCTTTTGTGCGTATGCGCAACAAGTGTATTTGTTTATTTTAAGGGAAAATCTTTTGCAAGCCTTGTTTTGTGCGTGATAGGCGCAGTTGCCTCTTTCAATGGAATGAGCATTGATAGCGTAATTGCAATGGGAACGCTTGCAATTATTTATCTATTAGAACGCAAATTTAATTGTTGCGGGCGCAAAGAATTAGTTATCGCAACTTTTAATATTGTTTTGATGGCATTTGTCGCAAACGGCGAACTTTTTAAAGACGGATTTATACTGTGTCTTTCCGGTATTACAGCCTTAAACGCGGTACTTTTTTATCTGCTAAAAGACGACTCGTTTAATTTTGGAATTAAAACGGTAGTTCTTCTTTTCTCTCCATTTTTAACGATTTTAATTCTGTGGCACTCGCTTATTTTATGCGATACGCTAACTTCTAATTTAAACGATTTTGAAAGAGTATCGTATATAGCAATTCTTGCGTTTGTAAGTTTCATTGCATATTTTTACACACGCAAAGACAGCCGTACAAATAAGTTTTTTGATTTCTTTATATTGTTATTTTTGGGAGGCGGCGTGCTCAATTTTGCAGGCTGCTTATTTGCGCGCCTTTTGGGGGAAGATTGGCTATTTGCCTCAAAAGGGATTGCAATCTCTTTTATGGGAATAGTTGCACTGCTTGGAATGATAATTTCTAAGCACCTTTCTTCAAACGCCATTAGAAATGCAAGTTATTTTTTGATACTTATCATGAGTTTGCTATCTCTTGCCAACCTTGCAGTGGCAAGGATAAGCGGTCTATATATATGCGGATACCCCATAATTAACGCCTCTATTTTCGACTTGCTGATTCCTGCGATATTGATGATTGCCTTTTACAAGAAAGTTTCGCAAAAAGCAATGAGAAACATAACAATAGCAATGGCAGCAATTTTGCTTTTTGCTTTTGCAAATGTTGAGTTAAAGCTATGCTTTGCTGATAATTTTATAAATAACAAAGCATCGCAAATAGAGTTTTATTCATATTCAGCACTATGGCTTGCAATGGGCGTTGCATTGTTAATATTGGGCAAAATAAACATAAGTTTCAGATACTTGTCGCTAATCTTGATTTTGGTGGCAGTAAGCAAAATTTTCATATTCGACGCCTCAAACCTGGACGGCATTTTGCGCGTTATATCTTTTTCAATGTTAGGAGCGGTATTGATTGGCGTTGGCTATGTCTATAAACGCTATATTTTAAAATAGATACCGAAGACATCGCCTTCAAAAACAAAAAAAACCCCGCATCAATAAATGCGGGGCGACCTCATAGAAAGGAGGTGATTGTAAGATTTGAGGTCTAATTCGATTCTTAATCGTAATTACAAAGGCAAGTAAAAATTACTTTGGATGAATTGTCAACAAAAAGTCTGATTATTCTGCTACAAAGATTTTTAGCTTTTTAGCCCAAATTACAAAACCACAGGCATTTTCAATTTCTCGCGTACCGAACTCGTCATCGATATCGCTGATTTTCACACAGATTGCCTTCGGAGCGTCAAACTTTATAATCGTTATCGGGTCATTTGGACTGTACGCTTGGCGGCGTGTAAGCATCTTGGCGTCTTTAAAGGCTTCAAAATCGCACTTGCAAACTTCAACTCTGTTTTCTCCGTTTCCATAGAAATTTGAGTATTTTACGCCATCTATAACAAAAAAACCGTTGTCAGACATTGTCGTAAATATGTCGGATATACTATTAGGTAAAACTGCCGATTCTATTTCATCCTTTGCCGCCTTTGCTTCTTTGCGTTTTAACTCCACAAATTCCGTATCAAAGTCTTTTACGACGTGGAAATAATCCCCAAGCTTTACACCGCGCGACGCGTCGTTTTCGGGTTTCAACAGCCCAATATGCAACGCATATTTAAGCGTTGTATAAAGCGGCTCTTTTATTGCCACTTTATAAGAGGAGTATTGCCCCGAACCAGCAAGCTTGAATTTATATATCTTTTGACCTTTTGTATATTTCATCAATTCTTTCTAATTAAACACACAATTTTTACAAAAACTTTTTAATGAAAAAAAGACTTAAAGATAAATTTAAATCCATTAGTAAACTGCGCTCAAACATAAAATGCGAGCAAAGCAAAAAAATCGACGAAAATTTATATATTCGCAAGGATTGGGAAGCATCAACTTGGTAATATTTTTGCAGATTTTACATTTAATAAAATTTTAATGGGGCTTGGGGGGATACCCAAACCCCATTTTAATGCAAAAAATCGGTTTCGTTTTAAGGGTATTCAAAATTTGCGATTTTTTTAGAGAAAATTTTTCATAAGTCCGATTTTTTTCTGCGTAAGTCGTTTTTCATCAATTTGTATTCATTTTTTTAAATAAAATAAAAAATTTTCCAAAAAATGGAGTTTTTTTCCAAAAAAATGTTGACAGTGGGTAAAAATGGGCGATTATGGTAGGAAATGGGTGAAAAATACTGATACAACTATGTCCACTTCTCGAACAGCCAGACCTTTCTTTATGGGCGAATACACTCGTCCCATGGACGACAAGCGTCGTCTGACTGTGCCGTCAAAGTGGAGGTTTTCAGGCGACGACGGCGAAAACGCCTATCTCGCGCTCCCAAATCCGAACGGCTCGATAACCCTCTACCCTCCTGAAATGATGGAAAAGCTGTATGAAAAAGTCTCCCAGATGGGGATGGCAAATCAGGACAGGCAGAGGGTGCTGATGAATATTTTTAGAAAGGGCGAAAGTCTCGGCTGCGACAAGCAGGGCAGAATTTCGCTTACGGAAAAATTGACTGCGTATGCGGGAATTTCCAAAGAGACGATTTTAATCGGCAATCTTACAACCTTCCAAATTTGGAACCCTGAAAAGTTTGAAGAATGGTCAAACAAAGAAGGCGGAGAAAGTGTTGAAGACGTGCTGAACGAACTTGGAATTTAACCGGACAAAACAATGCAGAACATATCAAGACTACTGATTTCAACAGGCACCCTCACAATCGCAAGAGAAGACCCGCGTTCGGGTTGGGAATATTTTGAACTCCCACCCTCCCAGCAAAAGAAACAACAAAAGAACTCAACACCCAAAAAAAGAAACCTATTCAAAGCCCTGTTAGATGCCTTCAAGATGCCCTGAAAGTCAAGATTTTCCCGATAAAATCGGACACGAACCCGTGCTGAAAAACGAGTCTGTCGCGCTTCTTGCGCCGAAAGACGGGGGGGCGTACATAGACTGCACTTTCGGAGGCGGCGGACATTCCCGCGCGATTTTGGAAAGTGCAAACTGCACTTTAACGGCATTTGACAAAGACAGGGACGCGGCAATCCGCGCAAGAGAATTTGCAAAAGATTTCCCCGGCAGATTTCAATTTATAGGAGAGTCATTCTCCAAACTGAACGAACTAAAAACATCGGGATACGTCGGGATTTTAATGGATCTCGGCGTATCCTCATTCCAGCTTGACGAAGCCGACCGCGGTTTTTCGCTACGCAAAGAAGGTCCGATTGACATGCGCATGGACGTTTCGCATGGCATTACCGCCCTTGAGCTCATCGAAAGGACACCTCTTTTCGAGCTTGAAGAAATCATACGCGATTACGGGGAAGAGCCGCGTTATAGAAAAGTCGCAAAAGCGTTGAAAGACGCCGCCCAAAACGGCGAACTTAAAACCACCATCGACTTGGCGAACCTCGTTGAAAAAGTTTTGGGGCGCAATCCGCGCTCAAAAATCCATCCCGCGACTTTGACATTCCAAGCCTTGCGAATTGCGGTAAACGACGAGCTTCAAGAAATCGAAAAAGCCCTGCCCGCCGCATTCAACTTGCTTTCCTCAGGCGGAGTTTTGGCGGTCATATCGTTCCACTCGCTTGAAGACAGGATAGTAAAAAAATTCTTCAAAAAGATGGCGGGAAGACCCGAAGACCGCTTCGACAACTCTTTTGTGCAAGAGCGCGTAAAACTTGCAGAAATAATAACGCGCAAGCCCATAACCGCAACAGATGAAGAAATTTCAAAGAACCCGCGCTCGCGCTCCGCTAAATTAAGGGCAATTAGAAAGCTGTAAAACAATGAAAAAACAAACACAAAGCCTCATGCCGTCATTTTTAAAGCTGTCAATTTTGTTTTGCGCCATTTTGACAAGCGGCGCTCTCGGCAAGTCGTTTTTCATGCGCGAATGCTCGAATATTGCAAAAGAGATGAAGCGCGCCGAAAGCGAAATCAGAATTTTAAACCGCGAAAACGACTTCTGGGACGCTGAAATCGCCAAGATGCAGGCACCGTCAAGCCTGAGGGCAAAAGCAGGCTCAATGCTTGCTCCGCCCGCCGCGGATAAAGTCGTGCTTGCCTACGAAATCACAGAAATTTTGCCAAACGGAGAAAAAGCCCAAAGACGTCTGCTCTCGCGCAGAGCCGACGGGCAGCACAAAACATTCAAAACCGCAAAGAGATGAAATGCTCGCCGTTCATATCAAAATGGAGATACCGCGCCGTGCTGTTTGGCACTGTGGGGATATTTTGCATTATGCTGTGGCGGCTTTACGATCTCCACATAATTGAAAGCAAAAACAGCAAAGACGCTGTTCAAAGCCAGCGACAAATCGTAAGCCCCATAAGCGCAAAGCGCGGCAATATCACCGACGCCCGCGGCAACATTTTGGCTACGTCGCGCTCCGTGATAGACTTGGGCGTCGATCCTGAAGCAATAAAGGAAAAGTTCGACCGTCCCGAAACTCGGGAAAAGCTTTCAAAAATGGCGCATATTTTAAATCTTCCGCTTTCGGAAATCTTGGAAAAATGCAAAAGCGAAGAAATAATATCCCCCTCCGGAAGAATAATCAAACGCCGTTGGAAGCTCATCGCAAAAGTTGAAGAAAACGTCTATGAAGAGATTTCAGCCTTAAAAATCTACGGAATAACAGGCGACAGAAAATACGTCCGCACCTACCCATCGGAAGGCTTGGCAGCGCACGTCATCGGCTTTGTCAACAAGGAAGGCGTCGCAGTCGATGGCATAGAGAAGAACGCAGACTGGTATTTAAAGGGGCAGGAAGGCTGGATTCAAAGCGAAAAAGACGCCCGCCGCCGCGAGCTTGCGCATTTCAGAACGCGCGAAGTACCCGCAACAGACGGAATGAACATCGAGCTTTCAATAGACATAATAATACAGGAAATGGCAAACCGCCAGCTCCAAAAAATTGTCGAAGAATTTAATCCCGAAAACGCGACAATCATAGTAAGCGACCCCGCAACGGGATTTATTTTGGCTCTCGCAAACTACCCCTCTTTCGACCCGAACAATTACAACAAATACCCTGTTGCAAACCTCAAAAACTTTGCCCTCTCTTCGCAAATAGAACCGGGTTCGACATTTAAAATTGTCCCGATTTCTGCGGCTCTGAACGAAGGGCTTGTCACGCAGGACGACACTTTCGACTGCGCCCAGCCAACCCTCACCCATCGCGGCAGGATTTTAAAGCTTCCGCCCGACGACCATCCCGCGGGGGTTTTGAGCGTACGCCAAATCGCGGAAAAAAGCTCCAACAGAGGGTCTGCGCAACTCGGCGCGATGCTCGGCGAACAAAAGCTTTTTGAATACGCAAAAATGTTCGGATACGGCTCAAAAACAAACATTGGGCTTTCGGGAGAAATAAACGGCGTTTTGATGAACCCAAAAAACTGGGATGGGCTTACAATAACAAGGCTCCCGATGGGGCATGCCGTTGCCGCAACGCCTCTTCAAATACACTGCTCGATGGCGACCCTCGCAAACCAGGGAGTATATATGCGCCCCCAACTTGTAAAGAGGATTTTTTCGGAAAAGACGGGGAAGGAAATAGTATTCGCCCCAAAACGCCTGAGGCAGGTTGTAAGCCCCAAAACGGCTTCAATCATGTGCGACATTTTAACTGACGTCACTGAAAAAGGCACAGGGAAAAACGCCCTCGTAAGCGGATTTAAAGTCGCGGGGAAAACAGGGACGGCGCAAAAAATAATTAACGGCAAATACAGCAAAAAACAGCACGTCGGCTCGTTTTCGGGATTTTTCCCGTCGGACAGACCGCGCCTTGTGATAACCGTAATTGTCGATGACGCCAAAAGGCAAAACGGCAGACCCGCCTACGGCTCCGTCGTGGCCGCCCCCGCATTCGCAAACATAGCAAAAGAAGCGGCGAGCTATCTCGGCATCCAGACAGACGAAGAATTTGAAAACATCATAGCATTGAAAGATTGGGAATGATAGGATTTAAAAATTTGGCAAGTTTAATTTGCATGACTCCGCGCGGCGGGCTTTCTTTCGCGCAGACCGACGGCGGCGAAAGCGCGTTCACGGTTGACATGCTCGCAAAAGCGGTAAAATGCAAAAAGCTTTCGGGCGAAAAAAACACCGAAATCAAAAACCTCACAAACGACAGCAGAAGGGTCGTAAAAGGCGCGGCTTTCTTTGCTGTCTCCGGGGCAAACACCGACGGCAACCTGTACATAGAAGAAGCCGCCCACAGAGGCGCGGTCGCGATAATTTCCGAACGCCCCGCCCCCGGAAAATATTTCCCGTGCGCATGGATTGAAGTCGAAAACATTTCAATGGCGATGGCAATGGCGTCAAAGGCGTTTTACGAAAATCCGGACGAACATCTTGATATTTTCGCGGTTACGGGAACAAACGGCAAGACGAGTGTGACATGGCTAGTCCAGCATATTTTAAACGATATGCAGGAAAAATGCGGGCTTATCGGCACAATCCAATACGACCTCGGCGGAAGATGCCTGCCCGCCGCGCGCACGACGCCGCAGGCTCTCGAAACCTACGCGATGCTCCACCAGATGCGCCGCGCAAAATGCAAGGCTGCGGCAATCGAAATAAGCTCGCACGCAATCGCGCAAAAGAGGGTTGAAGGGCTTGCGATAGACTGCGCATGCTTCACGAACCTTACGCAGGACCACATCGACTACCATCTCGACATGCAATCGTACTTCGAGACAAAGGCATCGCTCTTTACAGGCGGACATGCCCCGCTTCCGAAAAATGCGGCGATAAACTTCGACGACCCGAAAGGCGTCGAAATAGCCTCGCGCATAGACAAAAAAAACACAAAGGTCATATCATTTTCGGTCGAAAACCCAGATGCCGACATACGCGCAAAAGACTTGGTATTAAATCCGCAATCCTCCTCTTTTACTCTCGTTTACCCGAATGGCGAAGCGAAAGTGGAATTGAAGCTTCCGGGCAGATACAACGTTTCAAACGCCCTTGCGGCATTCGCCTGCCTTTACTCAAAGGGCTACGATTTGGGCATGGCGGCGGCGGCCTTAAAATCGTTTAAGGGAGTTCCAGGAAGAATGCAAAAAGTCGCCTCCAACGCGCCGTTTGACATCTTTGTTGACTACGCCCACACCGACGACGCCTTGAAAAACGGGCTTGAAATGCTAAGAGAAGTCGTAAAAGGCAAAATACTCGTCGTATTCGGCTGCGGAGGCAAACGCGACAGGACTAAACGCCCAAAAATGACCGCCGTCGTGCAAAAGTATGCCGACATAGCCTGGGCGACTTCCGACAATCCGCGCGGAGAAGACATAAACACAATTTTCGGCGACATGAAATCGGGTGTTTCCGATCCCTCAAAAATCGCCTTTGTGGAAGACCGCAGAAGAGCCATAAACCTCGCAATAGACGCCGCAAGCGCGGGCGACTGCATTCTTATCGCGGGCAAAGGGCATGAAGCTTTTCAGGAACTCGGCGACACCATCATACCGTTTGATGACAAGCGCGTTGCCGAAGAATTATTAACAGTAAAAGGATTATCTTAATATGCCGCTTTTTAAAATAGACGACTTGCAGGTTTGGACTGCCGGAAAATGGTCGGGATTGCAGAAAAAGTATCCCGAAATAAAAGGTTTTTCTACGGATTCGCGCAACATGCAGCCCAATTTCGCCTTCGTTGCGCTGTGCGCTAAAAGAGACGGGCACGACTTCATTGAAGACGCCGTAAAAAACGGCGCGGTTGCCGTAATCGCCTCGAAAGACGTTGAAACTTCCGTACCTGTCTTAAAGGTTGAAGACACCTTGAAAGCCTTGCAGACAATCGCAAAATTTCACCGCCTACGCTTCGATGCGCCCGTTGTCGGCATAACGGGCTCTTGCGGGAAAACAAGCACAAAGGAATTCATATCGCACCTCGCCGCGTGGAAAAAGCCCTTGTCAACCAAGGAAAATTTCAACAATGAAATCGGGGTTGCCCTTACCCTCACACAAATCGACATTCGCGAAAACCTTTGCGCGGTAATCGAAGCGGGAGTGGCAAAATGCGGGCAGATGAAAGAGCTTGCCGACATGATAGAACCCGACATAGCCGTAATTACGAATATCGCCCCCTGCCACATGGAAGGCTTTGGAGAAATTGCAAACATTGCAAGGGAAAAATCCCTGCTCGCGCGCGGGGTTGCAAAAGACGGCTGGGTTGTAATGCACTCAAATCTTTTAAGCTGGAAGGCATTTGAGGAATTGGAATGCAAAAAAGCAGTGCTCGCCCCGAACGACGCCCCTGAAATCCGCGCAGACTTGGTTTTCAGATACTCGGTAAAGGAAGAGGAAGACCTTGTCAAAATAGACCTCGCCATAGAAGACGGCGGCGAATACTACTTTGAAATGCCGCTCTTTACAAAAGGAATGACAGAAAACGCCCTTCTTTCAATCGCGACAGCCCTGATGCTCGGCACAACCGAAGAGCAAATAGCAATGCGCCTTGAAACGCTGAAAACGGGCGCAATGCGCGGTTCGATAGTAGAAACCGAAAAGGCGAAATTTTATATCGACTGCTACAACGCCTCCCCCGCCTCAATGAAAGACGCGATGCGCCGCTTCCTGTCGGTAAGCGAAAACTCTCCGCGAATGTTCGTCTTGGGAGATATGGCGGAGCTTGGGCTTGCAACCCTGCGCTACCACAAGGAAATCGGGGAAATTCCGCCTTTTGCAGAAGGGAACAAAGCGGTGTTAGTGGGCGCAAACGCGCAAATTTACAAAGACGCTATGCTTTCAAAAGGCTGGGATGAAAACAGCATTTCAATCTTTGAAAAATCGCCCGACGCGGCAGGCGCGCTCGCGGATTTCAGCGGCTGGATTTTCGTAAAGGGAAGCAGAGTCTGCGAACTTGAAAAGTCATTGCCAAGCGAAGTCAAAGCGTCTCTTCCGTCTTCGATTCAAGACGAAGAAGAGGAGCAAGCTTCTGAAAGCGAAATTCCCGCGGAAGAAACCGGAGAAATTCAGGAAGAAAACGACGAGGAAGACGAAAATTTCAACGAATTTGAAGAGGAAAATTTTGAGGACGAAGACATCGAAAACGATTATTCGGAAGAAGAATCTGACGATGAAGAAAAATCAGAAAGCCTTGAAGACAGATTTTAAAACTACCGAAAGCCAAAAGAGATGTTGCATTATATTTCAAACTTGGAAAGCGTTTGGGGGCCTTTCCGACTTTTTAACTATTTGTCCTTTCGCTGCGTATTGGCGGCAGTTACGGCGTTTTTAATCGCATTTGCGTTTGCTCCGCGCGTAATAAGGTTTTTCAGGGCAAAAAAAGCGTTCCAAATCCAGCGCAACGCCGAAATAATGGGAAAAACCGCCGAACTGCACTCGTGGAAAGAAGGCACGCCGTGCATGGGCGGGTTGATTATTTTTGCAGGAGTGATGGTTTCCGCCCTTTTGTGGTGCAAAATAAACACCATGGTAGTCGCCGCGCTGTCGGTTTACGCAATTCTTACAGCAACGGGTTTTGCGGACGACTACTTGAAACTTTTAAAAGGCAATTCAAACGGAATAAAAGGCAAAACCAAAATTTTCTGGCAAATAACAGCATCGGCAACAGCGGGCGCGATTTTGTTTACAAACCCCGCCTATGCCCAGTCAATGCAGGAGCTTTGGCTTCCGTTTGTGAAAACCTGCGTATGGGTTATGCCGATAATTGTAGCAATCGCCTTCCTTGCGCTTGTGATTTCATCTTCAAGCAACGCCCTGAACTTGACAGACGGCTTGGACGGGCTTGCCACGGGCTGCACAATATCGGTCGTATTGGCATACGGAATTTTTGCGTACGTCACGGGCAACCAAATCGCCGCCGAATATCTCTCCCTCGGCTACATTCCCAACTGCGGTGAACTCGCCGTCTTGTGCTGCACTATTTTGGGCGCGGCAATGGCATTTTTATGGTTCAACTGCTATCCCGCCTACATTTGGATGGGCGACACCGGCTCGCTCGGGCTTGGCGGAATTATCGGCGTAATCGCATTTATGGTTCACCAGCCAATAACTTTGATTTTGGTTGGCGGAGTTTTCGTGATGGAAACAATGTCGGTAATAATTCAAACGAGGTATTACAAGCTGACCGGCGGCAAGAGGATTTTCAGAAAATCGCCAATCCACCACCATTTTGAAGAAGGCGGCTGGAAAGAAACGCAGGTTGTAATCAGATTTTGGATTTTATCGCTGATATTTGCCCTTGCGGGTCTTGCAACACTCAAATTGCGCTAAAAAATGAGGGAAATAAAGAAAACGCTCGAACGGCTGGCAGGCGGGGAGAAAGTCGCCCTTTGGGGGCGCGGCGCAAGCACTGCCTCCGTCGAAAAGCTGTTCGCAAAAGCGGGCATTGAATGCGTTTATTACTCCGACAATCCAACCGACAAAAAATTCGATTTCGGCGCGGCAAAAAGACACCGTCTGGCAGTTTATTCGCCCGCATTTCAAAGCTCGAACAAATTTTTTGAAGCCGCCAAAGCCGAAAACGTCGCGACTTTGGGAGAGCCTGACATCGCGGGCAAATGCTGGAAGGGCAAAATAGTCGCGATAAGCGGCACAAACGGCAAAACTACGCTTACATCGTTTCTAACCCTCGCCTTGAATAATGCGGGATTTAATGCGATAAGCGCGGGGAACATAGGCACTCCCCTTTGCGAGTTTGTCGAAAGCGAATGCGAAACGAGAACGGCAGTTTTGGAACTTAGCTCTTTCCAGACAATGCGCCTTAAATATCTCCACCCCGACGCCTATATCTGGACGAACTTCGCCCCCGACCATCTGGACTGGCATAAAGACATGCGCGAATATTTTTTGGCGAAGCTAAATCTTGCAAAGATGCTGAAAAAAGACATTTTCATTGCGGGAAAATCCGTGTATGACTTCGCAAAGTCGGAAGGCATAAAACTCCCCGATTTCCTTAAAATTGCCGAAAAATCGCAAGCCGAAAATCCCCCTCCCCCGTTTGACAATTCGATTCAATCTGAAAATTTCGCGATGGCGAAAGCTTTTTGGAAGGTATGGTCGCTCGACGAGCAAATTTTGGAAAACTCCGCAAAGAGTTTCTCCCTTTCAAAGTTCAGATTTGCGAAAACCGCCGAAATCGGAAAAGTTGGATTTTGGAACGATTCAAAAGCCACAAATGCACACGCGGCAATAGCCGCACTCCGCGAACTTAAAGGCAAAAAAGTATTTTGGATTGGCGGCGGAAAAAACAAAAACTGCGACTTGAAAGAGCTTGCGCAAACCGTCCGCGAATGCGCCGAAGGAGCCTGCCTTATCGGGCAAACCGCCGAAATTTTAAAAAATGAAATAAAGTCGCTCAAAAACGGTATTTTCACTTGCCAAACATTGGAAGAAGCCGTAAAAATAGCATTCGAGAAATCAAAAAATGGGGGCAATGTGCTTTTCAGCCCCTCTTTTTCGAGTTTCGGAATGTTTAAAAACTACGCGGAAAGAGGCAGAGCTTTTGACGCGGAAGTGCTTAAACTAAAAGAATTTCAACACAACAACATAAAATAAAAATTTAAAAAACAAAGATAATGAAAGCTCCTATAACAATCGCCGTAATCGCATTGCACTTGGCAATCGTAGCAACAATTCTCGTTCCGGGTTGCAAATCTTCAACTGAAAACGCGGAACCAAATCCGGAAGTCACCAAGTCAAATACCGACGTAAACAAGGAAAATGTTGAAATCCAGCCCGTAAAGGAAGACGACTCCGTTGCCATTCTCGATTCCCAAAGCCAGGAAGGAAGCGAAGATTTAAGAGTAAATCCCATGCGCCCGATGACGCTTGAAGACGAAATGCTCGGCGGAAAAGAAGAAAAGGCAAAAGGAGAAAAAATCGAACCGAAAAAAACGCCCAAAACCGTCGCGATGAACGAGGATTTGCAGCCATCTTCAACTTACATTATCAAAAAAGGCGACAATTTGACCAAAATTGCAAAAAAGCATGGCGTCAACCTTAACATCTTGATGGAAGCAAACGGAATGAACCGCGATTCCGTCATAAAAGTGGGGCAGAAGATTTCAATCCCCGCAAAATCAGCGTCGGCAAAATCAAAATCCGTATTTGAAGAACCGAAATCTGCGCCTCTTTATAAAGAAACTTCTTCGGCGGAAGTCGTGACATACGTTGTGGAAAAAGGCGACAACCTCTCAAAAATCGCCTCTAAATACCGCACGTCGGTCGCGGCAATAATGGAATTAAACGGAATGTCAAAAACTTCCATAAAAGTCGGCAAGAAATTGAAAATACCGACAAATACAAAATCTTTCGCACAAACCGCCGCAGTTGCAAAACAAGACTCCAAGAAGTATGAAGGCAAGCTTACCCACACCGTAAAAAGCGGCGACACCATCGGCGGAATTGCCATTAAATACGGCGTGCCCCAAAAAACTCTAATGGAGCAAAACGGCATTCAAGACGCCCGCAAAATCAGAATCGGCAAAGTTTTGATAATAAAAGACAAGGCGGCAAACTCCGAAAAGACATTTGAGGACAAAAAGCCGCAGGCGACCGCTCCTGTTGAAGTAAAAACGGAAACTTCTGCAAGCGCGCCCGCAATTCCCGCATCTTCCAACGCTCCGCAGGTAACCCCCGTGGAAGAACAAGCGGAAGCCCCTGCGGAAATTCCATCGGACGCTGTAAACACTCCGGCTCCTCAAGTAGAGTTGCCGTCACTGTAATTTAAATCCGATTATAGATGCCGGAAACGGAACTAAAATCGGGACAGCAGAAAACGGGCGCATGGCTTGCCGTACTTATGCCGGTTGTGCTTTTATCAGCAATCGGCATAATTTCGCTTTTGAGTGCGGGAGAAATTCGCGGCAACGCCTATTTGCTTGTTGAAAAACAGCTGGTTTGGATGTGCGTCGCCCTCGCGGCAGGCATATTCACAAGTTTTGCGCCCTTGCGGTTCTGGAAAAAAGTCGCGCCATTTGCGGCTGTAATAGTTCTTGTCTTGCTCGTGCTCGTGCTTATTCCGGGAATAGGCAGAGAAGTTAAAGGCTCGCGCAGATGGCTTCAAATAGGCGGATATGTAATCCAGCCGAGCGACATGGCAAAAGCCGCGATTGTTTTGTGGCTTAGCGCGTACATGCAGATTTTTCAACGCCACATAAAGTCGTTTTTTAAAGGCGTTTTTATTCCGTCGGCTTTAATCGGAATATTTTTGCTTCCGATAATAAAAGAACCTGACTTCGGGACAACCGCGCTTTGCGGAGCGGTTGCCTTCATAATGCTTTTCATGGCGGGAGTGAAAATAAGGCACGTCGC
This sequence comes from uncultured Opitutales bacterium, assembly GCA_900547395.1. Lineage (GTDB taxonomy): Bacteria > Verrucomicrobiota > Verrucomicrobiia > Opitutales > Intestinicryptomonadaceae > Intestinicryptomonas > Intestinicryptomonas porci. The sequence continues at coordinate 24,093 of URGP01000019.1, read as the reverse complement.
GCCTTTCGTACTCATCGGAATTGCGGCAGTTTCGACGCTTGTAGCTTTAAATCCGAACAGAATGGAGCGGCTTTTCGCGTTCCTTCACAGGGAAGAGGAAGCCCTCGGCGGTGGATACCAACTGACACAGGCAATTTACGCGTTCGGCGCGGGAGAGTGGCTCGGTGTCGGGCTTGGCGAAGGCAGGCAGCAGTATTCCTTCCTGCCGGAAGCGCATACCGACTTCATTTTTGCGAATATCGCGGAAGAATGGGGATTTGTTGGAACTGCAACAGTCCTCACCCTGTTCTTCATAATTTTCATAGCGGCGATTTTAAATCTGAAAAAAGCCCCCAACATGTTTGAATATCTGCTATGCCTCGGCGCGCTTTTGATGATAATAATACAAACGCTTTTCAACATGGGGGTTGTGATGGGGCTTTTGCCGACAAAAGGCATATCGTTGCCCTTTTTAAGCTACGGAGGCTCAAACCTCGTCGTGATGTTCTTTTTCAGCGGAATTTTGATAAACTGCATTCGTTCATGGAATACCCCAAAGCCAATAAAGGTCACTGATTATGAGTAAATATTTGATTTCCTGCGGAGGCACGGGAGGACATCTCGCCCCGGGCATCGCAATAGGAGAAGCCCTCGCAAGCAAGGGGCACGACGTCTCTTTCATAATAAGCGAAAAGGCGATAGATTCGCGCCTTTCTGCAAAGTATAAAAATTTCAAGTTCATAAAAACTCCCGGACTTCCCTTTTCGCCAAGCCCGATAAAATTCCTAAAATTTTTAATATCGCAATTCCGCGCGGTAAAATGCTGCAAAAAAATCTTCATGGAAAACAATGCGGATGTTGCGATAGCCTTCGGAGGTTTCAACTCGATGGGGCTTGCAATCGCGGCGTGGCTCGCAAAAAAGCCGCTCGTTTTGCACGAAGCAAATCGGAAACCGGGCAAGGCAGTGAGACTTTTCGGCTTTATAGCGACAAGAGTTTACCTTCCGCACGGAGTCAGGATAGAGCAAAACAAGTCGGGTGTAGTAAGGCAGGCGGGCTACCCGATTCGCTCCGAAATTTTCAAAAAAGACGAGGCAAAATCAAAGGAGCTGTTCGGTTTTGGGAAAGAAGCCAACATAGTTTTGGTCTGCGGGGGCTCTCAGGGAGCGGCGGCATTGAACAGATGGGCAAAAGACAATTTTGAGCATCTCGCGCATGAAGGCATTGACATCTTTTGCATTGCGGGTCCCTCCCAGTCGCAAATAGAAAACCGAACCTGCAAAGATAAAAACGGAATTGAAAGGCATCTGCGCTCAATCGAGTTTTGCGACAACATGGCAGAAGCCATGTCGGCGGCAAAAATCGTGGTCGCGCGCGCAGGCGCGGGATCGATAGCGGAATTTGCACGCTGCCGAACAATTCCAATACTCGTCCCCTTCCCGTTTGCGGCGGACAACCACCAGCTTGAAAACGCAAGATACGTCGAAAAAAACGGGGCGGGAATTTGCGTTTTGCAAGAAAACATTTCGAGCCTTTCAACCGAAGTGCTTGCGCTTTTCGGCAATCCAAAACTTTGCGAAAAAATGCGCCACAATCTGGAAAAACTCGACGAATTAAACGGCATATCAAAATTTGTTTCGGATCTTGAAGAGCTTGCGCTAAAATAAGGCTATGGGGCGAAAAATTTTCATGGGGGGAATTTGCGGCATGGGCATGGCACCACTTGCCATGTTCTTGCGCGATGAAGGATGCGAGGTTTCGGGCTTTGACGACAATCCAAACCCCGCCGTAAAAAGCATGCTTCTGCAAAAAGGCGTAAAGTTTTGCGAAAACAAAAAGCCCGATTTCGACACGGACGAATTCATCATAACAAGCGCACTAAAATATGTTGAACAAAACTTAAAAGACGCACCCTGCAAAAAGTTTTTAAGAAGGGGCGTCGCGCTTGCCGAAATCGCAAATAAGCGAAGGCTTATCGGCGTTTGCGGAAGCCATGGGAAAACCACCACGACTTCGCTTATTTCGCACGCAATATCAACTCTCAACCTCGACGCGGGCTACATAACAGGGGCAATCCCAAACGGAATTCCGCCGCAAAAATTCTGCGAAAAAAACAAAATTCTTGCGGCAGAGCTTGACGAAAGCGACGGGACTATCGAAAATTTTTCGCCGGAAATCACGGTGGCTTTAAACGGAGACCTCGACCATACCGACACCTACCCCGACTTGAAAAGCCTTGAAGAAATGTTTGTCCGCCTTTTTTCGCGGACCAAAAAATACATTGTCATCCCCGAAGGCGACGGGCTTTTAAAACGGGCGGCAGGCTCCGCAAAAGCAGAAACTATTTTCGTCAAATGCCCGAAAGACGACTTCATGATGTCAGACAAGCTTATGGCTCTTTGCGCCCTAAACCTTGCCTTTGAAAGTGATTTCAACCTCTCGGTTTTCGACGAATTCAAGGGGGTTGGCAGGCGGCAGGAAATTTTAAAAGACGACGGCGAAATTTTCGCAGTGGCAGACTATGCCCACCACCCCTCTGAAATTGCGGCATTTTTAGGCTGGCTCGACAAAAATTCCCCGCAAAAGAAGCTGGTTTTCTTCCAGCCGCACCGATATTCCAGAACAAAACGCTTCGCGAAAGACTTTCAAAAAATCCTGCAATCGCGCGCCGACAAAGGAGATAAAATCTATATTCTTCCCGTATATCCCGCAAGCGAGCCTTTCGACGAGGGCGGCTCTGAAAAAAATATCGCAAACTCCAATCTTATGCTTGCGAATTTTCAAGACATCGGGCATATTTTAAACGAATTTAAACGAAACGCCGAAAGCAAGTTTTGCGCCGCTTTCATAGGCGCGGGAGACATATATTTTTACGCAAAAAAATTATTTTGAAATTATGGAAAATTTTAAAGTTGCCGTGCTCATGGGCGGGATTTCCTCGGAAAGGGAAGTGTCGCTTGTAAGCGGAAAATTTGTATTTGAATCCGTCAAAAAAAATTTTGACGCCGTTTGCATCACTCTCGACAAAAACGAGTTGCCCAAAGGCTTGTCTTCACAAAACACCATAGTGTTCCCCGTAATGCACGGCGAATACGGGGAAGACGGGACACTGCAAAAAGAGCTTGAAGACGCAGGATTTGCATATGCCGGAACAAACAGCATTGCAAGCAGGGTATGTATGAATAAGCCTGCGGCAAAATTCCTCATGGGCGCGGCAGGATTAAACGTTGCAAAAGGGATTGCTTTCAGCGCAAAAGAAAAACCCTCCGCTTGCGCCGCGGCAGAGCTGCTCGGAGAGCGCCTGATTTTAAAGCCCGCCGACAAGGGAAGCAGCGTCGGGCTTAAAACACTGAACGGAAAAGCGGAGCTTGAAGCCGCGCTTTCTGAAATCTCGGAGGGAATGTGGCTGCTTGAAAGCTTTTTCAAAGGCAGGGAATTTTCAATCGGCGTAATAGGCGGAAAAGCCGCAGGAATTGTAGAAATTATCCCCGAAGGCGGCGTTTACGACTTTAAGCGCAAATACACGAAAGGCGCAACCCGCTACGAATTCCCGGCAAAGCTTTCCGAAAAAGAAACGGAGAATATGAAGTGCGCGGCTGAAAAAGCATTCGCAGTCTGCGGATGCAGGGATTTTTCAAGAGTTGATTTCCTCATGGATGAAAGCGGAAATTTTATCGTCCTTGAAATAAACACCCTGCCCGGAATGACGCCCACAAGCCTCCTTCCCAAAAGCGCATCGTGCGCGGGATACGATTTCGACGGTCTTTGCAAAAAAATGCTTGAAGGCGCAATAATGCGCTTCCGAAAAAACAGATAAGTGCCGCAAAAGAAAACACAGTCTTGGCAGGATTTAAAACCCTCCTCAAAAAAGCGCGAAAACGCAACCTGGCGGGCGCGACTTAAACTTGTTTTCATTTGGTTTAAGCGCATATTTTTGCTTGCCGCTTTTTGCGCAATCGCATTCGGGGCATTCTATGTTTACGACAACGGGCTGATTGAAAAACTCCTTACGCCCTCAACCGAAGAACTGAAAGAGACAATTTATAAAACCGACGGCAAAATTTCAAAAATCTGGGCAAAAAAGCACGGATATTTGCCAAAGCCCCAAAACCTCGCACAAATAGACGTAAAGCAAATCCAGTCCAACCTGCTGAAAATATCGCAGATAAAAAGCGCGGACGTCGCCAAAATTTACCCCGACAAAATTTCCATTGAAATAAAGGAATATTCCCCTTCGGCAAGAGTCGCCATCGCGCAAAACCGCAAAGTTAGAGAATACATGCTTTCAAAAGAAGGCGTAATATTCAGCCCCGTCTGCATAAAAAAATCCGAAACTGCCGACCTGCCGTGGATAACGGGCATACCCATAATTCAAAAAGGTCCGAACTTCGCCGCCTATCCCTATGCAGAAAGCATAGACGAGCTTGTAAAAGAAGCCCGCCTGCGCGTGCCGAAAAATTTTTCAACCTGGCGCACGATAAACGCAAGGGAGCTTGGAAGCATCACCCTGCCAATCATGATAGTTTCGACAACCGAAAACGTAAAAATAGTGTTCCACGCAAAAAACATAAAATTTCAGCTGGAAAAACTGGAATATATCTTGAGATTTTTTGAAGAAGAAGGTTTAGTGAATGTAGAAAAAATCGATCTTGCCCTGAAAGGCAGGGCTATTGTAAGCTTGCGCAAAAACAAATGAACAACAACCCGATAGTTTTGGCACTTGAAATAGGCACCTCAAAAATGGTTGCGGTGGCGGGCGAATTGCTAAATTCGTCCGAAATAAACGTGCTGAGCGTCGGCAGAGGTAAGCCGGGGGGAGTAAAAAAAGCGGACATAATCGACCTCGGGAAAGCGGCTTCGCTTGCGCAGTCCGCCATTGAAGAGGCGCAAAAAGAAATAGGAAACGCAGATGTTGATTTTGTCTATCTTGCAATCAGCGGTTCGCAAATTTCCGCAATCCGCTCGACAGGCTCCGCAAACATAAGCGCAATAGACGGCACAATATCAAAGCAAGACATAGAGCGCGCGAAAAACGACGCCAAAAGCAAAATTCTGCCACCCGACGCCTGCTTCATAAACCGAATTTGTTGCGGATACTACATAGACGGTCAATACGTTAAAAATCCCGAAGGGCAGAAAGGCAGCCTCTTGGAAGCCGAATACTGGCTGATGTACGCCAATAAGGACAAGATTTTAAACGCCATGAGCGTCGTGCAAACTTTCGGAAATCTTGAAATAGAGGAAATTCTGCATTCCGGCATAGCCTCCGCCCTCGCCTGCACGACTCCCCTGCAAAGGGAAAACGGCGTGCTATGCATAGACATAGGCTGCGGCGCAACCGACTACGCTTTCTTTAAAAACGGCAAAGTTTTTCAGGCGGGAACAATTCCCGTCGGCGGAGACCATGTGACAAACGACCTTTCTCTGGGGCTTAGGCTCAGCATGAAAAACGCCAACAAAACCAAGCTGAAATACGGAAAAATAATTCCCACCGAAGACGAACTGCGCGGAGATGTCTGGCTTAACGGGGATAAAAGCATCGGCGATAAAATAATACCGCTGGCATCGATAAACAAAATAATATGTCTGCGCTTTGAAGAGCTTTTCAGCAATATCCGCGCCGAACTTTCCGACTACTTTGCAAACGGCAATGTCTCGGAAGTCCTGCTGACAGGCGGAGTGTCGCGCACGCAGGATTTGAGCGGGCTTGCAAGCACGGTTTTAGGAGTCCAGACAAGAAACGCCCGCGCGGCGGAATGGGTGCCCGCAAATTTGGCGTCCCCCGAATATTCAACGGTTCTCGGGCTTTTGGCGGCGGCAAGCCGCGACATGAAAAAGCGCGGCAAAAAAAGCGGCGGTTCAATATTTTCAAACATTTTCAAAAAGCGTTAAGCGATGTCTAACTTTGGCAATTTCATAAAGGCGGTTGGTATCGGCGGAGGCGGTGTAAACTCCCTTGAATACTTGCGCGGCACTCTATGCGGCGGCTCGTGCCTTGCCATAAACACAGACGCAAAATCAATCGAAGCCTCTTCGGCGGAAGAAAAAATTTTAATAGGAAAATCAATAACGCGCTCAATGGGCGCGGGCGGGGACATATCTCTTGCAGAACGCGCGGCGCAAGACGACTTGGACGCGATAAAAGCGGCATTTGAAAATGTAAAGCTTCTATTTATAACAGTGTCATTGGGCGGCGGCACAGGGTCTGCAGTCGCTCCAGTTGCGGCAAAAATAGCGAGAGATTTGGGTATTTGCGTGATAGCTTTCTGCACCCTTCCATTCAGCTTCGAGGGACAGGGCAAGACAAGAGTGGCAGAAAACGCATTCAAAAAAATGCGGGCAATATGCAATGCGGCAATAGCCCTGCCAAACGACGAGATGCTCGCAGAAAGCGCGCAGGCAAACATAATTTCAGCATTTGAAAAGGCAAGCCTTTGCGTCAGGGCGGCGGCGGGATCTATTTCAAACCTCGTCTCGGAACGCGGATTTATAAACGTCGATTTTAATTCTCTAAAAAACACATTGCAAACCCCTGCCCCCGCAAAAACGGCATTCGCATTCGGTTCCGGGCAAGGCGCAAATTATGTCTTGAAGGCGTTAAAAAACTTTGAATCTTTCCCCGCGTTGAAATCCAAATTTTCCGCCAAAAAAGCGGACAAGCTTTTGGTGGGAGTGCGCGCGGGAAGCGATACGCAAATGGCGCAGTTAAAAGAAACCCTGATTTCAATGGCGTCAAAATTCACAAACAGCGAAAACGTCAGCTTCGGAGTAATCATCGAGCCGTCTTTTCAAAAGCGCATAGAGCTTACGGCTATCGGACTTGAAGTATCGGAAGAGCTGTTTGAAGAGCCGGAGGAAGAGGAAAAGCCAAAAGAAACGCAAAAAAAGCCGCGCAAGATACGCCACAACAAAAATATCGAACAAAACCAGAGCGAATTTGACTTCGTGGACGTCGATTTGAAACGCGGATTTTTTGACGACACCGCGCGCAACATTTACGGCAAGGAAGATTTGGACGTCCCCACTTTTATGCGCCGCAACATAAAAATTCAAATTTCAAAAAAATAGGCTTTAATTTATAAACGAGTCCAAAAGCGCAATTAAAATCATAACAAAAATAATTGCCGACTTTGCGAACACGCCCAAAAGCGTGCCCCAAAAAGCCCCTTTGCCCGAACGCCAAGCCATTTTTGAATCGCCCCATGCCCTCTCGAAAACAAATGCAAAAAGAGGCGGAGAGAAAAATATTGCAAGAAGCGCAAGCGGCGGAAAGGCAAAAGACAAAACTATTCCGAACACCACCCCGAAAAGCGCGCCACGCGCCCCCTGCCTCGTTGGAGTGTATTTTATCGGCAACCAAAAATCCAAAACTTGCGCAAACAGCGCAAGAGCCGCGCATATAAATACGCTAAGCCATGAAATGGAATAAAATCCTATTGTAAGCTTCCAAATTAGAATTCCGCAAAACGCGAGAAACACACCGGGAAGCATAGGCAGAATGCACCCCAAAAACGAAACGGCAAAAATGATTAAAAGAACCGATGAAATTGCCGCAAACTCCCCGAAAGACCAAACTGCGTCTTTGTTCTCGCATATTGAAAACCATATGTCCCGCAAGCATTCCATGGATTAGTTTTCCTTATTTCTTGTATCGGCATTTTCTTCAAAATTCCCACTCGGATTTTTTAACCAATTAAACCCGAAAACAGCCTCGTTGGACACTTTGACTCCATGTTCCAAAAGGCGGTTTTTCGCAAACTGCGCCAGAGTTTTTTCCGCCGCGGAGCGCGCAAGCGCAAAATTTTCAAACGAACCTCCGCGCTTTCTGTAATTGTCAACGACATTCATAACCAAGCGAGAGCGCAGCATTTCGGCAGTCGATTCCAAACGAGTGAATTTTGAATTTTTAGACGAAAAGCCAAGCTTTGAAATGTCAACTATCGTCGCGGTGTCGTCAAAAAGAATTTCAGGAAGCCATATATCTACATACTCAAAACTTCCGCCGTCTCTTTTTTCGTCGGAATAAACAATCTTCCACCTCGCGTCGTTTACAGGCACATAGTAGTTGTAAAACGCGGGCAGAGGCTCCAAATAAAAAACCAAATCAGGCATAAGCTCGCGCTTTAAAACGATTTTATCTTCTATCTCGCCATGAATTGTCGCAATTACCCATTTGTCGGCAGGCATTGAATTTTTAATCGTCGCGGAGGAAAGAGTGATTATCCTGCCGCCGCGCGCGCAAGCCAAAACTTCGTCGGCAAGCCCGCTTGCGATAAAATAAAATATTGCGCCCGAAAGCAGAAACAAAAATGCAAGCGCAAGAAAAGCGGCGCGTTTTAGTTTTCTCATAAAACCAAAAATCCTCATACAAAAGCTTTACGAAAAAAAACGCACAAAACGCAAGAAAATTTTGCTAACGCCTGTCGAGAGAACGATAGTTTATTGCTTCAAGCAAATGCCTGCGCTGAATTTTTTCGGAATTGTCCAAGTCGGCAATGGTTCTTGAAACTTTTATAATCCTGTCCCACGCGCGGGCAGAAAGGTTTAGGCTTTCCATCGCCGAGGCAAGCATGGAACGCAAGTCGCCGTCCAAAGAGCAATACGCCTTTATATGCTTTGATGACATTGAAGCATTGTTGCGTATGCCCGAATCGGCAAAACGCTCCGATTGTATCTTGCGGGCGGCATCAATTCGCTTTCTGATTTCCGCCGAGCTTTCCCCCTGCGCAGACGAGCCTATTTCGTCCAAGGATATGGCGGGAGCTTCAACATGTATGTCTATCCTGTCAAGAAGAGGCCCCGATATCTTCGAGCGATAACGCTGTATCTGAAGAGGCGTGCAATGGCAGGCATGGCGTTTATCCCCGTAATATCCGCACGGGCACGGATTCATTGCCGCAACAAGCATAAACTTGCACGGAATTTCCACCTTGCCCGCAGAGCGCGATATGCTGACATATCCGTCCTCCAACGGCTGGCGCATCACTTCAAGCGCGCTGCGCTTAAATTCCGGAAGCTCGTCCAAAAACAATACACCGTTATGGGCAAGAGAAATTTCTCCGGGCTTTGGAACAGAACCGCCGCCTATCAAGCCGACATCGCTGATTGTGTGGTGCGGAGAGCGGAACGGACGCTTGAAAAATTTGTTTTCGCCGTCCCTTGAAATTCCCGCGGCAGAGTAAATGCCCAAAATTTCCAAAAATTCTTCGAGAGTGGGCATTGGCATTATGGAGGGTATTCTCTTTGCAATCATGCTCTTGCCGGAACCTGGAGGGCCCACCATGAGCAGATTATGCCCGCCCGCAACCGCAACTTCAACCGCCCTTCTAACTTGAAGCTGCCCCTTGACTTCGGAAAAATCGGGCATATAGCTTTCGCCCGCCCTTCTTGAATAAGGGGAATCTTCAAGGGCGACAGGCTTTAATTCGATTTTCCCGTTTAGGAAATCCACAACTTCAACAAGACTGTCGGCAGCGATTACTTCAATTCCCTCCACAAGCGCGGCTTCGTAAGCTGACTCGCGGGGCAAAATCACACCGCGCTTCAATTTTCTTGCAAGAAGAGCAAGCGAAACACCGCCGTAAATGCTCCTTATTTGCCCCGATAGCGCAAGCTCGCCCGCAATGACATATCCGCCTATTTTTTCAGGCGCAATCCTGCCAGTTGACGCCAGCAATCCAAGCGCGATTGGCAGGTCGTACATGGGGCCTTCCTTGCGAATGTCGCCAGGCGCCAGATTTATCGTGGTGCGAGTTTGGGGCATCGCAAAGCCGCTGTTTGCCAAAGCGGAGCAAACCCTGTCCTGCGACTCTTTCACTGCGGCGTCGGGAAGCCCCACCATAAAAACGCGCGGTTCCCCTTTTTCCCCCGAGTTTACTTCAACTTCGACAGGCAAGGCGTCAACGCCTACGAGCGCGCCCGAATGTACGGTTGAAAGCATTTTAAAGTTTCAATTCAACCGCATCTTTCCAAAGGGCTTCAAGCTTGTACTGCCCGCGCTGTTCTTCAAGGAATATGTGCGCCATAAAGTCAAACGCATCAACCACAATCCATCCGCTTCCCGCGGCATAGTCCCTGCCGACCGCTTCCACGCCGTTTTCCTTCAACACGGCATCAAGCGATGCCGCAAGAGCCTTCATGTGCGGCTCGGAATTGGCGGTCGCCAAAATGAAATAGTTTGTTATGGGAGACTTGCCCCTTACGTCCAAGATTTTTAGGTCGATTGCCTTTTTGTCTTCGAGGGCGTCGCGGCAGGCTGTTAAAATTTTTAAGATGTCTTCTTCTTGCATAATTAAAAATTATCAAATATAAAGTTTCTTTTCTTTTATATAATTTAAGACATTTTCGTCAACAAAATCATTTTCAAAATTTCCTTTTTTCAAATTTTCTCGGATTTCAGTTGACGAAACTTCCATCGGCTCAAAAGGCACAACTTCTATTTTTGCATAGTTTGGGAGATTATGGTTTTCCATTTTTTCGTTGCCGCGCTTGGCAACGGCAAAAGACGCAAGCTTTGCAAGCTCTTCAATGTTGTGCCACTTATGGAGGCTCAAAAGCTGGTCTGTGCCAATAATCCAAAAAAATCGGGCGTCTTTTATCTTTTCCCTTAAAAGCTTGACAGTATCAACCGAATAGCTGATGCCACCGCGCTCCTTTTCGATTTCCAAAATTCTGTATTTTTTGCCGAATTTTTTAAGGGCGATTTTAAGCATTTCAAGCCTGTCGTCAAAACTTGCGATGTGCGGATTGGGCTTTAACGGCGCGGTAAAGGCGGGTATAAAAAAAATTTCGTAAAGCCCCAACGCCTCGCATGCGGCATTTGCAATTTCCAAATGCGCCTTGTGCGGGGGGTCGAAACTTCCTCCCATTATTCCGATTTTAAGCATATTCTGATTTAATTTTATGAAATAATGAAACGTACAAAATGACGCGTCATAAAGTACGGCAAAGTTCCATTAAACAAGGCTTTGAAAAACCACGAAAAAATGCGCAAATAACACCGGCACGGCTTATTTTCAAAGCCAAACGCAAACTACATTTCCGCGCGTTTTAGCGTTTTCTGTTTTTGGAAAGCTGCTGGGCTATTGCAAATCTTATTGTGGATTCGAGCCTTTCGATTTCCTCAGGGTCGGACTCGCGCAAAGACTTGTATTTTTCAAGAGACGCGACCGCCCTCGCCTTCGCCTCTTCCACACTTTCCAAATCGATGTTATCGACTTCGATGGCGGCTTCGGTAAGCACTGAAACCGTGTCTGAAACACATCTTGCGTACCCTTTGTCAACCGCAAGGCTCTCCTGCTTTCCGCCGCGCACAACTTGGATTTCGCCCGCCTCGATAATCGTCACAATCGGAATATGCCCCTTTAAAATCTGAATTTCTCCAGAGCGGGTGGGCAATGTCACGCTCTCCACTTCGGAACTCTTCCAAGCTATTCCTTCTGGAGTGACTATTTCAAGGTACAACATGCTATTTCTTTTGTGATTTTTCGTGCGCTTCCAAGACTTCTTCTATCGTGCCTTTCAAATAGAAGTCGTTTTCGTTGATATGATCGACTTCGCCGTCCAAAATCATTTTGAATCCCCTTACGGTGTCGGCAATTTTAACGTAAGTGCCGGGCACACCGTTAAAGATTTCCGAAACGTGGAACGGGTGCGACAAAAACCTCTGTATTTTTCTCGCGCGGAAAACCGTCAACTTGTCCTCGTCTGAAAGCTCGTCGATGCCCAAAATCGAGATGATGTCCTGCAAGTCTTTGTACTTTTGCAAGACTTCCTGGACGCCGCGCGCAACCTTGAAATGCTCTTCGCCAACGATGTCGGGCGTTAGGGCGTTTGAAGTGGAGGCAAGAGGGTCAACAGCGGGATAAATGCCCAAGGAAGCTATCGCCCTGTCCAGCACGATTGTCGAGTCCAAGTGCGCGAAAGTGTTTGCAGGAGCCGGGTCAGTCAAGTCGTCAGCGGGAACATAAACCGCCTGGAAAGATGTAATAGAGCCGTTTTTGGTGGAGGTGATTCTCTCCTGAAGCTCGCCCATTTCAGTAGCCAAAGTCGGCTGGTAGCCCACTGCCGACGGAGAACGCCCCAAAAGCGCGCTGACTTCCGAACCCGCCTGCGAAAATCTGAAAATGTTGTCGATGAAAAGCAATACGTCCTGACCTTCCTTGTCGCGGAAATACTCAGCCATTGTAAGGGCCGAAAGAGCAACGCGCATACGCGCACCGGGGGGCTCGTTCATCTGTCCGTAAACAAGCGCAACCTTTGATTCGGAAAGATTTTTTTGGTTAATGACACCCGAATCCGACATTTCGTGGTAAAGGTCGTTGCCCTCTCTCGAGCGTTCGCCGACGCCCGCGAAAATCGAAAAGCCGCCATGCGCGTGCGCAATGTTGTGGATAAGCTCCATAATGACAACCGTCTTGCCGACGCCCGCGCCGCCGAACGCGCCTACCTTGCCGCCCCTGACAAACGGGCAAATCAAGTCAATCGGCTTTATACCCGTTTCCAATACTTCCGCCTTGGTGCTTTGTTCCGACAAACTCGGAGCCTTGCGGTGGATTGGCATTCTTTCGGAAACTTCGATTTTTCCCGCATTGTCAACCGCATCTCCCACAACGTTAAAAATTCTGCCCAAAACTCCGCGCCCCACGGGAACTTTTATGGGAGAGCCTGTATTTTCCGCCTTGTCTCCCCTTCGCAAGCCTTCGGTCGAACCCATTGCAACGCAGCGCATGACGCCGTCGCCCAAGTGCTGCTGGATTTCCAGAACAACGCTCTTTTCAACGCCTTCAACATTCATTTTTGCATTCAGCGCGGTATAGATTTCAGGCAGCGGATTGCAGTCGAACTTAACATCCACAACCGCCCCCATGACTTGCGTTATAATTCCTATAGAGTCGCTCATTTTTATTTCCTTAAATTCATTGTTGAGAAATTGCCGAAGCCGCGGCGATTTCCGTAATTTCAGTTGTAATGGCGGTTTGGCGCGCCTTGTTGTACTCCAAAGTGAGAGCCGCCATCAAAGATTCCGCATTGTCGCTTGCGCCCTTCATCGCAACCATTCGCGCGCTTTGCTCCGAAGCCTTTGCGTCGAGTGCCATATGGTAAACGATGTTTTTTATGTAGTAGAGCGGAAGCTCGTACATAAGCTCGCCCAAAGACGGCTCAAACTGTATTTCCCTTGCATCAGTCTTTCTGTCTGCCAAATCCGCCTTGTACTTTACGCGCATTCGGTCGATGAAGTTATCCAAGTCGTCGATTGGAACTATTTTTACAAGCTCAGGCTCCTGCTTAATCGTGTTTATGAAAGCGGGATAGAGAACTTCGATTGTGCCGACGCGGTTTTCCCTGTATTCGGAAACGGCAAGCTCGACAATCGGGCGGATTTCGGAAAAAGAGATGTTATCTGAAATTTTGAACTGCGCCAAAAGCTTTCGCCCCGTCGCGCTTATAAACCTTGCCGCCTTTGCGCCCACTGCAATAAACTCGCAGTCGCCTTCAAGGGCGGATATGCGCTTAAACAAATTTGTGTTCAAAACCCCGCACAAGCCCTTGTCGGTTGAAAAAACTATTATCAAGCGGCGGTCTTGATTTTTCCTGACGCCGAAAAGCTCCTGAAACTTCGCCGTCAAATGAGGATCTAAAATATCTATCAAATCCATCAAAAGCAAAGTATAATCCCTGCCCGACGCCGCACGCGTCTGCGCCTTTTTCATTTTTGAAGCCGCAACAAGCTGCATTGCGCGGGTTATCTGCCCCGTGCTTTTCACAGCCTTGATTCGGCTTCTTATTTCGCGCATTCCCTTCACGTCAAGCTCCGTTTAGTTAAAAGATTTTCTCCACTCGGCGCAAGCTCCGCCAAGCTTCGACTTCAATTCGTCGCTTAACACTTTGTTTGCGACAACTTCTTCCAAAAGCCCCGCAAATCTCGCCTCAAAATAGTTTTTGAAACTTTGAACAGCGTCTATGATTTTCTTTACAGGGATATCGTCCAAGAAATTGTTTTGATAGGCGTAAAGAATTGCAATTTCCATTCCCAGAGATAGCGGCGAATTGTTGTTCTGCTTCAAAAGCTCGACAAGCCTGTCGCCCCTGCCGATGATTTCCTTTGTGCGCGCGTCCAAGTCCGAGCCGAACTGGGCAAAAGCCGCCAATTCCTTGTACTGGGAATATTCGCCCTTCAATGTCGAAGAAACCTGTTTCAGGGCTTTAAGCTGCGCCGCAGAACCCACGCGCGAAACCGAAACCCCGACAGCAATAGCGGGGCGGACGCCCTGGTTGAACAAGTCCGTTTCAAGGAAAATCTGCCCGTCGGTGATTGAAATCACGTTTGTGGGAATGTAAGCTGAAATATCGCCCGCCTGCGTTTCGATTATCGGAAGCGCAGTAAGAGAGCCGCCGCCGTTTTCCTTGTTGAGGCGCGCCGCGCGTTCCAAAAGTCGAGAGTGCAGATAAAAAACGTCGCCGGGATAAGCCTCACGACCTGACGGGCGTTTCAAGATTAAAGAAATCTGCCTGTAAGCCGCCGCATGCTTTGAAAGGTCGTCATAAACGATTAAAGCGTCCATTCCGTTTTCCATGAACCATTCGCCCATTGCGCAACCCGCATACGGGGCGATGTAAAGGCTAGAAGCGTTTTCTGCCGCCGAAGCCGCAACCACGATTGTGTATTTTAACGCATTCTTTTCTTCCAAAAGCTGGATTGTGCGGGCAATTTTAGAATTTTTTTGACCTATTGCGACATAAATTGAATAGACAGGTCTGAAATCGGGCTTATCCTTGCCTTCTTCGTTTAAGCGCGCCTGGTTTATTATGGTGTCTATCGCAACGGAAGTCTTGCCCGTTCCCCTGTCGCCGATTATCAGCTCGCGCTGTCCCCTGCCGATTGGAATCATGGAGTCCACCGCCAAAATGCCCGTTTGCAAAGGCTGGTCAACGCTCTTTCTCGGCAAGATGCCCGGAGCTATTTTTTCAACGGGATACGTCGCGACACTTTCGATTGCGCCCTTGCCGTCGAGAGGATTGCCAAGCACATCGACAACCCTGCCAAGAAGCCCCATGCCGACAGGCACGCTCAACAATTTGCCCGTCGTCTGCGCGGTCTGCCCCTCTTTTATGTGGGACACGTCGCCCATCAGGACGCACGACACTTCGTCCTCGCCCAAATTCAGCGCGATGCCGTAAACGCCGCCCTCAAAGGCAATCATTTCGTTATACATCGCCTCGCGCAAGCCACTCACTCTCGCAACACCGTCGGCAACGGAAATAATCGTGCCTATGCTGCTTTTTTTGGAGTCGTTTTCAATGCGCTTAATGTGCGCTTCAATGTCTTTTAGTATCTCGTTCATTTGGCTTTTGTTTAAAGTTTTACCCCCAAAGACTTTGCAAGGTCTTCAAGCTTCATTTTAAGGGAATTTTCGTAAACGGCGTCGCCCACCGTGATTTTAAGCCCCGCTATCAGATTTTCATTTTCGACAAATTCGGGAACGGATTTTGGATTTTTTGAAAGAATAAAAGCCGCGATTTTGCCCTTTTCCGAATCTCCAAGCTCTCCCGCAAATTCAACGACGGCTTTGTCGGACTCAATCCTGACGCCCATGCGCCTCTTGTATTCGCGCAAAAGCTTCATTTTGTTCGCTTCGGGAATTTCAGTTTCCACAAATTCCAAAACGGCGTTTACCCTTTCCAAAGATATGCGCCCTTCGGAATCTTCCGAAAGCGAAACCAAGCGTCCTGCCAAATCCCTAACAGTCATCTATTTTTCCAATTTTTCAGCCGATTTTTTGGCAATTCTCGATTTTGCCTCCGCGTCAAGCTCCTCTTTCAAGACGCTTTCGGCGGTTTTGACAACCAACGCGGAAAGCTCAGCCTTCAATTCGGATTTCATCTTTTCGCGCTCCGAGGCAATCTCGCCTTTCGCCTTTTCGATTGCTTCAAGCGATTTTTGCGAAGCTTCCGCACTTGCCTTTTCGAGCATCGCTTTCGCGTCGTTTTTGGTTTTTGCAATTATTTCGGAAGCCTCCTGCGCCGCCGCCGCAATCTTTTGCGAACACTGCTTCTCGCATTCGAGGAGGCGTCGCTGCGCTTCCATGGCATCTTGAACGCCCTGCTCGATTTTCTTTTGGCGGGCGTCGGCTGTTTTCATTACAGGCTTAAACACGAATTTGTAGAGGATTGCCGCCAATATCACAAACATCAGCCCCTGGGATATCAAAATATCCCATTCCACCCCGAATTGGGAAAGGAACGACAGACTGTCTCCGCCTGCTGCAAATAACGCGTTCATAAAATACGCTTATTACTTTGCAAGAAATATTGCGTAGAACACGATAGCTTCAGCCATCGCCATTGCAAGAATGCCGAAAATCATTATGTTTGTAAACGCACCCGGATTGCGCCCGACAGCTTCCGCGCCCTTCGCGCCGATAAAGCCTACGCCCAAAGCCGCGCCCAAGCAGGCTATCGCAACGTGTATGTTGCCCGTTACACCGCTATTTACAACTTCTGCCAATAATTCTGTCATTTTTTTACCTTTCGTGATGTTAAATGTTTAATGTTTTATTTCTCGCTCAAAGTCTGCTCCAACGCCTCAGAATGTTCGAGTTTCAAAGTTTCCCCGCTCGGATGGGCGTCATGGTCTTCGCCGTGGTTTGTGATAAGCCCTATGTAAAGGGCTGTAAGAAGAGTGAATACGAAGGCTTGCACACACGCCACCAAAAGCTCCAAGAAGTAGAACGGCAGAGGCACAAGCCACGAAATAAACTGCATCGCGCCCCCGCTCCACGCCATCGAGTGCATGGCTTCCAATAGGGTTTCCCCGCCAAAGACATTGCCAAACAACCTAAAAGAAAGCGATATCGGACGCACGCATGCGGAAATCACTTCGATAAACCCGACCGCAAAAAATATGGGGAACAGCATGTAATACATGAGGGCGGGAACTTCGCTTTTGTTTGCCTTGTTGCCGAACCAGTCGTGATAGAGCGCGCCAAAACCCGCATACTTCTTTACAAAATAAAAGAAGAGGAAAAACGAAATGAGAGAAAGCGCAAGCGTCATGTTTAAGTCGGTATGCGCGGGGCGGATGAAAGGCGAAAACTTTTCAGCCTTCAACTCTCCGCTTTCCATATGCTCAATATGAAAGCCCTGCGCTTCATACTTTGGCGCATCTTCGGCGGAAACTATTTGAGTTTTTTCCTCGCCAATAGTGCCAACCCCTGGCAGGAGACTTCCCAAATTCATTGCCAAAATAAAAGTGAAAAGACATATTAAATAAGGAGCCGCCCCCTTGTAGGCGCGCTTTCCCATGATGGGGGATAAAACATTGCCTATTGCGTCAATCAAAGTTTCAACGATAACCTGCCCCTTTGACGGGACTTCTTTCGCGCCGCCTTTCAGCAACACGAACCTGAAAAACAAAGCGATGAAAATACAAAAAGCCGCCGCCGTAAGCATTGAATTTGTTATGGGCATTCCCCAAACCCTGAACATGACATCGGGCTTCAAAGACGCAGAGGCATATGCTCCGTTCGACGCAAAAAATAACGATGAAATGCAACCAAGCCGAAGCAAATTGCGAATAAATTTTATCTTAAAATAATCGATAAAGTGCGCCATTTTTTAATGAATGATATTCGCACCGCCCCCGCAATTTGTCAAATAAAATAAGTTTTTTTCAAAACAGCCCATTCAAAAAAATCCAAAATAAAAACCATAAACTGCTAAACGACAAAAACAAAGTTTATCTTAAACAAAAAAAACACTTTAATCAATAAGCGACAAAAAAAGCCGCTTGCATTTTGCAAACGGCGTAGTTGAAATTTTCGTTTTATAAAAAAATCTGCAAAAAAACTGCTTAAAGGACAAATTTTAATATATGATAAAAAGAATGCGCTAAAATCAGTCTTTTTTGGGAACCGATTTCAAAATTTGAGAAAGCATGTGTATGGATTCGCGCATGGGTCTTCTCTGCAAAAATTCGGCGACAATTTTTAGATCGTCGTCAAGAGTTGAAGTTGAATGCCTGCCCTTAATTATAGGCTCAATTACGTCCAAGTTGCAACCTACGCGCTCAATTTCATCTTTCAAATACGCGTTTAAAATTTTTACGCCAAATTCATCGTTATCCCACTCGTTTAAAAGTTTTTTCAAAGTCTCAGTAGAAGGGCGAACGCCTTGCTTTAAATTCGTCGGCATGGTCTTGTTGAGACCATTCTGCTCCGCCCATGACGACGGCGCAACTCCCGACTTATTACAGGCTTCAATGAATTCCGTATAAAGGTAATTTTGCATAAATTAAATACAGATTCAAATTGAAATTTAAAAACGAATCAATTTTTTAAGATTGACAGTTTTCAATTTAAATCCAAATTTTAGATTTAAATAGAAACATGAAACAAAAAAAATTTCTCTCTTTTATGAAAAAAATAACAAACACAATATTCACTCTTATTACACTAATTTTATTACTTTTACTATGCTCAAATACTTTAGTTGCCGCATCCTATGACCCGAAGAAAAGTAAAAAAAATACATCCCATACAGAACAAAGACAAAATAAAAACGATTTTGTCCCATCGGCAAACTTTAACCCTAACGATGACATAGATGATGGGTTTGGGAAAGATACAAGCAGAATAGATGCATGGACACGAGGATTAAAAGAAAAGTATTCTTCAGAGTCATACGAAAAAGCACTTTTTGACTATTACCAATTACAATATCCTGAAAATATAAAAAAGGCGGAAAAAGAAGCCAATAAACTTATTTCCGATGGAAGTAAAATGGTAAAAGAAGGGAAAAGATTAATGTCCCAAGAAGATTCAAAAGTTAAAAGTTTTGACGAAGGAGGAGGTTATCGTTTAGTAAGCAGAGAAGCAAATAGAGCAGAAGGCAGAGATCTTTTTTCTCGAGGGACAGCCAAGGTCATAAAAGGAGAAGCTATTAAAAAAATTGTGAGGGATACAATAAACGCACTAGTAAAACCTGAAATGATTAAATTATGGACATCAAAAGAAGGTAAAAAAATACGTGGAGCCGTTTTAGAATTAGAAGGGGATACTATTAAATTTATTACCCCAAAAATGAAATATATGGAATTTAATATTTCATTATTAAATACAGAAACAATTAATGATCTGCGCACCCCTAAATTTGATCTTAAAATTGACATATCTCCAAATGTTTATTCTGGACGTTTAATAAATGGCGACAATAAATCCAATCCTGTACAATTAAGATTTTCGCCAAAAGCAGACAATGTTATAAAGAAAATACCTCTAAAATTAGAAATAAAAGCTGATGATAAAATTATAGGCAAATATGAGAAAGATGAACTTATATCTCTTTCAACGGAACAAACTATATTTATTCCAAACCTTGATTGGAATATTGATGAATTGGTAAAATTAAAAGCAGACGAAGCAATTTCACTAGATGTTAAAGCATCGACCGGAAACATAAAAAAGTCTATAAAATCCATATTAAGTATAAAACCACCATTAGTTTATGCTGATTTAGAATTTTGTTCAATGTTTAATGGCAAAATTTTTCCTTCTGTGATATTATCTAAAATGGAATTTCATTCAGAGCAAGGACTTGCATTATTTCCTCTAAGAAAAATTCAATCTCTAAAAAATTTAGATACTGTCCTTTCCAATGGAAACCCATTTCTAGGTTTTAAAATAAAAATTAATGAATCAAATGGCTTTGACTCTTCTGATCTAAAATTAACAATATCTACAAATAGTGATATTTTTAAATTAAGTACATCTACACAAAAAATTCCGTTAGAAGATTTACGAAAGAATGAATTTTTTGTATATCCTAAAATAGATTGGAATTTTAAAAGATTAAAAGAAATAAAAGAACCTATTGCCATAAATATAAAAATTAAATATCAGTTAGACAATCAAGATGAAAATACAGAAATGGCAACCCTCGTTGTACATCCAGTAAACGATGTATTAATGCGTGCAAAAGATCCAGTTTATGATGTTGTAAGAAACTATGACAATATGTTCGCAGCATTTGTAAACGAACATCACCCAATGATAAAAGACATAAAACAAGAAGCCTTGAATTTGGGTTTATTAAATTCTTTTTCGGGAGAACAAGAAGGAATTGATGGAATAACAAAACAATTAAATGCCATTTGGACCGTACTTCAAAAGAGGGGTATTAAATATAGTAGTTATACAGAAAGTCTACCTGATGATAGTGAAAATATTGTAATATCACAACGTGTAAGATTTATCGATGAAACGATAAATTCTCAGCAAGCTAATTGCGCGGATGGGAGTATATTATTTGCATCGATATTTAAAAACATAGGATTACGACCTTGTTTAATCGTTGCCCCAGGACACATGTATTGCGGTATAATTTATAATAATAAGATACTTCCAATTGAAACTACCTTAATTGGAACAGGAAGGTCATTAAAAGACGCTATTCTTGCGGGCATGAAAAATTTAGAAAAAAGGCAAGAAAATTTAGAAGCAGTTGATATTTTGGAAAAAAATTACGGTCTAAATTATGATAGAAAAAACAACATATTAGATAATTTTAGAATAATAGATATTTCTCAATGTAGAAATATGGGAATTTTGCCTATTGCAAGTAAATATTTTGAATAATAAAAACAAAAGGTCTGTCAAATTTTGATAGACCTTTTGTTCGTTTTTGCTTTATATTTGTGGCAAAGGGAGTATTGTTTTTTTAACTTATTTAAAATATGGCAAGCATTCATCCCACTGCTATTATTGGCGAAAACGCAAAAATCGACCCGACGGCGGAAGTCGGCGCGTATGCGATTATTGAAAACGGCGCGGAAGTCGGCGCAGGATCTATCATAGAGCCTCATGCCCGTTTATGTTCGGGTGCAAAGATTGGCGCAAACTGCACGATTTCTTCTTTTACAACGATAGCGGGGCTTCCGCAGGATTTGCATTTCGATAAATCCACAATTTCTTATGTTGAAATCGGAGACGGCTCGGTTGTAAGGGAAGGAGCGACAATCCACCGCGCAACAAAAGAAAACGCCTCAACCAAAATCGGCAAAAACTGCCTCATCATGGCGAATGCCCACATAGGTCATGACTGCGTTTTCGGCGACAGGGTAATTATGGCTCCTTTTTCAGCGGCGGGCGGTTTTGTGGAAGTAGGCAATGACACATTCATTTCGGGCGGCGTAATGCTTCACCAAAAAATAAGGGTTGGTGAAGGCGCGATGCTAAGCGGAAATTCCGCGCTTAGTTTGGACGTTCCGCCTTTCGTAAACTCGCTTTCGCGCAACAACATTGCGGGATTCAACCTCGTGGGGCTTATCCGAAGAAAAGTCGCAAGAGAAGCCATAGCGGAGTTAAAAAAGCTGTACGCCTTGGTCTATGGCGGCGGCAATCCCCGCAAAAACGCAAAAGAGGCGTTCGATTCGGGGCTTGCAAAGACAAACGAGGGAAAAACATTTATGCGTTTCTTTTTTGAAAATGAAAACAGCAAAGGCATAGTTCGCCCGCGTTCGCGCAACGAAGACTGATTTATGAAAAAAATCGCCCTGACAATAGGAGACCCGTCGGGAATAGGCCCTGAAATTATAAAGTCTTGGGCGGAAACCCATGCGGAAGACGCAAAAGGCGTCGAAGTCTTGGCGCATGCCAAATTTTTGGACGCCCTGCCCGACTGTGTCGGAAAATTTGAAATCAAGACAAATGCCGACTTTAAGTTTGGCAAGCCCTGCAAAGAAGGCGCGCAGCTTGCGTTGGACGCCATGGAATTTGCCGCCAAAGGATGCCTTGAAGGCAGATATTCTTCGGTTGCAACGGCTCCCGTAAGCAAAATTTGCATGGCGCAAGTATGCCCTGACTTCATAGGGCAGACCGAATTTTTCCAAAAAAGATGGGGCGGAAACGCAGTAATGAGTTTTGTAGGCTCAAAAATGATAGTGGCTCTTGCGACATGGCATATTCCGCTAAAAGATGTTCCGCGTTCGATTTCAAAAGAAAACATATCCCGCGCGGTTGAATGCGCGGCAATTCTCGCCGAGAAAGTACGCGAAAAAGCCGTCCCAAACATTGCGCTTTGCGGATTAAACCCGCACGCGGGCGAAGACGGGATGCTGGGAAGCGAAGAGCGCGATGTCATAAATCCGCTCGCCGATGTTTTGCGCAAAAAATATTCGGGATTAAGCTCCGCCCTGCCCCCTGACACAGTGTTTAACAGAATGCTAAGGGGAGAATTTGACGCGGCGGTTGCGATGTACCACGACCAGGGGCTTGCGCCCTTGAAGGCGGTTGATTTCGATAACGCCGTAAACGTTTCAATGGGCTTAAAATTTATCAGGACAAGCCCCGACCACGGAACGGCTTTCGGGATTGCGGGCAAAGGGCTGGCGGACTGCAAAAGCTTGGCAAGCGCAATATCCCTTGCCAAAAAGCTGGCGTGATGCGCCCTATTTTGAAATGTCCTGTTTTGGAGAGACGCCGAAGAGCCTTTTATATTCCCTGCTGAACTGGGTCGGGCTTTCATAGCCGACCGAATATGCGGCTTCGGCAATTCCCGCGCTTTCGGCTATCATAATCCTTTTTGCCTCGTGAAGGCGCAGGGCTTTCTGATATTGTATCGGGCTTGTGGATGTAATTTTTTTGAACCGCCTGTGGAAAGTTGTCGGCGCCATGTTAACATACTTTGCCAAATCTTCTACTTGGAAAGATTTTGTGAAATTTTCTTTGAGCCATTTTACCGCGCGGGAAATTCTGTTGCTTTCGGTTCCCACCGTGCAAAATTCGCGCACATGCCTGCCCATTGGGCTTATCAGAACGCGCGAATAAATTTCGCGAATTACAATGGGAGCCAAAACGTCCCTTTCGCCATCTTTGTCCAAAAGCTCCACAAGCCTCAAAAACGCGCCAAACATTCCCTCGTCGGCGTCCGCCACCGCAAGCCCCTTGCAAAGCCCCGAACCGCTTATTTTTTCAAGAGGCATTTCAGCAATCATTTGCGAAACCGCTCCGATATCCAAATCTACCGAAAGCGTTATGAGCGGCTTTTGCGGGCTTGCCTCCATAACGCAGCTCGTTCCTGGAACTTCTATGCCCGAAACAAGACACTGGTTTTCATGATACACGGTTTCTTCTCCGCCGACGACCGCCCTCTTCGCAATGAGGGAACTATGCGCCCAAACTCCCGAAAAGAAAGGACAAAAAATGCTGATAGTCTATTACTCCTGGAGCGGAAACACCCGCTTTTTGGCAAACACTATAAAAAGGCTTTCAAATGCCGACATCTTGGAAATCCTGCCTGAAAAGCCGTACCCCGATTCTTACAGGCAAACCGTCGATATCGCAAAAAAGGAAACAGACGCAGGCTACACTCCGCCAATCAAAACAAAAATTCCAAATATTTCGGACTACGACATGATACTAATCGGCTCCCCGAACTGGTGGGGAACGGTGTCGTCTCCCATTCGCACATTCATTTTCAAAAACAATCTATCAGGCAAGAAGATTGCGCCATTTATGACGCACGAAGGAAGCCGCATGGGACGCTCTTTAAGCGACATAAAAAAACTGTGCCCCAATTCAGAAATTCTCGAAGCCCTGCCGATAAGGGGCGGCTCGGTAAAAGATGCAGAAAAAGAAGCCGAAAAATGGCTAAAAAGAATAAACGCCATATCCTGAAAAGTTGTTGAAAAAAATTTTAGTTTTAACGAAAGATTTTCAATACATTAAGGAGGAATTATGATAAAAACCGGTCGCAGGGATTTTTTTAAAACGGCAGGGATTTTTAGCGCGCTTTTGGTTGCAAAGCCATTTTTCGGCAAAGCCGACGCCAAAGATTTGAAGGAAGAAAAATCGTCGCCTGAATACAGGACGCTCGGAACGGGGTCTGCGGCAATGAAGGTTGCGCCGCTCGGATTCGGCTGCATGGGCATGAATTACAACCGCAGCAAGGCAAAAGACGAAAAAGAAATGATAAGGCTTTTGCACAAGTGCGTTGACTATGGCGTAAATCTTTTTGACACGGCAGAAGAAATCGGCTGAAATCCTTATAAACACAAACAAAAAAGCGCTCTACGTCAAAGATTGTGGAATGGATAAAAAAAAGGAGGGCAAAGAAGGA
>URGP01000018.1 GCA_900547395.1 uncultured Opitutales bacterium | reverse complement strand
GTTTCTTTCAAAAAAAACTGACAAAATACTATTTGTACTTTGTCAGCAGTCTGACGCCTGAAACGGCGTCTTTTTGATTTTTCACAAAGACGAATACTATTCCGCGCCTTCCAGCAGAAGCTCCATAATCTTCTTTGCGGCGTCGGGAACAACAGTTCCGGGACCAAAGATTGCGCTTGCGCCGTGTTCGTAAAGGAAGTCGTAATCCTGCGCGGGAATAACACCGCCGACGATTACGATAATATCTTCTCTTCCGAGCTTTTTCAACTCTTCGACCAGCGCGGGAAGCAACGTCTTGTGCCCCGCCGCCAAAGAGCTCATACCGACAACGTGGACATCGTTTTCCACCGCCATCTTCGCGGTTTCTTCGGGAGTCTGGAAAAGAGGCCCGATATCGACGTCAAAGCCCAAGTCGGCATAGCCCGTGGAAACGACTTTCGCGCCGCGGTCATGACCGTCCTGCCCCATCTTAGCAATGAGAATGCGCGGTCTGCGCCCTTCATGAGCTTCGAATTTCTTTATCATTTCGGAAACTTCTTCAATCTTTGCCATATTTGCAGAGCCTTTCTTGAATTCCTTTTCGTACACGCCGCTGATTGAGCGAATCACCGCCTTGTACCTGCCAAACACCTTTTCGCACGCGCTGCTGATTTCGCCCAAAGACGCGCGAGCCTGCGCCGCTTCGACGGAAAGGGCAAGCAAATTGCCATCTCCCGTATCTGCCACGCGGGTGATTTCGTCCAAAATTTGGCGGACTTTCGCATTGTCGCGGTTTTCGCGGAGCTTTTTGAGCTTCTTGATTTGCGCTTCGCGCACTGCGGTGTTGTCGATTGCAAGAATATCCAAAGCCTCTTCCTTTTCGAGGCGGTATTTGTTAAGCCCCGTAATGGTTTCGCGTCCGCTGTCAATGCGCGCCTGACGGCGGGCTGAAGCCTCTTCAATTCTAAGCTTCGGCAAGCCAGCTTCGATTGCCTTTGTCATGCCGCCGTGCTCTTCGACTTCCTGAATATGACCCCATGCGCGTTCGTAGAGAGCCTTTGTCAGGCTTTCCACATAGTAAGAACCGCCCCATGGGTCGATTACGCGGCAGATGCCTGTTTCGTCCTGCAAGTAAAGCTGAGTGTTTCTTGCAATTCTTGCGGAAAAGTCTGTTGGAAGCGCGATAGCTTCGTCCAAAGCGTTTGTGTGCAAGCTCTGCGTATGCCCCAAAGCCGCACCCATAGCCTCAATGCAAGTGCGCGCAACATTGTTGAAGGGGTCCTGCTCGGTAAGCGACCATCCGCTTGTCTGCGAGTGGGTGCGAAGCGCCATGCTCTTCGGGTTTTTCGGGTCGAACTGCTTTACGATTTTAGCCCAAAGCATACGCGCCGCCCTCATTTTGGCGACTTCCATAAAGTAGTTTTTGCCTATCGCCCAGAAAAAGCTGAGACGCGGGGCAAAGTCGTCAACATGCAAGCCCGCCTTTACGCCCTGGCGCAAATATTCCAAGCCGTCCGCGAGAGTGTAAGCCATTTCCAAGTCGGCAGTCGCACCCGCTTCCTGCATGTGGTAGCCTGAAATTGAAATGCTGTTGAACTTCGGCATGTTTTTTGAAGTGTACGCAAAAATATCGCCGATGATTTTCATTGAAGGCGTCGGGGGATAGATGTAGGTATTGCGCACCATAAACTCCTTCAAGATGTCGTTTTGGATTGTGCCTGTAAGCTGTTCAAGCTTGCAGCCCTGCTCCAAGCCGGCAACAATGTAGAAAGCCAAAATCGGCAAAACCGCGCCGTTCATCGTCATCGAAACGGAGACTTGCGAAAGCGGAATCTGGTCGAACAAAACTTCCATGTCCAAAATGGAGTCAACCGCAACGCCCGCCTTGCCGACATCGCCGATTACGCGCGGATGGTCGGAGTCGTAGCCCCTGTGAGTTGCAAGGTCGAAGGCGATTGAAAGCCCCTTCTGCCCCGCCGCGAGATTTCTGCGGTAAAACGCGTTTGATTCCTCCGCAGTCGAAAAGCCCGCATACTGGCGGACAGTCCACGGGCGGACAACATACATCGTGGCGTAAGGACCGCGCAAAAACGGCGCAATGCCCGCAGTGTAACCCAAATGCTCCATGTCCTTGTAGGCTTGCGCCGTGTAAAGGGGATCGACATTTACCTGCTCCATTGTTTCAGTTATAAGAGAGTCGAGATCTTTGCCCGTCTCTTTTTCAATCTTCTTGCGCCATGCCTCGAAACCTTCGCCTTTGGAAGCGTTCGAAAAAGCAACCTTTGTAAAATCAGGATTTTTAGCCATTGAATTATCCTTTCAAATTATATTACTCCGAGCGCGCCCAAAAACGATTTGAGCGTTTCATAGTTGTTGGATTTTATGCTGATGCTGCCGTCCATTCCCGCCTCTTTGTAGGAAGCCTCAAATTCGGGAGCGGGAACGCCCGCAAGTAGCACTGTCGAATCGGGCTTTGCCGATTTAAGCGCACGCGCAACCTGCGGAACAAGTTCGGGATACGTCGCGTCAGTCGAGCAAATGACGGCATACTTTGCGCCGCTTTCAGAAAACGCCTTAGCCGCGCTTTCCGCATCTGCAAATCCTTTAGGATAAACCACGTCGAAACCGCCGACTTCAAAGAAGCCCCTTATGAAGTCCGCGCGCGCCTTGTGCTGTACAAGAGGACCCATCGTCGCCAAAAAGATTTTGGGAGCCGAACCCGTCTTCGCCTTAAATTCCGCGCTTGCACGCCTCAAAGCCTCGAAGTGTTCGACAGCCCTGTGGATGTCGAGCTTGCGGACTTTCGCCTTTTTGCCGCCGCAAACGCAAAGTTTTTCGCAGACTGCCTGCACGCTCGCGCCTTTTGAAACAGCGCAAATCATTGCAGACATCGCCTCTGCCCCGCTTTTACCCGACAAGTCGAAATCCACATTCTTGCGGAGCGAGGAAACGGATTGCGCGCGTTCTTTTGCGACTTCCGCACAGCGGCAGGCAGGCTTTTCCAAAGGTTTTTCAATTAAATTCGCGTATGAGTTGGTGCCTACAACAACGCTTCTTCGAGTGTCGTAAAGCTTCTTTCTTCCGTCGGAAGTCGCGGAAATTTTGTCTTGTATAAAGCCGTCTTCAAGAGCTTTCACAATGCCGCCTTTTGCCTCTA
This sequence comes from uncultured Opitutales bacterium, assembly GCA_900547395.1. Taxonomy (GTDB): domain Bacteria; phylum Verrucomicrobiota; class Verrucomicrobiia; order Opitutales; family Intestinicryptomonadaceae; genus Intestinicryptomonas; species Intestinicryptomonas porci. The sequence goes on along the minus strand of URGP01000018.1, from coordinate 48,944 downwards.
TTTCGGCAAAGAACGCCCACGTTTTTTCCGCTATTTCCGAAGTCAGGCTTTCAACGAAGAACGAACCGCCCGCAGGGTCTATTACATCGCAGAGGTTGCATTCTTCCTGCAAGACGATTTGCGTGTTGCGCGCTATGCGCATCGAAAAATCGTCGGGGCGACGCACAACTTCGTCAAACGGAGCAACCGTCATGCTTTCAACGCCGCCGATTACGCCCGAAAAAGCTTCGGTTGTGGCGCGGAGCATATTCACATAAGGGTCGAACACTGTCTTGTTGAAGCGCGTGGTGCGGGCAGAAATTCTCATCTTGCGCGATTCCGCATTTCCGCCAAATTCGCCGATAATTTTGCTCCAAACGGAACGCGCGGCTCTGATTTTTGAAATCTCGGTAAAGAAATTCGAACCCAAAGAAAGCCTGAAACGCACAAGAGGCGCAACTTCGTCTATTTGCATTCCCCTTTCGAGCATCGCCCTGATGTAGAACACCGCCGTTGCAAACCCCGCGCCAAGCTCTTCAACCGCGCTTGCCCCCGCGCAGGAATACGGCAGGGTGTTGACGCCGATTGCGCCCATCTTCGGCTGGTTTTTGGCGTTGTAGTCAGCAAGCGCAAACATTCTGTTTAGCGCGCAGTCAATAGAAATGGGAAGCTCTCCGTTTGCCGCCAATGCCGAAACGGGGTCAAAGTAAAATCCGCCCGAGAATTTTTTGCCCTCAAACGAAGAGTAAAGCATCGCCGCGATTGCGGGAGACGCCGCGCCTGCAAACACGTTGATATCGACACAATCAACCGCAACTCCCTTCAAAGCTTGGGCTATGTCAGCCGCAACGCTTGCCGACATTCCGTTTTTACCGACTTTCAAGGCTGAATCGCTGTCTGCGTCAAGCCCCGCGCAAGTGCGCTCGTCCAAAACCAATTCAACAGAAGTTTGCCCCTTGTTTAGGGCGTCCAAAATTTTTGCGTTAAATTCAGAAGGAAGCGCGGCATACATCTCCTGCGATATCGCCCAGGGCTTCGCCTTGTATCCGCCTGCGTCTATGCCCCTTACATAGTCGCCTTCGCCGGGAAGAGACGGCTCGCTTTTCACGTCCTCTCTGTTGTAAATCGGCTGCAAGACAATGCCCTCGGGGGTTTTTGTCGTCATTTTTTTATCGAAAGGCGCGCCTTTTAAAAGCGCCTCTGCCTCCTTTTTCCACTCCTCGTAAGAAGGTATGCGGAACTCCTCGAATAGTTTTTCTTGTTTCATTTTTATTCTTTTATGTAGGATTAAATTTCAAATGTGCGGCAAAAGCCGAAAGGCATAAAAACAACACTCCGATTTCCCAAACGAAAAACCGAAATATGAACATTTAAATATGCCCCCTATGTCGTTTAGTTTGTAAAAAGAAAAAAATAAGTCAAATGATTTTGCAAATTCCGCACCAAAAAACATAAGGCTGAAAAAAAGATTGAAAAAGCCGAACGAATATGCAAACTTTAATAAGTTTTTAAGTCCGTTTTCGCGCTTGTCGGAAAAAAGCGCGCAAATAATTTCATTGCAAAAATGCAATTCGTTAGCGGACTGCATTCGGGTTTTTATTTTTACGGGCGAAAATCCGAATGTAAAATGCGGAGGTTTATATGCAATTCCTCCAAAAAAATAAAGCCCTGCAAATATAAAAACATATATAATATGGAAGAAAATACAGAAATAAAAGAAGCGCAAATCGCGCCTGAATGCGAAGCCGCTGCAGAAGAAGTCAAATGCGAAAACGAATGCTCATGCGCGCAAACCGCAGAAAATCCGTCCACAGAAGAACCCAAAGCCTACAAACCGCGCAAAAACCATCGCAATAAAAGCCAAAACGTCAAAAAAGAGCAGTCGGCTGAAAACTCGTCTTGCGGCGAAATTGCCGACATATCCGCTTTCAAGGAAAAGCTGAGCGGCAGACACATCGAAGGCTATGCGGGCGAAGACGGAGACGACTTAGAAAACCGCCGTCCAAGACATGAACGCAACCGCAAATTCCGCGCCGAAGGCGAATCGGAAAATTCCGAATCCGCAGAAGAAAGGCACGAAGGCCCGTCTTTTGAAAAGTCGGAATTCAAGCCAAGAGCGGTGGAAATTTCTCTTGAAAATTCCCGCCCCGAATTCAAAAAGCCCGAAGCGAAGGCGGATTTCGTGTCTTACAATTCGGCGGAAGAGCCGAAAATCGGTCTTTTCAACAGAATTAAACGCCTCTTCTCTTCCCTGTTTAAAAAAGACAAGAAAAACGGCGCAAAATTCAAGAAGAACCGCAAGGGGGACTGGAAGAACAAAAACCGCAAGTTCTCAAACTCAAAAGGCGATTTCAAAAAAGGCGGCGACTTCAAAAACCGCAGGAATTTCCGCCCCCACAACAGACGCGGCGACAAAGGCTTCAAGCCCCGCAACGCTAACCAAGACAAACAGTAGGCGTTTTTTAAAATGGACGCAATGCGTATAAAAGGGGGCGTCCGCCTTCAAGGCGAAGTGTGCGTATCGGGCGCGAAAAACGCATGCCTTCCCATGTTCGCAGCAACCCTTTTGACCGACCAAAAATGCGTCATAAAAAATGTTCCCGATTTGAGCGACGTCCGCTTCATGGCGGAAATCGTCGCCTCATTGGGCGCAAAAGTTTCAAACCCCAAACCGAACGTCTGGGAAATTGAAGCAAAAAACATATCAAGCAGGGCTCCGTACGATTTGGTGAGAAAGATGCGCGCCTCCATATGCCTGCTCGGACCTCTCTCGGCAAGAATGAAGCGCGCAGAAGTTTCCATGCCGGGCGGATGCGTAATCGGCGCAAGACCGATAGACCTGCACATAAAAGGATTAAAAGCCTTAAACTGCGCCATTGAAACGGAAGGCGGCTATTTGAAAGTCGATGCCAGAAGAATGAAAGGCGCAAACATCTTTTTGGGCGGAAGATTCGGAAGCACCGTGACGGGAACAGCCAACATCCTAATGGCAAGCGTACTGGCAAGCGGAACAACAATAATCGAAAACGCCGCATGTGAGCCTGAAATCGCCGATTTATGCAAAATGCTCGCAAAAATGGGCGCGATTATAGACGGCATAGGTTCCCCAACCCTTGAAATCACTGGCGTTCCCAAACTCGGAGGCGCGGAGCACACAGTGTTGCCCGACAGAATAGAAGCGGGAACATGGATTATCGCAACCCTCGCAACGCGCGGAAAAGTCTTGATAAAAGGAGCTGTAAAAAAGGACTTGGGCGCGCTCATCGACATTTTGGAATCGGCGGGAGCAAACTTCCAAATAAAGTCCAAGTCGGAGATTTTTGTTGACGGCGAAGGCTTGAAATTAAAACCCGTAGAAGCCGTCACAATGCCCCACCCCGGGTTTCCTACAGACTTGCAAGCCCAGCTTACCACGCTAATGACGCAGGTAAGCGGAATTTCCATAATAACAGAGCGTATATACCCCGAACGCTTCATGCATGTTTCGGAACTCGGCAGAATGGGCGCGGACATCGTAAGGGAAGGCCCAAGCGCGATAATAAGGGGGAAAACCCCTCTTTCGGGCGCGCCGATAATGGCGTCTGACCTGAGGGCAAGCGCGGCTCTTTTAATCGCCGCCCTCTGCGCAAAAGGCGAAACTTTCATACAAAGAATTTACCACCTCGACAGAGGCTACGAATCTATCGATAAAAAACTCGCCTTGCTCGGCGCGAAAGTCGAAAGAATTTCGGATTCCGACCTGCCCAGTTTCTAAAAAAATTTACCCCCTATCTGAAAAATGAAAAAAAACATACTGTTTATTGCCTCAATATTGGCGTCTGCCATTGCCCTTGCAAACGCCCCGTTCATGAACCTCTGGGACGGAGTGAAAATGCCCGGCGGCAAAACCGACGCCCCCGAATACATGAAAGGGAAAATAATCCCCGGCAGGAAATACCAAAGCTACGACTATAAAAACGTCTCAATTCCCGCCATGCAAATCTACGCCCTAAAAAGCGACAAGCCCACAACTGCAGTGATAGTCTGCCCCGGAGGAGCTTACAGCGGATTGGTTTACGGCAAGGAAGGCGAAGACATCGCAAACTATCTAAACTCAATCGGAATTTCAGCTTTCATTTTAAAATACAGAGTAAGCGACCAAAAAGACAGGGAAGCCGCCTTTAACGACATTCAAAGGGCAATCCGCCTTGTCAGGGCAAACGCCAAAAAGTTTAACATCGACCCCGATAAAATAGGCGTAATGGGATTTTCGGCAGGCGGGCACCTCTCGGCGAGAGCCTCAACCTCTTACAGCCAAAACTCCTACGAGCCGCTCGACAAAATCGACGAAGTTTCGGCAAAGCCCGACTTTACAATTCTAATCTACCCCGCCTGGATTGATAACCGCAAAGACTACGGGCTTGCAAAAGAATTTAAAGTGGACGCACAAACTCCAACGGCATTCATAGTTCAGGCTCAAAACGACACGGGGCTTATAAACAGCTCAATCGCCTACTACTTGGCATTGAAAGAAGCGGGCGTTGACGCAGACTTGCACCTGTACTCAAAAGGCGGACATGCCTACGGCTTGCTCCAAAACGGGCTGCCGATAGACAACTGGCATAAATCGCTTACGGACTGGCTCGTATTTAAAAAGCTCTGCGAACCGCAGAAGCAGTAAAAAAAAGCTCCGCAAAAAATATTTGCGGGGCTTTTTTTCGCGCCTTTAAGAAAGAGTCTGCGACAGCCCGAAAACGGAAGATACAATGCCTAATGCCACAAGAAAAATAATCGAAACCGCCGTTATCAGCGCAACCGCAGTCAAAATGGAAGTCGCCACTTTTATTGAAACGTCAAGAGCTTCCATGTGCATTTTTCGGATTTCGGAAAAGCATTCAATGAGGCTGCCCGTGCGCTCGCCCACTGAAATTATGTCGATGTCGTCATCGTCAAATATTTCGTACTTTCTGAAAGACTGAGCGACCGGTGCGCCGTCGTTTATCGCCATTCGGCACTGCTGAAAACGCATTCTCAAATAGGAATTGTTTATGGTGCGCTCCGCCATTTTCAATGTTTCGGTGGTGTTGACGCCCGAAGCGTACAAAGTCGCAATCAAATTCGTAAAGCGGCTTAAATCGGAATTATACAAGATTTTTCCGATAAGAGGAGTTTTTAGCAAAATTTTGTCGGTTTCCAAACGCCCGCTTTCGGTTTTGCGCCATCTGTTAATTGCAATCCAAATAATAAGAAACACCACAATGTCGGCAGGCAGCCCGTACATCAAAAAATCGCCGAAAGCCATCAGTATTTTTACCGCCAAATTCAGTTCGCCGCCCAAATTCGCCATCATGTTTTCAATCATAGGCATCAGGTAGAACAAAAATAACAAAACGACGCCCGAAGCCAGAGTGCAAAGTATAATCGGATAAATCAGCGCAGACTTCACGCTCGCTCTAAGTGCCCTTTTGCCTTCCAAATAGTCTATTATGTTCTCAAAAATAGGAACTATGTTGGCAGTGGCTTCGCCTGCGTCCGCAAGATGTATTATGGACGGCTCGAACAAATCGGGATACGCCGACATCGCAGAAGAAAGCGTGGAACCTTCGCTTATGTTCTTATACAAATCGCGCGAAAGAGCCTGCATGTTCTTATTGAGCGACCTCTGCGCCAAGCTCCTCAAAGCGTCGGCAATCGGCATTCCGCCCTTGCAGAGCTGGCGCATTTTTTTGAAGAAAGCAAGCGCAAGCTTCTCCCCGCCTTTTACCGCCTTTGCATCGGATATTTTCGATGACGGCAAAACCTCCCCCGAAGATTTAAGCGACAAGACTGTTTTTCCCTCCGCCAAAAGCTTTGAAAGCGCGGCTTTCCTGTCGGGAGCGTTTATCGTCCCGTTTTCGATTTTTCCGTTAAGGGATATTTTAAAATCAAAGTCGGGCATTGCTATTTCGCATTTTCATCGGTTATGGAAGCGTAGTGCATGATTTCTTCAAGCCCTGTCCGCCCCGCCTTTAAAAGCTCCCAGCCGCACCTTTGCAAGGTTCTCATTCCGTGAGCAAGCGCGATTTGGCGTATTTCGCTCGCGGTTTTGCGCGCAAGTATCGCTTCGTGAATTTCATCGGTGGCAAGCAGGATTTCAAAAATTCCCACTCTGCCGTGGTAGCCCAAGCCCCTGCACCGCGGGCATCCGTTCGCCTTGCAAATTCCGCCCGCATTCGCGATTTCTGATTCGCCTATCTTCAGGGAATTCATGCAGCTTAGCAAATACTTCTTATCGTAATTTGCCAAAACCTTGCACGAACAGAGCCTGCGCACAAGCCTCTGCGCCAAAATCATCTCAACGGAAGAAGCAATCAAAAACGGCTCGATGTCCATGTCGATAAGCCTTGTAAGCGCGCCTGCCGCATCGTTTGTGTGCAGGGTGCTCAAAACCAAGTGCCCCGTCAAAGACGCGCGAATTGCGATGTCGGCAGTTTCGCGGTCGCGGATTTCGCCGACCATAATCACGTCGGGGTCCTGACGAAGAACAGAACGCAAAACGGATGAAAATGTAAGCCCGATTTCAGGGTGAACCTGCGTCTGGTTGACGCCCTCGACTTCGTATTCGACAGGGTCTTCAACCGTAATTATGCGGATTTCGGGCGAGCGCAAACGGCGGATGAACGCAGTCAGCGTTGTTGATTTGCCCGAACCGGTCGGACCTGTCACCAAAATAATTCCGTGCGGGCGTGCCAAAGGCCGCTTGATTTTTTCGGCGTCGTCGGGGAGAAACCCCAAGTCCGCAATGGAAATGGGCTGGGACTTTTTTGTCAAAAGGCGCATTGAAACGCTTTCGCCGTACATCGTGGGAAGCGATGAAATTCTTATATCAATGTCCTCTCCCGATTTGAGCGTAAAGCCTATGCGCCCGTCCTGCGGTCTGCGCTTTTCGGAAATATTAAGGCGCGCCATAATTTTTATGCGGGAAATTATGGAGTCTTTAAAGCGCAAAAGATTGTCGGGAACGCGGACAGGCACAAGGTTGCCGTCTATTCGATAGCGTATGTTTAGCGAATCGCGCTGTGGCTCGATGTGGATGTCGGTCGCCCTGTCCGCCATGGCGCGGGTTATGATTTCATTTACGAATTTGATGATTGCGGCGTTTTCGTCCTCTTCGATTTCGCCGTCGGCCTCGGCGGCAAATTCAGACATGTCCTTTTCCGACAAGCTTCCCGCGCCCACGCCGAAATACTCCGCTATTTTTTCGGAAAGCGCGGTTGATGGGGATATTTTCCACTCGGCAAATTTGCCCGAAATCGAAAAAATCCACTTGTTTATCTCGCCGTTTGGAATCCACGGGGAAGCGAGAAAAAAAGTGTCTTCCGTCTCGGAAACGGGAAGGCACGAATACTCCGAAACAAGCTTTACCGAAAGGTTTTTTGAAGGCTTCGACACCTGCGAAAAATCGTCGAAATATTCGAGATTTGCGGCTTTTGCGACAGCCCTTGCAACTTCGCTTTCAAGCTTTGAGGTTTTTGACGCAATCAAAGCCGCCTTTTGGGCGCGCTCCGCGTTTGAAATTTCCTCAATAAGCGCGCCATCGGGCTGCAACCCCAAATTTTCAAGCACGCTTTTTATAAAAAATTTGTCGTCTTTTACCATTTAAAAATCTGTCCTAACGGGAAGGAGCGGGAGGCTGTCCGCCGCCTTGGTTCGTGTTTTCGGGTATCTGAATGGAGCGTTCGATTTCAAAAATCTTGCGCCTGTCCTCGCGGTTTAAATAGTTTCTGCCCTGAGCCCTCGCCGTCTGCCATACGCGGTTTGCGGCTTCGCGCTGCTCGTCGGTCGCATACTGGCTCCAAACTTTCGCACGTTCGTGGGGGGCAATCATTCGGCGCGGCTTTATGGCATCGACAAGCTCAACCCTTCCCGCAGCCGGGCTTGAAGAACGCTCCGAAATCGAAAGGTCAACCTGCCTGCCCGCTATGGTCGCCTTTGCAGTCATAGCACTTTCGTCAAATGAATCAATTTTGCACGGGGCGTTTTCAATTTCCTCGCCTATTCCTAGCCACATTGTTTTTCCACTTTTATCGGAAACGCTGAAAGCCCACTTGCCGTCAACCATCGCCGCGCTTTTTAAAGACACACCTTCGGGAGTTTGGGAGGCAGAGTTGCTTCCTGCGGGAACAAACGGATTTTTTGACGCCAAAAGGCGCAAGAGCTCGTTCTCGCCCTCCGCTAAACCTACATTTTTTTGCTCATCGCCTTGCGAATTTGAAACCGCATCGGGCGAGGAAGACGGAGCGGTTGCATTTTGGCGAGAAAAATCGGGGCGGTTAAACCTTCTCGGAAACCTGTGTCTGAAAGATTCATCGCCCTCTCCGTTTTCAAATGCCTCCCTCGCCGCCCTGCGGGCTTCGCGCCTTTGGCGGAAATATTCTATCCGCTCCCTTGATAGTGAAGAATTTTCAGCGCGAGAAAAATCGGCGTTTTCGACTTTCGCTTCAACGTCTTGCGGCAGAGTTGCATTTTGAGGCGGAAGCCCCGCATCTTGGGAGTACGCAAAAATTCCGCACGCCCCCATAAGGACTGCCAATATATGCTTCTTTTTATTTGAAATTTTCACGTTTAAAAAGTTTAAAATTATTTTTCAGGATTTGATTCTGCTTTTTCCTCTTTCGGATTTTCGGGGTTTTCCCCGTCCTTTGGAAGTTCCGCCTTGCTTTCGGATTTTTCCTCGGACGCATCTATTTTTTGGGCTTTTTTGTAGTCGGAAGAGCCTTCAACCAAACGTTTTTCGCCGGTAATCAAAGTTTGCGGAGCGCGGAAAAGCCTGTTGTACGGGCGGTTTTTCTCAAACTCTTCAAAATTTGCCCTGATTTCTTCGTTTGAATAGAAACGCCCGTCTTTCAAATATGACGAAAGCTCGCTTTCAACCGAAGAATTTTTGATGTTTGCCATAGCGATGGCGTTTTCCGCCCCGACGCTTTTTATGATTGTCGGACGTATGAAAATTATAAGCTCCCTGCGCGATATGGAATCGCTTTTGGGCTTGAAAAATTCGCCGATAAGAGGAATGTCGCTCAAAAGCCATACCCCTCCGTCGATATTGGTTGATTCGGTATGCTGCAAGCCCGCAAGCACAATGACTTCGCCGTTCTTTGCCGAGACATAGCTCTTTGCGTACCTCGTGCTTACGACAGGCTGGTTGTTGCCGTCAATTTCAACGTACCTTGCGATTGAATCGACGTTCTGCTTTACTTCAAGCTGAATCATGTTGTCGGTTCCGACATAGGGGGTTACAACAAGCTTTATGCCGATGTCTTCCTGGGTGACTTCCGTGCGCGTGGTGGAAATGTTGGAGATGTCGGAAGTCGTGCCCGTTATAATCGGGTACTTTTCGGAAACGTTAACTTCCGCCTCCTGCGCGTGCGTTGTAACAATGGTGGGGCTTGATAAAACCTTTACGTTCTGGTTCTGGCTTGCCACATTGAATACCATGGAAAACGACTTCTCGTTCATTCCCAGTGAAAATGCGGGAGAAGAAGAGTCTGTCATTGAAAAAGTCGAAGTTGTTGCCGAAAACTTGTCAGCCATTCCGAATCCGCTGTCTTCTTCAAGATTGTAGGAAAGCCCGAAAGTGCTTAACCCCGAAACTTGGGAATCGGAAAGGGTTACTTCCGTAATGATTACATCTATTTTTACCTGCTCGATTGCAATATCGAGCTTTTCAATTATGCTTTTAAGCTGCTTCAAGTCGGCGGGAGTGCCGTAAGCCACAATGGAAGAACTCGGCTTGTGCGCCACAACTTGGACATATTCGCTAAATTCCAAGCCAGTGCTTCCATCGCCGGAAGTAAGGTTTACTTTTGGAACCTGCACATTTTGATTTGCCCTGCCGCGATTGTTGTTGCCCTGCCTTGCGCGCGCGGCCTGCGCCGCCTGTATGGCATTGCGGGTTGCCGCATTTGCCGCGTTTTGCTTGGACTGGGTCGCCTTTGCAACCTGCTGCTGCTGTTTTGTCACAATGTTGTTTAAAACAGTCTCGATTTCTTCAGCCTTGCAGTGGCGGATGTAGAAAACTTCATTCTTTAAAATCGGCTCCGCTTCCACATCCAAGCCGTTTATAAATTTTTTTATCGCGTCGAGATTGCCCTTTTGGGTTACGACAATCAGCTGGTTTGTGCGCATATCGACATCCAAAGTGGTGTTTTCAAAATACTTTTTAAGCAAGTCGTTTTGCATTGCCACAAGCTTTTCGCGAAGGTCGCTTGCGCTGACGTTTTTAATGGAAATAAAAGCTATGTCTTCGCGCAGCGAAGCGGGAGCGTCGAGCTTTTTTAGGAAAGTTTCAACCCTCTGCAAATTTACGAGAGTGTCGGTAATTAAAATCGCGTTGCTTCTCGGAAACGCCTCCACAACAGCAGTCCCGTCAACGCTCAAAAACGGCTTTAATTTCGGCTGTATGGCGGAAGCTTCAACATAGTCAAGCTCGAAAAGCCTCGTGTAAAAAACCTGCGAAGGCTTCATTTTCGAAATGTCGCCCACCAAAAATTCGGGGGACTGGCGTGTGACGCCGATAACGGGTACTGCCCTCATCGTTCCGTCATCAAGTGGCAAAACGGCGACCCCGTTTAGAGAAAGCAATGACTTAAACGCCGCGATTGCGTCTTCGCGCATCATCTTCTTTTTCGACACAAAGTTTATTTTGACATTCGGAAGCCCCTGCGCCTGCAAAATCGTGGTTTTAGACAAAGCTTCCAAAACCTGCAAAATCTGCGAGGGAGATTCGTCCACAAAATAGAAAGGCCCCTGCATCTCGCCATGCGCGTCAACCCTTTTTAAGTTTGAATTGTTGGCAGGGTCGGAAGGATTTGAAGGAGTTGCGGAAGACGCGGGAGAAGGAGGCGCAAATCTTCTTTCAAACGGAGACACGCCGTCAGGGCGCGGAAATCTCGGCGGATGCCCACCAACCCCCTGCGGAGAATTTGAGGGAACACCTGCATTTTGCGCATCTTGCGCGGCAGGCTGAGGCGCGGGTTCGGAAGGCGCAGGCGTATTTTGCGAAGACGCCTGCTCTTGGGGAGTGGCGGACGCCTGCGCAGCAGACGCCGCATCAGACGCGGAAGAATTATTTTGCTGTTCATTCTGGGCGCACAAAACCGACGCGCATAAAGCTGAAAAAATCGTAATGCCTGTTTTTAATATTCTCATAATTCTATTTTTTAAATTCAAAAGATGAAATTTCATACCGCGCCGACATTTGCCCCTTGCTGTCGGCGGTAAACTCCGCAGACTTAAAGAACATATACGGCGCACGCTTCAAAATTTCCTGCTCAAAAGCAATCAAATGCGAAATTGTGTCGCGCTGGAGAGAAAGGCTCAAGGTGCGCACAGTCATCTTCGGCATCGAGGCATCGGGGGCAAACGACATGCTGAAATTGGAAAATCCGCCCGAGGTTAAAATTTTTTCCACTTCCACGCGCAAATCTTTCACAATCTTTGCTTCGTCTATCAAGGCTCTGGCTTCGACCAATTTGCTTTCGGCGTTCGGCTTTTGGGTGATTGTCAAATTCGCCGATTCTATCTGCGCGTTTAAAGAGCGAGTTTTTTCGCTTACGGCAGACTGGTTTTTTACAAGAGAAAAAAACCAGATAAAAAGCGCAGTCCATGCCAAGACCAAAAGCAAAACCTTTTCCCTCTTGGTTTTGGACGCAAAGTAATTCCGTATTTTTGAAAGCATTTTAATCCTTAAATTCCGCGTTCAATGTCCAGGAAGTTCCGCCTGAACCCGAACCCGACATCGCAAGTTTTATATTCTTAAAAATTTCGCTTTGGCGAAGCCGGCGTTCAAACTGTGTCGCAAGCATTACGCTTTGCGCCTTTCCCCTGATTTCGATTGAATTGGGAGACTTTGCAACCGACTTCGCAAAAGAAACACCCTCGGGGCGATATTTGTTTATGCGCGCAATCATCATGACGTTTTCGATTTTTTTCGAGTTTAGCGACTGCAAAAAAATAGCCTCGTCCATCATGTTTTTTACCAAATCCGCCTGCGGAGACAAAAGCTCAAATTCTTGGTTCAGCCTGTTCTCCGAAGAAGACTGGAAAAGAAGAGAAATTTTCCAAAAAAGCAAAATCGCAAAAAAGAAAACGCCCAAAACTGCCAAAGCGCATGAAGCCCTGTCAAAAAATACCGCCTTCTTTGCGGCTTTCAAAGTCGCGCCGTCGCGAACATCGGCGGAAGACATGAATTTTGCGTCGCACGCTTTTTTCGACATTTCAACCCCGCCGCCTCTAAGCAGCGCAACGGCAGGCTTAAAAACAGAATTTTTAAACAGGCAAAACTCCCAAACCATTGAAACGTCCCGCGGAACGCCCATTTTTTCAAACTTATTTTTGGCGTCGTCGTCGCTGTCTTGCATAGGCAATGACAAAGCGTAAACTTCGCGCCATTTCTTGTTTTCGGAAAAGACCGCAAGATACTCGCAGCATTCCCCCGCATTGCGCTTTACAAGCGACCACCCTTCTCCCAAGTCAAAACCGAACACAAACGCGGCAAAACAAGTTGCAAGGTTCGATGTCTGCATAAGTTCAGGGATTTTTTGGGACTTTGCAATTCTGTCGGCGGGCGCGGCAAAGATGAAAAGCTGAGAAGAGCCGACAACATACCCCCACCTCAAAAGGTCGAGTGGAAGCGGGGAAAAAGATTCCAAGAGAGTTTCCGCGTATGTTTTGACCTCGGATGCGGCTATGCCGTCGGGCAAATCCGCAGTCTTCATGAAAAAAGCCTCTTGGGGCAAAAATAAAATGTCCTGTCGCGCATGCATACTTATTAACGGTATAAACACATATTAAAGTCAAAAGTTTCGATTTATCCACATTTTTTTTGAAAATTAACGGACAAACCCCTCGTAAATTTTTTTGACGCTCAAAGACGAGCCGTCAACTTCGCAAAGAGCCGTTATGCGGTACGTCAAAACGCCCCGCCTTGCCGAGACTTCAAGCCTCAAAAACTTCGCGTCAACCCCGACATAGCGCAAGGGCGGGTTTGCCCCGCGCGAAGAAATGTCGGCGGCGGAAGAGAGCCAGTATTCTCCGTCTGAAACTCCGCCCGTTTTGCCTTGTATTGCGTCAAAGATATTTGTGTCGAAATTTATTTCGTCCATCTTGTAAATTGCGCGCAAAACAAGCTCGTTTGCAGTGTTGAAATTCACGTTTTCTCCCGTGTTTTCAAGCGATGCCGCCGAAGCCAATTTTTCGTACATTTCATTCGGCTCTCCGTTTTCCAAAAAGAAATACGGATACAAATCCTTGACGTACTTTAATTCCGCAAGAGTTCGGACGGCTCTATTCGGGGGCATTGCCTCGTCATCATCGTAATCTTCTTTTTCCGCGCCGTCAATGCGGGCGGAATCGTCTGAGTCAGTCCAATCCAAAAATTTCTGGGCGATATAGTTGCAGTCGGTTTCCGAAAAACCCATCTCGTAAAACAGTGCTTCAAGCTCATCTTCTTTAAGGCTTGAAAGCGGAAGCTTTGCGGTTTCGTCAACTGCTTTCGCCTCGATTTTTGAACCCTTAGGAAGCATTGCCCTGCCGTCTGTCAAAAGCTCCCCCCAGCCCTGCAAGGGGGAATGCAAAGCTCCGTCAATTTCAAGATATTCCTTGATTTCGGCAATGGCGGCATAAAGCCCGTTATAGGCGTCCTGGCGTATTGAATGCTCCTTTACGGCCGGCGCGCGCAATTTCATTTCAATTACGGAATAATCCATAATAACGGCAATCACCCCCGTCAAAAACAATGCGACACCCAAGATGAAGAGCATCACAGAGCCTTTGCGCTTTCTGCAATAAAACGGCTTCATTTAGCACCTCCCGCTCCGCCGCCCGAAGACGCACCACCATTCGCGCCTCCGCCCGCTCCCCCCGCAGAATGGGAAGCTCCGTTCGCTCCGCCACCGCTTGGTCTATTCCCTCCTCCATTGCCGCTTGGTCGATTTCCGCCGCCGCTTGAAGAATTATTGCGAGACGAAGAAGAAGATACGCTCGGCGCAAACTCGCCGTCAACATTTGAAAGCAAACTTATGTATCTTGTGTGCGTTTCCTTCCCGCGTTCAAAAACGAGTTTTATGAAGTTCGGCATCTGGTTTGAGGCAACGGAAGAAGACGAGATATAATCCATATCCTCCTCTTCGAGCCATCTTCCGTCCTCGTCGATGTAAACATAAGACATTGAAACCACGAAAGGGGAAACAGGACTTTCATAAACGGGTCTGTCATCGCTTGCGCTGTTGTAATTTTCGTTTTTTGCGAAAGTCCAAATTATGTAAAGCCCTTCCTTTTCGCGGAAATCAAGCCACGCGTCCTTTTCGGGGGAAAATCCCCTGCGGGATATAAAAAACGGAATGTCGTCCATGACGCCGAATGAAATTTTGGACTTGTCGCCCATCATGGAATCGGGCGGATTGCCCTTACCCAAATTGGAGTTTTCCGCAAAAGCCGTAAAGGTGTTTGAATAATCGCGCTCTTGCGGCATCTGCGAATTTTTAAGAATGTTCTTTAAGAAAACCTCAACGCCGTTTACATGGACATCGAACGGTTCGTCCCCTTCAAACCTCTCCAAAATGGACGACATGTTGAACATCAAGACACACGCGCCCACCATGACAATCGCCGAAATTGCGAGGGAAAAAAGAACCTCTATCAGAGTGAACGCGCGTTTCATTGCCATGCGCTCCTCCTGCGCGCGTCTTCAACTTCGTCCTTGCGGTCGTCCAAAATCTCGTCCCTTTGGACAGACGCCCGCGTAAGCTTGTCGTACCATGAGGGGCGTACCAGATAAAACACGTCGGCATATCCTACTTCGTCGCAACTGACGTCCAGCCTGAACAAATCGACAATTTTTGTCGCAACCGCGTCTCCTATAATAGTCAACGTTTTTCCGTCGGGTCCGTAAACGTCAATGCCCGTTTGCAGGTTGCTCAAATCGTCTTCCGCCAAAACTTTCGTGCGCAGATAGTCGAAAAGAGCATCGTTATGCGCGTCTTTTTCAAGCGAATGAACGGCGTTTAGACAGTTAAAACACGTCTGCCCAAGCACGACCGCAACCAAGGCGAAAAGCCCGAGGGCTGCAATGCACTCTACCAATGTGAACGCGTTTTTACTTTTCATCAATGCCCTCCGTTGCAAGCGGCATTGCAGAAAGCGGATCGAGCTTAAACAATGCCCTGCGCGATCCGTTTATCAAAAGTTCCACAAACGCGGGGGTGGAAGAGGAGTTAGGCGAAAACCTAAGCGAATCCAAAAACTCCGCGCCGTCAGAATCTGAGCGCGAAAAGTTGTAAAGGCGCGGATAGTTTGGGCGAAACAAAACGGATATTTCGGGATAGCTTTGCGCGCCGTAGCCTGCGTCTTCGGCAAGCTTTTTCTTGTCCTCTTCGGAAAGAGAAAAGAGGTTTTTTCTGAAAACCGTTTCCCCGCTGAAAGTTTTGCGCAAAACCATGTCCGAATTTTCGGCGTCGAAAAACAAACTGACTTCCTCTCCAAGCTCCATGGCGGAAATCCTTGCAAGCTTCAAAGAGTTTGCCAAAACCGCCTGCGGCGGACGCTTTGCCCCCGAATAGGCGAATGAAAAGTCGCTTACGCTCAAAGAGGCTATGACTGCAATCATCGCAATCACAACCAAAAGCTCCAACAGCGTAAAAGCCCCCTTTTTCATTCCAAAAAAACAAAAATTTGCGCCGAAGAAAAATTTTCGGCGCAACGCAAATTACCAGTTGCCGATGTCGTCGTCGCTTTCAACCCTGTCCGGACCGAGCGACCAAAGGTCGTAGGAATCGGGATTTTTTATGCCGGGACAGCGGTATAAATACTCCTTGCCCCAAGGGTCTTTGGGAAGCTCCTTCAAATTGACATAAGGCTTGCGCCACTGCGCACCCGCGCCTTCGGGAGCTTTAATTAACGCCATCAAGCCTTCTTCCGTGGTGGGATACGCCCCCATGTCCATTCTGTACGCCATGAGCGGGCTTTGCATTGAAGTTGTTACAAACAGCTTTGCCGCCTTCTCCTGCCCGCCCGAAAACATCCCGCCGATGTTGGAAACGGTCAATCCTGCCAAAAGCGCAATGAGCGCGATGACAACAAGTATTTCCAAGAGAGTGAACGCCTTGCGCGTCTTTCTTTGAATGCGTCTTACAGATTTCATTTTTATCCTTTTTTAGAAATTTCCATAGAATTTAAACGCCTTTTTAACATAAAAGTTTCAGGCTGTTTTTCAATGTTTTTTAAAATTTATTCGATATAAAGACCGTCCCTGATTTCCGGCTTTTTTTCAAGTGCGTTCCATTTTTCCACAAAGTCGGCTTTGTTTGAGGCAAAAAGCGGAGAAATTTCAATATCGTAAACGGGTGTTTTTTCCGAATCCCTTTCCAACGAAACGCCTGCCGCTTCGAGCCATTCGGCGAACTGGCGTCTCTGGTCGCGCTTGCAGGTTGCGGGGCTGTCAATGCCTTCCTTATTCTTGACTGCCGAAAATTCATCGCATCTAAGCCCTTCCAATACAAGGGGATTTTTCGCGCTTTCAAGCGCGTCGAAAACAAACATTTCGTACTTGTAGCCGTTCGGTTTTTCGGGCTTTACGACATTGCCGCCTTGGTCGAGAAACGGCACTTTCTTAAACGCGACATGGAAAGGCAGCTTGCAGTCGGAATCGTCCGCGCCTTTCGCCTCTACAAAGTCAACATTCAAAATGTGTATGGCAACGCTTCCCGCGACAAATTTAAGCCCCCCGTTTTCATCGCGCATCTCTTGATAAGACGCAGGCAAATCGGAATATTCAATCACGCAAAGCTTGCCGTTATAAATGCAGAAATGCCCGACCTTTTCAAGGGGATACGCCTTGGGTATCATCTTGGACGACATTTCGGAATTGCCCAGTATGTGAAAGCCCAAGAAATACGGGTCGATGATGTTGACGAGGGGATTGTCCACCTGAAAGTAGCTTATATATTCAACTCCAAGCTCTTTAAGCTTTGCAATCGCGCCGCTTCTGACCATCGCCCTGAGGCACCCGCCATGCCCGTTCGGGGCAAGGGCGATTTCTCCCTTATCCGAAAGAATTATCTTGCCGAACTTATCCACGGAAGGAATGAAACCCTGCTTAAAAAATACGACCTTTTCGGGATTCAGCCCAAAGTAGGCGTTTGACTTGAAGAAATCGCATATTTGGGTATGGTTGATGATGCTTGTCATAACCATGAACGGAATTTCAACCCCGTATTTTTCCTGCGCGCATCTTATTTTTTCGGCAAATATTTGAAAGAATGGCTTATGCTTGACGGGGCTTATGGGGAGAGTTCCCTTCGGCGCGTCGTACCCAAGCCTCGTACCCTGCCCGCCTGCAACGACAAACGCCGCAAGTTTGCCCGCCCTTATAGCCTCTTCACCGACCGACTTTGCCTTTTGCCACACAGGGTCGGCTTCCTTGTTTTCGGAATATTTCACATACGGAGCAGGTTCAAGCCTTGAAAAGTCCACTTGCGATTCCGTCTTGTTTGCGAATAGCAGCGTTTCATTTAAATGCGCGATTTCCTCCAAATCGACCTCTTCAAGCTGCGAGAGCAGGCGCGATTTTTGCGAGTCCGTCAACCCGCCCCAATATTTAAAGACATGACCCTGCCCCGACTTCTCGAATTTTTCCCTGATTTCCGCGTAGTTTGACATAAATAAATTCCGTTTTAAGTTGATAATAATATCGCCAATTTGCCAAACATAGTCAACATTTGATTTTAAGGCTTGAAGATGCGCGGTTTTTATAAAACATAAAAAGTATTGAAACTCTTTTTGGCAAACAACGCAAAGAAACTTTTGGCGGCGGTTTTGACCGTTCCGCTTCTCGCACTGCATTTGCATGCGTTTCCGCGCCAAAAAGACTTTTCGTTTAAGGACTGCGAATATAAAAAAGTGGCGATAGCCTTGCCGCAAAATCCAAGCGGACAGGAAATTGACGCCGCAAATTTAATTTTAAAGCACCTGAAAAAGGCGTTCCCCAAAACGGATTTTTTTACGACCCGAAACCCCAAAGACGCATTTTTATACAAGTCCGTTTCGCTTTCAAGGCTTCCCGACGCAAAAAAGCTCTCCTTTTTCAGCCATGAAAACACGAGAACAAACGTTGTTTCAACCCGAAACGGCAGAATAAAAATCCTCTATTCGTCAAGTCCTGTAAACGCCGCGGGAGATTTTCTGCGCGAGCTCGGCTTTGAATTTTACGCCCCAAACGATGAAATCGGAACAAAGCTCCCGCCACAAGACGCAAAAATAAAAAGTGGCGAAAGGATTTACACGCACGGGTTTACCTCAATTTCATTGTACCCCGAAAACCTTTCAAGCGAGGCGAAAATTTTTGCGAGACTCAACGGAAACGACGCGGTTTTGAGAGGTTTTTCACATAATCTCTCAAACATATTCACGCCTGAGGACATGCGCGAATTTCCCGAATTTAAGCCGACGCTGAAAAAATACGCTTCAAGAAAATATCTGCAGCCCAAGTTTAACGCCGAAAACGCCGCCGATTTTGCGGCAGAGAAAGCCGAAAAAATTTTCGCAAAAAATCCACAGGCAAACTCTTTTTCAATAGGAATAAACGACTCCTTGAATTTCGACATTTCAATCCCCTATGACATCGAAGCAGAAGACAGGTTCATATCGGGCGTGGATTCCATTTCAAACGCGTACTATTCGTTCGCAAACGAAGTCGCAAAAAAAATAAAAAAATCAAATCCCGACAAATTCATAGGTCTTATTGCGTATCTGCCGACCCTGCGCCATCCCGATTTTCCGCTTGAAAAAAACATTGCCCCTTTCCTTTGCATCGACAGCGCAAACTTCTTCGACGAAAATTTCAAAAACGAAACCATCGGCATTTTAAAGTCTTATGCCAATGACGGCTCGAAAGTCCGCGGAATTTGCTCTTACATATACGGCGCGCCATATTTCGTTCCGCGCCCCGTCGAGGAATTTGAAATAGAGTTTATAAGAATCGCAAAAAATCTGGGATTTAACTGCTACTTTGCGGAGCTAAATCCCGTTTGGGCTTACGACTCCTTTAAATACTGGGCAATTCAAAAAGTCTTAAACGGATCGGAGAAAAGCTTCCGCGAACTAAGGCTCGAATATTTCATAAACTATTACCAAGGCGCGGGCGGAGCCGCAATGGAATTTTTCGACGCCGCAAAATCCGCATGGGAAAACCGTACAGATTCCCCGAAGTGGCTCGGGCTTTTTATGCGCGACACGGTTGCGGAGCTTTTTACCCCCGACATTTTGGAAAAAATGGAATTTTCCCTTCAAAACGCCGAAGCCGATGCAAAACTTCCCGAAACAAAAATGAAAGTTGCGGAGCTTCGCCTTGAATTTGAAAAGACAAAAGCATTTGTGGAAGACTACTTCGCAAAAAAAGAACTGTTCTTTCTAAAATTCAAAAACGCCAAATCCTCCGAAATAATCGGTGCGTTGGAAAAATCAAAAAATGCTTCTTCAAAATTTGAAATTCTCGCAAAAAAGAAATCCGCCTTATTCAAAAATTCTCCAAGAAACGCAAAAGAAAGGTCGTTTTCGCCGCCTTGCGGAGAGCTTTTAATGTCCGCCCTTAAAAACGCCACGCCATTAGAAATTGAAAAAATCAAATCGCTTTCAGAAAATTTCAACGCGCTAAAAAAAGCGTCTGAAAGCAAATCGGAACTTGTGTTTGCCTTCTCCCCCGAAAATTTCATCGGGGCAAACGACCTTGAAAACGCATTAGGCAAAGATTTTATCATAAAATACATTCCGTCAGACAAGCCCGAACTTAAAATCGAAAAAAGCGGAAATGATTTTGCGCTTAAAGTTTCAAACGCATTCCACTTTGAATTTTTCAAAAGCCTGAAACTTGCTCCCGAAGAAGTCTATGAAATAACTTTCTGCATAGATTACCTCCGCGAGATATCATCTGAAATGTTCCTTGCCGTAAGCGTGTTCGACGCAAAAAACAAATGCGTAAAATACAAGGAAGTTTCAATTCCCCCGCTACCTGAAAGAAGAAGCGACACTTTTAAAATCATTTTAGAGACGCCCGCCAATGCGAACCGCACGGTATTCGGAATTTATCTGCGCCAATCGTCAAATCCCGTTTTCATAAAGAAAATCGAAGTTAGAAAATTCGCGAAGCCTTAGCCCAAAATCCGCACTTCCTCTTCAAGGAGAACCCCGAATTTTTCAAAAACCTTTTCCTTTGCGAATTTTATTAAGGCTTCCACGTCGCTTGAAGTCGCGCCGCCCAAATTTTCAATCCAGTTCGCGTGTACGCGGCTTATTTGCGCCGCCCCGACTTTGCATCCTTTAAGCCCCGCCCTGTCAATCAAAAGCCCCGCGGGAACTCCGCCGCACGCCTTGAAAACACTGCCCGCATTTTTCCTGTTTTCAGGCTCGCGCGCCGCCCGCTCCTTCGCGGTTTTTCTAATTTTTTTCAAAATTTCTTCGGGCGGAGATTTCTCTTCAAGCCTGAATTTTGCTGAAAGCAGAACATAGCTTGAATTGTGCAAAACAGAATGTCGGTGCGAAAATTCCATGAAATCCGCCCCGACTTCAAAAACTTCGCCTTTTAAATTGCACAAAATTCCACCATCAAAAACATCTGAAATTTCGCGCTTGTTTTCTCCGCCGATTCCCGCGTTCATAAATACCGCTCCGCCGATTGTCCCGGGTATTCCCGCAAGAAATTCAAAGCCTGAAATCCCGTTTTTCGCAAGAAAATTTACAAACTGCGCCAAGCGCACCCCCGCGGGGGCAAACGCGGTTTTTTCGGAAATTTTGACGGACGAAACACCGTCTTTCAAGCGCACCACAAGACCGTCGATGCCCGAATCTTTTATCAGCACGTTTGAGCCCGCTCCCAAAATATGCGTTTTTATCCCCTTTGAATTTGCCCAAGACAAAATTTTCGGAACTTCCGCAGATTTCGCCTCGATAAAAAGCCTCGCATTTCCGCCGATTTTCCAAGTGGTGAAATTTTTAAGCGGGACATTTTCCCTAATATCAGGCAAATCAAAATCCATTTTGAAAAAGTTAAACAAGACGCACATATTGTAAACAAAAAACGCGCAAATTTATTTTAAATTAGCGCGGATTAAATAAGGAAGGGAATTCCGAAGAATCCCCTCTTATACAATTACTGTTCGTCAAATATTCCCTTGGAATAAGGACCCTCGTACATGACTTTTTTCGTGTCGGGGAAATGAACCAAATCGGGAATGTTTATCGTGTCAAAATCTATATAGACAAGTTTTTCAACGGCGGACGAATTTCTGATGCAGTGCGCTCCGCTTGGACCGCTCGGAAACGTTATGACATCACCCGCCTTCACTTCAATTTCGCCGTTTTGAGTTCTTACAACGCCCGTTCCACTTATGATATAAAAAGCCTCTTCGTTCATTTCGTGGTAGTGGTAGCCGAAGGCAAAATTATTCGGCTCGACTTCGACAAAATGAATTGCGCATTGTTTAGCCTCTCCAAGCCCGATTACGGGCTTTACTGTAAACTTGTTTCCGCCTTGCAAGATTTCAGAGCCTTTTTCGTTTTTGTAACTTTTCACTGTTATTTCTTTCATATTTATCCTTTTTTTGTTGAGTTTTTAGAGTATGAAACCACTATACATCATATGATTACTTTTGTAAAGTAGGCACAATATTGTGCTATACTTACCAAATGGAAACTATTGCGATATGAGAACGAAAAAAGAACTGCCGCCCTGCCCCGTTGAAACAACCATTGCACTAATCGGGGACAAATGGAAACTCCTTATACTACGCGACCTCATGGACGGGAAAAAACGCTTCGGGGAGCTGAGAAAGTCGATAGGAAAAATATCGCAGAAAGTCCTTACGGAAAATTTGAGAGAGATGGAAAGCGACAAGCTGGTAAAGCGGAAAGTCTATGCGCAAGTGCCACCGAAAGTGGAATACTCGCTTACCGAATTGGGAGAGAGCCTGAATCCCGTAATAGAATCCCTGCGCGACTGGGGGCTTTCCTACAAAAAAAAGTCGGTAAAGAAATAAAATCATCACAAAGCTTGCCTGCAAAAATGCTTTTGCGCTGCACGATTGAAAGGCTGTGACGCGCCAAATTTTTTTTGACAAAAAGCGATTTTTTTGCGCGCAAACGTTCAGCGCAACCCCAACAAAAAAGCCCGCAAATTGCGGGCTTTTACAAAATACAAACTTGTTAAGAAATCAGGGAACAACCTTGTTCAAGGAATATTCCACGATGCCTTCCGCGCCGTTTTCTTTCAACGTCGGGATAATTTCGCGCACGGTTTTTTCATCGACAATGGTTTCAACGGCAACCCATGCAGGGTCTGAAAGCTGGGAAATTGTCGGTGTGCGCAATGCGGGAAGCGCGCCGATAATGCGGTTTAAGCTCGACTTTGGCAAATTCATCTTCAAGCCGACCTTGCTTGCCGCAGAAAGCGCCGCCTGCAAGAGCATTGCAATAGATTCAATCTTGCGGCGTTTTTCGGGATTTTCCCAAGCGGTCTTATTTGCGATCAGCTTTGTGTTTGTGTAAAGCATCGTGTCGATAATGCGCAAATTGTTCGCCTTGATGGAAGAACCTGTTTCGGTAATGTCGGCGATTGCGTCAACCAAATCGGGAACTTTCACTTCCGTCGCGCCCCATGAAAATTCAACTTCCGCGTTTACGCCCTTTTCCTGCAAATACCTTTTTGTGAAATTTACAAGTTCCGTCGCCACACGCTTGCCGTTCAAGTCTTCAACAGACTTGATTTCGCTGTCTTCCTTGACGCACAAAACCCAGCGGGATTTAAGCGCGGTTGCCTTGCTGTAAATCAAATCGCAAACTTCCACGACATCGCTGTTGTTTTCGATAATCCAGTCGTAGCCCGTCAAGCCGCAGTCAAAGAAGCCGAGTTCGACATAGCGGCTTATTTCCTGCGCGCGCACGAAACGACCGTCGAGTTCAGGGTCGTCGATGGAGGGCTTGTAGGAACGGGAACTTTTGGAAATTTTCCAGCCTGCCCTGCCAAAAAGGCTGATTGTAGATTCTTCGAGGCTGCCCTTTGGCAAACCAAGCATAATTAGAGGGTTGCTCACGATTATTCCTTTGCTGTTGCCCGAATCGGTTTCGGGCTAAGAGAAATTGGTGCGGGCGGACAGAATCGAACTGACACAATCTGCTTGGAAAACAGAGGTTCTACCACTAAACTACGCCCGCGTAGAAATTATTAAAGTTTGCTATTTTCAATAATCTTTCGGCTTCGTCAAGCTCTTTTTGCAAAAAATCAGAAAAATTATCGAATAGCCAAAACAGGCAATCGGAAACCAATCGCCGTATTTCGCATAAAAAGTTTCGACGCCGTCAAAATTTTTGTAAGACACCAAGTCGGCATAGCCCGCGCCCCTGAAATATATGGAGTTTTCATCGTTCAAAAGAGGATTGCCGCGGGCTTTTTTAAGCGTCCCCGCGTCCAAAGGTTCGCCCTCTTCGTTCACGATTTCAAAAGGCTTTGCGGCAACTCCCTTGGCGTCGTAAATTCCTCCTTCGCCATTACGGATTGCAAATGTTGGCACGAGCCTGCCGTACTGGTCGAAGACTCCGCTTAGCCCGTTTACAGACGCCCTTATGAGGGGTTTTCTGAAACTTGCCGCCTGAAAAGCAGAATGCGCCGCGTGCTGCCACGCCCCGCCCTCGCGCCCGTACCAGGAATCGTTTGTGCAGACATACAGAATTTCAGCCCCTGCCTTGACCGCGCCGCGCGCTATTTGCGGAAAAATGTCTTCATAGCAGATTATCGGGGAGATTTTGCGGATTTTTCCCTTTATGTCGCAATTAAAAACAACGCTTTTTTGCCCCGCCGTCATTCCGCCCACGGGGACAACCGCCTCTTTCAGGA
Source organism: uncultured Opitutales bacterium (assembly GCA_900547395.1). Lineage (GTDB taxonomy): Bacteria > Verrucomicrobiota > Verrucomicrobiia > Opitutales > Intestinicryptomonadaceae > Intestinicryptomonas > Intestinicryptomonas porci. Next base: position 25,066 of record URGP01000018.1, on the reverse strand, counting down.
AAAAGCACCATGACGGCAGATATTCACCGAAAGGGACAAGCTTTTGTTTCGCGTAAAAATTCTCGTCCAAGCCGTTTTTTTCGGAAACATAAAAAGCCGCGTTGTAAGACGACACTTTGCCGCCTTCGTTAAAATACGCGCCGTTTCCCATTATTATCGGTGCGTTTACCTCTTTCGAGACGCTTTCGCACCACTCTTTTATCCCCTTTGTGCCGATGACAGGCCACATCGGGGGCGTCGCAGACTCGCTCCATGCAACAATATCCACATTCGCGCCTTTAAGCGAAAGAGTCAGCTTTTTAAGAACGTCCAAATTGCCCTGCGCAAGCGACAAGTCCCAGTTCAAAATTCCGGCAAAATCCGTTTGAACCATTCCTACCCTGAAAACTTTTTCGGCGTTTTGCGATTTAGGCATATCCCCAATGTACATATACAAACTCGCCATAACAAATCCGCAACCGACGTAAAATTCGGGGGTGAATTTGCCGAAGCGATCAACTCTTTCCCCCGCAAGCTTCGACTTGTGCCAAGCCCAAATTCTGCATCCGTACATTCCAAGCGAAAGCCCGAAGAATATCAAAACAAACGAAACCAAATAAGCCCCGCCGATTGACGCGGGCTGGATTATTGCGGGTCTTTGCCACTGGCTGTGCGCAAGCAACAGCCACGGAAATCCCGTAAACACAAACGACCTAATCCATTCAAGCGCAACCCAAAACCCTGCCAGAAACAAGATTTTTGAAATTCTTTTTAAGAAGCTTTCATAGGGAAGAGGCGTAAACTTTTTAAGAGCCAAAAGCCATACCCAAAAGAAGAGAGCCACTATCGCCGACAGTCCCGCCATGAAAAAATATCCCGAAGGAGGATAAACAAACCTAAGCCACGCCAAAAGCAAAATCCACGAAGCCCAAGCTCCCGCAAATGCGGCGACTTTCCACAATCTGTTTGACGACTTCCACGAATGCGCCGCCCAGAGCAAAAAAGCGGAAAAGACATACGCCCCTTCCGCCGCACAAAACGGCTCAAAGGACATTGCGTAAAGCGCAAATCCGAAAAACAGGAGAAGAATTGGCAAAATTTTTCCCGACATGTTCAAAAAAGAGGCGCGTTTTTTCCGCGCCCCAATGCAAAAATTAAAATTCCTTTATGCGCCAGCCCTCGTTGCGAATCAAGTTTTCAGCCTTCTTGAATTTCAGCGTTTGGGTTTCCGACCCCTTGCAAATCGTAACCATTTCGTTTCTGCCTATGCGCGGCATTTCGTCAGGCTCGATTTTGACGTCGGGGAGCGTTATGTCGTCCTTCTTTTTCGCGGGTTCTTCGTCTTCCTTTACATGGACTGCGAGAACTTCGCCGCTTGCCCTTGCGATAATTTCCTGCAAGGCTTCAAGGCTCGACGCGCTTCGGAAAATGCCGAGGCACAAATCGTTTCGGATTTTTGAAAGCAGGCGTTCAAAATATTTGTAGGCTTCGCTCTTATATTCGTTCAAGGGGTCTTTCTGCCCGTAGGAGCGCAAACCGACGCTTTTTCGCAAGTCTTCCATTTCCGTTAAGTGGTCCTGCCAGTTTTTGTCGAAAGAGCGCATTAGAACATAGCGTTCTATCAGCTTTAATGTTTCGGGATTTTCAACTTCCTCGCGAATTTTATACAGGGCTTTCACCTTGTTTAATATCGCATCAAGCATCTGTTTGTCATCCAGCCCCTTCAATTCATCGGCAGAAAGCATAATGGGAAACCTGCTCGTAACCCAGCTGCAAAGAGACTCCACTTCCGCTGTGTTGTCGCTGTCTTTTCCCGAATAGAAAGATGCAATGCGCTCTTCGATTTCCTCTTCTATAAGCTCGAAGACGATTTTGCGCGGCTCTTCAGAAGTTATGGTGTCGTTTCTAAGCCCGTAAATGACTTCGCGCTGTTTGTTCAAAACATCGTCATACTGCAAAAGGCGTTTGCGGATTGAATAATTTTGACCTTCGACAGTCTTTTGCGCACGCTCGATTGAGCGGTTTATTATCGGGTGTTCCAATGGCTCGCCCTCTTTGAATGTTTTGTCGAGGATTTTTGCCATGGGAGAACCGGCAAAAAGGCGCATCAAGTCGTCTTCAAGAGAAATCAAGAACTTGGACGCGCCGTTGTCGCCCTGGCGCGCGCATCTGCCGCGCAACTGGCGGTCGATTCGGCGCGACTCGTGGCGTTCCGTACCCAAGACATACAACCCTCCAAGCTCGTTTACGCCCTCGCCAAGCTTGATGTCGGTGCCTCTGCCCGCCATGTTGGTTGCGATTGTGACCGCGCCCCTCTGCCCTGCCTGCGCGACAATTTCGGCTTCCTGCGCGTGGTTTTTGGCGTTCAAAACATTGTGGGGGATTTTTGTGCGGCGCAACATTCTGCTTAAAAGCTCGCTCGCTTCAACCGACGCAGTGCCGACAAGAACGGGCTGACCGCGCTTATACGCCGCTTCGATTTCGGCGATTGCGGCATTGTATTTTTCGCGGCGCGTCTTAAAGAACACGTCGTTAAAATCCTTGCGGCGGCACGGCTTGTTTGTAGGGATTGCCATGACGTTAAGCGCGTAAATATCGTGAAATTCCTGCGCCTCGGTTTCGGCAGTGCCAGTCATGCCCGCAAGCTTCGAGTAAAGGCGGAAATAGTTTTGGATTGTGATTGTGGCGTATGTCTTCGTCTCCCTTTCGATTTCCACGCCTTCCTTTGCTTCCACCGCCTGGTGCAAACCTTCGCTCCAACGCCTGCCGTACATTATGCGCCCCGTGTTCTGGTCCACAATATGGACTTTGCCGTCTTGGACAACGTACTCAACGTCCTTTTCATAAATAGAATACGCGCGGACAAGCTGGCTTATGCAGTGGATTTCCTCCGAAACCCTTATCAAATCATTTTCAGCGGCGAGCTTCAATTCCTGCTTCTTTTCGGGAGACAAGTCCTTGCGCGAATCAATATCCACAAAAATCGTGGCAAGATCGGGCATTACGAAAGCGTCGGGATTGTCGGGGGAAATCAAGTTTCTGCCGGTTTCGGTAAGGTCGGACTGGTGCTGTTTTTCGTCGATTACATAGTAAAGCTCTTCCTTAAACTTGAAACGGTCTTCCTTGCGGAAATCGGACGCCATTTCCATGTCGAACTTGTCGAGCTTTTTGCGCGCCACGCCGTGCTCCATCAGCTGGCGGAGAGTGCGGTTTTTAGGCATTCCCATCTTTACCTGCCAAAGCTTCAAAACGCTTTCTTCGCTCAAATCCCCCGTTTTGTCGAATTCTTCCTTGGCGTCGGAGGCAAGCTTGTTGCAAAGCTTTGTCTGGTGGCGGACAACCTCTTCAACCAAAGGCTTTAAACGGATAAACGGTGCCTCGCGGTTTTCCTGTACGGGCCCCGAAATAATGAGCGGCGTACGCGCCTCGTCAATCAAAACAGAGTCAACTTCGTCAACGATGCAATAGAAGTGCCCGTTTTGAACCTGGCTTTCGGCGTCGCTTGCCATGCCGTTGTCGCGCAAATAGTCGAAACCGAACTCGCTCGCAGTTCCGTAAGTAATGTTCGCCTTGTAAGCGCGCTTTTTGCTTTCGGTATCCTGCATGTTGTAAATCCAGTCAACAGTAAGCCCCAAAAAGCGGTAAAGATAGCCCATCCATTCGGAGTCGCGGCGCGCGAGATATTCGTTGACGGTCACAAGATGGCAGTTTTTGCCTGTAAGCGCGTTCAAATAAAGCGGAAGCGTCGCAACAAGCGTCTTGCCTTCGCCCGTAGCCATTTCCGCAATCATGTTTTGGTGAAGGGCGATGCCGCCGATTAGCTGGACATCGTAATGAACCATGTCCCAAGTAAGTTCATGCCCGCAAACGGTTATTTTCTTGCCGCAAAGCCTGCGCGCGGCGTTTTTGACGGCGGCAAAAGCCTCCGGCAAAAGTTGGTCGGTCGTTTCCCCCGCCGCTATGCGCGCCATAAATTCCGAAGTTTTCGCCTTCAACTCATCGTCCGTCAAAGACCGGTAGCCCTCTTCTATCTTGTTGATTTTGGCCACGACGGGGCGGGCTTTCCTGTAAAAGCGTTTATAATGGTTGCCTGCAAAAAGTTTGAAAATTTTAGATAACATACAAATAAAAATATATTCCTTAATATTTTGCGAAAATGCGCGCGCGGGGCAACACTTTTATTTTAAGATTTTTGCAAAAAACGCCAAAAAGCGTCAAACAAGCTCCAAAAACTCCGCTTTTACGCGCCCCGAACCTATGGGAGTGCCTATTTTCACCCTGCACATTTGGTTTTTCAGCCCGGACTTGCCGATTTTAACCGCGGTTTGGACATAGTTTGAGGCATAGCCCAAATAAACTCCGCTTGGCAACCGGTTTTCCAAAAGCACAAATTCTTCGCGCCCCTCCTGGCTTTCAAAAAACTTGCGCTTCAAAGTTTCGCCCAAGACTCTAAGCGCGTCTGAACGCCTCTTACGGATTGGCATGGGAATTTGGGGCTTTAACGCCGCCAAAGTTCCGGGTCTTGGAGAATAGGTGAAGACATGCAAGAAATTAAGCTTTGATTTCTTGATGTTTTCAAAAGTTTCCTCAAAATCCTCTTCGCTCTCCTCAGGAAAGCCGCAAATCACGTCGGTTCCTATTCCTATGTTTTCGTCTGCACTTTTGATGAAGTCGACCATGCCGAAAAAATCCCCGACACCATACTTGCGCCCCATATTTTTAAGCGTCTTGGAACACGCGCTTTGAAGCGATATGTGGAAATGGCGTGCGAGTTTGTGCGAAGAGTCTTTCATCATGGAGCACAATATCTCGACTTCCTTAACGGGAGGCTCAATGCTGCCAAACGCAATTCTCTTTATGCCTTGAATGGAATTTATGCGGTTTGCAAGGGACGCCAAAGAACCCGAAAATTTGGATAGGTTTATGCCTGTTAAAATAATTTCCGCAACGCCCCTCGACGCAAGATTTTCCGCGTCTTTTACAATATCTTCAACGCTCCGCGAGCGCGGAAGCCCCCTTGCCCTCGGTATTATGCAATACGCGCAGGCATTGTCGCAGCCGTCCTGAATTTTTAAGTTCGCGCGGTCTGAAACGGGAGTGTCGCCCAAAAAGCCCAAGTCTTTTTGACTGTAATTCAACTTTTCCAAAAAACGAGCTTCTGCATTTTGGGAATTAAAGAATTCGGACTGCTCCGCCCTGCCCGACAAAACAAATTCATACGCAAGGCGCGGAACATCGCTTTTTCTCGCGTTTGAAACGATTAGCCCGACGCCGACTTCGCGCAGAGATTCCGCATTTGTCTGTGCGTAGCAACCCGTTGCGCAAATTTTCGCATTTGGATTTTTACGCCTGAAATCCTTTATCGCCCTGCGGGTTTTAGCCTCCGCCGATTCGGTTAGCGCGCAGGAATTGACAACCATCAAATCAGCATCTTCGGGCGCGCTTGAAATTTCCACGCCCAAGCTTGCAAGAGAATCTGCAATCATCATTGATTCAGACTGGTTTACCCTGCACCCAAGCGTATAAATATAAGCCTTCATAAAAAATATTTTAAGTATGATGCCAAAAGAAAACAGTTTTGCAACAAACAAAACAAAAACAAAAAATCGCGGCACAATCTCCGCGATTTCGTTAAAAAATCAGCCTTAAACTCATACGCCCGTAAAGGCAATGACCTCCAAAATCGCGTTTTCGATTTCGGAAATTGCAAACGAAACAGCTCTTGCAATGGGGTCTTTTTTCGTGATTTCCTCAAACCTTTCCGAATACTTCGCAAGCTCGTCGTCGCTAAAAATCGTAAAACTGATTTTGCAGGCGTCCATAAGCGAAATCAATGCAATTTCGCGGGTGTCAGGCTCAATGCTTTCATTTATAATCACATCGCGAATGTGGAGACGCAATCCGTCCAAAAGTTTGTGGTCTTTGACGTGGAAAGAGCTTTCGCGCACAAGCCACAAAAAATGCGATTCCTTCTTTTCCAAAATATCTTTTTCGACAAGGCTTTGGAATGTTTTAGAAACCCACGACTCGCCTTTTCTCGCGATGCGGGCAAGCGCGTTTTCGATAGTCAGATGCGGAGAGCTTGGTATCAGCGAAAGAGCTTCGTCCAAAATTTTGTCGCCCGTGGAGTCCCTGTTTAAGACTTTCAAAAACACATCGTCAACGGTTGCGATTTTTCCGCGCATGGAAAGCTCAATCATCATTGCGCCCGACAAGGCAAAATCAAGCGAACGCTCTGGCAGAAGCATAAGAGCCCCTGCGCGTTCGTCGATGGCAAGCAAAACTATTTCTTCCGATAATGTAAGCATTGTTAATTTTTTATTATTTTGGGAAAAGAATAAGATTTTTTTGTATTTTTGGCAAGATTTTTTTAATGCCTCTACCCATATCCCAAAAATTATCTAAGCTCCTTGATTTTGACATCTTTTATGAATATCCGACTCACGCCGCCCGCATGAACCTGAAAGGCGATAAATCCGCCGTTTGAAGCGTCAAACCAAGAATTGTTCCAGTCCAAATTCGCGCAGGGCACGCCGTTTACCCATGTTTTTATCGAGTCGCCCCTGCACATAATCGTCATCCTGTTCCAATCCCTGAATTCGGAAACCGCGGCGCGGGCGGCGTCATGCTCCTTGCGCGAAAGCGAATATTTCCACGCGCCACACCTCTCCCCGTAAACTCCGCCCGTCCATGCTCGTTCGGGATTGGTTTCTATCTCGATTTGAGGGCCTTTCACCGCGTCCCCCTTCAATTCCCTTTCCTTTGCCGAAACCTTTTCGTCGAGAGCCGCCCTTACCATCACGCCCGAATTGCCAAGAGGCTCTCCCCATTTGTACTTAAATGTAAGAATGAAATTTTTGTAATTTTTCTCGGTCGCGAGAAAGGAGTTGAACACGTTTTTATCGTTGTTGCCAACGCCCTTTATCGCTCCGTCTTCAACGCTCCATTCGGCGGTTCCGCTCACCTTGCGCCAGCCTTTCAGCGTCTTGCCGTCAAAAATTTTCTTAAACCCGCCCGCCGACAAATTCGGCTCTTTGTCGCTGTTAAGCTTCATGTTTTCGTCAGCCACCGCGCCCTTGCGAAACTTTTTTTGAAACACGCTCTTTACGGGAAGCTCTTTTATCAAAATGTTTCTAAAACGAATTTCGCTTGCGCCGCCGGAATGGACCTGCAAGGCGATAAATCCTCCGTCGAGAATATTGAAAGCACCCTGCGGCCAGTCCAAATTAGCGCAGGGAACACCGTTTACCCATGTCAGGATTCTCTCATTGTCGCATTTTATCACAAGCCTGTTCCAGTCTCTAAATTCTGAGACGGCGGCGCGGGCGGCGTCATGCTCCTTACGCGAAAGCGAATACTTCCACGCGCCGCACCTCTCCCCATAAACCCCGCCCGTCCATGCTCGCTCGGGATTGGTTTCTATCTCGATTTGAGGGCCCGCAACCAAGCCCTTGCCGTCTATCCCCGCGCAAATCATGACACCCGAATTGCCGAGATGTTCACCCCACTTGAATTCGAGAGACAAAATGAAATTCGTGTATGTCTTGTCTGTCGCTAAAAAAGAATTGGGAACATCTTTATCGTTATTGCCAATTCCGATAATCTCCCCGTCCTTTGTAAAAAATTTGGCAGTTCCCGTCGCCTGATGCCAGCCGTTCAAATTCTTGCCGTTAAAAAGCGGCTTGAAAGAATCGTCAATCTTCGGCTCCTTGTCGCGGTTTAACTTCATCTTATTGTCGTCAACGGCAGAACGCTCGAACTGAGATTGATATACCTGCTTTTGCGCATGCAAAAAACCCGCCGCAAGCAAAAGCGATGACAAAGAAAATAGTGCAATTTTAATATTCATAAAAATTTACCTTGATTAAACGCAATAAAAACTAACCGCCTCAATCGAATGAGTCAATAGAAATAATTTAGATTGCAAAAAATAAGAATGCCTTAAATCTAAAAATTTTACTTGATAATCCGAATAAAATTCCGAAGATTACAAAATAATAAACAAAATTTTAAGTTGAACAACAAGGGGATGTCTTTGGAATTCGACTGAAAATCGTAGTTTATGCTTGCACGCCAGAGACGACACTTGGCTCTGTAAAAATGTGTCAAAAACACTATAAATGGCGAAGAATACGCTATTGCCGCCTAATTGACGCGGCACGTCGGCTCCCTGACACCCGATACGGGAAATCCGGCGTCGACATCGGGTAAAGAGGCTTGGGCTGTTCGGGCAGGGTTTCAAGCCGCTAATTTCTGTTCGATAGTTTTTCCGCGGCAGTTTTGGCCTAACGGAAAGACGAATTTAAATCAAAACTACGCGTTGTAGACGGTATATCCGAAAGTTTTTAGGACGAGGGTTCGACTCCCTCCATCTCCACCATTTTAGAAAGCCTGCAAACAAGAGCGTTTGCGGGCTTTTTTGTCGATAAATTTCATATGCCGAAAATGCGCTTTCGCGGATTTCCGCAAAAATCAAGGCATTCTTAATAGTTTACCGATATTGTCTTGCCGTTTTTTGTTTTTACGGAAAGCTTGCCGCCCGAAGAATCTATCACCAAGTCTTTATAATCTTCGCCGTAGAAAACAGTCGGCTCCGATATTAAATTTTGGCGCACCAAAGTCTGGCAACTCACGCGGCGTACCCCGTTTTCAAGAATGAAAGTCCTGCCTGCCTTTGAAATCGCGCCAAGCTGGGCTTCTATCATTTTCGCGCAGGAAGAAGAGCGAATGAAAAGCGCGGACGGCACAAGTATTGCCGTCACGAACACAAGTATTGCCAACACCAAAACAGTTTCGGTCCACGAGAAAAAATTATAGGCTTTTTTTGTACTCTTCATTATGAATAATGATGTATCGGCTCTCGGTATTTTCAAGTTTTTTATGAAACCGATTGCCATTTATGCCACCGATATTTCGGCGCAAGCCAAAATTTTAATAATAAAATTGACGGAAAAAAGGCAGGAGTTAAATTGAAAGACAAATTATGGATTTTTTTGAAAACACAAACCGTATGATTATCGACATCGAAAAAGCGATTTCAAATTTGCCAAACCGCCCGTCTTGGGACGAATACTTTATGTCAACGGCAATTTTAATAGCCTCGCGCTCGTCTTGCGAAAGGCTTAATGTCGGCTGCGTTTTGGTTAGCGGCGGAGAGCATAAAAACAGGATTATCGCCGCGGGGTACAACGGTTTTCTGGCGGGAGCCGCTCACAAGTCTTGCGTGCGCGACGGGCATGAACAGGCAACCGTGCATGCCGAGCAAAATGCCATTTCAGACGCGGCAAGGCGCGGCGTCAGCGTAAACGGCTCGACTGCATACATCACGCATTTCCCGTGCATAAACTGCGCCAAAATTCTGGCGGCGGCAGGCGTAAAATCCGTAAAATATCTGCACGACTACCACAACGACCCTCTCGTTTTAGACATTTTCAAGGAATCGGGCATCGAAATCATTAAGCTTTGACCTATGAAGAAAAACTACGAAGACAGAAGCTGGAGTTTTTTAATCGCCTCTCCTTCATTTGAGGATCCCGTTTTTGAGGAAAGCGTAATTTTGCTTCTTGAAGACACAAAAGAAGGCTCCATCGGGGTAATCATAAATTTGCCGCTTGAAAAAACGCTTGGAGAGATAGACGATGAGTTTTTGAAATATCCCATACTCTCGCAAGTGGAAGTTTTCGACGGCGGCCCCGTCGCAAAGAACAGGGTTTCAATCGCGGTTTGGACCGACGGACAGGATGGAATAAACGACTTTTCGTTCGGGCTTACCGCGGAAAAAGCGGAAAAGATGCTTTCAAAAAATCCGTCGGCAAAAGCCGCGGCATTCGTCGGATACTCTGGATGGGAAGAAAACCAGCTAAATACCGAAATAGCCGAAGGCACATGGCTTGTCATTCCCGCAGACTTGGAGTCAATATCGCAGTTCGACCCGTTTGAACTCTGGGAAGAGCTTTTAATAAGCCAAAATCCGATTTATCAAAAATTTCCCGAACCTCCCGAAAACTCCGAAAACGAAAATTAGGCGTCGGCTTTTTGGGCGTACTTTAAATTTTCGTCTATCAAAAACATCAAGCGGTTTTGCAAGTTTACGGGCGCAACGCTCGAATCTATGTCCAAGAACAGAATGTTCATGTGCGGAAACATTTTCTTTACCTTGCGCTCGATGCCCTTTGCAACGATATGGTTTGCGATGCACCCGAATGGCTGTACGCACACTACGTCGTTTATTCCGCGCTTGGCAAATTCGGCAATTTCAGCGGCAATAAGCCAGCCTTCCCCGAACTGGTTTGAAAGGCGCAAAATTTTCTCCGCGTCAGATGCCATCTCAAAAATCGTCGGGCTTCTATGGAAATATTTGAATTGGGACATTATTTTTTCCGCGCGGGCAAGAAACGAATTCATGTAAGAAAACGCCGCGGGCGACAATATCCTGCTAAAAAATCCCCGCTCTGATATTCCGAAACTTTCGTTTGCCTTTTCGTTTACAAACGTCTGCATCACAAAATTTTTAAGAGGAGGGCGCACAACCTCAACACCCCTCTCGGAAATCCAATCCGCCAAATTGCAATGCGAGAAAGAATTGTACTTTAAGTAAATTTCCCCTATGAAGCCTATTTTGCGGGTGCTTTCGAACTTTACGACTATTCTGTTGAAAGTGTCCACGGCTTCTTTAAGAAGGCGGAAAATCCCCTTGGCGTCGCATTTCTCAAAAAGAGGCACTGCCCTGTTTATAACGGAATCCGCAATATGCTTCGCGCTTCCCGAAACCGCCTCGCGCACGCGCATGGCATTGTACATTTCAGATACGGCATCGGTAAAAGCGATGCACAAAAGCGAAAGCTTGACGCTTTTTATTATTCCCGTCTTAAAGGCGGGCTGGGAATTTTTAAAGGTCTTGCCAAAATTTACGGAAACGATTTTGACATTCGAAAACCCCGCAAGCCTCATCGCGTTTTTTATGAGCGCAAGATAGTTTGTCGCCCTGCACTGCCCGCCAGTCTGCGTGATTGCAACGACGTAATCGGAAGCTTTGCGCCCCGCTTTTTTTAGAAATTTTATGATGTCGCCGACAATGACGGTGGCAGGATAGCAAACTTCGTTATGCCCGTATTTCAGCCCATCGCCGACAGATTCCGAGTCGGGAGGCGGCAGGCATACCGCCTTGTAGCCCATCGCTTTTGCCATCGCGGGAATGATGGGGGAAATTATATCGTTTACGAAAGGAACGACAATCGTTTTTTCCCTGTCTATTTTTTCGTACGAAAGGTTGTAGGGTTTGTAAGGTTCCAAAGCACCATCGGAAGAGTCCCCGAAAAGTTTTAGCGACTCTATCAGAGAACGCAGGCGCAATCTTATCGACCCCGTGCTTGAAATTTCGTCAACCCTTATCACCGTCAGATTTTTGCCCGCCGCATGTAAAACTTCTGACGCCTCGTCCATCAAAAATGAGTCGGGTCCGCACCCGAAAGAATTGAGCTGGACGAGCGCGACATTCTTCGGAAGCTTTGCCACGGCGATAGCCGCCCTCATGACGCGGTTCGGGTACGTCCACTGCGGAATGTAGTTTACACTGTCCAAATCAGCTTCGCTTTCAAAAAGGAAAGCGTCGTCAGAAACAACGTCCGCGCCCAAATCTGCGGCGATTTGAGATGCCTTCTGGTTTATCAGCGGGTCGCAATGGTAAGGTCTGCCCGTAAAAACGAGAACAGGCTTTCTCGATTTTATGCCCTTTTCCAAAATCTTCATTTGCGCCGAACTTGAATTGCGCCTGAAATCTTCCCTCTTTTTAAGAGCGTTTTCAAGCGACGCCAAAAAACGCCTCCTGCCGACCCCCAAACCCTTAAAATAGCTCCAACACGACTTTTCCAAGCTTTTCCGCGATTCAAAAGAGATGACGGGATAGTCAAACTCAACGCCGAAACGCGATTGAAGCTCCATTGAATTTTTAACGACATTCGGATAGCCCGTTACAACGGGGCAGTTGAAAGAATTAGAAGAGCCTTTGCCCTCGCCCGCCTCTTTTGCGACCATCGGGAAAAATATCCGCTTGCAGCCCCTCTCAACCAAATCCAAAATATGCCCGTGCGCAAGCTTCGCGGGGAAGCACAAATTGTCCGACATAAGAAACGAAACGCCTTTTGCCGCAAGAGACGATGTAGATTCTCCCGACAAAACCAAGTCAAAGCCGCACCCCCTGAAAAGCTCCGCCCAAAACGGATAGTTCTCGTAAACGTTCAAGGCGCGGGGAATTCCTATTTTTTCAAGGCTTTCGGAATTTCCGCTGTTTTCAAAAAGCATTTTATAGCGCAACAAAACGCCGTCCTCTCCGCGCGTTTTTGCATTCGCCGCGGAATGGAAAAAACGTTCGCACTTGTTGCCTGCATGGCTTACGTTCCCGTTTTCAAAAGAGAATCGGATTACGCTGCAACGGTTTGCACATCCCCTGCATTCCAAATTTTTCCTGCTTATTTTTGAAAAATCAACATTCGGGCAAATGGAGCTTTTGCCGCCTTTTTTGAAGAGGGAGCGCGCATACAAGGCGGCTCCCATCGCTCCCATAAGCTCGGGGCGGTCGCAAGTCGATATTTTTTTGCCTGAAAGAACTTCAAGGGCGCGCAAAACCGCAAGGTTTTTAAAAGTTCCGCCCTGCACGACAATATTATCGCCAAGCCTTTCCATGTTTGAAATTTTCAGCACCTTGAAAAGGCAGTTTTTAACGACAGAAATTGCAAGCCCCGCCGCGATGTCGCCCGCGTCCGACTGCTCTTTCAACGCCTCCTTCACCTTGGAATTCATGAACACCGTGCAGCGCGTCCCCAAGTCGCAAGGATTTTGCGAAAGACACGCAAGGCGGGCAAATTCGTCCAAATCCAAATTCATCATCGACGCGAAACTCTGCAAAAATGAGCCGCACCCCGACGAGCAGGATTCGTTAAGTTCCACGTTTTTTACCGCCTTGTTTTCAACGAATATCGACTTCATGTCCTGCCCGCCGATGTCCAAAACGAAAGATACGCTTTCGTCTATCCACATTGCCGCCTGCAAGTGCGCCATTGTCTCAACAATTCCGCAGTCCAAATTGAACGCCGCGCGGATTAAATCTTCCCCATAGCCCGTCGAGGCGGAAGAGAGGATTTCAACCGACGCGCCCTTTGATTTTGCGATCGAGAAAAATTCGCCCATAAACTTTCCCGCCATTTCGAGAGGCATTCCCGAATTTGAACCGTACCTGCAAAAGACCAAATTCAAATCTTCGTCCATAACCGCAAGCTTCGTCGTGGTGGAGCCTGAATCAATGCCGACAAACACTTGCAAATGCTCCCCGTCTTTTATTTCCCTCGAAGGGATTTTCTTTACGCTCAAAGAGCGTTTCCAAATTTCAAACTCCCGAGGGTTTTTAAAAAGAGGCTCCAAGCTTTTTTTCGCGCTTTTAAAATTCGATTTTTCGACACGCTCCAAAATTTCCGCCGCAGAAAGAGAGCCTTCCCGCTCCGCCGCACATGCGGCCCCCATTGCCGCAAACGTTTCGGAGTTTTCGGGAAGCAGCATTTCGCCTTCCGAAACTTCCAAGACATCTGAAAACGCCTTCCTCAAAGCCCCCAAAAAAGTGAGAGGCCCCCCTACACACAACACGGGAGCAACCAAGTCGGTAGCCCTTGCCAAAGACCCCGCGCACTGCAATGCAACAGCGTGAAACACGCTTGCTGAAATGTCTTCAAGCGGAATCCTGCGGCTTGCCAAATTTTGTATGTCAGTCTTTGCGAAAACTCCGCATCGGGAGGCTATCGGATAAACGCGCTTGGCTTTCAACGCAAGTTCGCCCATTTTGCCCGCGTCTATTCCAAGCAATGACGCCATCTGGTCCAAAAACGCTCCTGTGCCGCCCGCGCAAACGCCGTTCATCCTTATGTCGGGGGAACGCCCCGAAGAGAAGAAAATCATTTTGGCGTCCTCTCCGCCGATGTCGATTAAAGTGGCATTTTCAAACCCCAAAGTTTTTACCGCCAAACTCTCCGCAACCAATTCCTGAATGAACTTAAAGCCGCAACGCTCCGCGACTCCCATGCCCGCAGAGCCCGTAAGGCACACGCCAAACGAAGCGTTTGGAAAAATGTCCGCAAGCTTTTCAAGCTCCCCCGACAAACATCGCGCCACATCGGCATTGTGGCGCGAATAAGAGGAATAAAGGGTTTTTCGCCCCTCGGAAACCAAAAGTTTTACAGTTGTAGATCCCGCATCTATTCCCAAATTATAACGCATATTTTTTATTCAAATATTATCTTGTTCAAATTTGCACACATTTTTAAATTTTATCGGCAAATTCGAAGATAAAAAAAATAAAAAATACTTGTTTTTCGGAATTAATTTTTTTTCGCGGAATTTTCAAATTCGAGCCAATCGCCCATGATGCGCAAAGCTTCGCGCATGGAGACGTCAAACTCAGGAACGTCGTCTTTCTTGGACTTGCCCTTTGAATTATGCTTTTCGGAAGGCGGATTAGCTGATTTTTCACCCGATGAAGAGGATTCGGCTTTTTCGCCAGCCGCAGACTCTGTATTTTCGCCTTGCGGATTTTTTTCTTCAACGCCATTTTCGGAAGAATTGCCTTGCGCGGCGGAGCTTTCCTCCTGCATTTTTTTCTTGGCAATGGCACTGTCCAAAAGGATTTCCTCTTTTTTGAAGTTGGACTTCGCAAACTCTTTCTGACGCTCGTTCATCTTGTCCGCAAACGCTTCGTCGTCTTTTAGCTGCTTTTCACGCGCATCCAAATTCAAACTCCAATCCTTCTTCTCGACGCGCGATTTAAACCAGCCAATCCTTTCGTTCAAGAATTTGAATTCGTCCAAACTTTCGCGCCTTTTTTCCGACTTTTCGGAAAGAGTTGAAAGCAGCTTTGCGCCGCTCTCGCCCATGCCGTACCCGTATCCCGCGCGTATTGAAGCGGGATCGATTTCGTCCCAGCCCAAAGCGTTTTCACGCTTGTCTTCTCCCAAGTCGAGATGCTCCAAAGTAGAGGGCAATGCGATGTCGGAATGAATGCCTTTTAACTGTATTGATTCTCCGTTCGGCTGATACCATTTTTGAATGGTGATTTTTGCCGCGCTCTTGTGTGATTTGTCGAAATTCGCCAAATGGTAAACCATCTGCACGGAACCTTTGCCGAAAGTTGACTTGTCGCCGACGATTATCGCCCTTTCGTGGTTTTTCAAAGCTCCGGCGACAATTTCGGCGGCGGAAGCCGAAAGGCGGCTGACAAGCACAATCATTGGTCCGTCCCAAACGACCTTAGGGTCGTCGTCTCTCATCTGCACAACCCTGCCCGAGCGGTCGCCGACCTGCAAAACAGGCCCTGTTCGGATAAAAAGCCCCGCAAGATCGACGGCTTCGTTCAAAAAACCGCCGCCGTTTTTGCGCAAGTCCAAAATTATGCCCTTCACGTTGCGCTCTTTAAGCTTTAAAATCAGCTCCTCTACGTCGTGCGTCGTCGAAAAGCCCTTCACTCCGTCCGCGCCATCGGATTCCCCGTAAAATGCAGGAAGGTCTATCACGCCTATCGGAACTGTTTTATCGCCTACCGGAAGCTCGTAAACGCAGGCGCGGGCAAGCTTTTCGGTAAGCTGTATTTTTTCGCGCTGCAAAACCACGATTTTCCTGACGCCGGGGTTTCCTTTCGGCTCTATCTGCAAATAGACTTTCGAGCCTTCTTTGCCCCTTATGAGGCGAACTGTGTTGCGAAGCTTCTTGCCGACAACGTCCTCGATTTCATCGGCGGACTGACCTACACCCACAATCTTGTCGTCAGGCTCTATTTTTTTGCTCTTTTCGGCGGGACCTCCGGGCATAAGCTCGACAACGCTGCAATAGCCGTCCTTTTCCGAAAGCACCGCGCCTATGCCGACAAGGGCGTTGCGGACTGAAATGTCGAACTCTTCAAGGGCATACTCCGAAAGGAAAGACGTATGCGGGTCATAAATGTTTGAAATGGCGTTTAAGAAAAATTCCTGAATTTCCGTCGCATCGTCCTTTGTCATGTTGGAGATGAGATTTTCATAGCGCTTCAAGACTTCCTCCTTCGCTTTTTTGAGCTTTTCTTCAAAAGTCTTTGGAGCGTCGTTTTTCATTTCATCGCCCGCGTCTTCACGAACCGCATCTTCGTCGATTTCAGATATAATCTGCTCGTCTGAATTGTCGTAGCCGATGATTTGGCTTAGAACGTCGAATTTTATGCGCTTTTGCCAAAGCTCGTCGGCTTCCGCCATATTCTTGGGCCATTCAGCCTTGCTTCGGTCGGGTCTGAAAGTTTCGTCATTAGAAAAGTCGAAAGGCTCTTCCATGCGCTTTTTTATCCATTCCAACCTCGCCTTCGCGCGCGGCACAAACGTTTCGTGGTAAATTTTATTGGCGGGCAAAATCACGCCCTGGCGCAACAGCTGCGGCAAGATGGGCGCAAGCCTTTCCGTGTAGAAATCGACGTCGCTTTCAAGAAAAAACATCTTCATGAAATCGAGGGAAGACATGTATTCCCTCACAAGCTTTTTCATGTCGAGCTTGTCGAGGCTTTTTTTAAGGAAATGACCGTTTTCCAAACAAAATATGAAGTTGCGAGATTCTCCCCTCATCTTGGGAGACGCAACAAGCAAAGACGGATCCGCCTCGACCAAAACGGGGCTTTCCTCTTTTTGACCTGCGGCGTCCGAAGCAAACGACACTCCGCCACAAGCCAATAGCAGAAGTGCCGCAAAAATTCTTAAAAATTTCATGTAAAAATAGTTCCCTTTCATCATTTCAAATATTAAAATTAACACCAAAAAAGCGGAATGTCTAACAGTTTTTTGATTTTTACATGCGTTTGTTAGCCTCGCTTAAAATTTCCTTTTCCTCATCGGTAAGACTGTAAAACCCTTGTCTGTTGACCTTGTCCAAAATTCTGTCAACTTCCGCGCGCAGATTTTCCTCAGAAGAAATATCCACCTTGAATTTATAGTCGGACGCCCTGCCCATGGAACGCTTTTTGGGAAACTTAAAATTAGAAATCTTGAAAAATTCCGACCTGTTTTCCGACATCAAAACAGCGCAAAGGCAACCTGCGGCAATGCCGCCCAAATGGGCTGAAAAACCTATGCCGCCCCTTGAAAAAGGCGCAAGCTCGAAAAATATAAAGCCAAAAAACTCAAATGCCGACATAAATTTGAGCATTGTCCAAGCCCTTATTCTGACAGGGAAGACGAAAATTATAAAAGTCATAACTTCGTTTTTTGACATCATAAGAAACGCCGAAAGCAATCCTATTGCGCCTCCCGATGCGCCTATTAAAAGGCTATCATGCCCTATCAAACCAGACAACAAAAATATAACAGCTCCTCCCAAAACAGACGCAGCGTATATAAATAACGTCCGCGCCGCCCCAACTTTAAGCTCAAGGGCAGACCCCGCAAAGTAAAGCACAAGACAGTTTACGCCGATGTGCAGAAACCCCTCGTGCAAAAGCGAATATGTAAAAAGCGTCCAAACCTTGCCGTCCGACAAACTGGCAATAGAGAGGGCAAAATACCTCGCCAAAACATCGCTTCCCGTAAAATTGCGGATTATCAAATCTAGCAAAAAGAACGCGATATTTGCCAATATAAGAAATTTCACCGCCCCCATATTGCCAAAAAATTCGCGGGCGTATTTCTTCGGTGCCCTGTTAAAATATTCCCTGTCGTAAATCATAAAATTTCCTTCATTGCGAGATTTGCAAGCATAAGCCCGAAAACGCCCGTTACGACCGCTCCGCTTCCGACAATCTTTCGGGAATCCGCGCCCCCGCTTGAAACATGGGTTGACGCCCCGATTGCTTCGTCGGAATAAACGCACATGAAACCCGGCTTTAAATTCATTTTTCTAAAAGACTTCCTTATTGAAGAGGCAATCGGGCAGACGCTCGTTTTCATAAGTTTTGCGCACTTTACCATTTCAGGATTTTTGCGCCGCGCAGCCCCCATGCTCGAAACGATTTTCATGCCTCTTGACACGGCTTCCTTCAAAAGCTCGAACTTGGGCTTAACCGTGTCGATTGCGTCCAAAAGCACGTCGCATCCGCAATCCAAAAGACGGGGCGCGGTGCTTTCATCAATAAAGAAATCGGCAGTTTCAACTTTTGCCAAAGGGTTTATTTCCAAAATTCTGCGCTTCCAAACTTCCGCCTTTTTTTGCCCCACCGTCGAGGAAAGCGCGCCAAGTTGGCGGTTTATGTTGGTAATGTCAAAAGAATCGCCGTCAACTATGACAAAATTTTGCGCGCCAGTACGAGCCAAAGCCTCTATCGCAAATCCGCCGACAGCCCCCGCACCGCAAACCAAAAACTTGGCATTGCGCAGACGCTCCAAAAATTCCGCGCCGTACAAAACCTCTGTTCTCGAAAATCTATCCATTTTTAAAAAATTCCGAAAAATTCTCCCCGATTAAACGGCAAAGTTCAACCTCTTTCAAATTCAAAATTTCTGACGCGAGAAAATAAGTTTTTTCCATCTTTTCAATGCTTGGAAAGGAATCGCTTTCAAGAAGAATTCGATTTTTGCCCGCCGCCGCAAGAGCGGCCCTGCCCGATTTCAATTTAAGCTCCCTCTCTCCGAAAGAAAACCATCCGCCCATCTTCTCAAATTTCTTCACAAGCTCTGTCGAACACTTCGCGGCATGGATTAAAAACCGCTTGGGGCGCAAGCGTTTAAGAGATAATTCAAGCTCGTTCCAATGCCCGACTTCGTGGATTATTAGAGGCAGATTTCTTGAAATTGCCGCGCCCGCCTGAGCCTCAAAACAATTCCTCTGAAACGCCAAATCGAAACTTGAATACTTGTCAAAACCGATTTCCCCCACGGCGTCGGCATTATCCAAAAAAGAGGCAAACACATCTTTGTTAAATCCGCCCAAATATTTCGGATGAACTCCGAACGCCGCAAAAACATTCTTTGGAAACGCTTTTTTGAACGCCGCAAGCCTCTGCATGTCCGCAGAACTTGCACAAGCCGCGCAAACCGCCAACCCTCCCGAAAATTCGTCAAATTCGGAAGAAGGCAAATGGCAATGGGCGTCGCAAAGAAACATCAGCCCATCGCAGTTTCAAAAATTTCCCGAGCCAAAGATTCTTCTATGCCGGGGACAACAACGCCCGTGCCAATCCCGTTCATCAAGACATACCTCGACTTGCCCGACATCGCCTTTTTGTCGCGCCTGCCGGCTTCAATCAAAAGGTCGGAGGAAATAGGCTCGCGAAACTTTACGGGTAAACCGTAATTTTCCAAAATGCGCCTGATGCGGGAAGTTTCCTCTTCGGAGAGCATTCCCAACTTTTCGGACATCCTCGCCGCGAGCAGCATCCCAAGCCCAACCGCCTCGCCATGCAAATAATGCCCGTAGCCCGCAGTGTTTTCGATTGCATGCGCGAACGTATGCCCAAGATTTAAAAGAGCCCTGCCGCCGTCCTTCGAAGTTTCGCGCTCGTCATTAGAAACAATTTTAGCCTTCATCTTGCAACAGTGCGCAAT
The DNA here is from genome assembly GCA_900547395.1 of uncultured Opitutales bacterium. Classification (GTDB taxonomy): domain Bacteria; phylum Verrucomicrobiota; class Verrucomicrobiia; order Opitutales; family Intestinicryptomonadaceae; genus Intestinicryptomonas; species Intestinicryptomonas porci. The sequence continues at coordinate 5,558 of URGP01000018.1, read as the reverse complement.
TACGTTCCCGATTTCGGGATGCGAAGCGGAAAGCGGCTCTTTCAAATTTTCCAAGAACCCGAAAAACGACTTGTCGCCCAAAAGCCCATATTTTATGACTTCCGCCATTCCCGCCGAAAATTCGCGCGCGGGCAGAGTTTTTAAAAACGAAGTGTCGATAAAGACCGCCTTGGGCTGATGGAACGCGCCCACCAAATTTTTGCCCTCGGGAATGTTTATGCCCGTCTTACCGCCGACGGAAGAATCGACCATCGCAAGAAGTGTCGTCGGCACTTGATAAAAATCAATACCGCGCATGTAAGAGGCGGCAGAAAAACCCGCCAAGTCGCCGACAACGCCGCCGCCAACGGCAAAAACCGCGCCGCTTCTATCGACATTGTGCATCGCAAGCTCCCTGCAAATTTTTTCGAGATTTCTAAAACATTTTGCGCCCTCTCCGTTTTCGACAATAATTTTTGCGCAGTTTTCAAAATCGGGATTGTCGAAATTCACAAATTTGCCCCAAATGTTCTCCTCGCTTACAAAAGCAACGGGATTGCGTCTTGAAAGCCTGTCCTTCGCCGCGGAAACAGCCAAATCAAATGCGCCGTTTGCGATGTAAATATCGTAGCTTCTGCCGCTCAGCTCAACTCGTACAATATTCGTTTTCATATAAAAAATAATTGGGAGCATAAATACACCGCCGCCCCCTCCCAGTCAAACATTTAAATCTGCCTGCAAAACGGCGCAAAGGGAATTTTCCCCTTGCGCCGCTTTTGCGTTATTGGATTTTTAAAATCCCGATTGGTATTTTCTGCTAATTTTCGATTTCAAACTCCTCGAAGGAAGAGCTTATGAACTTATCCTTGCCCTCGTTCCAATTTGTCGAAACAACCGCAACTCCCGAGTTTTCCGATAGAGCAAGCATTGAGACTTCCGCAGTATATTTGTCGCTCCCATCTTTATAGTTAAGCTTCAACACGCCCGTGCCGTTTTTGTTGCTCTTGTATGTGTATGTCCCCGAAACTTCACCCATTGCAAAATTCTTCTTGTCAAGAAGCATTAGCGTTTCCTCTCCGACTGTTATCTTTTTACTTATCGGCAGGCTCAAAAGCGAAGTCTTGTCGGCGGATTCAATATCGGCGTCCGTGAACGAGCCGCTAAACGATCCGTTTTTCTTGTCCGACAAATCTAAACGAAATACATTGTCTTTAAATTCTATTTCGCCGCTATATGAATAGCTTATCGTATTGAGTTTTGAAACAGGCTCGTCATTTGTGTAAAGTTTGAACTTCAAACTTACCGCGGCTTTGGTCGGGCTTACGCGCTTGTACGACCATGCGGGGTTGCTTACTTCGTAGTCTTCCATTGTAACTCTTAAAGTATTTTTATTTAGGAATATCATTCTCATGTCTCTACACGGATCTCCCATATCGGTAATATCGGAAACATAGAGCGAGTGCCCTTCAAACGAAGCGGGCATCGGGCATTCCCTGACTTCCAAAACAAACGTTGAAGATTGGTCTTTTACATCTCCGTTATAGACTTCGCAATAGTAGCTGTCTTGGCTTTCAAGAGGCTTTTTGATTGTGTACTTTGATTTTGTCGCGCCCTTGATTGCAACGCCGTTTTTATACCACTGGTATTTTATCTTATAGCCCTTGGCGGTTGCCTGCAAGTCTATCGGATATTCTTCGTACGCCACTACCGTCGAGCCGTCAAAACTCAGCTTTTCCTTGCACTGCAAAACTTCAATCCCTTCGACTTTCGGAGCCTCGCGCACAGTGTATTTTACTCCGCTTGTGTATGCTACGCTTCCATCGTTATAGACCTTGCAGCGATATTTCAAACCGTTGTTTTCAAGCGAACTTTCGGGATTATAATTTGCGGAAGTCGCCCCTGCGATGTCAACCCAGTCGTAAATCGGTTTCCCCTTAGCATTGTAACCGACAACTTTATAAACCTGCCATTGATATTTCAAATCACTTCCCGTAGCCAAAACCTTAAAGCCACTGTTTCCCACGCCCTCAAAGGCTTCCAACGCCTTCGGCTTGCCCGTTATCTTCGCCGGAGTCTTTACGGCAACTATCGTGGAAACCGAAGTATTGCGGGTTTCGCTTTCGTTTGAAACCGCGCAGTAATATCGCCAGCCGACCATATTTGCCTTTGGAGTTATCGCAAGCATTGGCTTGCTTCCAGCCTTTACAAATCCCTTGCCGTTGTTTTTATCGACATACCAGGTGTAAGTCAGCTTCTTGCCGTCCTTTTCCGACGCCGAAACTTCCAAATTATGCGTTGTGTTTTCAAATAGAATAAGAGACGTAGGAAGAGAGGTTTCTATTAAAATTTCCGAAACCCAAAGCTTTACACTTTCCGAATAAACAGTACCACCGCCATTTGAAACAACGCAACGATATTCCCCCGAATTATATTTTTGCACATCTTCTAATATGAGTTTTGGACTTTTCGAAGTTGCATTTTCAACATCTTTCCAATTCGCGGAATATTTTTTTTGCCACTGATAGGTTAAATTATAACCATATGCCAACACCTCAAAAGATGCATCAGCACCGATAAAACAATCAATATCGTCTGAAATATTTAGAATATTTGCAGATTCTCGGAGTGTTAATGTCGCACCATTGCTTATAACTGTTGCTCCGCCGTTTGAAACTACGCAACGATAAGAACCTTCATCTTCAACTTTTACTCTTTCAAAAGATAAAGTTGGAGTATTTTCACCATCAATATCTACCCAATTTTCTCCTTCAAGCTTTTGCCATTGATATGCAAGATTATACCCAATTGCATCAACTTCAAATCTTGTATTTTCACCAGAATAAATTTCAACGCTTTTCGGTTGAGAAATAATATTTGCGCTTTCATAAATTATGGAACGAACTTTTTGAGATATTACCGAACCACCTTCATTAGAAATTACACAATAGTATTCTGTATCGTTATCAGCCAATTCAAGATTTTCGATTAACAGAGTTGACAGTGTGGCATCTTCGATAATTTTATCATTTTTATACCATTGATATGAAATTTTATATCCCGTTGCTTCAATTTTAAATTCTCCGCTCTGTCCGACAAAAGCTTCAAAATTTGCAGGCTGTGTAATTATATTTGGCGGTTCGTAAACCATAAGGGTTGCAACTTCGCTTATAACCATTGCTCCGCCGTTTGAAACTACGCAACGATAAGAACCTTCATCTTCAACTTTTACTCTTTCAAAAGATAAAGTTGGAGTATTTTCACCATCAATATCTACCCAATTTTCTCCTTCAAGCTTTTGCCATTGATATGCAAGATTATAACCTATAGCATCTATTTTTAAAGAAGCACTCTTATTTGAATAAATTTCTATACTTTTAGGAGATGAAACAATGTTTGCAGATTCATAAATTGTAGGTATATATATCTTAGAATAATCAAGAATAGTACCTTTTTCATCTTTGATTAAAACTCTAAATTTGGAATTTTGCTTTAAATTAGAATATGATATTTCAAGAGAATTACTGTTTTCTATATCATGCCATTCTTCATCTTCATAAACTTGCCATATATATGTTAAATTTCCTATACTTACATTTGTAAAGGCTTTTAAACTAATTGTACCATTGGAATAAGCATCGCCTGAATGCGAGATTGATTCAATATATTTTATATATTCATAAGCACCGATTGTAGGTGCAATTTCAGAACGAGTAATTCCTCGGGCATCAGTTATGGGAGTATTTTCGTCAACAATGCCGGCTCCTATCGCAGGACTTTCTGCTAATACTGGTATTGTTTTAATATTGCCGCCATAATAACCAAGTTCTCCAAGCAATGGATCTTCCGTTATTATATTTTCTCCATCGCTATATCCGCCATCTATTATGCAATTTGTTACGGTTGGACTTGAACGCGAATCTAAATTATATATTGAAGTAGAATTGTTTCCCCAAATTATACAATTTTTTACAATGTATTGGAGTACATCCATATTAGTATAAATTCCGTGCTCTGAATTGTTTACTATAGTATTATTGATTATTGTAGGCGTTGATTTGGTACTAATGTAAATTCCAAACCTTTTATTTTTTGTTATCGTACAATTTATAATTAAAGGAGAAGATGAAGATCCATTAGTATAAATTCCATCACTAATATTTTCTGTTATATTGCAATTATTTATTGTTGGAGAAGAATCTATACTGGAAATTCCCTCGGTGTTAAAACTTATTGAACAACTATCTATGTTTAATGTAGAAGCATCATTTTCAATTCCATGGGTTCTGTTTGAGCTAATAATGCAATTCTTTATATCTAAAAAGTGGTAAGCATAATTATTAATTCCTGTGCCATTTGAAGTTATAACACAATCTCTTATAATAGAAGGACATGGAGCGGAAATATGGTTTTGAATACCCGTTCCTCCATTGTTTGTTATTATACAGTTTATTATTATAGGAGAAGAATGCTGATTATGAATAGCAGTAAATTTTGCTCCCGTAATTGTAACTGAATCTAATTTCGCAGTATTTGAAAGACGAGATGAAGAGTTATAATTATTATAAATTACATAGTTTCCCGTCGTTGTTAAAATGGTTTCGTTACCACTTGTACGTTCATTTAAACTAGTTTCATTTCCAACAAAATTTCCATAAATTTCTACATTATTTTTCATTACAAAGGAACTAGGAATATCTCCACCAGCGTTATAATATGTGCCTTTTGCAATCCAAACTTGTGAAGGTGAAGATAAAGTTGCAACCTTTGCCGCAGCATCTATCGCCTTTTGAACATCTTTAAATGCGGTTGCCCAGCTTTTGCCATCGTTTAAATCACTTCCTGTTGTAGTTACATAAAATCTTTCGCCTGCAAATGCCAACGCGGAAAAAACAGAAAATAGCAATGTTAAAATATATTTCTTCATAATCTTATTAAAAATTCCAAATTCTTCTAATTGCCGATCAATTTCCGACGATACATCTTTATTTTTCATAATGCTTGGGAGCATACAGTATTTGTAATACCATGCGTTTTTAATGTTTATAACAGTTTGAAAATTAGATTATTAGAGATTGGTGCATTGTAAGGCGAAGAATAAAAATGCCAAGTTTAGATTGTGTTTAAAGTTTCAAAAGTTCCAATATATCAAACAAATCCAATCTAAAATTGAAATTATAAGTTGACCATGGTATTACAAATACGATGGACACTACATTAAGCTCAGTTATGGAAGTTTTAGGGAGGGCGGAGGTTTCGGCTCTCGATTCGGCAAGGTTTGTCAGGAATATTTTGGATGCAAAACCAAGTGATAGCAAATTGACGGATGCGCAGTTTGTCTTGAAGGTAATTGAAGTCGGATTGCGCAACATTCGCACAAAAGAAATGTCCTTTACCAAAGGTTTTAACCTTTACTACGAAACCAAGAAAGAAATTCTTCGTCCCGATTCGCTAAGGGACATCAGGTACTTGGCAAATCGCCTGATGCGTTCCAATCCCCAACTTGCCAATCTCAACTTTTCGGAACTATCCCGCTCAAACTGCGAAGACTGGCTAAACGATACATTCTCAACGCCATCTCA
>URGP01000017.1 GCA_900547395.1 uncultured Opitutales bacterium | reverse complement strand
TAAAAATCTCCTAACCCCGATTTTTTTATTGTCCGAATTTTGGGGTACAGTTCATAGAAAGCCGATTTTTTTAAGCCTATTTTCTCGTGCGCGCCGGCTGTATTTGCCGCGGGGCAAAAGAAGCCGATCCTGCCGGAGAGCTTACCTTTATTGAAGGCTGCGCAGACGGCTTTATATGCGCGGGAGGCGAACTTTTTACGGCATTCGGACGCTTGACATTTTGCGCAGGAACGCCGCCCGTCTTCACCGCGGGAATTTTTGGAGACGGTCTTTGCGCCGCGTCAGGCTTTGCGGTTTTTTTACCCAAATTCAAGTTTGTCAATGCCCCGCTTTGCGGCGCACGGTTTTTCACGCCCTTTGCACCGCTTCCGAATTTCGGCTTGCCCGAAACGGGCTTGTAGAAAACCTGCGGATGTACGGGTTTCGGACGGAAATTGGGATTGTGCGGCGGGCGTATAGGCAGCGGACGCGGAGGCAGCGGGCGCGGTCTGAAATGGTGCGGACGCTTGTGGTGCGAAAATATAATCACAGGGCGCGCAAAGGCATTCCAATAAATTATGTCCGAATACCACAAAGACGGAAACGTCGTAAAAGAAACGCTTGTGGAAGTGGTTGTGGTGGTGGTTTTGGAAGACCCGGAAGATGTTTTGGAAGCCGCAGACACGGCTTTTTCAAAGCTCAAATTTTTCGGGGGAAAAGACGTAGGCAAAAACATTTGCGGATTTTTCTTAAATGTCGCGAAAAATTTTTCAATTGAAACAGTATAAGGCTTGCCCGAAACGATGGCAACCAGCGTGTCGTCTTTGTTTATCGAATTGTAAAGCCCGTTAAATTCGGAAGTGTCCCCAATGGCGTAAATTCCCATCAAAGCATAAACGCGGGCCTCATTTGACGGGGCGTTGTAAAAAACTTCCCTTAAAGTGTTCAGAGCCTCGCTTTTGTCTGTTTTGTAAATCAAGGAAGAGAGGGCAAACGACTGCTCGGAAACGGTTGTGGCAGAATCCATATCCATGGCGACAACCGCGGAAGCTCTCGACAACGCCCAAGCCGCCTCGCCCGCACTCATCGGAGATTCGCTAACTTCGTAAGTTCCGATTGCAATTCCGTCGGGCTGAGATTCAGTAACGGTCGTGGTTGTGTTTTGAACAACAACAGCGGCGGTTGCGGTTGACAAAACCAAAAAACCGCACAAGAGCAATGTTATTTTCTTTTTCATACTTCCTCCTTTTTAAACCATATAAACAGAAAAAACAATCTAATATTTCAAACGCTCCAAAGGCATAAAAGTTTCAAAAAAAAAGAGGCGGGCAAAAACCCGCCTCCAAAATAAAATATCAGCAACCGCAGAATGTCGGATAGCAAGTCAGGGTTTCTCCCGCGCAAACCGCGAGATTTTCGCCGTCTGCCCAAAACTCGTCGTTAATCAAAATTTTGAATTCGACTGATCCCTTGGCGACTTTGTTTTCCCAAATCCATTCGTCGGAATCGACGCACTGCAACAAAACGCCCTTTTGCCAATTAAGCCCCGCGCCTTCTCCGCGGATATAAAGGCTGTTGCCCCAGCCCGCATCCTTTTTCACGATGATGCGGGTAAGACCGCCGCAAGCTTTTGCCGCAACTTTTGCCGCCGCCGCAACTTTCTTTACTTTTGCGCTTTCAACCTTTTTTTCAGCGGCTTTTTTGGCGACTGTTTTCTTTGCAGACGCGGTTGTTTTCGTTTCTTTTTTGTTTGCCTTTTTCTCAGCCATTTCGACTCCTTTCATTGGGATAAATATTTTATTTTCAAAAATAAAGATGCAGTTTTAAAAAAATATGTCAAAGTTTTTATATATAAACTAAAACGTTTTATCTTCTCACATATCTTATAACATCGAACTTTTCCGATTTCAATAAAGTCTCTTTTTCAACAAAATTTGCAGAAATGTCGGGGAAAAAAACATCGCCTTGCGGCTTCATCTTGACCCTGCTCAAAATAACCTCAGAACAATGAGGAAGCGCCGAAGCGTAAAGTGCCGCGCCTCCGCAAATCCAAACAGGACGCTCTTCATTTTCATACGCAGACGCAAATTCTTCGAGAGAGTCGAAAAACTTTGCGTTTTCAGAACGCGGACATGAAGATGAAACCACAACATTTTCGCGGTTCGGCAGAGGCTTAAAGCCAAAACTTTCCCAAGTCCTCCTGCCAAACACGACAATCCCGCCCATGGTCGTCTTTTTGAAATGTTTGAAGTCTTCGGAAATATGCCACGGGATTTCCAAGCCGCAACCGATTACCCCGTTTTCGGCGACTGCCGCAATGGCTTTCCAATTTTTAAAAACTTCCATGTTAAACGGCAATCGGTGCTTTTATCGTCGGATGCGGGTCGTAGCCTTCCAAAACAAAATCTTCAAAGACAAAATCTTCGATGTTTTTGCGATCGGGATTGAGCTTCATCAAAGGCAGACTCCTCGGCTCCCTTGAAAGCTGCAGCTTTACCTGCTCCAAATGGTTCTTGTATATGTGCAAATCCCCGAATGTATGCACAAATTCTTTCGGATTCAAACCGCACACCTGCGCAACCATCATTGTGAGCATCGCGTAGGAAGCTATGTTGAAAGGAACGCCCAAAAACAAGTCTGCGCTACGCTGATAAAGCTGGCACGAAAGCCCTCCGTCGGGAGACACATAAAACTGGAAAAGAGCATGGCAGGGCGGAAGAGCCATTTTCTTGATTTCGCCGGGATTCCACGCGGAAACGATATGCCGCCTGCCGAACGGGTCTTTCTTTATGCCGTCTATCAAGTTTTTTATCTGGTTTACGCTCCCGCCGTCGGGAGTGCGCCAATCCGTCCACTGCGCGCCGTAAATTCTGCCCAAATCGCCGTTTTTGTCAGCCCACTCATCCCAGATTGTAACGCGGTTGTCGTTTAGGTATTTTATGTTGGTGTCGCCTTTCAAAAACCACAAAAGCTCGTAGATTATGGAGCGAAGATGAAGCTTTTTCGTCGTCAAAAGAGGAAATGACTCGCGCAAGTCAAAACGCGCCTGCGCGCCGAAAACGCCGATTGTGCCGACGCCCGTACGGTCTTTGCGCTCGTCGCCGTTTTCCAAAACCAATTTTAGCAAATCAAGATACTGTTTCATAAAAATCCCGCGAATTTAACGGTTGCGCTTTTTCTTGTGCTTCGGGACGGCGACCATCAAGTCAGGCTCGTTTCGATAGTTGAAGCCTTCGAGCTTTCTTCGCTCAATCGGTCTTCCTATAAACCGCTCGATGCGCTCCAAGAAGAAAGTTTCTTCGGCGGAAAAAAGCGTGATTGCCTTGCCCTCTTTCTTTGCCCTGCCCGTCCTTCCGATTCTATGCACATAGTCTTCGGCGTGCTCGGGCACATTGTAGTTTATGACATATCCGACGTTTGAAATGTCCAATCCCCTCGAAGCGATGTCGGTTGCAACCAATATGCCGACCTTGCCGTCCTTAAAAGAATTCAGAGCCTTGTCGCGCTCGCGCTGGGTTTTGTCGGAATGCAAAACAGCAAGCTTGAAACCGTGCGCCGAAAGCCATTCCCCTATTCTGTCCGCATCCATCCGCGTGCGGGTAAACACGATTACAACTTCGTCTTTTATGCTGTTTATGACAGACAAAATCATATCGTACTTCTGGATTGAATCGACAGGATAAATGAAATGCTCTACCGTTTCGGCGGGCGAATGGATAATGCCGATTTCAACCCTCTCAGGGTCTTTCAACGCCCAGTTTGAAAGCCTCAAAACTTCAGGGGGCATCGTGGCTGAAAAGAAAAGCGTCTGCCTGTTTTTGGGGCAGGAGCGTATTATCCGCGTCACGTCGTCGATAAAGCCCATGTCAAACATTCTGTCAACTTCGTCCAAAACCAAATATTGAATTGCGGACAAATCTACGACTTTCTGCTGCATCAAATCCAAAAGCCTGCCAGGAGTCGCCACAAGAATGTCAGTCCCCCTCTTTATTTGGTTTATTTGGTTTTGCATAGAAACCCCGCCTTGAACCAGCACGACTTTCACGTCCGAATACGCGGAAAAAGCCTCGACCGCGTCGGCAATCTGGGCGGCAAGCTCCCTCGTGGGGCTTAAAATCAAAGCCTCTATCTTGTCTGAAACGGAAATTTTTTCTATAATCGGCAAGGCGAAAGCCGCAGTTTTGCCCGTGCCTGTTTGCGCCGTTCCGATAATGTCCCGACCCGAAAGCGCGATTGGAATGGCGCGCGTCTGGATTTCTGTCGGCTCCGAAAAACCCATTTTTCGGATTGCGGCAAGAGTTCTGTCGCCAAGCCCCAAATCGGCGAATTTTTTTACGTCGTCTCTTAGCGACTGCAAGTTTTCAATTTGCGGAACATCCTTTGGCATGCGGACAATTTTGCCAAAATCCGAAGTTTCCCTGATTTTGCGCGCGCCGCCCTGCCTGCGTCCGCCGCGCCTGTTTTCGAAATAATCTGAAGATTTTGTTTTTTTCGGCTGATTCAAGCCGCGAGTTCCCGCGGAAGAACGGGCTTTGCGCCCGCCCTTTGGCTTATTTTTTTGGCGGAATTTCAAGAGCCCGCCCAATGTCAATATTTTGCCTATAAAATTCATCTGGATTTCATCATTAAAATAAAACCGATTTACGCAAGCAAAATTAAAGGGGCGCAAAAATCCAAAATTAAAACAAATAAAATTGACAGAAGAAAAAAAACTGTTTTTCATAAACTTTAATGTTTAGATCAATTCTTATTCCCACCGCAGTTCTCCTATCACTCACCACGCTTTTTGCACAGCAGGAAATGCCTGCCGAATTGGCGTTGAAACTGAATGACAAGGCAGAGAAACTATTCCCCAATAATGCAAAAGCCCAAGACAAATGGCTTAACGAGCAAAATGAAAACTACATGCTCCTGCCAATGCTGACGGCTCCCGCAGGCAACGAGGAAATTTTCAACAAACACATCAAACCCATCGCCGAGAAAAAATTTGAACTCGACTTTACCTCGAAAGCCAAGTTTATACAGGACATGACAGAGGGTTTGATGACGATAGACGCCTACAAAAACGTCTTTGGCGAAAACACCGCGCTTTTCAACAAGATGAAAACGGATGTTTTGAAGTCAAACCCCGAAGACTTCAAAAAAGCGGCTAAACAATTTGAAGAGCAGTCTCAAATGATGATTGAAATAGATTCTCTTCCAAGAAATTCGCTGGTTGACGATGCCCTCTTTTACGGTTTGAAAGCCGCCGCAAACAAGAAGTTCCCGAACGACTTTGCAAAGCAGAAAACCTACCTTGAAAATATCCTGAACGTGTTTATTCAATACGAGGTTTTGGCGGCAAATGTTGAAAGCAATGCGGAAGCTTCCGCCAAGGAAGAGTCTGAAACGCCGCAACAAGTGCAGGCTAACTATCAGGAAATCCTTATGAACGCCCAAGTATTCATAAGGGGCGAGAACGGAGACGGCATAGGCATCATTTCGGAAATTAAAGGAAAGCCTGTTGTCATATTCCCAAAATCGTTTTATGATGCAAACGGCATGCTGATTGTAAACAGCCTTGACGAACCTGTTTCGTACTCCGATGTTTTGGTTGCGAAAAACGCTCCCTATGCAATTGCAGTGGTAAAATCCATGCCAAACGGAATGAAGCCTATTCCAATGGCGTCAACCGAAGAATTGAAAAAATCAATAGAAAAGACCGCATTTCTTTTCTTGGTTCAAGACAATTCAATTAATTTAAGGTCAAACTCCGTTGTTTCATTAAAAAATAACTCTTTGAATTTGAGCCGAAAATTGTTAAACGGAACAAAACAAGGCACAGGGCTTTTCTTGTTCGATGAAAAAGGAAACGCCCAAATACTTGGTATCTGCATAACAGAAGAAAAAGATTTGGCTTTCCCCGACTTCTCAAACAAAACACAAACGAAACACTTTAGCAGAGGAATGCAGAATAAAACCGAAAAGGTTTACGTTTCAAGAGTGGACGATAATTCGGGCTGGCAAAAAATAGACCAGGCAAAATTTGCGGAAGAAGTCGCCCTTTTAAAGAAGATTTCCGACAACAACAATTCTTTCCTTTCATTCTTTCTTGTAAACAACTTAAAAGACCTTGCAAATCTTGAAGTCTTCAACAATATCACAAATAAATATTCGAAAATATTTAAAGAAGAAATACAAAACGAGCCTTCTTTGGAAAAGAACATAAAGAACATGATATCCGAAACAATCAATATCATGGGAAGAGATATTCGCAAAGTGAATATTTCAGAAATAAGCCCCGTTTTGAAATCGGAATTTGAATTTCAATTAAAGTTCCGCAATGCAATGATTGATTCTTTAAAATCAGTCTTAAAGAAAAATCAATTTAAACGCTTCGACTTTGAAGACATTAGAAAAACAAGATAAATAAAAACAATTTAAAAGCGCATTGAAAAACAATGCGCTTTTTTTTTACGCCTTAAAAATGGCTGAATCCCACATCTTTGAACTCGGTTTTTACGCCCCAAGCGTCAATCAAATACAGCTTGGATTTTTCCCCGACTGACGAAACTATTCTGCCGATTTCCGTAATTTCAGTCGAAGTTGCCGCCTTGAATTTGCTGATGAAAGCGTCCGCCTCAAAATCAGACATATCGGACATGGTAAAAAGAAGCTCGTAGTCTTCCCCGTCGCACAAAGATTTTTTTAGAGAATTGCCGACGAAATCGAATACTGGAATTTTATCTGCAAAAATTTCCGCGCTCTCGCCGTCGGGCAATATGTCGAAAATGTCGCTTGCAAGACCGTCGCTTAAATCGGTGCAAGACGAGACATTTGCGCACTTTGTCAAAAACAAGCCTTCCTTTAAGCGCGGCTCAAAAGTCAAATGACGCCCGCTTTCAAAACTCGCCCCGAGCGCGCCCGTCACAAAAATCCTGTCGCCGCACTTTGCGCCGCTTCGCAAAAGAGGCTTTTGAACAGCCCCCAAAAGAGTGAGGTGCATTGAAAAAAATCCGCCGTCCCCCCTTGCCACGTCTCCGCCGACAAACTTTACTCCGATTTTTTGAGCCGCGAATTTCAGCCCGCGCGCAAATTCTTCAATCCATTCTATCGAGATTTTTGGCGATATTATTGAAGAAGTCATCGCATAAACGGGAACGCCCCCCATTGAGGCGATGTCGCTTGCATTTCTATTAAGAAGTTTTCTGCCGGCGTCAAAAGCGGAAGTTTCGGGCGAAAAATGCCGCCCCAAAATCACTGCATCGCTCGTTGACAAAATGTTTTCCAAAGGAAAATTGCCTTTTGGCAAAACCGCGCAGTCATCGCCCGCGCCTTCGGGAGAAGGCGGCATGCAGGGCTTCAACGCGCCGCAAAAACGCCTTATGAGCTCCTTTTCAGAAAGCGAGCCCACCGATTTTGAAAATTCACGAGCAAAACATTCAGACATTTATAAAATTTTCGTCAACCAACATTAAAAGCGACATCAAAGAATTAAAAAGAGAGTGGACAACCATGGAGGCGCGCAAATCCCCGTAGCGTTCATAAACTGCAATCAATAGCAGGCTTAAAACGAATATAGGCATAAATGCGGGCAGGCTGAAATGTACGGCGGCAAACAAAATGCTGACAATGACCGCCGAAAAAACCGCCCCAATCCTATTTTTTAACCCCCCGTACATAACTCCCCTGAAAACCAATTCCTCGGAAACAGGCGCAAGAAACATCACGGAAAACAGCGCAAAAAACTTCATGCCGCCATCTACATCCCTGAAATACTCCACAACTTCCTGAGGCTCGATTTCGACGCCCAACAGTGTAAGGGCGACATTCCAAAACAGAGAAACAAGCGCAATTAAGGAAAAAAAACCGAAAAAATATCCCGCGCTTCCAAGCGCGATTTTAAGAAAGCCCGCAGATTTTTCCCAAAAAAGCCTTGGCTTTGAATCGCTCTTTTTTAAGAACAAAAAAACCGCCCCCACTACAATGAAGTGCAATACCCCCATGCTTATGAAAACCTGCTCCGACTCGTTTTCGGTAAGGACTTCCGCCACTCTGTTTCCAATCGACGAACCGAACAAAACCGACATGGAAATCAAAAACGATATTAAAAAGAAGTCGGCAAGCGTCATGGCAAAGCCGACTTCCCTTTCGGGCTTTTTCAATTTTTTGCAAAGTTTTGAAAGAATTTCAAAACCGAATACAACCCAGGCAAGAAAAAACAGAACGGGAACAAGCAGAAAAACCAAGTCCATAAGGCTCTTAAACTTCCACGCCGTTTTCAGCGGTATAGACCCTTCGCCCGTTTACGAAAGTCTGCATGACCTTTGCGCAAAGCTTCTTGCCAAGCCACGGAGAATTTGACGAGCGCGAGAACGTTTTTTCGTAAACATATTCCGCGTCCAAGTCAATCAGCGCAAAGTCGGCGGGAGCGCCGCACGACAATGTTCCTGCGTCCAAATTCAAAAGCCTTGCGGGATTGCACGTCATGAGGGCTACAAGCTTTTCAAGAGGCATTAGACCGCTTTTTACCAAAGCTTCATAGCACACACTGAAAGACGTTTCAAAGCCTATGATGCCAAAAGCCGCGTAATCGAACTCCTTATCCTTGTCGTTTACAGAGTGCGGAGCATGGTCTGTCGCTATGACGTCTATTGTGCCGTCGCAAAGACCTTTTATGATGGAGAGCCTGTCGCTCTCGTCCCTAAGCGGCGGATTCATCTTGGCGTTGGTGTTAAAGCCGTCGCAGGCGGCGGCGGTCAAGGCGATGTGGTGCGGAGTGGCTTCGGCTGAAACCTTTATTCCGCGAGCCTTTGCCCTGCGGACAATATCGACGGAATACCCGCTTGAAAGGTGCTGCAAATGAACCCTTGCCCCCGTGTAGTGCGAAAGAATAACGTCTCTTGACACAATCAAATCCTCACCCGCAGACGACCAGCCCGCAAGACCTAACTTGTAAGACCATTCGCCCTCGTGAACCTGCCCTTTCGCGGTCAGCGTAGCCTCTTGGCAGTGATCCATGACCAAAAGCCCGAACATGTCGGCATACTGCAAGGCGTTAAGCATAAGCTCGTTGTTTTGAACGCAGCCGCCGTCGTCGGTAATCGCAACAACGCCCGCATTTTTCAAAGAGCCTATCGGTGCAAGCTTTTGCCCCGCCCTGCCCTCTGTGATGCAGCCCGTCTGGTAAACTTTTACGACCGCATTCTGCTTTATAAGCTCGTCAACCAGCTTTACTGTTGCGGTGTTGTCAACCGCGGGAACGGTGTTGGGCATTGCTACAACGCTCGTAATTCCGCCCGCCGCCGCCGCGCTTGTCCCCGTCCTTATGGTTTCTTTTGAGGTTTGCCCAGGCTCGCGCAAATGCGCGTGAATATCCACAATCCCGGGGATTAAAAGCATTCCGTTTGCGTCGATTGCTTCCGCGCCGTCGGGAGATTGCGAAACGAACTTTCCGTTTGAAACATGCACGTCCGCAATTTTATCGACATTGTTTGCGGGATCCAGCACTCTGGCGTTTTTTATTGTAAAATTTTTCATGAAAAGCCGCTTTCTATTTGATTTTTGACGCCGCGCGCAGGCAAAGATGAATTGCCGCCATTCTTACTGCAACGCCGTTTGTAACCTGGCTTAAAATAACCGAACGCGGGGAATCCGCGAGATAAGTGTCAACTTCAACCCCCCTGTTTATAGGCCCCGGGTGCATTATTATTGCGTCTTTTTTAAGGAAGCCCTCGCGCAGCCTGTTAAGACCAAAAACATTGGCATACTCGGATATCGAAGGGAAGTAGTTTGCGCTCTGGCGTTCGTGCTGTATTCTCAAAAGCATGACGGCGTCCGCATCTTTCACCGCATCTTTCAAATCGTGGCAGACTTTAACGCCCATCTTTTCAAATTCGCGCGGAACCAAAGTTGAAGGTCCTGACAAAACGACATCCACTCCCTGCTTTTTGAGGCAGTATATGTTTGAGCGCGCGACCCTGCTGAAAAGAATGTCCCCCAAAATCGTAACTTTCTTGCCCCTCAAATCGTCGCCGAATTTTTCGCGCAGGGTAAAAGAATCGAGGAGAGCCTGCGTCGGGTGGGCATGTGCCCCGTCGCCCGCGTTTATGACGGGAATGCGCAGACGCTCCGCAAGATACTTTGCGGCTCCCGCGGCGGAGTGGCGTATGATAATCATGTCGGCGGTGATTGCCTCGAGATTTTTTGCGGTGTCTTTCAACGTCTCGCCCTTTGTTATGGAAGAGGCGGACGAATTTACCGACAATACATCAGCCCCAAGCCGATAAGCCGACATTTCAAAGGCGTTGCGCGTGCGCGTGCTCGGCTCCAAAAACAAATTCACTATGGTTTTTCCGCGCTGGCAGGGAAGCTTGCCGAGCTTGTTTACAATGCTTTCCTTAAAAACTTTGGCAAGAGCCATAATCTCTTCGATTTCCCAAAGCTCTAAATCTTTAATGTTTGTGAGATCCTTGCGGAACCACTTGAAAGAATTTAAAAATTTTACGGATGCCATATACTGCTATTTTAAAGAATATTGAACCTGCGCAAATATTTTGTCAAAAAAAATCCGAACGGGCGCAAAAAAACTGCGGACGGAAAGCCCGCAGTTTTGCAAATTTATTTTTCAAGAGCCTGTTTGAAATCGGCAATAATGTCGTCTATATGCTCGATGCCGACGCTAACCCTGATTAACTCCGGAAGAATGCCCGTTTCTCTCTGTGCTTCTTCCGAAAGCTGGCGGTGCGTTGTGCTTGCGGGATGCAAAACGCTCGTGCGCGAATCCGCAACGTGTATGACTTGCGCCGCAAGCTTCAAGGAATTCATGAACTTTTCCGCCTCATGCGCCCCGCCCTTCGGACCGAAAGTCAAAACGCCGCTGCAAGCCTTTAAGTATTTGTCGGCATAAGGCTTTTCGGGAGAGGATTTAAGCCCAGGATACTCGACCCACGAAACTTTCGGGTGGTTTTCCAAAAACTCGGCAAGCTTCAAGGCGTTGGAGCTGTGACGCTCCATGCGAAGCGGAAGCGTCTCCAAATTCATGTTTATCAAGAACGCGTTTTGCGGCGACAAAATCGCGCCCGTATCGCGCATTATGTGCGTGCGCGCCTTGACCAAAAACGCGAATTTGCCAAACTTCTTGGCGTAAACCATGCCGTGGTAGCTTTCATCAGGCGTGCAAAAATCGGGGAATTTAGGGTTGTCGTAATTGAAGTCTCCCTTGTCAACGATAATTCCGCCCATTGCAGAGGCATGCCCGTCTGCATACTTTGAAAGACTGTGGATTACCAAATTCGCCCCGAAGTCAAAAGGTCTGCATAATGCGGGTGTCGGGAAAGTATTGTCAACGGCAAACGGAATGTTAAATTCCCTTGCGACATTCGCAAACTTTTCAAAATCCAAAACTTTGACGCTCGGGTTTGACAAAGTTTCGCCAAAAATAAATTTTGTGTTCGGGCGAACTTTTGAACGTATTTCATCTGCGCTTGCCTTGGGGTCAACAAAAGTAACTTCGACGCCGAGCTTTTTTACGGTGTGCGCAAACAAGTTGTAAGTTCCTCCGTAAATTGTCGATGCGCTCAAGATGTGGTCGCCCGCATTGCACAAATTAAAAATAAGAGCCGTCGAAGCCGCCTGTCCGCTCGAAAACGCAATCGCACCTATTCCGCCTTCAAGAGCCGCAAACTTGCGCTCAAGCGCGTCGATTGTCGGATTTCCAAGCCGTGTGTAAAAGTAGCCGCTTTCGTCAAGGTCGAACAGCTTTGCAAGCTCTTCGCATGAAGTGTATCTGAAAGTCGTGCTTTGGCAAATCGGCAATACGCGCGGCTCGCCGTTTTTTGGTTCGTAGCCCGCCTGTACGGCAAGCGTTTCGATATGAGTCTTGTTTTCCATGTTATTAGATTTTTTAAAGGTTGGCGGTTTCCCTCAAAACTTTTATGAGGTTTAGGAAGTCGCTCGGCGGCTTTGCTGAAACATCAATCTGCTTTTCGGGATTTACGGGATGCGCCATTTTAAGCGAATAGGCGTGAAGCATCACTCTTTGCGGAGGCTCGATTTTCTTCATTTTGTTTTTTTGGAAATTGTAAGTGTAATCTCCGAGTATGGGAAATCCGATTGAAGAGAGATGGACGCGGATTTGATGCGTCCTGCCAGTAAAAATTCGGCATTTCAAAAGAGCCGCGTCGCTTCCGAAGCTTTCGAGCATTTCCCAATCGGTATGCGCGTCCCTGCCCGACAAATCGTCGCAAACGCACATCTTGGTGCGGAAGTCGGGATGCCTTGCAATCGCCTTTTGTATAGACCCCGTGCGAACCGACGGAACACCGCATACAAGCGCGACATAGGTTTTTTCCATATCGCGCTCAGAAAACATTTTGACAAGGCTGTAATAAGCCCTGTCGGTCTTAGCCATAATCATGACGCCAGAAGTTTCCTTGTCGAGCCTGTGGACAATGCCGGGGCGCATCGCGCCTCCCGCCATGCTGAGTTTTGATTTGCAATGGTGCATCATCGCATGGCACAAAGTGTCCTCTCCCGTTCCGCTTCCGGGATGGACTGTCATTCCCGCTGGCTTGTTCACCACAACAACATCTTCGTCCTCATACAAAATTTCAACGGGAATTTCAACGGGTTTTACCTCTGCGGGCGGAATTTCGGGAAGGACAATTTCAACAACGTCCCCCGCCTCCAATATCCGCTTTTTGGGAATTGCCTCGCCCGATATTTTCACATTGCCGCCCTTAAAGCTTTCTTCGAGCCTCGAACGCGAAAATTCCCCCGCAAAAAATGCGGAAACAGCCTTGTCTGCCCTGACAGGCTCCGCGCCTTCGGGGTGGACGTAAAGACGCACTTGCGGCTCGGTTTCGGGCGCGCTCATTTCTGCCCCTTCAAGAAGTCGCGCGAAGAACGCTTTATTTTTTTGAGCTTGGACGATATTTTCAAAAGCTGTTTGGAAGAGAGTCTGTCAACAAAAGTGACGCCGTCCAAATGGTCGTTTTCGTGCTGGATGCAGCGCGCAAAAAGCCCGTCGCAAACGATTTCATGCCTCAATCCGCGCAAGTCGTTGTAAGTCAGCCTCACCTTGTAAAAACGCTCTACTTCAGCATAAATCCCGGGGAAAGAAAGGCAACCTTCCTCAGCGGTTTCAACGTACATGCCCGCGTTTTCAACTTCGGGATTTACGGCAACAAGCGGCATTGCAAGCTCAAGAGGAACATATCGCCCGTCGAGAGTGAAATTGCATTCGCTATCCGTATCGACTCTGCGACGCATGTCGATTACAAACATTCTTTTCGATATGCCGACCTGCGGAGCGGCAAGCCCTATGCCGTTTGCCTCGCACATCGTCTCAAACATATCGCTTGCGAGCGTTTCAAGCTCGTCGTTAAATATGTCGATGTCTTCCGCCTTCTGCTTCAAGACAGGCTCTCCGTACTGTGTGACGCGCATCTGCATAAGAATTTCCTGAATTTACTCTGTTGGAATTTTGTTGTTTGTGGGAACGACCAAAACGGGTTCCTTGCTCTTTATCCAAATTTTCTGCTCCTTGAAAATCTTTGCAGAACCGAACTCGCAGGCCTCGGCGATGGTGCGCACGGGATAACGCCTGCCCTTCACCGAACGGTTGAAGTCGTACGCGCCGAGATGGAGCTTTTCAAGCGCGGTTGCGGGATTGTCGTCTTCGGGAATTTGCACAACCCACCCCGTGAAGTCGGTATCCCCCTTGAACTTGCCGTAAGGGTCGCTCAAAAGGAACACAAACTGTTTTTTTACGGGAGGCTCTTTTTCGCCTTTGGACTCCTCCGCAAGCTTTGTCTCCAAATTGATATCCTCTATGATTTTGGCGACGTCAAGCGTGTCTATTTTAGCGCGCTGAAGCACCATTTTTACCAATTCCAAATCTACCTTTGCCATACTGACTTTCTAAAAATTCCTTTCGGGCGGAAAATCGCAAAACTTCCGCGTTTTTTATGTTTTAACCGTAAAAATTTGCCCGATTTCGCCAAAAAGTCAAGTTATATAAAAAATCGAAACAACCCGTCCGGCGAAAAGCTCTTTTTTTTAATAAAAGATTTTACAAACGCGGAAATACAATCTTTACTTGAAAGATTAAGACAAACTTAAAATAAAGCAGACTATGCCCGCAAAAATATTTTCAATAGCAAACCAAAAAGGCGGCGTTGGCAAGACCACGACGGCAGTAAACTTGTCCGCCGCGCTCGCGCGCAGAAAAATCAGGACTCTTCTTGTTGACATGGACCAGCAGGCAAGCGCGACAAGCGCGCTCGGCATAGAAAAAAAACAGGGGGCGAGTCTTTACAAAGTCATGTGCGGAGAAGGCTCCGCAAACGACAAAGTTCTGCCAACAGGGCGCGACAGGCTTTCGATAATCCCGTCAGAAGTCGATATTTCCGCAATAGAAGTCGAGCTTTCGGGCAGCGAAAACTATCTTTTAAGGCTCAAGGAATGCCTTGAACCGCTCAAAAATTCAGAAGAGTACGACGCCATAATAATCGACGCCCCGCCGTCGCTCGGGCTTCTTTCAATGAACTCCCTCGCCGCCTCCGACTATCTTTTGATTGCGCTTCAATGCGAATATTTGGCAATGGAAGGATTGGGGCAGATTTTGGGGGTTGTCGAACAGCTCCAAAACGCGGGTGTTTCAGATTCCCTTCAGCTGGGCGGCGTGGTAATGACCATGTACGACTCGCGCACAAACCTTTCAAAGCAGGTTGTAAACGAAGTGCGCGCCCATCTTGGCGACTATGTGTTTAAAACGATGATTCCGCGCACGGTAAGGCTCGCGGAAGCCCCAAGTTTCGGCAGAACCATTTTCGAGCACGCCCGCTTTAACGAAGGCTCTTTTGCATACGACAAGCTTGCAAAGGAGATAATAAACCGCTTCGCCCTAAAAAAATGATTACGCTCAGAGGCTACATAAAAGGGCTGATGAAACGCCGCGCAGTCCGCAAGGGGCTGAAAAAACGCAAAAAGATTTTATCGCAAAAAGCAATCGAGCAGTTTTCGTCTCTTGAAAAAAACATAGGCTACATCTTTAACGACAAGTCGCTTTTAAAGCTCGCCCTGACCCACCCCAGCTCGGTAAATTCGGCGCATTCGCGCATACTCTCAAACCAGAGGCTCGAATTTTTGGGAGACGCCGTTTTGCAGACAATCATAAGCGACTTGGTTTACCACAACTTGGACGACAAGCAGGAAGGCGATTTAACCCGCGCAAGAATTGCCATGACGCACGGCAAGTTCTTGGCTAAGCTTGCAGATAGCCTGTCAATCCCCGAAAATTTGATTTTGCCCAAAAAGCTCGCGCACCTGCGCGAAGTATCATCGGCAAAAGAGGACGCCTTTGAGTCGGTGGTGGGTGCAATTTATTTGGATGCGGGCTTTGAGCAGACCAAGCGCATTGTGCTATCATGGTACGAAGCGGAAACTTTGGATGTCGGTGAAATGGTCACGACGCAAAACCCGAAAGGAAAGCTCCAAGAGCTTGCCGCAAAGAAGTCTATGACGGTGAAATACCGCCTCGCCTCCCAGACGGGCCCCGACCACAACAAAAAGTTTGAAATGGAAGTTTTGATTGACGACGCCGTTTACGGCTCGGCAATAGCCTCGTCCAAAAAAGAGGCGGAAACAAAAGCGGCGCAAATCGCGCTCGAAAAATTTGCATGACAAGCGTAAAACCGCATAAAAACGCAAAGGCTGTTTTCTACCCAAATTTGGCGCAATCCGCATTCGCGGCGGCAATTTCCAATATTTGCGCGCGCACCGCAGGCGTAAAAATAATTTTGTGCGAGACATCTGGCGAGTGCGAAAGGCTTTTCGCAAAAATGTCGGCGTTTTTAAAAATGGAAAACTGCGCCGACGACCTTAGGATTTTGCCCAAACTTCCGCCGCGCGAAGATCCCGACAGCTTTGACGCCTACTGCGAGAGAGTCGGCACGCTCAACGCCGCCGCAGCGGGTCTGAATACCGCAATAATCACAACCCCCGATGCCATTTTGTCGGAAACTCCCGCCCAAGCCGAACGCCTCGAACTAAAAAAAGGCTCCGTGATAGAAATGGAAAACCTGCGCAAACGCCTCGTCGATTTCGGCTACTATAACGAAGTCCTATGCGAAGGCCCCGGGCAGTTCGCTCTGAGGGGCGGCATAGTTGACATCTATCCGATAGCCGCGCGCACGCCGTTTAGAATTGATTTTTTCGGGGACGAAATAGACTCAATCCGCCCATACGATCCCGACACGCAGTTAAGCGACGGCGGCGAAGTCGGGGAAATTGAAATAGACTCCTACACGACAAGCCTCGGCACAAAACTTGCCATAGATTTTCTAAACAAAAGCCCCGTTTCGTGGATTTTCATCGAGCCGTCGCGGCTTGCACTCGAATATCCCGAACAGTTCAATGTTTACGAAAATATAGAAAATCCGTCCGCAAACTTCCAAATGGTGTTCGATTCAAGGGCAAACGACACCTTAATCGGGATTTCATCTCTCGAGGAGCGCGCGGAATTTTTAAAAGGCGCAAAAAGCGTAAAAACCGCCACGGAAGACATATCGCAATACCGCCCCCTGCCCCTTTCGGAAGGCGTCGGCGAAGACAGGATGAAGTCCGAAAACGAGCTTCGCAAAAATTTCATAAAACAGCTTTTGAAGTGGTCCGAAAACGGGTATGCGCTCTTTATGGAAGCAGAGGGAGACGGCGAGCAAAGGCGCATAAAAGAAATGTTTTTAGAATGCGGAAAATTCCCGAAAAATTGCGTTTTCATAAAACCGTTCTTCGGCGAGGGATTTGTCGCGGACTTTAAAAATTCCGAAAAATTTTTAGGCTGGGAAGGAATGCCCGAAGGCGCGAAAGGCGCAGTGTGCGCGGGCTCTCTTGAAATGTTCGGAAGACGCATAAAAACAAACATTTCACCGCGCCGCAAAATGCTGTCGCGCCGCGCCGAAGTTGACGCCCTCTTGGATTTTTCTGAACTTTGCGAAGGCGACTACATAGTTCACGCCGCACACGGAATCTGCCGCTACCAGGGCATCGTGCAAATCGAGACAAACGGAGCAAAGCAGGAAGTCCTGAAACTTGAATTTGAAGACAACGCGCATCTATATCTCCCTCTTCACAAGTCGCATTTAATAAGCAGATACATAGGTCTTGACAAGCGCACGCCCAAGCTTTCCAAGCTCGATTCCCGCGCATGGATAAAAGTCAGAACCGCCGCCGAAACCGCCGCGCTCGACTACGCCGCGGAGCTTCTCGACTTGCAGTCGAAGCGCGAAATATCAAAAGGCTACGCATTCCCCGAAGACGGAGACTGGCAGGACGCCTTTGAAGACTCTTTCCCCTTTACAGAAACGCCCGACCAACTGCGCACAATAAAAGAAGTAAAGGCCGACATGCAGTCGGACTCCCCTATGGACAGGCTCGTCTGCGCCGACGTCGGCTTCGGGAAAACCGAAATTGCAATACGCGCCGCTTTCAAATGCGCCCTTGCGGGGAAGCAGGCGGCTTTGCTCTGCCCCACCACGATTTTATGCCAGCAACACTTCAAAACCTTTAAGGAAAGAATGGCGGCTTTCCCGATTGTGGTCGAAATGCTTTCAAGATTTCGCAAACCCAAAGACACAGAGCGCATAAAAGCCCAGCTTGCGGCGGGCAAAATCGACATAATAGTGGGAACCCACGCCCTCCTTGCAAGCGACGTAAAATTCAAGGACTTGGGGCTTTTGATAATTGACGAAGAACACCGCTTCGGCGTAAAGCACAAAGAGAAGATAAAGCAAATCCGCGAGGGTGTGGACGTGCTTACAATGAGCGCGACCCCCATTCCCAGAACCCTCTACTTTGCAATGATGGGCGCAAAAACCATAAGCTTGATGGAGACCCCGCCAAAAAACCGCTTCCCCGTCGAGACATTCGTAAAAGAATACGACGAAGATTTGATAAAAAGCGTCATAGAAAGGGAAATCGCGCGCGAGGGTCAAATTTTCTACCTGCATAACCGCGTAAAAACAATCGAAGAAACCGCCGAAAAACTGCGCAAGATGTTCCCGAAACTCAAAATCGGCGTAGGCCACGGGCAAATGAAAGAGCGCGAGCTCGAAAAGCTGATGTCAGACTTCATGGACGGGAAATTCGACATTTTGGTATGCACAACCATCATTGAATCGGGCTTGGACATTCCAAACTGCAACACGATAATAATCGAGGGCGCGGACAAATTCGGGCTTGCCCAGCTCTACCAGCTAAGGGGAAGAGTTGGCAGGTTTACGAGAAAAGCCTACGCCTATCTGCTTTTGCACCGCCACGCAAAACTTGTCGAAAAAGCCCACAAGCGGCTAAGCGCAATCCGCCAATACAACAAGCCCGGAGCGGGTTTTAGAATTGCAACGCGCGACTTGCAGCTAAGGGGCTGCGGCAATATCTTGGGCGCAAAGCAAAGCGGACACATCGCGGGCGTCGGCTTTGATATGTATTGCTCGCTCTTAAAGCAAAGCATCGCACGGCTAAAAGGCGAAAAGAGCGCGTCGGGCATCAGGGCGACAGTCGCTCTCGATTTCATTTCACTTGGAGAGGGAGGCAAAAAAAGCGCGGGCGTCGAAAAAGCTTCAAACATGTTTGAGGAGCTGAAAGCAATCCAAATAATGAAAGACAAGGCTGAAATTCTGCCCGCATACATTCCCGAAGACTACATTCCGCAGGCGCAGCTGAGAGTCGATGCCTACCGCCGCCTCGAACTTTGCGCAAGCGAAGAGGAAATACGGCGCATCGAAAAGGAAATATTTGACCGCTACGGGAAAATTCCCAAAAGTGTCCAAATACTTTTCGACCTCGCAAAAATCCGCATATATGCCGAAATAAACGGCATTTCAAGAGTCGAAACAGAGGGCGCAAAACTAAAACTGCGCATCGCAAACCCCGCAATGATAGAGTTTGTCAGAATAAACGGAAACTTTCCGCGCTTGACGAAATCAAATTCAACCGCAAGACTTGCCGAGATAATAAATTTTTTAAAAAACGTATTACCATCAATCAAAAAATGAAGAGACTTTTCCTTGCAATAACGCTGTCGATTTCCGCATTTGCCCTCGCCCAAAACGGCGAAGAGGCGAAATTCAACATGCAGAAATTCATACTGGGCAACGACCAAATAGTGGCTGTCGTCGAAGACACCACCATAACGCGAGACGATATCCTAAAACGCCTCGCCCCGTTCGCCCAGAAAATCCAGCAGACAGCGAGGAGCGAAAGGGAGTTTAACGCGGAAATAGAGCGTCTTTCGCAGGAAATATTGCAGGATTTAATAGATAGAGCCATAATCGTCAAAGACTTTCGCAAACAGGGTATGAAAATCCCCGAATCAAAACTCGACGGCATTATGGAAGACGACTTAAAGCGCAAGTTTAACGGCGACCGCTCCGAGCTTATAAAATACCTGAAATCGCAAAACAAAACCTTGAAGCAGTACCGCACCGAAGTCGAAGAAAACGTGATTGTAAGCGTTATGGAAAACCGCCAAAAACTAACGTTTTCAGAAATCAGCCCCGCGAGAATTATAGAATTTTACAACGAAAACAAAGACAAGTGGTACACGCCCGAATCCGTCAACATCTCCCAAATAACAATATCGGAAGACACTGCGGAAGCTGCGACGGAAAAAGCGAAAAAAATTCTCGATGAAATAAAGGGCGGGCTTGATTTTTCAGACGCCGCAAAAAAATACTCGAAAGACGAAAAGGCGTCCGCGGGCGGCGAATGGGGCTGGTACAAAAAAGGTCAGCTAAACCCGATTTTGGACAAAGCCGTCTTCTCGCTTGAAAAAGGCGCGACAAGCGAAGTAATAAACATCGCAAACTACGCCTACATCCTAAAAGTAAACGACAAAAAAGCCGAAGGCATAACGCCCATCGACGAAGTTCGCGAACAAATAGAATACGCAATATCTTCGGAAAACGCGCGCATAGAATACCGCAAATGGCTGAAACGCCTGCGCGACAAGGCATACATAAAATACTATTAAAATTCGGCGCGCCAAATAAAAACGGCGCGTTATTTATTATGAACGAGCTATCTTTTACAGCATCAATGTTGGCAGTATTGCCGATATACGCAATCATAGCGTCGGGAAGCTTCGCAAGAAAAGTCGGCTGGATTGCACCCTCTGGCGACTCTACTTTAATGAAAGTCGCAGTGGAGCTTACCCTGCCCTGCTTCATACTCTATAACTTGCTTGAAAACGACAAACTAAGAAGCGTGTCTTTTTCGATTTCCACAATCGTACTCGGCATGGCGATAACCGCCATAAGCATCTTTGTTTCTTGGATTGGCGGCAAAATTCTAAGACTTAAAGTCGGCGACGGGCTGAGGACATTCGTGGTCACGGCGGGCGTACAAAACTACGGCTTTTTCATAATCGCGCTCGTTGCCATTTTAATGCCGAATTCCGAATTTACAGGGCTTGTTCTGACGTTTAACGTAGGCTGCGACTTGATATTTTGGTCGGTCGGCTTTCTGATGATTTCAAACGCAAAAAAAATGTCGTTCGATTTCTTGAAAAAAGGCCCCGTGTGGTCGGTTTTTTTGGGTCTTTTTCTGATGTGGACAGGGCTTGATAAATATATCGGCGATTCAGTAAAAATTTTTCTAAAACTAATGGGCGGCGTGGCAATTCCCGTCAACCTCATGCTATTTGGAACGCTTATAGTCGATATGCTCGACTTGAAGAAAATAGCATGGAAAATCGTGGTTGCGGGAACGACGTTAAGAATGCTTATCCTTCCCGCAATGCTTGTTTTGTCGCTGACATTCCTGCCGCTTTCAAATCCGCTAAAAATGCTGATTTTAATGCAGTCGCTTGCGCCAAGCGGAGTGATGTCGGCAGTGTTAGCCAAACATTTTGGCGGACATCCGCACATATCAGTTCAAATTACAATCGCAACCTGCGCCATAAGCCTGATAACCCTCCCCCTCTGGCTAAACTTAGGGCTTAAAATAATAAAATAAACAATACTTTTCCCGACGGCACAAACGGCGCAAAGGGAATTTTCCCCTTGCGCCGCTTTTGCGTTATTGGATTTTTAAAATCCCGATTGGTATTTTCTGCTAATTTTCGATTTCAAACTCCTCGAAGGAAGAGCTTATGAACTTATCCTTGCCCTCGTTCCAATTTGTCGAAACAACCGCAACTCCCGAGTTTCCCGAAAGGGCAAGCATTGAGATTTCCGCAGTGCATTTGTCGCTTCCGTCTTTATAGTTAAGCTTCAACACGCCCATGCCGTTTTTGTTGCGCTTGTATGTGTATGTCCCCTGTATTTCCCCAAGAGCAAAATTCTTCTTGTCAAGAAACATTAGCGTTTCCTCTCCGACTGTTATCTTTTTACTTATCGGCAGGCTCAAAAGCGAAGTCTTGTCGGCAGATTCAATATCGGCGTCCGTGAACGAGCCGCTATGCAAAACATCTCCAAAGCCGACGCCAAAGAGTTTTTTGGAGGATAACTTTTTAATTACTACTTAGCGAATGCAAAACTTCTCCGCTTCAATTTTACAAAAGTAAATATTGCGGGCATTCTATGAATGCAAAAACCGCCGTTTGCAAAATACAAACGGCGGTTAAAAACGCGCCCCCATTGGGAGTCGAACCCAAATCAAAGGCTCCGGAAACCTTCGTTCTATCCATTGAACTATAGGGGCTGAAAAAAAATCAAGAGGGAGAATTTTCAAAAATTCTCAAAACAAAAGGCTTTTCCAAAACTTGTTCGGAAGACTCCAACGCCGAGCACGCCTGCTGTATGGCAAATTCGCTTGTTTTATGGGTTGTGAGTATAAGCCAGGCTTCGTCTGCATTCTCGTGCTTCTTTTGCTCCAAGAGCTCTATCGAGACGTTGCATGAGGCGAATATTGACGCGATTTTTGCGAGAGTGCCTGTCGCGTCTTTTACTGCCAAGCGAATATAAAATGAGCTTTCTATGTCCTTTAAAGGCATCATTTCAACGCCGTTTTGCGCAGAGTGCGGGACGTATTGGGAATTGGAATTAAGAGCCTTGAAAGCGTCGGCTATGTCGGAAATAACTGCGCTTGCGGTGGCGTTCTGCCCCGCGCCCCTTCCGATATGCACGGTACGCCCGACAAGATCGCCTTCGAGCGCGACGGCGTTAAACACTTCGTTTACGTTCGCAACGACGTCCGAAAGCGAAAGCAGCGCGGGATAAACCGCAACCGAAATTTTCTTTGCGGCAGCATCGCTTTTTATGGACGCCAAAAGCTTTATTCTGTAATTAAATTCGCGCGCCCAAATCATATCTTCCAAGCGGATGTCGCGTATGCCGGTTACAATCATTTCGGAAAGCTTCACCCATCTGCCGTAAGCCAAATAAGCCAAAACTGCCGCCTTGTGCGCGGAGTCTATGCCGTCGATGTCCAAAGATTCGTCGGCTTCAACGTATCCTAACCTGCGGGCATCGGCAAGAACTGCGTCGTAAGAGGCGTTTTCACGCTCCATTCGGGTTAAGATATAGTTGCAAGTGCCGTTTAAAATTCCGTAAATCAAAGAAAAATTATTGGCGACCAGACCTTCGCGCAAAGACTTTATTATTGGTATTCCGCCCGCCACGCTCGCCTCGAAAAAGATTTGCGATTTGGGATTTTTCGCAAGGAGCCCAAAAATTTCCGCGCCCTTTTCGCAGAGCATTGCCTTGTTTGCGGTAATCACGATTTTGCCAAGCTCAATCGCCTTTTTTACAAGCTTGAAAGCTTCGTCCACTCCGCCCATAAGCTCGCAAACGATGTCTATTTCGGGATTTAAAACCACGTCGTCGGGATTTTCGGTGAGCTTTTCGACGGGAATATCCACCCCTCGCTTCTTTGCGATGCTGCGAACGCAAGCAATGGACAATTCATAATCCGCGCCAAGCCTTCGGGACATCTCCGAATGATTTTCTTCAAGATGCCGCCATACGCCTTGGGCGACAGTGCCCATTCCCAAAAATCCTATTTTATATTTCGACTTCATTTAAATCTGTTCTCCGTGCCGTTTAAGAGCCTTTGGATGTTGGATTTGTGTTTGTAAATCACAGCAAACGCCAAAAATACCGCAAGGGCGGTTTGAATTGACGCCGCGCCGTACAAAAACGGCGAAGATATGGGCAGGCTCGCCGCCATTAAAATAGATGCAACCGAAACGTATTTCGTGCTGTAATAAGCCGCAACCCAAATAATAAGCCCTATCAGAATGGCTGCCCACATAAAAGCGACAAGCCCCCCGATGGTAACCGAAACGCCCTTGCCTCCTTTGAATTTGGTAAATACGGGATACATGTGCCCCGCGATTGCCGCAAGCAGTCCCGCAACGCACAAAATTTGGACGTCGGAAATCTCGACGAACATGCTTGCCCACACAGGCAAAACCGCCGCCAAAAATCCCTTTAAGGCGTCCAGAAAAAAGCAAAGATTGCCTGCGAATTTTCCGCAGGCTCTCTTCACGTTAGTCGCTCCGGGATTGCCGCTGCCGAAGCTGAAAATATCGACGCCCTTTGAGCGCGCGATAATCACGGCAAACGGGATAGCCCCCAAGAGGTATCCCAATATCCCGAAAATCAAAATGCCGACTATATTCATCAAAAACTATGAAAAATCAACAACTTTGACCCTGTCAACCGAATCGAGCTTTTCGATTTCGGCGACAACTTCGCTTGACGGATGCTCGTCGAGTTCGTAAACGCTCAAAGCTTCATCCGCGCCTATTCTGCTTACGGTCATATTTGCGATATTGTAATTTTTGTTGCCCAAGATTGCGGCGATTGTCGCAACCATTCCCGGCTTATCCTTGTTGACGAGAAGAAGCACGGAATTTTTCGCGGAAATTTCAACATCGTTGCCGTCGATTTTAACAACGCGCGGCATAAGACCCTTGCCCATTACGGTGCCAGCAACAGAGCGGACTTCGCCCTTTTCGCAAACGGATTCAACCACAACGAGTTCCGAATAGTCGGATTCCGCGGAAGAATTTACCGCTTCAAATTCGACGCCCAAGTGCTTGAGCTTGCTCGGAGCGTTGACGTCGTTTGCGTTGTCGCACACGAGTTTCAAATAACCCTTTTGGAGAGCGAGCATCAAAAGCTTGTTGTCGAGCTGGCTCAACTTTCCGTAGAAGGAGACTTTGAGCTTTTGAACCTTGTTTGCAGATATTTGCTGGATTAAAGTGCCAAGCTTTTCGCAAAGTCCTACATACGGCTTTACTGCCGCCAATGTTTCGGCATTGACGCTCGGAGCATTCACCGCGTTGCGGATTACGCCGTCTTTAACCGCGGCGGCAATGAGTTCGGCAACTTCTATGCCGCACGCTTCCTGCGCTTCCTTTGTTGACGCGCCCAAGTGCGGAGTAAACACAACATTCGGAAATTCGCGAAGAGGGCTGTCTTTTGCAAACGGTTCGGATTCGTAAACGTCCAATCCCGCCGCCGCGACTTTGCCGGATTTAAGAGCTTCAACAAGCGCGGCTTCCTTGATGATGCCGCCGCGGGCGCAGTTGAACACGCGGACGCCTTTTTTCATTTTGTCGAAAGCCTTTTCGTCTAGCATGTATTTTGTGGCGGGCGTCAAAGGCATATGAACAGTGATGTAGTCAGCCCTCGGCAAGCCGTCTTCAAGATTTGCGATAAGCTCAACGCCCAAGCTCTTGGCGCGGGCTTCGGTGAGGAATGGGTCGTAAGCCAAAACCGTCATTTGGAACGCCTGCGCGCGCTTTGCGATTTCAGAGCCGATTCTGCCCATGCCCAAGATAAACAAAGTCTTGTGGAAAAGCTCGCTGCCTTTGAAAGTTTTTCTGTCCCACTTGCCTTCGCGTATTGAATTGTTTGCCTGAACGATGGGGCGTGTGCCGCACATAATGTGCGTGAATGTGAGTTCGGCAGTCGCGATGGTGTTGCCCGTGGGGGTATTCATCACAACAACGCCCTTTTCTGTCGCGGAGGGAATGTCGATGTTGTCAACGCCAACCCCTGCCCTGCCGACAGCCTTAAGCTTTTTTGCGCAAGACAGGACGTCTGAAGTTATTTTGGTTTCGGAGCGGACAATGACGCCTTCCGCGTCAGCTATAAGCTCCTTGACCTGTTCCGGAGTCGAGCCATAGGCTTCGACAACGTCCAAGCCCTGCTGTTTCAATAATTCCACACCTTTAGGGGATATGGGATCTGCTACGAGTATTTTTGCTTTCTTATTCATGTTTAAACAACAATCGTGGGACTGTTTTCCAACCCGATTGTTAAAGACCGATAATGGCAGAACGCCAAGTCAAGTCAAGATGAAAGACTTTTTGTCAAAGTTCCACGGGAACCGATGGAGATGCTATTTCAACACCGATATGCGGGGCGATGTCGAGAAGCTCGTCCATAAACCAGTTTCTCGATTCCTCTGAACCGTGTGTCAAAACGATTACGCGCGGATCGCACCTCAGTGCAAAGTCAATGAGTTCGCCCCTATCGGCGTGCGAGCTTAAATCGAATTTGTCAACCTTGCAGTTTACGCGCGCAATATAGCCCAAATTTTGGAATACGAATGTTTCATCGCCCTTAGCCTTCTTCAAAAGCCTTCCCCCGGGAGTGTCGGGATCGCAGTATCCTACAAAAAAGATGGCATTTTCCTGATGGTCCATGATAGCCGCCGCGGCAGCGTAACTCGGAGTGTTTTCAACCATCATTCCGCTTCCGAAAATATAAATTCCCTTTTGGGAAAAATCTTTCGCGGGCACGATTTCATCCCTGAACGGCTGAATCAACTCGTAGGCGGTTTTGTCGAAACTTACCCCGACGTTCTTTCGGGACTGCCTTAGCATGTATTCAGAAATGTCTATGCCAAGCCCCGCCGCGAATACGGGAAATTCAGAGGGAATAAGCCCGCTTTTTCTGCCGTTTTTTACAAGCTGCAAAATTTCCTGCATTCTGCCAAGCGCAAACGCGGGCACAAGAACGCTGCCGCCGTCGCGCAAAACCCTGCCAACACTTTCGATAAACCTCGCGCATTCGTCCTGATAGCTTTCGCTTCTTTCGCGCTCGCCCCTCGTGGTTTCCATTATCAAAACGTCATACTTCCGAGTTGGAATGTTCGCGCCCTTTATGAGCTGGGAGGCGTTAAACGAAATGTCGCCCGTATAAAGAACAGACTGCTTTGAAGTCCTGAAAGAAATCGCCGAAGCCCCCGGAATATGCCCCGACTGGAAAAATTCGACTTCAACCCTCTTGCCTTCGACTTCAAACGCCCGTGGGCGATTAAAGCCAAACGGCAAAATTTTTGGGCGAAGCGCGTCGATGTCCTCAAAAGAATACAGGGGATACTCCGCAATGCCCAGCTCTTCACGCTGGCGAACCATAACATTGCGCGAATTGCGAAGCATTCTCAAAGACAGGTCGGAAGTGACCTCGCTTGCAAGAATTGAGGCGAAATTCTGCCTGCGCGAAATTATCGGCAAAGCTCCGACATGGTCGAGATGCGCATGGGAAATAGCGATAAAATCCAAAGTGTCGTCCAATACCACGTTCAAATCGGGCAACGCCTCAATGCCGACTTTTTTCGGGTGCATTCCGCAGTCTGCAAGCACGCGTACGCCGTCAAGCTCTATCAAATGCGCGCTCGAGCCTACATCCACACCTTTGTTTAAATCTGTATAAATCATTCCACGGTATTGTAAAAATCGCAAAAAAACCGCAATCCGTCAAGATTGTTGTTCGATAAAGCCCAAATCAAAGTCTTTCCAAACGGGCTCGTAGCCTTTTGAAGCTATCATATTTGCAAACTCTTCGACAGACCTGTCGTCATCGATGTCAAACTGCCCTTCCGCCGTTTCATGCTCAGCATATCCGCCAGGGCGAGTAGAGCTTGCCGCGCTCATCTGAGTTACGCCAAGACCTACGAGTCCGTCGCGCAAATAGCGCGGCTCCCTTGTGGAAACGGTGATTGCAAGATGCTCGAAAACAATTCTTAAAGCGCAAATGATTTTCACAAGCTCCCTGTCTGTCGGCACAAATTCAGGCGTTGGCTGAAAGCCGCTCGCGGCGGGTCTCATTCGCGGCAAACTTATGCCTATCCTTGCCCTGTAAAAATTCCTGTAAAGATATTTTGCATGAATTGCGCATGAAATAATTTCATACCGCCAGTCGTTCAATCCGAAAAGCGCGCCAAGCCCCGCTACGCGCATTCCCGCTTCGAGGGCGCGTTCGGGAGTTCCAAGACGCCACTTGAAGTTGGATTTCGGACCCGACGGATGCATGTATTTGTAAACTTCGCTGTCGAAAGTTTCCTGAAATACAGTAAGCCCCTCGCAGCCGTTTTTGACAAAACTTTTGTAAACCGAAACAGGAGACGGCGCAATTTCTACTGAAATGGACGGAAATCTTTTAGCCGCGATTTTTATGCACTCGTCCATATAGCCCAAGTTCACGAGCTTGGGGCTTTCTCCCGCAACAAGCAAAATTGAGCGAAACCCCATTTTGTAAGTCGCGTCAACTTCCGCCCTGACTTCTTCCAGTGTAAGAGTTTTGCGTTCGATATTGTTGCGCTTGGCAAAGCCGCAGTACCTGCAATTATTCACGCACACGTTGCTTACATAAAGAGGCACGAACATCCTGATTGTCTTGCCAAAATTGCGCTCCGTTATAAGAGACGAGCGTTGAGCCATGTCTTCCAAATAAAAATCCGCGGCAGGAGAAATCAAAACCGCAAAATCTTCAATGCTTTTCAAGCCCGACTTCGACAAAACCCTTTCGACGTCGGCGCGGGTCGAATTTCTTGAAATTTCCGCCAAAGACAAGGCTTGGGCGGGGTCAAACTCTTCAAAAAAACCCATATTCTATCCGTTCAAAAAACCAGTAAGAGGGCTTGTTGCCGACGCCTTTAAGGAGACCGCGCAAGACGCCCCCATAAGATATGCGCTCCTGCCCGCTTCAACCGCTTTGGCAAAAGCATTAGCCATTTCTGCGGGATTTTTTGCGATTGCGATTGCCGTGTTTATCAAAACCGCGTCCGCGCCTATTTCCATTGCAAGCGCGGCGTGGGACGGCATTCCTATGCCCGCGTCAACAACGACGGGTACTTTTGCCTGCTCTATTATGATTTCAATCTGGGCGCGGGTTTCAATACCCCTGTTAGTGCCGATTGGCGCGCCAAGAGGCATGACGGCGGCAACGCCCGCATCCTGCAAGCGCATTGAAAGCGCGGGGTCTGCATTCATGTAAGCCATAACCTTAAAGTCTTCTTTTGCGAGAATTTCAGCCGCTTTCAACGTTTCAACGGGATCGGGCAAAAGATAGTTAGGGTCGGGATGAACTTCAAGTTTCACAAAATCTCCAAGACCCGCCGCGCGCCCAAGACGCGCAATGCGCACCGCTTCTTCGGCATTCATTGCGCCCGAAGTGTTTGGAACAACCAAATATTTCGACGAATCCAGATAGTCCAAAATGTTTGCGCTTTCATCGTGCTCCGAAGCGAGATTTGCGCGCTTCAAGGCGACTGTTGCAAGAGACGCCCCGCAAGAATCGAGAGCGAGCTTCATGGCGTCGTTTGACGAGAATTTTCCCGTTCCCACAAAAAGGCGGGAAGAAAATTCCCTGCCTCCCAAAATCAATTTATCTTCTTTATTCATCTTCTTTTTCCGCAAAATCAACTGCGATTTTAAAATAGTTTAACATATCCGCGTCGGTTTTTATGCGGATTTTTTTCAAGTCTTCAAAAATGGCTTCCGGCGCGCGCCCCTTCAATTCGTAGATTTCCTTGAATTTGAGGTCGAGAAGCGCCCTCGCCGCCTCGACCCTCATTTTGGGTATTCTCATAAACGGGCTGTTGAGCGCGGCATAGTCCGTCTTCTTTTTTTTCTTGGGCTGGTACATTTACTTTGAAAGTTTTTTCAAAAATTCCTTTGAGCGCGGATCGCTTTCATACTTTTTCAAAACCGTTTTTATCTCGCCTGCAATGCGCTCGTTTTCAAGCAGAGGCTTGACGCCTTCGCCGCTCAAAGCCATAAAGAGCATGTCCGCCCTTCCGTCGGTGTTGGCGGCAAACCCAAGCATCGCAAGGCGCACTTTCGGCGAAAAGTCGAAGTTTTCAAAATTCTTTTTGTACTTTTCAAAGATGCCCTGGTTCTTTGAAACGATAAAAAGCTCCATCGCGTCGTTTATGACCGACTTGTCGCCCAACGCCAAAATTTTGTCGAGCAGGGCTGAAGCCTCGTTTATTCCGCCCAAGTTGAACTCGACAATGCTCTTTCCCTTCAAGGCGTCAATATTGTTCGGATTTGCTTCGAGTATTTCCGAATACAAAGAGCGAGCAAGCCCCCAATGTCCGCTCAACATCGCCCCCCTCGCCGGCAAAATCAGCGAATTTGCGTTCCAGACACCCTTTTCGACCATATATAAATTAAGCACCATCACGAAGGTGTCGAGAGAGGAAATTTTCAGCATTTCGCCTGCTTGGGCGGCGTTTATGGAACGCTTTGCAAGCTCCACGTCCCTATTATTCTGGTTGCGATAGGCGTACGAAAGCAGAATGTTCAATACACCCAAATCCGTCTTTGCAAATTCCGAAAGTTCGGGCAAATATTCCTTTACGTCGTCAATTCTGTTCGTCTGTAAAAGAATTAAAGCGATGAGCTTGGCAGACTCCTTGTCGCCGAGCGCGTAGGATTTTTTGAAGTTTGACAGGGCGTTTTCAAAATCGCCGAAAACTGCCAAAATATTGGCGTAAGTGCGTATCGCCTTTGCGTCGTTCGGAGAGGAGGCAATGTATTTTTCAAGCATCGCCTTTGTTTTTTCGGGTCGGTGCAAAGTCATATAACAAATTGCGACGGGGAACAGTTCCTTGTCGGAATAGGCGTCGGGATTTGCCTCGTAAGCCTTGACAACTTCCGCATTTATTTGCGGATTTGAAAATACGCTGTCCTCGGCAAACAGTTCCACTTTGGAAAAGTTCGACTTGTCTTTCAAAACATCCGTATTTGCGGCATAAGCCGACAAAGCCAACGCCGCCGCAATCATTATGATAGATAATTTTTTCATGATATGTATTTATTTAGAAACCATTTCAAATGCCATTGCAAGCCCGATGTTTGCAAGGCTCGGCTCGACAAGCCTGCCCGCAATCCAGTTTTCGGGCAAAACACCCGCGCTTCCGCCCGTAAAAATTGTCTTTTCCGCGGCGGATTTGCCAAAAAAATTTCTTTCGAAGTCGCCGATAATACCGTCAACAAGCTTGCAAAAACCTTTGACGCACCCGACATTCATGGCTTCGAGCGTGTTTTTGCCTATCACAAGATTAAAATCGGCATCTTTCGGATTTATCATAGGCAACTGGGCGGTTTTTTCCGACAAGTACGCGGTAAAAGCGTATAGCCCCGGGGCAATCGCGCCCCCCGCATATCTTCCGAATTTGTCAACCAAATCAATGGTGACCGCAGTTCCCATGTCAACCACTATGTACGGCGGCTCAAAAAATTTCCCTGCCCCGATTGCCGCCGCGATTCTGTCCTGCCCCACTTGTTCCGGATTTTTTACGTCCAAGGGCATAGGGGAATTTTTCGAGGAAAGCTGAAAATTTGGAATGCCGAACTTGGCAAAATTTTCCGATATTTTCGGGTTTATTTTGGGAACAACCGAGCACCATGCAACGCCGCAACCATCGCCCTTCAAGCCCGAAAAATTGAAATCGCAGGCAAATGCAGAGGTGTCGAAATCTGAAACGCTCAAAACCTTTCCGCATTCAACCAAGGCGCAATGTGTATGCGTGTTGCCGATGTCTATCGTAAAAATCTTCACTTGAAATCCTTCAAAATCGTGGTTTCACCCGCTCCGCAGGCAACTGTTCCCAAGCTTTCCGTTTCCAATAAAAGCCTGCCTTTGGAATCGACCCCTGCGGCGGTACCCCACAGGAGATTATTGAAATTGTTTACGGAAATAACTTTTCCGCGCAAAAAATCAAACGGCTCAAAAATTTTGCAAATATCCGTTTCGGGATTTTCCGACAAAGTTTTAAAAGCCGAAAAAACGGAATTTACCACAAGCGCGCACGCCTCGTTTATCTCGATTTCAGCATTGGCGCACTCTTCCATTGAAACGGGATTTCCGCCGTCAAAAGAATTTATTTTGCCAAAATTTACGCCTATGCCGAAAATCATCGTATCAAGTTTTCCGCCCTCGAGAAAGCATTGCCCAATCATTCCGCCCAATTTCCTGCCTTCAAAGAAAATGTCGTTCGGCCACTTTATTTTTAGCCGACATTTGCAATAATCTGAAAGGGTTGAAGCAACATTTACGCCTGCAAGGATGGAAAATTTTTCCACGACTTCGGAGGACACTCCTTTCAATCCGAAACCGCAGGTAATGCAGATGCTCCGCCCCGAAAAATCCCGCCAAGACCTGTCAAATCTTCCCTTTCCGTCTGTTTGGTGCGCGGCGACAATCGCAAAAGGAGTCTTTCCATTTTTCAGATATTCCACTGCCCGCAAATTCGTGCTGTCGGTCTCTTCGTAAAATTCAAAACCGCAGCAGCCCGCGTCCAGCTTGCGCAAACAATCCGTTATCCGCCTTTCGCACAATTTCTGCTCCTGCTTAAAAAATGGTTTCATTATTAAAAATAAAACTCCTTTTAACGCCAAAATTCAACTCTTTTTAACGCCTCTTAGAATACAAAATGTCTTTTAAAAACTTTTCCAATTTGAAAAGCTGAAACTGTGAACACCTTGAAACAATGGCAAAAAGCCTTTCCATGAACAAATCAGACGTATAATTTGCCGTTTCCAAAAGATAAAGCTGGAGCATTGTTTTATGTATCAACATGTAAACGCGCTTTTCATAGCCCTTCGGGGCGCAACCGTTGCCTTGATGCCCCATTATCTTTCCGCTGTGAAAGCTGTTTCGCACAAACTGGTCGCTTCTGCCTATTATTTCGCCAACTTCCTTAGGGCTGAACCATTCCTGCTTTGTGGGAAACAGATATTCAAACTCTTCAAACTGTCTTTCTTTTTCGCTCTTCATTTTTAGATTATTTTATTATTTTTTAATAAAAACTGATAATACAGGATAATAACTTATTAAATATGTCAAGATAAAAAAGAAATAAAAAAGGCGCATTGTAAAAAATGCGCCTTGGAAAATCTGAAAAACCTTTTAGCTTAAATCGCGTCTGAAAACGACACCTGCTTTATGCCCGCCTTCGCGCACGCGCTCAAAACAAACATTGACGCCTGGTGCGGAGCATCTCCGTCGGGAATGATTGTAACAACCGTCATTCTGCCGCCGCCGTCATTCGCCTTCTTCAAACGGGTCAAAGTCGTCGCAAGCGAAGTGAATTCGTGCGGAGGAGTTTTGTTTTCCGTTTGAGCCTTCAAAATCGGAGCGTCTTCAATGTAAGAACCGTTCAGAAATATACTGCCGTCGGGCTTAATCAAAACAACCTGCTCGCTCGGCAAGGTGGTTGTTTCCGTAGGTTCCGTCTGAATAGGCAACTGGACTGTCATGTCAGCTTCCTGCTGAATGGGCAAATACATAAAGTAAATGAGCAGCAAGAAGATGATGTCAATCATCGAAGTCAAGCTGAAACTATCGTTGTCGAGCGCCAATCCTTTTTTCTTTCTTTGTGCCATATTACTGCTGCTCCACACCAAATATTATGTTATATATGCCGACATTGGCGCACCGCTTCATAATTTCGCTTACAAAGCGGTAATGGGTTGCTTCGTCAGCGCGCAAGTAAACGCCCTTGAAATCGGGATTTGCAACGCGAGACGCCAAGGCATTTTCGATTTCATCCAAATTTGAAGGACGCGCGCCCAAGAAGTAGTTCCCCTCTTTGTCGATGGAGATAAACTGCCTGTCGCGACTGTCTTCGGGAACTTTGGATTCCGCCGCAATCGGCATCTGGACTTTTACAAGCTCCGCAGAAGCGAAACTTGTAACAGTCATAAAGAAGGCAATCAACAGGAACACAACGTCAATCATTGACGTCAGCTCAAATGCCGTATCTTCATCTTGTTGTGCCCTAATTTTCATTTTACAAACTTAAAATTGCCGTTGAAAAATTATTTTTTTGCGGGAGCTTCAACCGCGTCCAAGCCCAAATCCTGCGGACCGTACTTAGACGACATCTTAAATACATACAAAACGTCGCCCACTACAGAGCTAAGACCCGATACGACTTTGCCATACTGGTTTTTGAAAATGAAGTAGCCCAACATTGCGGGAATACCAACCATCATGCCCGTCGCAGTGGTGATGAGAGCTTCGGAAATGTTGTCTGCAAGCTTTTGTGCAGAACCCGCGCCTTCGGCGGCAATCGTGTTAAACGCCTTGACCATGCCCGTAACCGTGCCGAACAGACCCAACATCGGGGAGATTGACGCGATAAGAGCCAAATAGTTTACCATGACGTAGGGAGACGCCATTTCCTGCATTGAAGATTCTTCCATAGCAACTTCGATGGCTTCCCAGTCGATTTCCTTGTCGTTTACGCGGGAAAGACCTGCGCCCAAGATGTTTGTAAAGGGTGTCGGGTGCTTTTCGCAGTATTCGATTGCGCCGTCGATATTCTTTTCGTTCAAAAGCTTTTTGAGTTCATTTACATCTGCGGGAACTGCAAATTTCTTGGAGCGCATTGAAATTCCGTTTACGATAACCAAAGAAATACATGCGATTGCGCACAAAGCAAGAGGATACATTGTCATACCGCCCGCTTTCCACATGTCCATAAGGGATTTGCCCGCAATTTTTTCGGGTTCGCCGGGCTTTTTCTTGGCGGCGTCCGCAGCCGTCTGATTTGCCGCTTCAGGGGCGGGAGCAGCTTCTTGCGCTGATGCAATGCCAAAGCCAAAAGCCGCAACTGCGGCAATAGCCAATACCTTTAATAACTTACTTTTCATTTATTTAATTGGGATTGTTAATGTTTATTATAGAAAATGAATAAAAATCCGCCCGTGCAATAACAGGCGTCTTTGTTTAAAATTAAATATTGTACTTTTGCATATTTTTTGCAAGCGATTTTTTTATCTTTTTTTCATGCGCACACCCGCCTTGCAAAAGGCAAAACACGCAAAAGCCTACATATTTTCAAGTTTTTGACGCTCCGCAATTAGCGCAAGCTGCCCGCATGCCGCCTCTATGTCCGAACCCTTTTCCCTGCGCAGCGTGCACGACACGCCTTTCGACTTCAAGGCGTTAAAAAACGCTTTTCGCCTGTCGGAACTTGGTCTTTTCCAATCCAAGCCCTCCACCCTGTTGTAGGGTATCAAATTGACATGGGCATGCAGGGAGTTTGCTATGTCCGAAAGCAATTTTGCGTCAGAAAAGCTGTCGTTTACCTTGTCGATTAAAATGTATTCCAAGGTAATCATTCTTCCATTAGACTTTGCA
Organism: uncultured Opitutales bacterium; assembly: GCA_900547395.1. GTDB lineage: Bacteria > Verrucomicrobiota > Verrucomicrobiia > Opitutales > Intestinicryptomonadaceae > Intestinicryptomonas > Intestinicryptomonas porci. Next base: position 18,120 of record URGP01000017.1, on the reverse strand, counting down.
AAAGCCTTTGCGGCGGGCAGGAGAACTTCAAGCGGAAAGCGTTTGTTTACGGGCATGATTTTTTCCCTGACATCGTTTGAAGCCCCGTGCAGACTTATCGCGAGCCTGAAAGGGAATTTCATTTCGGCAAGCTCTTTCAGCTTGTCGGCAATTCCACAGGTAGAAAGCGTTATGCGGCGCGCGCCGAAGCCGAAACGGTCCTTTATTATATAGAGGGCTTTCACGGCATTTTCAAAATTAGCCAAAGGCTCGCCCATGCCCATAACGACAATGTTTTCAAACTCAAACTCCCCGTTTTTCACAAACGGAAGGAGCTGGGAAACGATTTCGGAAGAATCGAGGTTTCTCTTAAAGCCGCGCATGGTGGATGCGCAAAACCTGCACCCTTGCGCGCACCCCACCTGCGTGCTTATGCACAGGGTCTTGCGGAGTTCGTCCCCCTCGCCTTCTGGAGCTTCCAAAAGCACGCTCTCTATAAAATATCCGTCCGAAAGCTCAAAGAGATATTTGCCCGTTTCGTCCGAAGAAGTGCGCTTGCGTTGCGGCAAGGCTGTCTTTATCTCAAAATTATCCGACAAAAATTTCCGCAAATCCGCAGGCAGGTTTGTTATTTCGGAAAAGCTGAAAATCTTTTTTTTGTAAACGCCCTCCCAAACCTGTTTTGCCCTGAAAGCGCGAAAGCCCGCCGAAGATAAAATTTCGGCAAGCTCGTCAAATTCAAGCAAAAAAAATCCGCGCTTCATGCTAAAAACGCTCGCTTGAAGCGGGTCGCCAGACGTCCCGATTTTCCGCCCTGTTTTGATTTTTGACGCGCTCGACATAGTTTTCAACCGACTTAGTCTTTCCCGAAACGACGCTGCCTATCGGAGTGTTGCGCGCGTCTTCCTCGACGCTTTCGCAAGAAACCAAAAAGAATGCAATTATTAAAACAAAAAACCTGCCCATAACCTTATATTACAATTCTTGAAGAATACGACCACCTGAATTCCGCTTTTCCGTCGGAACCTATAAATCTTATCTTTTCAAACTTCATGTTTACGGAGCCGACTTTGAGAGTCGTTGACCTATCCTCAAATTCAGCGGGAGAAGGAAGCTTGCCTGCGACTTCGTTTAGCTTTTTTAAAGAAACCAGAGCGCGGCGCACTTCGCCGCTTTTATGCCCGTTGCTTTCCGAATTCCCGTCCATAGTTCTACCTTTGAATTTTAGATTTCATTTTTTTTCGGCGCAAGGCAAGCTCGCGCATATCGACAGCCATGTCGTCTGTTTCAAAAATTTCAGAGCCAAGCAAATGCTCAAAAATATCTTCAAGAGTGACAACGCCCGTAAGGGAGCCGTATTCGTCAACGACAATTCCCAAATGCTGGTGCTTTTTTATGAGCTGGCGAAGCACGCTCAAAGAGCTTCCGTTTTCGGGGACAAAGGCGACTTCCTTCACAAAATCCCCGACCTTGCGCGAATATTCGTCGTTTGCCTTGGCAAGCAGAAGGTCGCGCCTGCGCACGACTCCCACAATGTTGTCGATGGTTTCCCTATACACGGGCATGCGGGCAAAAGGCACAGCCTTGCCGCTCGACAAAACTTCCCCCACAGTCTGCGATTCGTCCAAAGCCGCGATTACCGTTCTCGGCGTCATTATTTCCGAAATGTAAGTGTCGTCGAGAGTCAGGGTGTTTGAAATAAGCTCTTTTTCCTGGATTGAAAGAAAACCGTCTTTCGCCCCCTTTTCGGCAAGCAGTTTGATTTCGTCGTCGCTTGAACTGTTGACCTGCCTTCCGCGCGTTATCATTGAAAGCAGCTTGCTCATGAAAATTGAAAACGGATACATCAAAACCCTTACCCAATAGAGCGGATATATGAAATAAGGCTGCAAAGAAGCGCGGTAGTAAACGCCTATGTTTTTCGGGAATATCTCCGAAAAAGTCAAAATCGCGATGGTAAGCAACGCGGGAAAGGCGTATTTTGAATATATGTCCGACTGGAAATACTTCGACAAGTGCGTTGCAAACAAAATGCCCGCGAGAGTGGCGCCGAAAGTGTTTGCGATTGTGTTTAAGGAAAGGATTGCAGAGCTTGTGCGGTCAATCTGCTTTACGAACAAGTCCAAAAGCTCGCCCCTTCTCTTGGATACTTTTTTGAGCTGCTCGATTTCAGAAGGCTTCGTGCTTAAAACCATCGCCTCCAAAAGCGAACAGAAAGCCGACACCGCAAGGGTGAAAAAAACTGTCAATATGAAATATATCATTTATTAAAGGATATTTTGCATTTTCCCGCAAATTTCCGCAACAAAATTTTTATCGGATTCAATAAAAGACCTTTTCCAAAAAAAGCCCGCAAGCGGGAGCCGTTTGAAATGCGTTTGTGCGCTTTTTCCCTTCCAAAATGCGCTCTATGTCCGATTTCGAGAGCTTCCCAAGACCGACATCGACCATCGCCCCCGTGATTATGCGCACCATTTTGTACAAATACCCGCTGCCTTCCGTCAAAAGCCTTATTTCGCGCCCCTTTTTCGAGATTTTCAAAACCCGCAGAGTTTTTACGGGATTGTCCTCTTCATGGCCTCTGTTTGCCGAAAATGCCGTAAAATCGTGCTCGCCAAGCAAGACCTCTGCCGCGTCGTTCATCTTTTCAATATCGAGCCTGCGCCTTTGCATGGACCAAAAGTATCTGGACTTGTAAGGCGGCGCATAGCCCTCGAAAATATTGTAGGCATAACGCTTGCCTTGCGCCGAATACCTTGCGTGAAAGCCGACATCGGCAACGGACACTTTAAAAATCTGTATTCCCGCGGGAAGCCCTGAACGCAAAGCCGCCTGCAAGTTTTCAGCGGAGTGCGCCCACTCGGCGTCGAAATGAAAAACCTGCGCCTTTGCATGGACGCCCGCGTCCGTTCTGCCGCTTCCGTGTATCCGTATTTTCTCTGAAAAAATTTCGGAAATCCTGCTCTCTATGAAATCCTGTATGGTGTTGCCGCAAAGCTGGCTTTGCCAACCCCTGAAATCGGTGCCGTCGTAGGCACAATGGCATTTAAATCGTGTCTTAGGCATAATTTACGCGGGGCGGTTATCAATGTAGTCCTGCAATACGATTGCGATTGCGCGGCTGTCGATATCGCCGCTTCTTCTATATTTTTGGCGCGCCGCAACAGTTTTTTTTCGCGACTTTTTAGGAGCGAAAGCCTCCAAATCCGCCTCGGCCTGAAAAGAGCTTAAACGCTCGTCGGAAGTATCGACAGGCAGGGAAAATCTCGACTTCAAAATTTCGATGAAAGAATCGACTTCCTTCATTTTTTGGCTTGCGGAGCCGTCCATGTTGTAGGGATAGCCGATTAGAAGCATATCTGGCTTTCTGCGCTCTATTTCAAGGGCGATGTGGTTTAGGCGCGCCTCGACGCTGTTTTCGACCGCGGCAGGTATCGGGAATGCGACGCCAAGCTCGTCTGCAAAAGCAAGCCCTATTCTCTTGTGTCCGTAATCAAGCCCCAAAATTTTCATATTTAGTTCAGTTTTATTTTAGACCAAAGAACCGCGTTTTTATGGTACATTGGCAAATCCTGACGCTTAGAGTGGCGCAAATATTCGCGGAGAATGTTTTTAGCCCCAACGTTGTCCCCCAATTCAAGCAGAGATTTAGCCCCGTAATAGTACGATGGCGACGACCACTCCTCAAATCCGAAATAGGCGATGAAAACGCGTTGGAAACATTCGTAGGCGTTCGCCCACTTTCCCTCCTCAAAATACGAAAGCCCGCATTTATAAATCGCCTCTGCGGCGGGCTTGCCCTGCATTTTGCGGTTCATGGAAACTTTCAGATATTCCTCGCGCGCCTCCTTGTATTTTTTTTGGAAGCGCAGGCAGTCGCCTAAGAGAATGTAAATTTTCCAAGTGTCTTCAAGAGAATCGGGCGCAAGGCTGAGCGCGCGGACCGCCATCGAATGAGAGATTTCATACTGCCCATCTTCAAACATGTTTACGGCAAGCGCATACCATGCCTCATACGCAAACTCAGACTCTGAATTTTCGTCAAGTGCCCTGTCCAAGTCGCTTTCGCCGACTTCTTTTTTAAGCTGCAAGAATTTTAACACAAGCCCCATTCCCGCGTCTTCCGGCAATTTCAACCCTTCAAGCTCTCCCCTTATGATTTTAGCCCTCGCAGACGCCGCGCCGCCGCCGTTTTCGCCCGCGACAAAATCTTTTAAAAGCGAACAAGCCCTTTCGTCGAACAAAATTTTATCAACCCCGTCCGCATTCTTTTGGGTAGAATATTTTTGCCACAATGCCTTTAAGACTTCCCCCGCCTCTTCGTTTTTTCCGCGCTCGATTAACGCCCTTGCAAAACGCCACGCAAGCATGCTGTCTGACAAGACAATTTCCCTGTGGGTTTTGTAAAACGGCTCAAGAAGTTCTACCTCATACCCGAAAAATCCGTTGATGTCGCAAAACGCCGCAAAATTCTTTGCCAAATTCAACTCGTTGCCCTCAGGCAAATTTTTGAAGCACCTTTCAAACTTGGAACGCGCAAGAGCGGCGTCTCCGTCTTTTGCGGCTATCATAGCAAGCAGAAAATCCGCAAAGCGGCTCTTTGCATCGTTTGCCTGCCCGACTTTCAAAAGACGCTCCTTTGCGGTCTTAAAGTCTTCATTGGCATAGGCGAACACGCCCGCATCAAAGTCCGACTGCGCTTCCTTGGAAAACGCGGACGCAAAAGCTAAAGCCAAAAACAAAAATATTAAAAGCCTACCCATTCAAAAAACCTTTAAACACCATGTAAACATCTTCGATTGTTTTGGAATTTGCAAGAGCCAAACGCATTTTTTTAAATCCGCCATGCCCGCGCATAAAGGCAATCAAGTTTGCGCGGATTGCCTTTAAGGAATCATCGCCCTGGTTTTGCAGAGATTTTTCAAGATATTTTAAAGCGGTTTCAACGCGCTCTTTGGCAGTCGGAGGAATAAAGTATTCCCCGTTTAACCCTGCCTTGATTTCCTTGAATATCCAAGGATTTCCCACCGCCGCCCTGCCGACCATGAAGCCGAAACACGCGCTTTCTTGCAATTCCGAAGCAGTCAACTTTTCAGCAGAACCGTTGCCTATCACGGGGATTTTCAAGCAGTTGGCAGTTTCCTCAATCAAAGTCCAGTCCGCATCTCCCTTGTAGCCCTGGTTTTTGCTCCTGCCGTGGATTGCCAAAACTTCCACTCCCGCCTCTTCAAGCTCAAGCGCCGCTCTCGGCAAGACGCTCTCAGCCCCCCATCCCGTGCGCATCTTCGCGGTAAGCGGAATTTTCTTTAAAGCCCCTTTAACTTTTTTTGCGATTTCCGCCATTTTGGGAACATTCTTTAAAAGCGCCGAACCCGCCCCCGCGTCAACGGCGTTGGGAGCGGGGCATCCGTAATTTATGTCGATAAAATCAGGCTTGGCGTATTCCTCGACAAAGCTTGCGGCATCCGCCATTTCAAATTCGTCCCCGCCGAAAAGCTGTATTCCGCAGGGTCTTGCCAAAACGTCTATCCGCAGTTTCTCCAAGACCTTTGGGGCTTTTGAAAGAACGGCACGCGCATGCACAAACTCGCTCACGCATACATCTGCTCCGTTTTCCATGGCAATTTCCCTAAACGCCGCGTCAGTATATCCCGACATCGGCGCAAGATATAAAGCCCCTCTTTTCAAAAAATCCGCCATTTTAAAATTCCCAAACAACGAAACCCTGAAACGCCTTGACCGCAAAGACGCCTATGTTGTACGCGGCGTGAGCTGCCATGCACGGCAAAAGCGAACGCGTCTTGTTATAACAATTAAAGCGCAACAAATAAAACCAAATAGAATTTGCAAAAATAAACGCCGTACTGAAAAAAGCCTTCCCCGTCAGATTTGACTGAAAGCCGCTTTCAGCCGTGTAATCCCATAAAAACGGATGGCAGAGCGCAAACAAAACCGAAGCGGCAAAAATCCCCGCATAAAGCACCGCCCTGCCCTTGTCTTGAATGACGATGTAGCCTCTAAAAATAATTTCTTCTGTCACCGCCGCCGAAATCCAGACAAAAACAGCCCAGAATTTTACCTCGCTCTGCTCCCCTGAAAATCCGAGGCGGCACTCCAAAACGGTTTCAAGCGCCAAAATCAGCAATGCGCCCAATGAGCCGAAAATTAAAATCGGATAACCTGCAAAACTCGCCCCCGGGAAAGAGCGCGGAGAATTGCCGCCGCGACGCGCGTCGCCGAGCCACATTTTGAAAAAGAATGCGCCGACAAAGAAAATCAATATCGAATATAACGGATTGTCCTGCATATTGTTCATCAAAAGAAAAATAGTCGTATTTTCAACTTTTTTTAATTGTAAAATTTCGGCAATATGAGAAACTATTTTATTTATAAGGGCATAATGAAATACCAAAACGCCAGATTTGAAAAATTTGCGGAAAGCTTTGAAAAGCACATTTCCGAATTGAAGTCATATCTAAAAAAGCAGGCGGCAAGCTTTGATGTTGAAGTGCGCAAACAGGCGGCGGAATGTATAAAGCCGCAAGGCAAATATTTGCGCCCGCTTTTGGTTTATTCATCGGCCCCTTCTAAAAAATATTCCGACAAAGAGTTGCAAAAACGTGCCGCGGCGGTGGAACTGATACACCTTGCAAGCTTGATTCACGACGACGTAATCGACAATGCCGATTTGAGGCGCGACGAAGAGACAATCTTCAAAAAATTCGGCGCGCGAACAGCGATTTTGCTTGGAGACGCGATTTTCGCGCATGCAATGGGGCTTTCAGTTGACGGCAACGCACCCGAAGTTTCATCAAGGGCGATAGCCGTCGTAAAGACGCTTTCGCAGGGCGAAATAATGCAGACTCTCGCCCTAAACCGCGAAACCGACATGCCAAGATACATTTCGATTATCGAAGGCAAAACCGCATCTCTTTTTGAATTTGCGTGCTTTTTGGGCGCAAGCCTTGAATGCGGAGCGCAGTCGGAATGGGCAAAAGCCGCGCAAAAAGCGGGCAAAGCCCTCGGCAGGGCATATCAAATGTATGACGATATTTGCGACTGGAACATGGCGGAAAGCCAGTCGGGCAAAACTGCGGGCACTGATTTCATATCGGAAAAACAGACGCTTCCTGTAATCATTCTTTTGCAAACCCTGCCCAAAAGAGAAAGCGCGAAACTTTCAAAAAATTTAAAGAGCCATTCCCCGCAAGACTTGCGCCAAATGATGTCGGAAAACGGCGTATTTAAAAAGTGCGCCGAAATATACGAAAAAGAAGTGGAAAAGGCGCGCGCGGCAATAGCAAAATTTGTCGGCAAAAACGAAAAGCTGCTCGAATTTTGCGACGCAATAAGCTCAATGATGCCCAAATACTGATTATGCCGCCCGACTGCGAAATATTTTCAATCGGAATTGCGCACGATACATGCGACGCCTCCATGATAGCCGAATATTCGCTTTCGGGAACGCTCCTTGAAGAAGCCTGCGAAAACGCGCTAAATAACTTTGGAATAAACGAAATTTTCGCGCTTTCGACTTGCAACCGCGTTGAAATTTTCGCAGTGGGCTCTCCCCAAAAAACATTTAACGCATGCCTTGGCGCGATAACCTTAAACGGAGTGCGTCCACCCCAAAAATTCTTGGAAAGCGCAAAAATTTTCAAAGGCAAAGACGCGATAATCCACCTTTTTGAAACAGCTTCGGGGCTAAAATCCCAAATGATAGGAGAGACTGAAATCTTGGGGCAAATCAAAAAGGCGTACGCTTTCGCCTCTGAAAAAAACTACTGCAAGTCTGTTCTAAACCGCGTAATACAAAAGGCGATACAGTGCGCAAAATGGATTAGGACAAACACCGAAATAGGAAGCGGCAACACCACAATAGGAGCGGTTGCTGCGGAAGTTGCGTCAAGAATATTCGAAGACGTTTCAAAAACCAAGATTTTGCTTGCGGGCTCAGGGGAAGTCGGCAGAAGCGTCGCCCAGGCATTGTGCGCAAGGGGCGCGGAAAACATAACTGTTTCAAGCAGGACATGGGAAAACGCAAAATCCCTCTCCGACGACGTCAAGGGAAGTGCAATAGGCTTTGACAGAGTCGCGGAAGAACTCGGCAAATTCGACATCGCAATTTTCGCCCTCTCAAACGCCGAACACATCATAAATATGGAAATCGCGAAAGCCGCCGAAAAATACAGGAAAAGCAAGCCGATTTTCCTGATGGACCTCGCCGTGCCAAACAACGTTGAAAAATCCTGCGGAAAGCTTGGCGGAATATTTTTATACGACCTCTCCGACCTCTCGAAAGTCGCAAACGAAAACATACAAATGCGAAAAAATGAAATCGAAAAGGCAAAAAATACGATTTCAGAGAAGGCGCAATATCTCTTTGCAAGACTTAGCAAAAGTTAAAACAAAAAAATAAATATCCCAAAAAAACGCTTATTTTGTTGACAAATCACACAGATAAAAGAACATCGGAAGTAATTTTGCTTAAACTTGAAAACCATTTTTTTGTAAAGGTAAAAATATGACAACAATCGTAGATATCAGAGCAAGACAAATCATCGACTCCCGCGGCAATCCGACAGTTGAAGTCGATGTAGAACTCGCAGACGGCTCACTCGGCCGCGCTGCTGTGCCATCCGGCGCGTCAACAGGCGTTTCAGAAGCGCTCGAATTGCGCGACGGAGCATTGGCGGACAAGAATTTCCCCAAAGGCTTTAACGCGAAAAAGCGTTTCTTGGGCAAAGGCGTAATCAAGGCGGTTGAAAACGTAAACACAATCATCGCCCCCGAGCTTATCGGCTTGGACGCGACAGACCAGGTAAGCGCAGACAAGCTCATGCTTGCTCTCGACGGAACAAAGAACAAGGCAAAGCTCGGCGCAAATGCAATCTTGGGCGTATCGCTCGCAATCGCAAAGGCGGCGGCAATTTCTTTGGGGCAGCCACTCTATAAGTACTTGGGCGGACCAAACGCAAAAGTATTGCCCGTTCCCATGATGAACATCATGAACGGCGGCGCGCACTCCGACGCCCCCATCGACATCCAGGAATTTATGATTATGCCGGTCGGTGCACCCACATTCAGCGAAGCTGTAAGAATGGGCGCGGAAGTGTTCCACTCTTTGAAGAGCGTTTTGAAGGGTATGGGTCTTTCAACCGCGGTTGGCGACGAAGGCGGTTTTGCCCCCAGCTTGAAGAGCAACGAACACGCGCTCGAAGTTATTTCCGAAGCCGTTAAAAAGGCAGGCTACAAGCTCGGCAAAGACATCTTCTTTGCTCTCGACGTTGCCTCTTCCGAATTCTACGACGCAAAGTCAAAGAAATACGTCTTCTCAAAATCAGACGGCTCCAAGAAATCCTCCAAGGAAATGGTTGACTTCTTGAAAGACCTCTGCGACAAATATCCGATCCGCTCAATCGAAGACGGTTGCGCAGAAAACGACTGGGAAGGCTGGAAACTCCTCACCGAAACTCTCGGCGACCGCGTACAGCTCGTTGGCGACGACCTCTTTGTAACCAACACTGAGTTCTTGAAGAAAGGCATCGAAAAAGGCGTTGCAAACTCAATCTTGGTAAAGGTAAACCAAATTGGTTCCCTCACCGAAACTTTGGACGCAATCGAAATGGCGAAGGAAGCGCGCTATACGGCGGTTATCTCTCACCGTTCGGGCGAAACAGAAGACGCCACAATCGCGGACATCGCAGTTGCCACAAATGCGGGTCAAATCAAGACAGGTTCTATGAGCCGCACAGACCGTGTTGCAAAATACAACCAGCTTCTCCGCATCGAAGAAGAATTGGGCGAAAACGCAATCTACGGCGGCAAATTCTACAACATCTAATTTGGTTGGAATATCGCAATTTGGGCGGTTTGGCTATTGCCAAGCCGCTTTTTTTGCATAGATTAACGATGTGCGGCGAAAAAATTGCAGATTATGAGAGACAATTTAACTACTTTAAATTTTATTTTTACAAAAGACGAAATTGAATATTTAAACATTATTCAAAGCACGCTTAACTTTGAACCAATGCGAGGGGCAGAAGTTTAAAACTAACAATGCAGCAAGCAATGGATTTAAGTGATAAATTAACTGGTTTGTTAATGGAAATAGGTTTTACAGAAGATGGAGAAGACGTAAACCCAAAAGGCAGAATAATAGAAGAGATAATAGATAAACTATTCGCCGCCGAAGATTTTTTTATAACCTAATCTTAAAAAATTTACCTGCCCTAATCGCGGCGGCTTGCAAGCATGTAAAGAAGCCAGCCCAAAGAGGATACAAATGCCGCAACGTATGTGAGGGCGGCGGCGTCCAAAGTTTCGTTTACGCCGTACATCTCGTCTTCGTCCAATATGCCTAAGGTTTGAAGTCGAGCCTTAGCCCTCGCGCTCGCATTGTATTCGACAGGCAAAGTAACAAGCTGAAAGACCGTCATAATCAAATAAATCACTATGCAGATTTCCATGCACAAAATTCCGCTTGCCCCGCCCAAAAACACAAATCCGCCAAAAATAACTATGGGTAAAATAGAACTTGCAAGCTGTGTTATTGGCACCAACGCCATGCGCGTTTTAAGCGGCGCGTAGGCTTCCTTGTCCTGAATAGCGTGCCCCGCTTCGTGAGCCGCGACGCCCAAGGCGGCAAGGCTCGTTCCCCTGTAATTTTCGCGGGAAAGCGCGAGAGTCTTGTTCGTCGGGTTGTAATGGTCTGTCAAATGCCCGTCGATTTCGACTATATCGACATCGTCAATGCCTGCGGAGCTCATTACCCTGCGCGCGGCTTCCGCGCCCGTAATGCCCCTTCGCGAACGTATTTGAACGTTTTTTGAATACGCGCCCGAAACTTTTGCCTGCGCATAAAGCCCGATAACCAATGGAATAATTATAAAAATTAAAAAATTCATATCCTCTTAAAATAAATTTAGACAACTTGTTTTTATATTTGCTCCCAAAATTTATAAAAAAAGGCGAAAATCCAAAACATTCGGAAGTTTCGCCTCCAAATATCCGACGGACTCCCCTACGCCTTGAATGTGGCGTTTTCCGACGCGCCGTCTCCCGAGGACTTCTTAAAATCCTTTTCGTACTGCTCGATATCGGAAAGCTCGCGGTCGCGCATACGCATGTAGTCAACGTCGATTTCGCCCTGGTAAATCTGGCGCGGGCGCGTTATCCTGCCCTTTACGCGCTCTGCGACTTCCTTCCAGTGGGCAATCCAGCCGGGCATTCTTCCGATTGCGAACATTGCGGTGAACATTTCGGTTGGAACGCCTATTGCCTTCATGATTATGCCGCTGTAAAAATCGACGTTGGGATACAGGTTTCTTTCGATGAAATAGTCGTCGTTTCGCGCCTTTTCGGCAAGGTTTTGGGCGATGTCCAAAACGGGATCACTGCTTTTTACGACTTTCAAAACCTTCTGTGCCGCCTCTTTTAAAATCATTGCGCGCGGATCGTAGGTTTTGTAAATTCTGTGCCCAAAGCCCATCAAACGCTTTTTGCCCGTCTTTGCGTCTTCAATAGCCTTGTTGACGTCGCCGCCGTTTCTGTGGATTTCTTCAAGCATTTTGATTACCTGCGTGTTCGCGCCGCCATGCAAGGGGCCCCACAAGGCGCATACGCCCGCAGAAACAGACGCAAACAAATTCGCGCCGCTCGAAGCCACGATGCGCACGGTCGAAGTCGAACAATTTTGCTCGTGGTCTGCGTGCAAAAGCAAAATCAAGTCGAGAGCCTTCGTGATGTCGTCATGCGGATAATATTCGTGATACGGCTCCGAGAACATCATGTGGAGAAAGTTTTGCGAGTAGCCTAAATCGCGCTTGGGATAAATCAGCGGCAATCCGTTTTTCATCCTGTAAGACATCGCGACTATCGTGCGAACCTTGCTTATCAAAAGCGCGGCGGCATCATCAAAATATTCCAAGTCGTGCTCGCGCTCGTTGGTTACCATGTTCGGGTAGTAAGAGCCCAAAGAGTTCAAAAGCGCGGAAAGAATCGCCATCGGGTGGGCAGAAAACGGGAAGCCCCCGTCAAAAAAGTGCATCATCGACTCGTGGATGTTTGCGTTTCGCAAAACCCTTTGAGAGAAGTCGCTCATCTGCCTGCGCGTCGGCAATTCCCCGTAAATTATGAGATAGGCGGTTTCGATAAACGTTGAATTTTCCGCAAGCGTCTCGATGGGAACGCCCCTGTAAAAGAGCTTTCCCTTTTCGCCGTCGATATAAGTAATCTTGCTTTCGCACGCGCCGGTATTGCCAAAGCCCTCGTCCAAAGTTATATAGCCTGTGCGCGAGCGCAAAGTGGCAATATCAATGGCTTTTTCTCCGCGAGTGCCTGTTATCAGCGGAAAATCGTATGTTTTCCCCTCGATTTCAAATTTGGCAACGCCGCTGTTTTTATTCTGATTAGTGTCCGACATATCAACCTCTAAACATATCCAAGAAAATTTTTGTAAAGTTGCAAGCCTTTTGACTGGCTTTTTTCGGGGTGGAACTGGCATGCCATGAGCTTGCCGCGCAAAATCGCGCTCACAAACTCCATTCCGCCATACTCACTCGTCCCGAAAACGATGTCGCTTTCGGGAGTGCGGACGCAATAGCTATGCACAAAGTAAAACTGCTCTCCCGAAACTGAAATGCCCCGCAGGAGCTTTTCGTTGGGCTTAAACGACACATCGTCCCACCCCATATGGGGGACTTTGAATTCGCGCGGAACGTCGAATTTTTTAACGCTTCCCTTAAAGACGCCCAAGCACTCCGAATGCCCGCCCTCTTCCGAATACTCGAAGAGAGCCTGCAAGCCGAGGCATATGCCGAAGAAGGGCTTTTCGTCCTTAATCCAAGAGCGTATCGCGCTGTCAAATCCCGTATCCTTCAAAAGCTTCATAGTATCGACAATCGCCCCCTGCCCCGGGAAAACCAAAACGTCATTATCATCGATGTCGGACGGGGATGAAACAAGCCTCGACTTCGCGCCTGCCGCCTCCCACGCCTTCAAGACGCTTCGCAAATTGCCCATTCCGTAGTCTATTACAGCAACAGAGCGCATTTTATATGGAACCTTTCGTTGTCGGCAAAATTCCCGCGCGGCGCGGATTTTTCTCAACCGCCATGGCAAGAGATTTCGCAAAACATTTGAACATTCCCTCCGCAATGTGGTGGGGTTCTCCGCCGTAAAGAAGCTCTATGTGCAGATTTGCGCCCGCCTCGTTTGCAAACGCCTGAAAGAACTCCCTGCAAAGCCCCACGTTGAAATCGCGAACTCTCTCGGAACATTCGGCGCGGTAAACCAAGTAAGGGCGGTTTGACAAATCTATGGCAACGCGCGCCAAGGTTTCGTCCATCGGCAGAATGAAAAATCCGTACCTGTTCATTCCCGCCTTGTCGCCGACAGCCTGCTTAACGGCCTGCCCCAGCACAATCCCGACATCTTCGACTGTGTGATGATAGTCAACATCCACGTCTCCTGACGCCTTTATTCTCAAATCAAAAAGCCCGTGCCGCGCAAAAAGGCAAAGCATATGGTCGAAGAACGGAATGCCCGTATCCACCTCGTAGATGCCCGAACCGTCGAGATTTATTTCGAGGGAAATTTGAGTCTCTTTTGTGTTTCTTTCGATTTTCGCTATTCTTTTATCCATTTTAGTATGCTTTCCCTTAATTTTTGCATTTCCGCGTCCGTGCCGACGGTAATTCTCAAGCCCGAACAAATTTTCATGTCGTTTTTCCAGTATCTCACAAGGATTTTTTCAGACTTTAAGAAATCGAACAAGCCGCTTGCTACATCTCTGCCGCAAACGCCGTTTTTGCTCGGCATCACGAATATGAAATTTGACGCGCTTTTGTAAAATTTCCAGCCGATAGAAGCGAAAAACGCCTCGGTTTCCTCGCGGGTTTTAACGACTTTTCCGATTTTTTCCGCATAATATTCTTCGTCTTGAAGCGCCGCGATTGAAGCCGCCTGCGCAAGCCTGTCAACATTGTAGCTGTCTCTGACCTTGTCCAAAACACAAATTACGCCCTCGTCGGCGACAGCCCAGCCCACGCGCATACCCGCAAGACCCCACCCCTTTGAAGAAGTGCACACGGTCAAAACGTTTTTTCTCTCTGCGGCAAACTTTGCGGCTGAAAATCCCGAAAACGGAGCGTAAGCCTCGTCTATCACCAAAAGCCCTTTAAAATTGTCCGCAAGGCATTGCAAGTCCCCAAGAGAGAAAGAAATGCCCAAAGGAGCGTTGGGGCTTGTCAAAATGAATACGTTTGCGCCGCTATTAAAAATTTTTTCAAAGGGCAGTTTTGTTTCGTTTTCAAAATCAAACTCCAAAAGCTCCGCGCCCTGCATTTTAGACAATACCGGATAGAGCGAATAGCTCGGATTCATCGCCGCTACTTTCAATTTGTCGTCACCGAAAGCGCGCATGATGAGGTTTAAAATGTCGTCCGAACCGTTGCCTACAATCACGTTTTTGCCTTCGACACCGTAATGCTTTGCGACAGCCTCGCGAACTTTGCCCGAAAGCGGGTCGGGATAAAGACGAAGAGGCGCGCAATCGCTCCCCATGGCGTCAATAACCGCCGTCTTTATTTTCGGAGTCGGCGGATATGGAAATTCGTTCGTGTTAAGCTTTACCCATCCGCCGCCCTGCGGCTGTTCGCCCGGAGTGTAAGCCGAAAGGCTTTCAACATTTTTCGAAACTTTGTATGGATTATTTTGCATTTTTATACCTCGCGATTAACTCATCGCCGTTTAAAATCGGTTTTCTGCGCAAACCGTTGTCCAATTTCTCAAGATAAACATCAGCTTTTTTCTCGACAGTAAAAGGCTCGTCGGGCAAAGTGTCCTCGTCAAGCTCAAGCTCGTCGAGAGGGTCGTATTCGTCAAATACCATTGAAATGCGGCGCGTCTCGTCAATTAAAAGCATGCAAGGGTTTTCGACTTCGCCGTTTTTCATCGCAAGCTGGAATGTGTGCGGACGGCATTCATCTTTGTACCTTTTCTTTATTTCATTCACGACTTTGCCGCTCACGCCGCTGCGGTTCGACAAAAGCACGGCGTCGCAAAAATGCGACATCGCGTCAAAAAACGGAGCGCATTCGTCAAAAGCCGCGCCGTACAATGAACAGTCAAACACGCCTATTATGCGGATAAGCTTAAAAATTCCCGCGTCGCAAATTTCCTTAAACGCCTCAATTTCGTCCGCGATGTTCTTTGAAGCGTCCGCCACAAAAAACGCCACGTCAGATTTTTCCGAAACCTCGCGCGCGCATTCGATGCGGTTTTCGCCATACCTGCTTACCAAGGCAAGAGAAGAAAGCGGAGCGTCAAATTCCGAAGGATTTTCATTTTCGGAAATAAAAACGGCCGCGCGAGACTCCGCGCCAAGACCGCGCGAAATCAAGTCGCACAAAATCGCGCGCCTTTTGGAGTTTCGAGTTCCCAATATCAAATAAGCGTCCATAATATTATAGCGGCAAAGATTTTCCCGCCGCAAGAACGGCATCTGCCAAGACCAAAGAAGCCATAGCTTCCACAACCGCAACCGCCCTCGGCAAGACACACGGGTCATGCCTGCCGCGCCCGACAACCGTCGTCGGCTCTTTGCTTAGCGAAAGGGTTTTTTGCTCTTTTAAAATAGTGGCAGTCGGCTTGAATGCGACCCTGAAATCAATCATCTGCCCGTTTGAAATACCGCCAAGCACCCCGCCCGCATAATTTGTTTTGGTGCGGACTTCGCCGCCTTCGCCGACAAAAAATTCATCGTTGTGGGCGGAGCCGAACATTCGAGTTCCCGCAAAACCACTGCCAATTTCAAACCCCTTGCATGCGGGAATTGAAAGCATAGCCTTTGCCAAATCGGCTTCAAGCCTGTCAAACACCGGTTCACCCAAACCTGCGGGCGCATTTGAAATCCTGCATCGGATTACCCCGCCCACACTGTCGCCTTCCGCCCTCGCCTTTTTGATGAATTCAACCATTCTAAGAGCAGTCGGGGCATGCGGGCAACGCACGGCGTTCGACTCTATGTCCTCTTCGGACGGCATTCCGTCAAACGAAGGCATGGAAATTGAATGCACGCTTTCAACCCACGCGCGAATTGCAATGCTTGGCATGCACATTCTCGCAATCGCCCCTGCCGCGACGCGCGCCGCGGTTTCGCGAGCAGAACTGCGACCGCCGCCGCGGGGATCCCTTATCCCGAACTTGGCGTCATAAGTGAAGTCGGCATGGCTCGGACGCCAAAGCTTGGCTATTTCCGAATAGTCGGAAGACTTCTGGTTGGCGTTTTCGATAATAAGAGCAATGGGAGTTCCCAAAGTTTTTCCCTCGAATACGCCTGATAAAATCCTGCACGAGTCGGACTCCTTTCGCGGAGTGGAAATGTCGCTCTGTCCGGGTTTTCGCTTGTCCAAAAAAGACTGTATGTCGGCTTCCGACAAGCTCAAATTAGACGGACATCCGTCCACAATGCAACCCAACGCCGCGCCATGGCTTTCGCCGAATGTCGCGACCTTAAAATAACGTCCAAAAATACTGCCGCCCATTGTCGTAAATAAATTGTAAAAACTTCCAATCTTCAAGAATAAAATTTGCCGCAAGACAAACCGCGCAAATTAACGCCCCATAAGATGTTCCGCATATTCTACGGGAGAAACGCCCTCTTTTTGGGCGGATTGCGCGATATCCGAATAAGGGCGGCAGGAAACCACCTTCAAATCCACACTCGAAAAAGGAAACGGTATTTGAAACTTGTCCCAAGTAGGCAGGGTAAAATACGACCTGTAATTAACGCGCAGAAAAAGAATATCCAAATCTGTAAATTCCGCAACTTTAAGCGAGCCTTTCTTAAGCTTGTAAATCGGGCCTATCGGACCGTCGGGAGTGATGCAGACCGAACTGCCCAGCCCAACAGCCTCCGCAATTTCAAAAAGAGACGCAACCTTTCTTTTGCGGCTCGACCCGCGAATGGAATCTATGTCGAAGAAATTGAACAAAGCCGCCAAAAGCGCGCCATCCTTGCTTGCGCTGACAAGCCCCGACATTTTTTTTCGCCTGCGAAAAACCCTCTTTAAATAAGGCAGGACAAAAATTCGATTGTGCCAAAACATCACAAAGAACTTGTCCTTTGAAAGCAAAAACTCGGCGTCCTCGCCTGAAATCTTCAAACGCAAAGTGAAATGCCAAAGCTTTATGAAAAAACAAAGCGGAAGAAGAACCAGATAAAAATAAATCGGAACCCTGTTGATATTTGAACTTGAAAAGGAAGACTGCATAAAAAAAGAAAATATAAATGTAGTAAAAGAACCGAAATTATACAAATTAAAAAACGCGGATATGGAAAATATGCAAATTAACGCAATCTGTCCGCATAAAAAAGACATTTACGAAAGAATAAACAAGGCCAAATAAAAAATTAAGATAAAAACATTGACAAAGAAATCCAATTCCATAGCGTAAAAGTCTTTCAATTTTAGGGGTGGTAGTTCAGTTGGTTAGAATGCTGGCCTGTCACGCCGGAGCTCGCGGGTTCGAGTCCCGTCCATCCCGTAATTAAGAAACCCTCTCGGACAAAGCGTTCGAGAGGGTTTTTCTTTTGCCGCAAAGGGATTGCGGGAATATAACAGATGGGTCATAGTGGAATAGCGATTTTTCGATGATTTGGATTTCATAGTTTCACCCCGCATTCCACGAACACTCTCAATCTGTAGATTTGACTCGCGTTTGCATGCGCAAACCGTCTCGCCCTTCGGGTCTTTTGCCTACGGCAAAATCTCATTCGCGCTTCGCTTAAATTCAAAGTTTCTGTATTCGTACGCCCGCCTTTTGATTAGCTTCATCTTCCGATGGAACACTTCGATTATGCCGTTGTTTTTCGTATATCGCCACATTCTGATTATTGGTGTAAACCATTCGCTTATCGTCTCCGCAAGCTTCTCAAACTCCATTGTAGCATTGTATTTCATCTGTTTCATCATTCCTTTCAGTTCCCTTATGTTATCTTTGCATTGCTTTCTATTCCACTTTACTTCTTCCTGCGCATTTTTGCAATTCAAGCGAAGCTTGTTCAGATGCACTGGAAGTGCAGTATCGAGTCAAACGGCTCACAAAGTGAGCGCGAGTCAATTTAACAAAGGCAGG
>URGP01000016.1 GCA_900547395.1 uncultured Opitutales bacterium | reverse complement strand
TAAAAATCTCCTAACCCCGATTTTTTTATTGTCCGAATTTTGGGGTACAGTTCAAGCATACCCCGATTTTTTTTGCGCCCGAAAAAAAGCAATCAAAACGCTTGACAAAACAAAGAAATATGATTGTTCTATTTCTTTTATTTAATGGTGGATGTAGCTCAGTTGGTTAGAGCATCGGATTGTGGTTCCGAGGGTCACGGGTTCGAGTCCCGTTATCCACCCCATAAAACCAATAAACGCAAAATTGACGCAAACTAAAAGCAACAGTTTTGCGTTTTTTTTTGCGCCCTGATATTTTCAAAACAATATCCATAATCTTTTGTATTTAACAGACTTGCAATGCTTATTGCTTTGCAGATTCAAATTGTAATATTCTCACGTTCGACTGTTAATCGCCTATCCACTCCCAAAATTGGGCTGCAAAATGGCGGAAAACAGGTCTATTCTCGGAAAGATTTAAACCTTAGAGAACAAGGGATAGAAGCCACAATTTATCAAACTCAAAACCAAAATCTAAATTTAAACCTATTGTCGTCAGATAGATTAGCATATTGTTAACTATTTTATGTGCAACCGATTTAAAAGTTATAGCATAATATTTATATATTTAATTGTTTTCGTAAAAAATATTTGACATTCCGGTACCAAAACAGTTATAAAAATAATTTAAAATCCTAATAAGAGAGAACGTATGCACATCTCTTACATTGGAACTTCGGACAACCCATCAATGAAAGTCAGAAAAATTGAGAGGAAACTTGACAACGGGAAAGGCTGAAAGATGCCAATCGCAAGGCTTGCAATGAAAAAGTCAAAAATGCCAATATGTATAATATTAGGAATCTTCGCATACGGAGTAAGTTATTCGGAATACATAGAGTTGACTTATTTTGAAATGTTCAAGGCAAGAGGAGGAGCGGCAGAAGTTAATTCTTGCGGAGATGGCAAGTCGGAACGATGCCCAAACGAATCAGAACCTGATGTAGAATGCAGTGGCACCTTAAAGCATTGGGGCTACTACTGCAAGGATTCTTTTTGGGGAAAATATAATAAAACCTGCCAAACGCCTCCGCCCGAATGCGACAAGTGCGCGATGAATAAAAAATTTACATGCCAATCTTGGACACGCTATGCGCAATATATGTTAAACGAATCAAAAGAACGCGAATGCATAAAATGGACAGAAGATGCCGGCGATTGCGGCGTAAATGGAACTACATCAACCCCATTCCCCAAAAAAACATGCGAATAAAAATTTTTTGTATTATATGCTGCTTCATTGCGTTAACCAGTGCAGGCGCGGTTGATTTTACTGACATATTTGAAAAAAATATCTGCAATATTTCTACTCCTATTTCAGTAAAATATACTATTGAACACGTAAAAGACCATCCGGAATACAAATCGGAAGAGATGAATAAACAACTTCCGGATGCCGATTATGAATTCACCAACAATGGCGCGGACAAGCAAATGTTAAAAATCGTATCCCATGCCCCGATTTATGATGGCAAACCCTACAATGCAAGAGCTTTGACCATTGGAGATTCATCTGTTTTGTATATAGAAAACATAAAACGGTGCATAGTTTTAGAAAAAGATAAAAACAATCAAACCCCGCAAACATTTTGGGAATATTTGACATTACTGCCAAATGACAGCTTTTTAACCAAAGGGGAAATGATCACGAATTTGATTGAAAAATTCGCTTCAAAAGGAGAATTAACCGCAAAAACGGCAGACGGAGAAGAAGTTTTTGAATATAGAATGGATTCCGAAAAGACAAAAAAATCCGAAACTTCACTTGTGCTTACATTAAAACTAAAGAAATTTGGCGAAAAGCTGTATCCTACATTAATAAAATTGCAAACGCTTAAGCTCGGGCAAAATTCTGAACGGGAAATTTTTCCGCCAAGAATGGAAATTATCTACGACAACTATATAAAATTGGAACATTCAAATATTTATATCCCTAAATTTGTAGAAATAAAAAGAGCCAATCTTTATTATCCCGATAATGACTTAAACGCCGCATTGAAAAATGATATCAAATATTGGATACGCATAAAGTTAAACAATGTTGCCGACTCCAAAGAAATAATAGAGGAAAAACTGAAATTCAAGATTCCGGATGGCACTATAATTGAAAACAAGAGCGACGGGAAACAGTTTATCATAAGAGGCAATATTTTCGGAAAAATTCATGCCGAGAATTAAAATCCGATGCCAACACATTCAAAATTGAAATTGGCAAACTGCCCGTAGCTGTTTGCACCAAGTTTTATTTCGCAAAAAAAATCCGGAATGCTTTTCATCCTTTTCATTGCCGACGCGTAGAAAAACATGTTATAAAAAACATTAAAAATAACTTTTTCATAAAACCTCCGCAGAAAAACATTTGATATTTTTATATAGCTTACGAAAAAAGTTTCTGTCATAAAGACAAAACCAGCTTAGCGGCGTAAAAACAGCAACAGTTCGGCGTATCAATATTTTTTCTTTAAAAATCAAGACCCAAATCATCTAAATCCGCAACGCTCATCACGGGAGATTTCATTAAGCTGTTTTTATCCGCACTCGGAGGTTTTTTATAGTATGTTTTGCCTATTTGCCGCTTTACCATTTTATACAGCCGCGTATGGTACAACCATTCAGGAGTATGCGATGAACGCATTTCATAATCTCCGACAACAGAGAACTGTGAGTCAAACTGGCACGCAAAGACAGATCTAAATTGCGTTCCCTTTATGAATATGCTTCCCGGAACAAGCCCTATAAAAACCGTTTCTTTTTTCAGGTCTTGCAATCTGCAAGCCGCATCAATTTCCGCCTTGTAAAAAGCGTCTGTGTTGTATTGTTGGCGGTTTTTTTCAAAAGCGTTTTCCGGTATGGGAAGAGCCGCCGTTGTGCGGACATTTATTTTTAAATCTTCAGACAAATTAGACGCAAGCGCGCTTGCCAAA
Organism: uncultured Opitutales bacterium; assembly: GCA_900547395.1. GTDB lineage: Bacteria > Verrucomicrobiota > Verrucomicrobiia > Opitutales > Intestinicryptomonadaceae > Intestinicryptomonas > Intestinicryptomonas porci. The sequence continues at coordinate 49,783 of URGP01000016.1, read as the reverse complement.
TCTTCAGAAAAACCGTAAAACGGCATAATATAAACATCTGCCAATCCCGCGCGCGCCTTTTCTGTACCGCTTAAATTTTCATTTAAGTTTATCCTTGGTCCATCATACATCAAATCGGACATCTTCAGGGTAGCATACCGAAGCGCAAAACCTATTAACATTACTGCCAAAACCGCTATGCCTGCATTTATGAATATTATCTTAAAAACTCCCAAAAGATAAATAAATACTGCCGCTTTTGTATTTGGCTTTGGCGGAATTTCCGAAATATGATATGCGCCCAAAAAAATTCTGAATGCCCCAATTTCCCACTCTGTATATTCTATTTCGAGATTGGGTTGAGTTCTAAAATCCAAAGAAACATTTAACGAGCAAAAAATTTTATTGTTCTCCTCTTTTATATACAGTTCCCTTTTAATTTTTGCGGGATTAAAAGAGAGAATATTGCCGATAATAGATCCTGCCTTAAAAAGCATTTCGCTTTCTGTTTCAAGTATGAGCTTATACCCCAATCTTTCGTAAAAATACTTTGCATCTTGGCGCCAGTTCCGCTTTATTTCCGCCAACGGAAGTTCAAAAGAATGTGTTATCATTGAATCTGAATTCATAAGCTATATAATGTACATTTTTGCAAAGCAGTGAAAAAAAGTCGATAAAAACTGGCGGATATTTTTTTACTGTTTAATTTTTTTAATAATCAACATAATCGCCTTCTCCCGCAAAATTTCAGATAGTTGCGAGATTTTCACAATGGATAAAAGAAATCATATTTGCCAAAAAATTTAATTATGAATTTTTTGCAAAAGGCATTTCTCATCTTTTCGGTATTTTGTCAAATAAAGACAAGAAAATAATCCCTTCATAAAAAAACATAACTTGAAATGCTTTTGTTCTTGTACTTGCAGGGCATTTTGCAAATATGTTTTGCTTTTTATATTAACTTAAATTTCCACTGCAAAATAAAATTCATGAAGACATTTTTCAAAACGGTATTTGTTTTGTTTGCGCTGTTTGTCGCGGCGTGTTCATCGGTTAAGCAAAATTCCGAAACTGTGTTTTGTTCGGAAGAAAATTGCGCGGACAGTTCCCACATAAAATCGTCCGTATTGTTTGCAATCGCGATGCCCGATGAAAGCAAATACATTGAAAAAGAATACGGGCTAAAAAAGCTTTCAAAGAACATTTCTTCAAACGGCAAAATATCATGCATAACGACGGGAGTCGGCAAAAATTGCGTAAATTCTTCCCTTAAAAACACGGCTCTTCACGGCAATGTATTGGTCATAAACGTCGGATACTGCGGAAGCAACGTCATAAGTAAAGGCGAGATGTGCAAGGTAAACAAAGTCGCAAAAATTGAAACCCCGAACGCAATTTCAAAAATCTCAGACTTTGGCGGAGTCCCCTGTTTTTCGTCCGACAAATTCGTGGAAGAAACCGACATCAAAGAGCCTTGCGTATTTGACATGGAGCTTTTCTATTTCCACAAAAAATTTCCAAATCTCATATCCTACAAAATCGTAAGCGACAATCTCTCGCACTCGGAATACGAAGGCTTCAAAAACTTTAATGCCAACGACAGTTGGAAACGCTTTTTCAAGACAATCGCCCCCGCACTGCAAAATAAAAATTAAAGTTTTTGCGGAAAACGTTTGACTTGCCATGCGCGAATTGCGAAACTTTGTTTCAAAATACATAAAAAGTTTTAATTCTCAATTTCGATGAATAATTTTACATACTTCGCACCCACAAAAATAGAATTCGGGCTTGGCGCGCAAAAGAAGGTCGGCAAGTTGCTAAAAGAATTTGGCGCAAAAAAAGTTCTGATACACTTCGGCGGACAAAGCGCTAAAAAATCGGGGTTGATAGAGGAAGTCGAAACCTTGCTCAAATCGGAAGGAATTGAATATGTAGAATTTGGCGGAGTAAAACCAAATCCCCGCCTTTGCGACGTCTATAGGGGTGCGGAAATATGCAAAGCGGAAAACATCGACTTTCTTCTGGCTGTCGGCGGAGGAAGCGTGATAGATTCCGCAAAGGCAATCGCGCTTGCCATTGCAAATCCCGACTGCGACGTTTGGGATTTTTACACGACTTCAAAAACGCCGAAAGCCTGCGCTCCCCTCGGCGTAATACTGACAATGGCGGCGGCGGGCAGCGAAATGAGCGAAGCTTCCGTCATAACAAAAGACGAGGGGCAACTCAAACGCGCGATAAACAACGACCTCGTAAGGGCAAAGTTTTCGATTCTTAATCCCGAACTAACCCTGACTCTTCCAGACTACCAGACGCAAAGCGGATGCGCCGACATTCTTCTTCACACCCTCGAACGCTATTTTAAAAATACAGAAAGCTTCGAACTGACCGACTCCATTGCGGAAGCCTTGATGCGCACGGTAATTGCCAACGCAAAAATCCTGCACGAAAATCCGCAAGACTTGAATGCGCGCGCCGAAATAATGTGGGCATCAACGCTTTCGCACAACAACATAACAGGCGACAGGACAAAAGGCGACTGGTCGTGCCACGCTCTCGAACACGAGTTAAGCGGAATATTCGACGTCGCGCACGGCGCGGGGCTTGCGGCAATTTGGAGCACATGGGCAAAATACGTCTTGCCTGAAAATCCAAAACGCTTTGCAAGGCTTGCCGTAAACGTCGCGGGAGTTGAAAACAACGCCTCCGACCCCGTTTCAACCGCATTGAAGGGGATAGAAAAGTTCGAGGAATTTTTTGCAAGCGTCGGAATGCCCACAAGAATTTCCCATCTTGGCATCGAAATCAATGAAGACCTTGCCTCTTTGCTCGCAAAAAAATGCTCAAACGGCGGAACACAAAAAATCGGAAAATTCCGCCCGCTCAACGAAAGCGATATGAAGCAAATCTATTTGAACGCAAAGTAAAACATTTTTATTTGCAATACGCGCCGACATTGGTTCTATTAAAAAAAAAGATATGCCATTTTTGCGCGGAATAATTTTTTTGACAGCCCTCGCCTGCATAAATTTGTATGCGGGCAGCGTGTTTGTGTTGGCGAACAAAAACTCGGAAAAATCCAAAAAACTCGCGGAAGACTATTGTAAATTGCGTTCAATCCCAAAAGAAAACGTCGTTATCTTGGACGTAAAGGACTCCGCAAACATTTCAAGGGAAGACTACGACAAAAAAATAGCGGAAAAACTCTTTAAAGTTTTAAAGGAGCGGGGAGCCGTCAAAGACATATTAAATTCCGAAAATCCGAAACACGCCCTTGTTGTCAAAAGCGATGTCGATTATGTAGTGATTGCCAAAGGAGTGCCTTACAGAATTTCGGAAGAAAAGATTTCACCCGACGCTAAAATATCCGCAACCGCAAACAACTCCGCCTGTGTAGATTCCGAACTTGCAATGCTCTTAAAAGGCAAATACGAACTGCGCGGAATGCAAAAAAATCCGCTCTTCGGATTAAACAGGCAGCGCGGCGATTACAAAAAAGAAAATTTTTTGGCGGTTTCAAGGCTCGACGGGCTGAATTTTTCGGACGCGCTAAACCTTGCTGATAGCGCGATTTCTGCCGAAGAAAAAGGTCTTAGGGGGCGCGCCTATATAGACATGTCAAAAAAATATCCCGCGGGCGACAAGTGGCTTTTGTCCGCAAAAAAGACCATTGAAGAACTCGGCTTTGATGTTTCTTCCGACGAAAAGCCGCAACTTTTCAATTACTTTGACAGGTTTGACGCCCCCGCATTTTACTTCGGATGGTACACCGACATGCCGCGCTACTATCCGCAGTCAAAAGACGTGAAATATTCAAGCGGCGCGTCGGCTCTTCACATCTATTCCTATTCCGCGCAAAATCTTTCAAACCCGAGAGACTGGACGCCGAGTTTTGCCGCGCGAAATGCCGCAGTCGCCTTCGGCTACATCAACGAGCCGTTTTTGACTTTCACGCACAGAAGCGATGTTTACATGCACTATATTTCTCGCGGATTTGAAGCGGGCGAAGCCGCGTTTTATTCGATGAGCGCATTCAGCTGGAAGGGGATTATGCTGGCAGACCCGCTGTATTCCCCGCTCAAAAAAACTTTGCAAAGCCAGCTTGAAGACATCGAAAACGGCAAAATTGACGGGCTTTCGCAATACGCTGTAATACGCAAAATGAATTTGTCCCTTCTCGAAAACGGCAACGCCAGAAAAGCGATTGAAATTGCTGAAAGTTTCATTCCAAAGCTGAATGAAAAATTCGCGCTCAACTGGAAGCTTGCCCTGCTCTACGGCAACTTGGACGAAGAAAAATCAATAGCCCTCGCCCGCGAATCCGCAAAAGAGGCAAAAGAAAACTTTCAAAATTTCGGACTTGCTTTTGAAATTTCGGACTTCTTGAAATCAAAAAATCTAAAAGAAGAAAGCGCGAAACTATGCCTTGAAATTTTAAATTCAACAAACGACGCCGATTTTCTGCAAAAGGTAATTCCCGTTCTCTTAAAGAAAGAGTCTTTCTCTGCCAATGAACGCGAATTTTTGGAGAAAAAACTTTCAAACTTGAATAAAAAACAGAACTGATATTGCATTTTCAAAAAACTTGACAATCGAAAATTCTTAAAACATCATTTCGCCAAAACCGATAAATTATAAATCGTTAATAAAAGGGGAAAAATGAAAAGAAGAGACTTCGTGAAAACCGCAATAGCAGGTTCCGCAATCGCCTGCACAAATTCGCTTTTTGCGGCAGAAAAAAAATCGCAAAAACAGCCCGACCTCGTGGCGATACACGGCGGCTCGGCTGTTCAAATGTTTGAAAAAGGCATAGCCGAAATGGGCGGAATGTCGCGCTTTGTGAAAAAAGGGCAGACAGTCGTTCTAAAACCAAACATCGCTTGGGACAGAACTCCCGACTTCGGCGCAAACACCGACCCTGACTTGGTCGCCGCCGTAGTGAAAGCATGCCTCGCCGCAGGTGCAAAAAAAGTTCTCTGCTTCGACCACACCTGCCACGCCGCAGACGACTGCTACAAGCACTCGGGGACTGCCGAAGCAGTTGAAAAAGCGGGAGGCGAAATGGTTTCGGGCAACGCCCACTCCATGTTCATCGACCAGGATATTCCAAGAGGCGTTTCTTTGAAGAAAGCGAAAGTCCACAAACTCGCAGCGGAAGCCGACGTATTCATCAATATGCCGATTTTAAAGCACCACGGCGGCACAAAAATCACCTGCGCAATGAAAAACTACATGGGCTGCATTCTCGACAGGCAATTCTGGCACAGAAACGACCTGCCCCAGTGCATCGCGGATTTCTCCTCATACCAAAAGACCTCTCTTACAATCGTTGACGCATACCATGTAATGCTTGAACACGGACCTCAGGGCAAAGACCCGAAGTTTGCGCCTGTCGTAAAGTATCAGGTAATCTCCACCGACATCGTTGCTGCCGACGCCGCCGCAGTCCAAATTTTTGCGACAGTCGCAAAGCAGTACGGAATGGGCAAGCCCTACACTCTCAATGAAATTCCATACATCGGGCTTGCCGAAAAGCTCGGAGTGGGCACTGCAGATTTAAGCAAATTGAACGTAAAGAGAATTTCCGTCGCATAACAAAATTAAAACAAGGCGCATACTTGAAGAGTTGCCTCTGAAAATCAAAAAAGAGGCGCTTCGGGTTTGCGCCTTAATTTTAGAAAAATGAAAACATTGCGCCTTTTTAGAGTTATTTTTGCGATATTGTTCTTCGCGGCAATAAGCCTGCAATTTTTCGACATTTACCACAAACTGCCGAAAATTTATTACATGTACCCTCCCGCATCGCTTCAATTTATGCCGTCATTATTGAAGTTTCTGGCGGGGATAGGCATTGCCTCGGCTTGGGCGTTTTTGGCATTTTCAGCCCTCGCGCTGATTTTGGGAAGAGCCTATTGCTCGTTCATATGCCCATTCGGGATACTAATGGACATTTTCAGAAAAATCGCAAAATTTCCCGCGGAAAACAAGTTTCTGAAAAAGACTGCCGTTGGCAAATTTTCGCAGAAGAATTTTGCAAAACTAAAATACGCAAAACCGCTGACGGCACTTAGAGTTTTATTTTTGACACTTGCGGCAATTTCCATCGTTTTCGGTTTCGGCGCGCTCTTGGGGCTGATTGACCCGTATTCGCTCTACGGCAAAATAATGTCGGCAGGCTTCATAATAAGTTCTGAAGCGGTAAATTTCTCGGCTTCAAGCGCGGCAAGCTTCGGTTATTACGGAATAACGCCCGCCACAACTGCGGCAGTCTCGGTTGCCGCATTCGGTTTTTCAATTTTCCTTTTGATTTTAACCGCCGCGGTTTCGGCAAAAAGCGGAAGGCTTTTTTGCAACAGCCTCTGCCCTGTCGGAGCTTTTTTGGGAGGGCTTTCAAAATTTGCATTGTTCTCCCTGCAAATAGACAAAGACCAATGCGTCTCCTGCGGAAAGTGCGAAAGGGACTGCAAGGCAAAGTGCATAAACATAAAGGAAAAAGACATCGACTTCTCGCGGTGTGTTCTATGCCTTGACTGTGCGGCACACTGCCCAAAAAGCTCGATAGGCTACAAAATAAATCCCGCATACAAAAAAATATTTTCAAAATCTTCCCGAAAGACCGAAGGCGAAAATATTTCAAGAAGAAGCTTTGCCGCCGCCGCGGCTTCCATGGCAACCGCGCTCTTCGGCTGCAAGAAGGGCGACGAGGAGCTTTCGCAAAAACACAGCTTGAAAGTCTTGGAAGGAGCGTCCGAATACAGAATAGACGGCGCGAGAGCCGACAAGCGTCTCCCGTCTCCTCCGGGCTCAATCAGCATTGAAAACTTTCTGGAAAACTGCACGGCATGCCAAAGATGCGTAAGCTCATGCAAGTCGCAAGTTTTAAAGGCGTCAACCACCCAATGGGGCTTGTCGGGATTTATGCAGCCATACATGGATTTTTCGGCGGCATTCTGCCTGCCCGACTGCCACAACTGCTCAAAAGCCTGCCCGACCGGCGCAATACGCTTCATCACAAAAAAACAAAAAATGTCTGAAAAAATCGGCACCGCCATATTCAACCGCGAACTCTGCGTTGTTTATACCGACGGAACCGACTGCGCGGCATGCGCCGAACACTGCCCCGTTCAGGCGATTGAAATGATACCTTTTAACGAAAAGAAAAGCCTCTATATTCCGCATGTCCACGAAGACGTCTGCATAGGATGTGGAGCCTGTGAAAATGTCTGCCCCGTGCGCCCGCACACGGCGATAGTAATTCAGGGCTTAAAAGTGCATAAAAAGGCAATTCCATTTGACGAAAAAATGCGCTTGTACGTCCCGCAGGAAAAGCAGAAAGCGGAAGTTTCCGCGCCAAAGCCTCTCGACAATCCGTTCCCGTTCTGATAACTCAAACGGCAAAAGACTGCGCAAGCGAAAACTTGCGCAATTTTTTTATTATGTTTTCGCCAAAATATGCTCATAAGAAAATACACGCCATCTGACTGCGCCAAAATATGCAAATTGTTTTATGAAACAATCCACGCAATAAACGCAAAAGATTACACAAGCGACCAATTAGACGCATGGGCGCCAAGAGATTTTGACGCCGACGCCCTGAATTTGGCGCTTATAAAAAACACCGCGATTGTCGCCCTCGAAAAAGAGAAGATTGTAGGGTTCGGAAGCATTGCAAAGAACGGTTATTTGGACTATCTCTTCGTTCATAAAGACTGCCAACGAAAAGGCATTGCAACGAAGATATGCGACATTTTGGAAAAATCCGGTAATTGGGAAAAAATTACCGTACACGCCTCAATAACGGCAAAACCGTTTTTTGAGAAGAGAGGATATGCGGTAAAGAAGAGACAGGAAGTCCAAAGAAAGAATGTTATGCTCATTAACTTCGCAATGGAAAAAAGCCCGGCTTAAAAAAATTTTACCGCAAAACGTCAAATTTTCTCTTCTATTCACCCCTCAAAAAAAAGAAGCGCCAAAAAAGACGCTTCTTTTTTCGCAATTTCCGAATTAACGCAAAACCCTGTTTGTGGCGGGATCCAAAATTCGGAAGTTTTCAACGTGGTAAGACGGATCAGCCCTGAACGTAAGCTTCAAGTTGTAAGCTTTTTCGAGATTTATCAGGTACTCGTAGTCTTCGTTTTGCATGAGCTTCAAATTTTCGGGGTGTAGCATCACAAGCATTGGAATTTCATTGGAATTGCCCTCGCGGGTGCGGATTGCGCGGGCTATCGCCACAATTTTGCGCTGAATTTCAACACTCATCGTGCGCGAACTTTTAACAATGCCTTTGCCGCCGCAATAGGGGCATGTCGAATAAATTTCGCTTGCGTTTGACTGGTGATGGCGCTGGCGGGTCATCTGCATGATTCCAAGCTGGGAAATCGGCAAAACCTGGCTCTTTGCCTTGTCTTTTTCCATTTCCTCGCGCAGTTTCTTATAGACGGCCTGGCGGTCTTTGCGGCTTTTCATGTCGATGGTGTCGATGATAATCAAGCCGCCGATGTTGCGAAGGCGCACTTGGCGCGCAGACTCGGCAACCGCTTCGAGATTTGCCTGCAAAATAAAGTCTTTGCCGTCAGCGTCCTTGCCCTTGTGTGAGCCTGTGTTTACGTCGATTGCAGTGAGAGCTTCGGTTTCATCTACAACGATTTCTCCGCCTGATGGCAGAGGCACTCTGCGCTGGAAAGTCTGGGTAATTTGCTTTTCGATGTTGTAGCGTTCAAAAATCGGAATGTTATCCTTGTAAAGCTGGATTTTCGAACGCGCCCTGTGGGAAATTTCGGAAACAGATGCCAAAATTTTTTCATAGTCATCTTTGTTGTCTATCAAAATCCTGTCGGTTTCTTCCGTCAAAAAGTCTCTCACCGTGCGCTCGATGATGTCGGGCTCTTTGTAAAGGAGAGCCGGTCCCGGCTCGTTTTCGATTTTGTTTTGGATTTGCTTCCAGATGTTTAAAAGTATGTGCAAGTCCCTTACGAAATACGTCCACCTCTTGCCCTGCCCCGCTGTGCGGACAATGACGCCCATGCCTTCGGGAATTTTCATGGAGCGGAGTATTTTCTTGATGCGCTCGCGCTCGCGCTTGTCTTCGATTTTGCGGGAAATGCCGCACTGCCCCGCGTAGGGCATAAGCACCAAATAACGCCCGGGAATTGCAATGTTGGTAGTGACCCTCGGGCCTTTAGTGCCTATTTGCGTCTTGGTGATTTGAATTACGATGTCTGTTCCGACAGGGAACTTTTCGGGAATATCCTTGTTTGAAAGCTTTAAAGCCGCATTTTTTTTCTGCTCCTTAGAGCGGTTTTCGCGGACAATTTCATAAGAATTGTCGTTTGTCGCGCTCGGAAAAATGTCCCAATAGTGCAAAAAGGCGTTTTTGGGCTGACCAATATCCACAAACGCCGCCTTCAAGCCGGGTTCAAGATTTTGGATTTTACCCTTAAAGATTGCACCAACCATGCTTTCATCGCCGACGTGTTCTGTTTCAAACTTTTGCATCAGCCCGTCTTCAAGAAGGGCGACGCGTTTTTCCAAAGGCTCGACGTTTATGACAAGCTCTTTGTAAGGGCCCTCTTCGCGCTTCAAAAGCCTTATGATTTTTTCGAGAAGCGGACGTTTTTTTGCGCGAAGCTTTGCTTCTGCATTGAGCTGCGCCACTGAAATAGGCTCAACCGCGACTTCAGGAGGACGCTTTGAAAGCTCTTCGTCCAAAGTGTTTTGATTTTCTTGAATATTTTCTTCTTTCATTTTTTCGCTTAATTTTTAAGCGGTTCGTCCCGACTAATCAAACTGGCGGCGGTGCCTGAATACGCTTTGCACCAAACCAAGCAGAATAAAACAAGTCAAAACAAATGAACCGCCATAACTTAACATTGGCAAAGGCAGACCCGTTATCGGCATAATGCCAAGAGTCATGCCTATATTTATAAAGACGTGAACGGCGAGCATTGCGCAAATGCCCGCGCATAAAAGCTGTCCGAAACGGTCGCGCGACTTGCGCGCGGCTCTGAGACAGCAAAGTAAAATCGCCCCTTGGAGCAAAACGGCAAAACTTGCCCCGACAAACCCCGACTCTTCCGCAAGAACTGCGAAAATAAAGTCGTTATACGCCACATCGGATGGCAAATAACCCAGCTTTGCCTGAGTACCCTCTCCCAAACCCTTGCCGAAAAATCCGCCGCTTCCGATAGATATCAAACTCTGGCGAACGTTCCAAGTTACGTCTTGCCCAAGCTTATCGACAACTTCGGGCGCGACAAACGCCAAAATTCTGTTTCGCTGATAATCTTTCATCGGAAGGCAAAAATGGGATGAGCCAAACAAATTGCCCTTTGAAGACACTGTCGCCGTTATTTTGTTTTCTTCCAAAAAGGAAGTGTAGCGGACAATATCCCAGGCAACGATTGCAACCATGAGCGCGAAAGCGGCAAAAGCCATCACAAAAAATTTTTTTGAGAGTTTCGACACATACAGCATTGCAAACACCATTGGCGGAAAAACTAATGTAGAGCCTAAGTCCGGCTGCAAAAAAATCAATAAAATTGGTATTGCAGCCACAACAAAAATTTTAATCAGTACTTTAAGAGATTCCTTTATGGTGCCGATTTTTGAACGCGCCAAGATTGCGGCTACCATGATGCATGCGCCTATTTTCGCGATTTCCGCGGGCTGCAAGGAAAATATGCCCATGTTTATCCAGCGCGTCGCGTTGAAACGCTTGTCAACAAACGGCAAATTTATCCCGCAACTGCCTTCCAGAAAAAGCGGAATTAAAAGAGCGATGCACATGGCGTATATCAAATGCGCATACACGAAGCATTTTTCGTAATCCATGCGCGAAATGAAGAAATACGCAACGCTCCCCATAGCCAAAAAGACAGTCTGCCTAAACCAAAACTGGCGCGCGATAGACATCTCATCCATATTGTAGCTCTGAGAAGTGTATATGAAAACAAGCCCCATTAAAGACAGCAGTGCCATACATATCGGCATGAGAATGTCGGAACGCATCTTTATGCGCCCTTCAAAACCGTCGTCTTTAAGCTTGGCAAACATTCGGCAAAATCAGTCAATAACCTTTACTGCGGAGAACTTTCGCGCATCGTCGGCGGATACGCCTTTCCTCTTCGCATAAATTTCAATCTGGGACGAATCCACAGCCATTTGATTTATGTACTTCGCAAGCGGATTTGCAATCCAAAGACCGCATACGCTCGAAGTCGGATTCATCATAAAATTGTCCGTAAGCCTTATGCCCGTCTTGCATTCTACGTTCAAAAGGCTCCAAATTTTCTTTTTTTCGGAGTGGTCCGCCCACATCGGGTATCCGCACGCAGGGCGGATGCCCGCGCAAAAATCGGGCGCAAAGGGGCGCATTTTGATTTCGTTTATGTAATGAGCGTAAGCTTCGGCAATTATGTTTGAAAGCGTTGAAACCAAAATTGCCTCGTAGTCTTTTCCGCGGCTTTTCAGCTCGCTTTCGTATTCGGCAACTTCCGTTCCCGCAGTCGCGGCAAAAAGCCCTATTGAATCCAAAAATCCCGAATTTACGGGAGCGACAAAGTCGGAAGCGCAAAGGCAAACGTTTTTTGACGGAATTTGATTTCTGAAAAAGCAAAGAGTTTCAAGCAGCTTGTTGTCCGCCCTGAAAAGCTTTATGTCTTCTCCGTCCGAAGCCGCCCTGAAAAACCGCCAAACCGCCTTGGGGCGCGCGATTTTTTTCAAGGTTTCAAGCATTTTCATCGCATCTTCAAAAAGCTCTTTTGAAGCTTCCGCCTTTGAGGAATTTAAAGCCCTGCCATGCAAGCCCCAGGCATAGTAAAGCATTCCCCATGAGAAATACTTTTCAAGCTCTTCAGCGGAATGAGAGCCAAGCCACAAGTCGAAACTAATCGGGCGCGCAACTTTATCTTTTGAAAATTCCTGCTTAAATTTCATCTCGCGGGCTTTTTCAAAGCTTACGAGGCTTGCGGAGTTTTCGCGCTCCTTATCCTCGAAACTCTTGCGCAAGAAATCCTGCTTTGCTTTAAGCTCCAAGTCAAAGACATCGTTTGGAGTTATGAGGCTTGCACAGGCGTTTGAAACCAAAGAGGCGTCCTCAACCCTCATAATCCTGCCGCTGTAAAGAGGGGCAAGTTTCACCGCGGTGTGAACATCGCTCGTTGTCGCCCCCCCCACAATTACGGGAGTGCGCACGCCCTCTTTTTCGAGCATCTTGACAACGTTAGCCATTTCGACCAAAGACGGAGTAATAAGCCCGCTTAACCCTATCAAATCGACTCTTTTCGCCGCCTCCAAAATTTTCTCGGGAGGGCACATCACGCCCAAGTCCTCAACTTCGTAGCCGTTGCATGACAAAACAGAGCCTACAATGTTTTTGCCGATATCGTGGACATCTCCTTTCACGGTTGCGATTGCGACCTTTCCCCTGCCCGAATTCCCCTTGGGCATATAAGGCTCCAAAAAGGCTACCGCTTTCTTCATCACGCGCGCGCTCTTTACGACCTGCGGCAAGAACATCTTGCCCTCGCCGAACAAAACACCCACATGCTTCATCGCGTCCATGAGCGGACCTTCAATGACTTTCAGTGGGTTTTTCAGTTCCGAAAAGAAATGCTCCACAACTTCCAAAATGCGCTCGTCTTCGCCTTTTACAAAGCAGCGTTTCATTTTTTCGCCCCAGTCCAAAGAATTGAAATCGTCCTCGTGCGCGGCGGAAGACTTGCCCGACTTGTCCTTGTAAGACTGCGCGGAATTTAAGAGGGCTTCGACGGCGGAATGCCCCTTGTTTAAAATCACGTCCTCGACAAGTTTGCGGAGCTTCGGTTCGATTTCGTCATAAGGCGCAAGCATTCCTGCGTTTACAATGCCGAAATCCAAACCCGCCTTGCGCGCGTGGTAAAGGAATACGGAGTGCATCGCCTCCCTGACTGCGTTATTGCCCCTGAAAGCGAACGAAACGTTGCTTACGCCCGCGCTTGTTCTTGAATTTGGGCAAAGCTCTTTCAGCCTGCGCACGGCTTCGATGAAATTCACCGCGTAAGAATCGTGCTCTTCTATGCCCGTTGCGACAGTCAAGACCGCCGCATCGAAAATAATGTCTTCGGGGTCGATGCCGACACTCAAAAGCAAGTCGTAAGACCGCTTGCAAATTCTCACCTTGTCCTCAATCGAGACAGCCTGTCCGTTTTCGTCGAACGCCATAACAAGGATTGCGGCTCCGAATTTTTTAAGCTCCTTTGCATGCGCAAGAAAAACCTCTTCCCCCTCTTTTAGGGAAATGGAATTTACAATCGCCTTGCCTTGAACGCATTTAAGCCCCGCCAAAATTGTCTCGAAATCCGAAGAGTCTATCATTATGGGGACTCTCGCAATTTCCGGCTCCGCCGCGACCATGTTGAGAAACGTCGTCATGCACTGCGGAGCGTCGAGCAAGGCTTCGTCGAAATTTACGTCGATTGCGTTCGCCCCGTTTTCCACCTGCTTGCGCGCGACAGAAAGCGCGGACTGAAAATCTCCCGCAATAATGAGCTTCTTAAACTGTATGGAACCCGCAACATTCGTCCTTTCGCCGACAAACACAAAGGGGGCGTTTTTCTTTTGAAGCTCGAGAGTCTCCAAGCCCGACAAAATAAGGCTTTCGGATTTACTCTTCGGCTTTCGCGGCGCATATTTCGAACATTCTTTGACGACTTCGCGAATGTGTGCGGGAGTTGTCCCGCAGCATCCGCCAATGACGTTTAAAAGACCGTCGCGGGCGTATTCCGACAAATATTTTGCAGTGTCTTTCGGCTGCTGGTCATAGCCGAACTCCGAAAGCGGATTGGGAAGCCCGGCATTCGGATAGCAGTGGGTGAAGCATTCCGCAATTCTGTCGAACTGCTCTATGTAAGGGCGCATTCCCTCCGCGCCCAAAGAGCAGTTTAAGCCGACAAACAAAGGCTTTGCGTGCCTTATGCTCGCATAGAATGCCTCTATCGTCTGCCCGCTCAAAATTCTGCCTGAGAGGTCGGAAATTGTCACGCTTACTGAAATCGGGATATTGCATTTTCCCTCTTCTACCAAGCTCAAATACGCATGGATTGCCGCCTTTACGTTCAGCGTGTCAAAAGAAGTTTCAAGCAAGAACAAGTCAACCCCGTTTTCAGACAGAACTTTCATCTGCTCGTAATACGAGGCGCGCAGTTCGTCAAAACTTACGTTTCGCAAAGCCGTGTTATTGGGATCGGGCGGAATTGACGCAGTCTTATTCATAGGACCGACAGAACCTGCCACAAAGCGCGGTTTGCCGTCTTTTTTCTCGAACTCGTCCGCAATCCCCCTCGCAAGTTTTGCGGCGGCGGCATTGAGTTTTGGAGCAAAGTCCGAAAGCCCGTAGTCTTCCTGCCCCAAGCGTGTCGAGGCAAAAGTATTCGTGGTTACGATGTCCGAACCCGCTTCAAAATAAGACCTGTGAATTTTTGCGATGATGTCGGGGCGCGTTATGTTTAAGAGGTCGTTGTTCCCTTTAAGCTCCGCCTTGCAATTTTGAAGCTCTGCAACTCCTGCGCGAAAATCGTCTTCCGACAAGCCTTCGCGCTGAATCAATGTCCCCATAGCTCCGTCCAAGAAAACAATGCGCTCTTTCAAAACAGAGCATAGTTTCTTTGCCCGCGGTGAATATTCAAAATCCATAAAAAAATCCCAAAAGCTTTAACTCATCGCGGCAATCAGGCGTTCGTTGAACTCCGCCGCCGCGTCATGACCCATTTCGCGCAACGCCTGAACCATGGCGGCAACTTCAACAAGGCGCGCCATGTCCCTTCCAGGTCTTACGGGAATTTCGATATGCGGAATTGAAACGCCCAAGATGTCAAAGTAATTCTTGTCAAGCCCCGTGCGCTCTTCGGGTATTCCCGATTTCCATTCAACGAAAGTCACAACCAAATCGACCTGCTTTTCGAGGCGCAAACATCTAACCCCGTAGAGCTTCGCAACGTCGATTATGCCAATTCCGCGGCACTCCATGTACCCGCGGTTTAAGTCGTTGCTCTTGCCAATTACCCTGTCTTTTCCGATTTTTACGCAGCACGTCATGTCGTCTGCCACAAGCGAATGCCCGTGGTCGATTAAGGCAAGCGCGCATTCGCTCTTGCCGACTCCGCTTGCGCCGCGGATTAAAACGCCTATACCCTTGACGTCCAAAAACGTTCCGTGCAAACTGATGCGCGGCGCAAACTTCTTGCCGACTTCCAGCGACAAATCAGTCGAAAACTCCTTCGAGCGCATTCTTGTGCGAAGAAGCGGCACATTGAACTCCTCCGCGACTCTCAGCATCGCCCTCGTCGGAACAATGTTGCGGGAAACAATCATGCAGGTGACGCCCTTTTCGACAATCTCGCGCATTGCCTGCTCCTGCTCTTCGGCGGGCAAGTCCCGCAGATAAGCCATTTCGCCCGCGCCGAAAATCTGTATGCGGTGCGCGGCAAAATTTTTAAAGTAGCCCGTTATCGCCAGCGCGGGGCGGTTTGAACCCAAATCCTTTATGATTTTATCAAGCCCGCCTGCCCCCGCAGCCATTTCGAGCTGCAAAGTTTCCTTAAATAAATCGTAAAATTCCTTTACGGAAATAGACTGTTCGTTTGCTTCCGACATAAACTACATTTTAAAGCTTTCACCCAAATAGAACTTGCGGCTCATTTCGTCGTTTACCAAAAATTCGCTTGTGCCCTGGCTTAAAACCTTCCCCTGGTGGATTAGGTAAGCCCTGTCCACAATGCTGAGAGTTTCGCGCACGTTGTGGTCGGTGATAAGGACGCTGATGCCCTTTGCCTTTAACCCCAAAACAATATTTTGGACTTCCGCCACGCTTATCGGGTCAACTCCGCTGAAAGGCTCGTCCATCAAAAGAAATTTCGGGCGGACGGCCAGAGCGCGGGTGATTTCAAGCCTCCTGCGCTCTCCCCCCGAAAGCGTGTACGCCTTTTGAGAGGAAAGACGCTTCAAATCCAAATCGTCAAGCATTTTCAAGACATAGTCCTTGCGCTCCTTCTTCGGCATATCCAATGTTTCGACAACCGCCATGACGTTTTCTTCAACAGTGAGCTTTCTGAAAACCGAAGCTTCCTGCGGCAAATATCCTATGCCCATTCTTGAACGCCTGTACATAGGCAAATTCGTAATATCGACATTTCCCAAAAAGACGTTGCCCGCCGTTGCGGGGACAAGCCCCATAATCATGTAAAAACTCGTTGTTTTTCCCGCGCCGTTCGGGCCCAAAAGCCCCACGATTTCCCCTGCGGCAAGGCTTAAATTCACGCCGTTTACCACGCGCCTTTTGCCGTAGTCTTTGACAAGCTCGCGCGCAGTTATCGATAATTTCCCATTTTGCAAATCCATTTCTTGTGAGAATGGATTTTTATTTCAATCTTGTAAACACAAATATTAACGCAATGCAACAAAAACCCATATTGCAAAAAACCTATGCAAAAAATTGCGGATTTTGCCGCAAAAAACCGAATGCGCACAAAAAAAGCAAAACGCTATTCAGAAAAAGATACGACAAACCTAAAACCCACGGTTCTGTCGCCGTTTTGGCTTGTCTGAATTTCGCGGACGGGAATTTCGCTTAAAGCGTCCGTCCAAGTCTGTGCATTCCCGCCAAATACAAAAGCCTTTGCGTTTTTATCGGCGGAAGTAAATTCCGAAACATTGCCAAGCAAGTCGTAAAAACCCTTGACGTTCGGGCTTTTCGACGCCACTTTGTGCGTGCGAAGCCCGGAATTGCCGGCATTCCACGATATGGCATCCAAATCCACGTAAGCCAAAGACCCGACGGCACTTTTAAGCTGCTCCAACGAAGGCAGGGTGATTTTTCTTCCCAAAATCCAAGAAAGCCTCCTGCAAAAATCCAAGGCATTTTCATACGAAACGGTTTCAACGGGATTTTCGGGATTTTTGTTTCTGCTGGGATTTTCCTGCATCACAAATTCATAAAGCGACTGCGAAACTTCGGATTTCAGCATTTTGACATTTTCCGAAGAATTTATCGGCAACAAATTTTCCATGCACTGCCTGTAAATTGTTTCCAAGTTTTTGCCCAAATAGCCGATATAGCGCAAAGACAAGACAGTTTCATCGTCCAAAAGCCCGCTTAAAGGATGCTCCGTCTTGAAGCTTTCGCACTTTAAAAGAATATTTTGCGCAAGGGGCAAAATTTTGTCGGAAGACTCTCCGTTTCGCAACATTTCGCGCATTTTCTCATATTTTTGAGAAATTTCGTCAAAAAGCGGGCGGCTCATGGCGACATCCTTTAAAACCCTGAATTTAGCAAGCTTTTCTCCGGAAGCGTAAGAACTGCGCTCAAAAAGCGTGTTGAGTTCGCTCTGCTTGTCAACCGCGATTCGGTACTGCTCCGCGGCGGCGAGATAGTTTTTGCCTTCCTCGCACTTTTTCCCTGCCGCCAATGCCTCTTCAATTTCAGCCTGCAAAGGAGCGGCGTTTAAAGAATCCAATTCTATTTCAAAATCCCTTACCTTTGAAAAATCGGCATAGCTTGTGTTTGCATAGTCCTTGTTTATTCTATTCTGCAAGGATATTGCTTTTTTATATAATTTTTTTGCCTCTTCCCAGTGCTTCAACGCAACATGCTCCTTTATTTGCGCCTGTATTTCCTTTATTTCGGAAGCGAGAGGTGCCGCGCTTACAAGGCGCAACATTTGCTCCGCCTTTGAAAGGGTCGATACGCTGCAATAGTCGCTGTCGGGATAGAGCCTGTTTACACGCTCCTGCGCCTCATATACTTTTTTATATAATTCCAACGCCAAGAGCATATTGTGCTTCGTAAAAGCCTCGTCCGCCTCTTTTAACATCATCGGTATTTCTTCGGCGTCTTTTCTGCCCTGCACGTTTTGCAAAGTCGTGCGCATTTGCGTAAGCTCGGCGTGCGTCGCCCTGTCGGAAGTCTCGGTCTGTTTTATGAAAGAACTCAAAAGCCCTATGGATTTTTCGAGTTTATCCATGTCGGCTTTCGTAGGCTCGCCAAGCTTCAGTTTTTCCAAAAATTCATTATAAAGCTTTCCCGCTTCGGTTTTCATTTCAAGCGCGTCGGCAAGCGAAATTTCCACGTCTTGATGCTCCTCGTAAACTCCGCGCGGAGAAAACAGAGTAAGAAAATAGAAAAAGCCCAAAACCAAGACCGTCGCAAGAATTGTCAGAAAAACTTTTGTGGGAGTCATAGCAATAAAAAATATAAAATACAGAGAAACTCCGCCATTTTGCATACATGGCGGATTTCACATTTTTGCGTCAGGCAAACAACTTAGGCATTGTTTGTCTTAACTTCTATCACGTCGTGGGGGAAGCTTTCCTTCTGACCCGCAGCTGTGATTTTAGCAAATCTGGCGTTGCGCTTCAACGCCGCCAAATCTTCCGCGCCCAAATAGCCCATGCCGCTTTGGATACCGCCCGCATACTGCGCAAGCAAAGTATCAAGACCAACCGAAACTTCCTTCAACGCCTCGATGCCCTCCGCAGTCACCTTGTCGGTCTTGTCTTTGGTGTCCCTGCCATAACGCGCGGCAGAGCCGTCTTTCATCGCCGCCATGGAACCCATGCCGCGGTATTGCTTGTAGCTCTTGCCGTTGATTTCCATAATCTTGCCGGGAGCTTCGGGCGTGCCCGCAAGCAGGCTTCCGCACAAAACCGCGTCAGCCAAAGTCAAAGCCTTTACCATGTCGCCGCTCTTTGTTATGCCACCGTCTGCAATTATTTTGACGCCCGATTTCTTCGCTTGCGAAGAGCATACATACAAAGCCGTAAGCTGCGGTATGCCGATGCCCGCAACTATGCGTGTCGTGCAGATGGAACCGGGGCCCTGCCCGACTTTTATCGCGTCCGCGCCCGCGTTTGCGAGATATTCAACGCCCGCCGCACTTGTGACATTGCCGCCGATTATGGTCAAATCCTTGAAGTTTTCGCGGACGAGTTTTACCATTGAACCGACGCCTTCCGTAAAGCCGTGCGCGGTGGAAACCGCCGCCACGTCCAAACCGCGTTCCACGAGCGCGCCGACATGGTTTATAATTCTGTCCTTGTCAAGACCGCCATCCTTGTTGCGGTAAATTGAAAGCGTAGCACCGCAGAGCAGGCGGAAGCGCGAGTCCCTCGCCGCGCGTTTTTGCGACGCATTTTCGTCTGAAATTCTTTCGATGTCAGAAAGAGTGAAAAGACCTTTAAGCTTGTCGTTTTCATCGACAACCAAAAGCTTGTGGACGCCGAAATGGTCGTTAAAGAAGTTGTCTGCCGCCTCAATCGGGTCTGCACCCAAGTCTTTTGCCGAAATTGTGAACACTTCTGAGCGGGGCGACATTGCGTCTGCAATCTTCATCGAGGCATAGCGGGATTTCACCACGCTGCCCGGCAAAAGACCGACAAGCTTGCCCTGCCCGTCAACCACGGGGAATGTTCTGAAACGGAACTTTTTGTCCTCAACCATGTTCAAGACGTCGCCGATGAACTGTTCGGGAGAAACCCTTATCGGGTCTTGAATCAAACCGTGAATGTAGTTTTTAACCCTGCTTACCTGCGAGAGCTGTTCGTCTGCGGTCATCGAGGAGTGGATTATGCCCAAACCGCCGTTTCTTGCCATTGCAATCGCCATCTTGTATTCGGTAACCGTATCCATGTCCGAAGAGATGATTGGCAGTGTCAGCTTGACGCTTTCGGAAAGCTCCGTATCCAATTTCGTCTGCTTTGGCAAAATCGCCGAATACTGGGTTGCCAACGTGACATCGTCATAAGTAAGAGCCGTCGGCGCGTTCATGCGGAAAAAGTCGTCCGCACTTTTAAAGAAAATATCGTCTATTGCGTTGTTCATATTATTTTCCCCCATTGGGGTTAGACTAAAAAAAAGCCATAGGCAAGCATTTTTTAAAAAAAACAATAAAAACCCTTGATAAACAGTATTTTTATGCGTAATTCTTTCGTCTGTAAAAAAGTTTATATATGATGAGAACAACACTATTTATTTTAATGCTTGCAATCGGGCTTTCCGCCCACGCAGAAAACAGCCTGCAAAAAAATCCCCTGCCCGACTGGGCAATGGGCGGATTTGAACGTCCCGAAGGGGCAAATCCCGTAATATCGCCAAACAAAGAAAGCGTATTCGATTGCCCAATGCAAAAAAGACCAATCAAATGGGAAGAAAGCGACACATTTAATCCCGCCGCAACCGTTTACAAAAACAAAATCTGCATTCTATACAGGGCAGAAGACAACACATTTCAAGGTGTCGGCTCGCGCACTTCAAGGCTGGGGCTTGCCGAAACGACCGACGGCATAAACATGAAACGCCACCCCGCCCCCGTGTTCTTTCCAGCAGAAGACAACAACAAGGAATTTGAATGGACAGGGGGCACAGAAGACCCGCGCCTTGCACGGACAGAAGACGGCACATTCGTATTGACCTACACAAGCTGGAACAAAAAATGCGCGCGCCTTTGCATAGCAACTTCAAAAGACCTGCGCACTTGGAAGAAACACGGTAGCGCGTTTAAAAACGCAAAAGGCGGAAAATACATAAACATGTTCTGCAAGTCCGCCGCAATCCTCACCGAACAGTCGAAAACCGACCCCGACAAATTCGTGATTTCCAAAATAAACGGAAAATACCTGATGTACTGGGGCGAACACCGCATTTTTGCCGCAACGAGCAGCGACCTCATAAACTGGGAACCCGTCGAAAACCCAAACGGCTCCCTTAAAGAGCTAATCGCGCCTCGCAGGGGATTTTTCGATAGTTCCCTAACAGAAGTCGGCCCCGCCGCAATAAAGACGAAAAAGGGGATTTTGGTTTTGTATAACGGCAAAAATTCGAGGGGAAAAGACGCCGACAAGCGTTTTGCGGAAGGCACTTACGCCGCGGGGCAGGTTCTCTTTGACTTAAACGACCCGTTAAAGCCCATAGCGCGCCTTGACGTTCCCTTTTTCCGCCCGATGGCGGATTTCGAGCGCAAGGGACAATATGCGCAAGGCACAGTGTTTATAGAGGGGCTGACCTTCTACAAGGGCAAGTGGTATATGTATTACGGATGCGCCGATTCTCTCGTGGGAGTTGCCGTCTTCGACCCGAAAAAATCCGAGAGATTTGGAGACCCTATTCCCGAATACGAGGGGGTGGAAATTCTCGATAGCGGCGAATTACTTTGGAATTACCAAAAAACAGACTTAAAGAGTCTGGATGCAAAACTTGCAAATTTCGCAAAAGAAAACAAGCCGCTTGAAATTTCAGTAAACAGCAAAGCTTCGGTAAAATCGCTTAAAAGCATCATCGAACTTTTGGAAAAAAACAAAATCGAAAACATAAAGTTCGTGAAGTAAAATTTTTTCAAAACACAAAAAAAGCGCGGAGTGAAAATTCCGCGCTTAAATTTTTTACTTTTTGGACGGCTTTGCTTCTTTTTCGCCTTGATTTTTCGGGATAAGCACATCTTTGCCCACCGTGTCGTAAGTTCTGAACGGGCGATTTGTTTCAACATAGCCCGCATTCGGGATTTTCGGCACAACCTTGGGAGCGGGAGAATTTGCAGTGCGCATTCCTATTTCCAAAGTCAAGTCTTCGACAGCCCTTGCGGAATCCTTGTCGCCCTGCGCGGCAGACGCCTGAAAGAGAACAAGCGCGGTATTCTTGTCCTGCTCGACACCCTTTCCGTAATAGTATGAAAAGCCCAAAAACCTCTGCGCGTCGGCATCTCCCTCTTCGGAGGCGGCAGTCCAAATATTCGCCGCCATTTTCATGTCTTTTGCTACCCCTTCGCCCGAAAAGTAGCAAAGCCCAAGCATCGTCTTTGCGGGCAGATAATTTTCCAGCGCCGCCCGCTTCCACAGCTCAAACGCGAACTTGGGGTCCTGCTTTACGCCCTCACCCCTCGCATAGCAAAACGCGAGATTATGAACCGCCCTTATGTTGTTTTGGCGCGCCGACTTCTGCCACCAATATGCCGCCTGCTCCATGTTCTTAAATATGCCGTTGCCGCCGACCGAATAGCATGTGCCCAAAAAATACTGCGCCTGCGCGTTGCCCGCAACCGACGCCGCCTTCCAGTATTCGACCGCCTTGTGCCTGTTACGCTTCATGATTCCGCCCTCGAAATAAAGCTCTCCCAACCTGCACATGGCTTCGGGATTTTTTCGCGTTGCCGCCTCATACCACCAGTAGGCGGCAGTGCGCATGTTTTTTTCGATAATGTCGCCTTCGGCATAAGCGTCGCCGACTTTGTTTTGCGCGACAGGGTCTCCCTTTGCGGCAAGCTCCAAATTCTTTTCAAACTCCTGAACTTTGACGCGCTTTTCCTCTTTAAACCTAACCGCCTTGTTATAGGCAATGTCCGCCAATGCCTGGGCAGACAAGGGTTTGCCGTCGGCGTCCAAAATCTCTCCCCCGTCTTGGGCATGCGCAAAAGACGAACATGCCAATATCACAAATGGAATTATTCTTTTCATCAATTAAACATATAGATTTTTTGTTTTCAATAATCAAGTCTTTGATTTCCCGCCGCCCTCATTTTTTCGGGACTTCAAAAGCTCTTCGATATTTCCGAAGGCGGCGGTGCTTTCGCGCCACTTTTTTCCGCTTTCGCTTTTTACGTCTTCAAATTTCCGCGCCAGCAGCCTTGACGCGCTTTCCGCCCAGCCGAAGAGCTGAAAGCTCGTAATGCTTTCGACCTTGAACCCCATGGCAGTCAACCTTATCAAATTGTCCCTGCTTGCAACAGTAATGCTGCGCGGATTTTTTGAAGTCGCGCACATCTGCTCTATCAGCTCGTCGGCAGTCATGCAAGACGGAGTGTAAACTTCGGAAAATGTTTTTGAAAGCCCGATTTTTTCCACGTTGATGTCGTCGCCCCTGCCGTCATAAACGATTGTGACGCGGTAGCCCAAAATGTCGTGAATAGGAGATAGCATGTCAGAAAGCATTCTCTTTGCCGCGTCCTGCCCAAGTTCCTCAAAGGCACGCGCCATATCCTTGTGGGCGCGGATGATATTCCAGCCGTCCACCAAAAGATGCTTGCGCTTTATGTCGGGAACACTCATTTTATTTTCAATTTGAATGTTGAAAGTTGGGCTTGGGTTATTTTATAAATGAAGATGTAATTTTTTTATAAACATGAAAAGACTTTCAAATATTTTCGCTTTTGCAATTTTTATTTTTACGGCGACATTTTTTTCGGGGTGTCAAAGCCCACGCTACAAGCCGACAAAAGAGCCGCAAATAATGGAAGGCAAAATGAAATGCACCATAAGCCGCTTTACCCATGAAAAATACGCCAAGCCGTATCTTTACGCATTTTACGACACCGACGGCAATTTTGTCTCCTACATAGACTTTTCAAACATGGTAATGTCGAATGTTGAGCAATACATGGATAGAAACGTCGTAATCCGCGGGGTGCTTACCGGAACGCAGGACGGCAATGTCCTAAAAGCCGACATGATTAAATTTTCAAGATAAACATTATGCCAAACTTAATAGACGGAAACAAAATTTCGGAAGAAATACACGCAGAACTTAGCGAAAAGCTCGCAAATATTTCGGGGCGCAAGCCGTGCGTCGCGCTAATCAGGGTCGGAGACGATCCCGCATCGGTGTCTTACGTCGCAAAGAAGAGCAAGGTCGCCGCAAAAATCGGAATAGAAAGCAGGCTCAACATCCTGCCCGAAACAACAACCCAGTCTGAGCTTGACGCGCTCATCGACAAACTTAATTCAGACGACGGGGTTGACGCGATTTTGGTTCAGGCTCCGCTTCCAAAACATTTAAACGAGCAAGCCACATTCAACAGGGTCGCGGCATCGAAAGACGTTGACGGATTCAGCTTCTCGAATTTGGGCAAGCTCTGCCAGGAAGACAAAACTGCGTTCGTCGCATGCACTCCTGCGGGGATTATCGAGCTTATAAAGCGTTCGGGAGTTGAAACAAAAGGCAAAAAGGCGGTTGTCATAGGAAGAAGCCTGATTGTCGGCAAGCCCCTCGCGCTTCTTCTGATGCAAAAAGGCATAGACGCAACCGTCACCGTCTGCCACTCAAAAAGCGAAAACTTGAAGGAAATTTGCAAAGAGGCTGACATTCTGATAGCGGCGGTAGGCAGACCCCTGACCGTAACCGAAGACATGGTAAAGGAAGGCGCGTGCGTAATAGATGTCGGCATAAACCGCATTCCTTGCGCCGAAAAGAAGTCGGGCTACCGCCTCGTCGGAGACGTCGATTTTGAAAACGTGGCTTCAAAATGCTCGTTCATAACTCCCGTGCCGGGAGGCGTCGGACCTATGACAGTCGCAATGCTTATGTCGAACACGGTAAAAAGTTTCCTTTTAAAGCAGGATAAACATTAAAAATCGGCTCTTATCGGAAATTTGAAAAAAAATATAAAGAAAATTTACGGAAAAGCTTGACAGATTTTGCCATATAGCATTTTGTTTTAACTTTTCCTCAAAATCAAAGTTGAAGAATCATGAAAGTAGTATCATCCATTAAATCTTTGAAGACCCGTCATCCGGACTGCAAAGTAGTGCGCAGAAAGGGTCGTGTATACGTAATCAACAAGACAAATCCTCGCTACAAGGCAAAGCAGGGTTAATTAAATAACGGAGAGGTTTTTACAAATGAAAGACAAAATTCATCCAGATTACAAGCCTGTTTGCTTTGTTGACGTTTCGACAGGCGCGCGTTTTTTGACCCGCTCCACAATGAGAAGCAAGCAGGTTGAAACCATCGACGGCGTTGAATACCAAATGATTGTGCGCGACATCACCGCAGACTCTCACCCCGCATACACGGGTGAAAAACGCTTCGTTGACACCGCCGGTCGCGTTGAAAAGTTCCAAAAGAAGTTCGGTCGCCGCCGCGCATAATTTTCTACTTTCATGCTTTTAAACCGACGCCTGCTTGAAGCGGGCGTTTTTTGTTTACACAAACAAAATTTTGTTGCAACCGCGCCAAAATGCGGCAATTTTTTTAATCGTGAAAATTTTAGACTTCAATTCAAAAAATTTCTGGAAAAGCCTCGCCGAAGCGGCAAAACCCGTAATGCAGCTAAAAGACGTCTCCGAAATAGTGGAGAAAGTTCTAAGCGATATCAAAGAAAACGGCGACAAGGCTCTAATCGAATACACTCATAAGTTCGACAAGGCGTCACTCACCCCGAAAACTTTGAAAGTTAGCGAAGACGAAATAAAAGGCGCCCTTAAAAAAGTTCCCGCAAGCGACAAGCGGGAAATCAAAAACGCGATTAAATGCGTGAGATTTTTCCATAAGCACACAATGCCGAAGAATTGGAGGGCTAAAAACCCGCACGGCGCAATCATAGGCGAAAATTTCTACCCGATTAAGCGCGTGGGGTTGTACATTCCGGGAGGTCAAGTTCCGCTCGTATCGACAGTGGTAATGACCGCAACTTTGGCAAACCTCGCGGGTTGCCCCGAAATATGCGTCTGCACCCCCCCGTCGCCCGAAGGCAAAATAAACGCGCACCTTCTGACTGCGCTTTACTTTTCGGGAGTGAAAGAAATCTACAAAGTCGGCGGGGCGCAAGCAATCGCCGCAATGGGCTATGGCACAAAAACAATAAGGCAGGTCGAAAAGCTTTTCGGACCTGGCAACGCTTTTGTGATGGAAGCCAAGCGCAGACTCTTCGGGGAAGCGGGCGTTGACTTGCTCCCGGGTCCGAGCGAAGTAATGATTATAGCCGACGAAACCGCAACCGCAAAGAACGTCGCGGCAGACTTGCTTTCGCAAGCCGAACACGGCAGCGGCAAAGAAAAAATTTACCTTGCAACAACCTCAAAAAAGCTTGTCGAAGAAATCCCGAGCGAATTAAAGAGGCAGTCAAAGCCGCTTTCGCACGCCGACAAGCTCGCAAAAATAATCGGAAACGGATGCTTTGTAATCTTCGTGCCAAACCTCGAAGCGGCAGTGCAAGCCGCAAACTTCATCGCCCCCGAACACCTTGAATTGCAGGTCGAAAAAAGCAAAATAGAAACCCTAACAAAGGCAATCACCACAGCGGGAGCAATCCTGCAAACGGAAATGACCCCGACAGTTTTGGGCGACTTTACGGCAGGTCCAAGCCACACCTTGCCTACGGGAAGGACTGGCAGATTTTCGAGCGGCTTGCAGCTCGTTGACTTCATGCGCCGCTCCTCCGTCGTGAGATACGACGCAAAATCAATAAAAAAAGCGCGGCCGACCGTCAAGGCGTTCTCAAAAATGGAGTCGCTCGACGCGCACGGCAACAGCCTTTTCATCAGGGAAGAGCAATGAGATTGCGGAAATTTCCGCAGGAAAAGCTTTCGATAAAATCTTGCGGAATTGCCGCAAGATTTTCTTTTGCAAACTCGCGCATTTCCGCAACCTTAAACTTGCGCGGATAGAGCCTGAGCGGATAGTCGGAGCCGAACGCGATTTTTTTAAGGACGCTTTCAGGCAATTTCTCGTAGGCTTTAATTCCATATAAAAAAGTGTTTGCGGCGCAATCGTAATAAACGTTGGAAGGCGGGCTGAAATTCTGCTCAAAAACATCGCCGCCGCCAAAATGGGCAAACAAGAATTTTGTTTTGCCGTTTCGCCTTGCCGCCTCGTAAGCAGAAGAATTGCGGGTCAAAACCTTGTTTGGATAATCCTTTGTGCGAAAGTCCGACAAATGCAAAGACACGCACCAGCCATGCTCCCCGCAAAAGCGGCATAATTCGTCAAATTCGGGAGTGTCGAAGCCAAACCCCTGAACGCCGTCATGAAGCTCGCCAACGCCCGAAAACCCCATATCGAAAGCTTCCCGCAAAACTTTCTCAAAACCTTTTTCTGCGCAATTTACAGATGCCAGTGCCGAAAGCCTGTCCCTGTGCCTCTCGATGGCTTTTGCCGTCTGCAAATTCCAATGCCTGCAACTTTCCAAGCGCAAAAAATACCAGCCTTGAATTGCCGCCCTCTCGACTTGCGCCTCGTCCATTTTGCGCAAAAAATCGTCAATGCTCGGAAACGACTGCAAACTCGGCTTTAAATCAGGTCGCCTGCCCATGAGCGCGCCCCAATGCAATTCCCCGTTTTGCGCAGCCCAAGAGGACGGGTCAAGCGACATGTCCTGAGGATACCAATGCGTATGTGCGTCAAAAAGCATTAAAGTAAAAATATGCGACAAGAATAGCCGCAAGTAAAATTCTGTACCACGCAAAAGGCGCAAGCCCCCTTCGGTTTAAAAATCCGACAAGCCATTTAGCCGCAACAACCGAACTTGCAAACGCAACTACAAAGCCTATTGCAAGAGGCATTACAGGCAGAGCCGCAAACATATTAACCCCGTCTGAATAAATTTTGAAAACGCTTGCGGCAGAAAGCGTTATAAGCCCAAGCAGAAAACTGAATTTCGCCGCCTCCACCGGTCTTAGCCCAACCGCATACGCGCCGATGATGGTAACCATCGATCTGCTTGTGCCGGGCCATAGCGCAATACATTGAAACAGCCCTACAATAAAAGATTTTTTTACCGACAATTCGTGAAGCTCGACAGCGCGGGTTGCGGTATTGAAAGACTTGCCGTATTTGTCCTGCACAAAAAACATCGCAAGCGCGCCCATAATAAGCGCGTAAATAACGGGCCAGACAGAAAACAAATAAGATTCAATTACCTT
Source organism: uncultured Opitutales bacterium (assembly GCA_900547395.1). Taxonomy (GTDB): domain Bacteria; phylum Verrucomicrobiota; class Verrucomicrobiia; order Opitutales; family Intestinicryptomonadaceae; genus Intestinicryptomonas; species Intestinicryptomonas porci. Next base: position 22,150 of record URGP01000016.1, on the reverse strand, counting down.
ATGCAGCAAAAGCCCCGCAAAAAGCGCGGGAATAAACGCCACAGTCAAGTTGCGAAAAAGCTTAAAGCCTACAACGCTCTTGCCGACAAGCCCCAGGAGCATGCTTGAAACATCTTTCCAATACACGAACAAAACAGCGGCAATCGCGGCAATCTGTATTACAATGCAATACGCGTCAACAGCGTCTTTTACAGTGTAATATCCGTCGCCGTTTTCGCTTTTTATGAACTTGCCGTTTCCGTCAACGGCAGGCTCGTCGGAATTTAGCCCCAAGAGATTTCCCGCAAGAATCAAATGCCCCGTGGAGGATACGGGAAGAAACTCCGTAAGCCCCTCAACAAGCCCCAAAACCGCACCGTCAAAGTTCGACATGGGGCTTTCAAAAACGACCAATTCCTCTGCCTTTATTTCAGGCTCATTCCCCGAAATTTCAACGGATTGGGAAAACAAAAAAGCGGGCGAAAGTATAAAAAAAAGGATAAGTAAAAATCTCATGGCAAACCATTCTAAAAGACCTTGCGAGATGCAAGCGCGCTTTTTATCGTTCCCGTATCGGCAAAGCCAAGCTGGCTTCCGTTCGGAAGACCGAAACCTATTCTCGAAAGGCTTATTCCGAACTTTTCGGCAATAGCCTTGGAGATGTAATGGCAAGTCGCCTCGCCTTCCATGTCGTTTGAAAGAGCCAAAACAATTTCCGAAATTTCGCCCCTCTGTGCCCGTTCTTCAAGAAATTTGAAATTTAAATCGTTTGGAGTTATGTTTTTTATGGGCGATATTTTTCCGCCCAAAACATGATAAGACCCTCTCCATGCCCCCGATTTTTCGATGGCAGCCATGTCGGCGGCAGTCTCCACCAAACAAACGCTCGAAAGATTGCGGGAAGAGTCGGAACAAATTTCGCAAAGGGCGTTGTTTTCGGAAATCCCGCAACATTTGGGGCAAGGCGTGAGAACGTCGAGCGCGCGGCGCAGATTTTCAATCAAAATCTCCGCCTGCTTTCTGTCGGCAAAAGCAAGATGAAGCGCGGCACGCTCCGCGCTCTTGCGCCCCATGCCTGGAAGCCGCGCAAAACTTGCGCACAAACTTTCAAACGCCTTGTTCATTCAATCAGAATAAGCCGGGCATTGAAAATCCGCCCGTGATTTTCGACATTTCGGCTTCGCTTTCGCTCTTTGCCTTTGCGCAAGCCTCGTTTATGGCTTCCAAAATCGCGCTTTCGACAACTTCCGCGCCCTCTTTCAAAAACTCTCCGTCAAGCTTCAAGCTTTTTACCGCGCCATGCCCGTCAACCACGACTTTAACCGCGCCGCCGCCCGACGACACTTCTATTTCCTTTGCGGACAAGTCGGCTTGAACCGCCTCCATTGCCTTTTGCATTTTCTGAGCCTGTTTCAATAATTTACCTACACCCGGCATAATGTTTATCCATTCTATTTTGAGTTTTAACTAAAAAAAAATCAACCAACGCGCTTTATTGTAAGAAGAGTGAAATCGTCGTCCGTCGGACGCGATTTGCAGGAGAATTTTGCGACTTCGCGCGTTACAAATTCGTTTATCTCGTCCGCCGCAAGCGACGCGGTTTTTTCGAGAACGTTTTTCAAACGCCCCGTTGAAAATTCTTCGCCGTCGGGATTTACGGCTTCGGTCACTCCGTCCGAATAAAGCATCATCACGTCCCCAACGCCGAACGGTCGCTCCACGTCGTAAATCGCGCAATCAAAAATTTCGGAAGAAACCATTCCGATTGCAATGCCCTTCGACTTCACAAAGTCCGCAACGCCTGCTTCCGCGCTGAAAACAAGAGGCTTCTCATGCCCCGCCCTCGCAATAGACACCTTATTTTTGGTGGTGTCGAAAATTGCGTAAACCATTGTGACGAACATATCGGAACGCATTGCAACCACCATTTCGGAATTAAGTGCTTTCAGCGTTTCGGATGGCGAAGAATAACGGCTTGCCAAATAGCGCAGTTTTGACTGGCATATCGCCATAATGATTGCGGCTGAAACGCCCTTTCCCGAAACATCGCCGATAACCGCCCCGATTTTCCCACTGCCCAAATCAAAGGTGTCGTAAAAATCCCCTCCGACTTTCTGTTGGGGCATATATCTTGCCGCGCTGTCAAAACCGTTTATGCTGCACAATTTTTCGGGGAGAATGTAGCTTTGCACGCTTTTTGCAAGAGTCAGGTCGCTATCCATTTTGCTCTTTTCGACAAGCTGGTTAAAGGCGTTTATGCTGTAAAGAGAAAGCGCGGACTGGTCGGCAATGGAGCAAGCGATGGAAAAATCGAGATCTGAAAAATACTCGCCGCCTATCGGGTTTGCCAACGCCAAAACGCCGTAAAACTCGCCCCTGAACATCATCGGAATTGCCATAATCGAGGTAATTCTCAAAGCCGCGTCCTTGTGGTTTACAACCCTTGCACTGCTTTCCGCGCGCTTGATGAAAACAGGCTCGCCGCTTTCCGACGCCTGCCCGATTATGCCTTCATAGGGCTCAAGCTCCTCGCCCTTTAAAATTTTGTCTATGAAATCCGCCCTCGATCTTGCGGTTTTCAGCATTAGCGGATTTATCTCGCGCTGGGGCGGGAACAAGCCGTCGCTTTCGACAGCCACCAAATTATTTTTTGAGTTACGCTCGTAAATGCACGCGCTCGTCGCGCCGCAAGCCAAAGTGACCGAGCGCAAAATGCGCAAATACACCGAGTGCTTGTCAGCCCCCGAAGCGACTTCGGCAACGATTTTGTGCATGAAGTCAAGCACGATGTCGTTTTCTTCGCCAACCGATTCAAGCTCTTTTCTAAGATCGTGCACTTCCTTGTCTTTGCGCCACAACATCCACGCAAAGAGTATTGCAAAAACCAAAACCGTGCAGTAAGCTCCCGTCGTCATTGGCCGCCGCGCTCCAACTCTTTTTGCATAAACTTTACAATGTCCTGAAAGTCTTTCGCGTTTGCGGGATTTGCCTCTATCAGATTTTTGTGGGCGTCCAATATTTCAGGCTTTGAAACGGGATTTGGCGTCAAGCCTTCCCTGCCAGAATTAAAATCCGCGCAGTCAGAAATCTTCACGATGCTGTCAAGACCGAGATTTTCAATAAGCTCCAAATTGCGCCCCTCCAAAGAGCAGAGATTTACGGCGTCAGGCTTGCCGTTTTTTGCAAGCTTTAAGGCAAGACCTGCAATCATGCCCATAAAGGTGCTGTCCATTCCGGTGCATTTTGAAAAATCAATGAAAAACTCGTCGCAACCGCGCGACTGCGCAAAGTCGAAAAACTCCCCGACAGGCTTGCAGTTCAAATATGTGGCGCGACCTACAACCTCCAAGCAAGCCTTGCAGGAATCAATCTTGACCAAATATTTTGCGGAGTTCTCCATAGGTTTTTATTTTTCCAAAATCTTTTTGAGGACATACGGCAAAATGCCGCCACGCTTGTAGTATTCAACTTCAACGGGCGTGTCAATTCTAAGGAGCAGATTTGCAAAATCGACAGTTCCATCCTTGCGCTCGATTTTAAGCTTCGCGCTCATAGCAGGCGTTATGCCGCCTTCCAAACCGGAAATCGAGAAAGTTTCAGTGCCGTCAAGCTTAAGCGTTGAAGCGTCCTCTCCTGACGCGAACTCAAAGGGAAGGATGCCCATTCCAATAAGATTGCTGCGGTGTATTCTTTCAAAAGACTTTGCCACAACAGCGCGAACCCCAAGCAAAGACGTACCCTTTGCCGCCCAGTCGCGCGAAGACCCCATGCCGTAGTCGCGCCCGCCGAAAACAATAAGCCCACGGTTTTGAGCCGCATAAGCTTGGCATGCGTCAAAAATGTAAACATTTTCGCCTTCTCCGTCGATTTTCGTGTAGCCGCCTTCAACGCCGCCTGCAATCAGGTTTTTAATTCTTACGTTTGCGAAAGTTCCGCGCGCCATTACCCTGTCATTGCCGCGCCTCGAACCGAAGGAATTAAAGTCCTTCACTTCCACGCCGTTTTCGCGCAAATATTTGCCTGCAGGGCTTTCGGGCAAAATCGACCCCGCGGGGGAAATGTGGTCGGTAGTGACAGAATCCCCGAAAATTGCAAGCGCGCGCAAGGAATTCAAGCCGGGCAAGGTCGTATCGCCCATGGTGAAAGCGTCAAAGAACGGCGGATTTTGAATGTAAGTGCTTTTTTCGTTCCACTTGTAAAGCGCACCTTCGGGGCTTTCGACAGCCTGCCAAAGCTTGGGGCCCGACATGTCAGAGTAGCGTTTTGCAAACATCTCTTTTTTTATGCAGTTTGCCATGCACTCTTCGACTTCCCTGCTTGAAGGCATTATATCCTTCAAATAAACAGCCTTGCCGTCTTTTGAAACGCCGACAGGCTCGCTTTCCATGTCAATATCGACCCTGCCCGCAAGAGCGAAAGCCACGACAAGCTGAGGGCTCATCAAATAATTCGCCTTGATTTGCGCATGGACGCGGGCTTCAAAATTGCGGTTGCCGCTCAAAACGCTCGCGCAAAGCAAATCGTTTTCCTTGACCGCTTTCGAGACGCTTTCTTCAAGAGGTCCCGAATTTCCGATACAAGTCGCACACCCATAGCCCGCGAGATTAAATCCGATTTCATCCAAATATTTTTGCAGACCCGCGCATTCGAGATAGTCGGAAACCACCCTCGACCCTGGAGCGAACGAAGTCTTTACATAGCTCGGAGGCTTCAATCCGAATTCGCACGCCTTCTTTGCAAGCAACGCCGCCGCGATTATCACCGACGGGTTTGAAGTGTTCGTGCAGCTTGTGATTGCGGCAATCAAAACGCTTCCGTTTGAAATTTCGCCCTTGTTGGTGGAAACTTTTTGGGAAGAGCTTTTCCCCGACTGCTCCAAAAGCGCGGAAACGCTCTTTTTCAAATCGGGCAATTCTATCCTGTCCTGCGGGCGTTTATGACCCGCGACGCACGGGCGTATTTTCGACAAGTCCAAATCGACAACTTTCGTGTAGTCGCATTCACCGTCTTCGCGGATGCCGAATATGCCCTGCTCTTCAAAATAGTCTTTGATGAGCGAAATTTGCTCTTCGCTCCTGCCCGAAAGGCGCATGTATTCCAGCGTTTTTTCATCGACGGGGAAGTAGCCCATCGTAGCCCCGTATTCGGGAGCCATGTTTGCGATTGTCGCCCTGTCTGCAAGCGGAAGCATCTTCGCACCTTCGCCGAAAAATTCGACGAACTTGCCTACGACTTTTTCGTTTCTTAAAATCTGCGTCACGGTAAGGGCGATGTCCGTCGCGCTCACGCCGTCATTTAACTTTCCGAAAACGCGCACGCCGATGACTTCGGGAACTTTGAATGAAACAGGCTGACCCAGCATTCCCGCTTCCGCCTCAATGCCGCCCACACCCCAGCCGACAACACCCAAGCCGTTAATCATTGTCGTATGCGAATCCGTGCCTACGAGAGTGTCGGGATAGAACAAAGTCTTGCCATCGACTTGGCTTTCAAAAACAAGCCTTGCGAGATATTCCAAATTTACCTGGTGGATAATTCCTGTTGACGGGGGAACCACTGAAAACGTCTTAAACGCCTGCTGACCCCATTTCAAAAATTCATAACGCTCAGAATTGCGCTTAAATTCCAAGTCCAAATTGATGTTGTAAGAATTTGCACTGCCCGCGCTATCCATTTGTACGGAGTGGTCCACAACCAAATCAACGGGAACAAGAGGCTCGACAACCGATGGGTCTTTGCCCTGTCGCGCTGCGGCGTCGCGCATTGCCGCCAAATCCACCAAAAGGGGAACGCCCGTAAAATCCTGCAATACAATTCGCGAAACGACAAAAGGCACTTCATAGTCGCCCGGCTGTTTTGCGTTCCAATTTGCCAAACGCTTTACGTCGCCTTCATTTGCCAAAACCCCGTCGCAGTTGCGAAGCACGCTTTCAAGAACGATTTTTATGCTTACGGGCAATCTCTTCAAATTGCCGATGCCCTGCTTTTCAAGCTCTTTTAAACTGTAAATATAACCCGATTTGCCCGAAGACAAAGATTTAAATTCCTTTAAACAATTAAGTGGATTTTTCATAAATAATTTTTCGCAAATTTATTGAGACAAAATATTGCCAAAAGCCCCCAAAAAATCAAACAATATTTGATATTTTTTTGCGCAATGAAAATGGGGCAATCTTCAAAAAAATTCGGCAAAAACAAACTAAAAAAATTCTAAAAATTTCAAGTTCTTCTATGCGGCTGTTTTTTCTGAAATAAATTAAGAATTTTTAAACAAAAAATATTTTTCAAGGCTCTTCCCATATCTCCAAATAGAACATACAAAAAAAAGACTCCCCAAAAGAGGAGTCTTTTTATAAAATTCTTTTTCAATTAAGCTTCGGGAGAAATACCCTTGCCGTCTCCAACTGTATCGTTTACCGAATCATTGGTGGTTGAAATTGCTTCCTGTGCGTCGGGAACTGAAACGGGAGCCGCTTCGGGCTGCGAAACAGAAGGAGTGGGAGCTGTTACGATTGAACCGCCAACCGTGCCTGAAACGCCCGCGGGAGTTGACTTGACGTCAACAGCTATGGAAGTTTTTGCGCCACGTTCGTCAGTTACGACAACATCGCCCTTAACTTCGCCCGCAGTTGTGATTTCCGGAGCAAATTCAACAACGGCCTTGCCAACCAAAAGTTCCAAATCCGGCTTGCCCGCCTTCGGGAATGTTGCGTTCAAAGATACGGATTTTCCGCCCATGTCGCCCAAAGACAAAGCTGAAACGGAAGCCGCAAAAGCCTTCAAAGCGTCTTGATGCTTAATGTCGTCAGTAATAGACATTACAACGGCAACCAAAGTGTTTACAAGCTCAACTTCATTTACTTTTGCGGGCAAGTTCGGAGTTACGACAGAAATAACGTCAGAATCGACGCCTTTAATAGTCGTAATTTTGAGTTTACCGAATTTTGTATTTACTGTCGTTGAAACCGCATTGGAAGCGGGCTGGACAGCCGAAGCTTCGGGAGCCGCTGCCGCAGGCTGAGCCTGCTCCTGCGCAAAAGAAGTGAAAGCAGCAGCAGAAAGAGCCGCCATCGATACCAAAGTAGTTTTTAAGTTTTTCATTTTATTCCTTTCAAAAATATTTCGTCTTTAAGACTAATTTTGATAAAAGATTAGTTGCTTGAGCTTAAATATTCAAGTTTTTTTTTCAAAAAAATCAACTTTCCGATTTTGCGAAATCGATTTGCCGCTTAAACAAATCGACAGATTCCACATAAACCTTAATTTTATCGCCTGCCTTTATGGTTTTGCCCGTCTTGCGCCCGCGCATTACAGTGCCTTCGGCATTCAGGCGGTAAATATCATCGTGCAAGGTGTGGGTATGCACGAAACCATAAGCCATCGACTCCGTAAGCTCGACGAAAAATCCGTGCGAAGACATTGCCGTCACCACTGCCTCGAAAGTTTCATTGGTTCCTATCTTGCGCTCGAAAAATTCCAAAAGCTTTACTTTTTTGGATTCGCGTTCGGCGTCCGTGGAATTTTGCTCCGTCTTTGAAATATGGTTTGCAATGCCTTCGAGAGCGGCTTGGGAGTCCATAGACATTCTGCCTTTCGGCGCAGTCGCAAGCTTCATTTTCTGCATGTAAAAGTTCAATGCCCTGTGGACGGTAAAATCGGCATATCGTCTTATCGGGGAGGTAAAATGGGCGTAATAGTGCTTCATAAGCCCGAAGTGCCCGTCGGGAGATGCCCTGTACACTGCCCTTTTTAAGCTCTTTAAAAACTGCGTCTTTAAAATATAGCTTTGCGGATGGCTTGAAATTGCCGCAAGCGTTTTCACGATTTCCCTGCGCCTTGTCAAATCTCCGCAGAAAATTCCGAAAGGCTCCAAATATTCGCGCAAGTCCAAAAGCTTTTCCTCTTCGGGGTCGTCGTGGACGCGCGATATGAACGGAATATGGAATTCAAACAGTTCGCGGGCAACCGCCTCGTTTGCCGCAAGCATAAACTCTTCGACAAGCTGGTGGCTTTCGTCATTTTCCCTGCGGACGATTTTTTGGGCATAGCCCTGCTCGTCGCAGAAAATCCTGATTTCGGGCATTTCCAAGTCGAAACTTCCCTTGCGCATTCGTTTCTTGCGAAGAATGGAAGCCAAGCCCCACATCTGCCTTATGGTTGTGCGCAGTTTCTGCAAAAACGCGTCGTCAAACTCGTCCAATGGCTTTCCCGTCGAACCCGTGGAATATTCCGCAGGCGGGCGGACTGCCTTTATTATGTTTAAGTCGTTTTCCTTCAAGAAAGCGTAAGCCTGCTCGTAAGTCAAACGCTTGGAGCTTCGTATCACGGAATTTGCAAATCGAACTTTCTTGCAGTCCCCCGCGGCGTCAAACTCCAAAAAGACGCTCTTTACAAGCCTGTCCTTGTCTTCGACCAAACTGCATAATCCGTTTGAAAGCTCGAATGGCAGCATCGGCAAAACCGTGCCGACGAGATATGTCGAGTTGCCCCTGTTGCGCGCTTCCTTGTCAAGCGCGGTCTTTGGCTTTACATAGTAAGAGACGTCGGCAATGTGGACGCCTATTTCCAATATGCCGTTTGGCTGGCGCTTGAATGAAAGGGCGTCGTCGAAGTCCTTTGCATCGCTCGGGTCGATGGTAATTACAAACTCGTTTCGCAAGTCCAGCCTGCCCTCGATGTCTTTTTCAGAAACTTCTTGCGGAAGAGCTTTCACTTCGTCCAAAACTTCGCTCGGAAATTCCGTTTCAAGCGCGTACTTAATCAAAATCGCCTTGTATTCCGACATCGGGGTATGGCTCTTGCCCAAATTTTCGACAATTTCCCCCGAAGGATTTATGTGCTTTTGCGTCCATTCAAAAAGCTTCACCACAACCTTGTCGCCCTCTTCGGGGACGGGCTTTACGCCGCTTTTTTTGGGGTCTGCCACTATAATGTCGTAAAAGAATTTGGGGTCGTCAGCCACAACGTGCCAGAAATTCATCGAACGCGCCAAAGTGCCGATTACGGTCGTGAGCTTGCGCTCGATTATGCGGATTACCCTCGCATATTTCTGCGAAACGGGCATTTCCTTTTCCCTGTTGCGAAACTTGCGGCGCGAACCGAACCGCTCGTCCAAAATTCGCGCAAGCACTTTGTCTCCGTTTAGCGCAACGCCAGTGTCTTCGCTTCTCACTGAAATTGTTTCGCCGTTTTCAAGGCGGATTTGCGCCCTGCCGCTCTGCTTGAATTCTATCGTTCCCGCGACAAGCCCCAAGTCTTTTGTGGCGCAGTACCTGTCTCCTTTGACGTGGGCAACAGTGCCTTCCTTTACCATTTTTTCGATGGTGTCGCGAAAAACAGGAAAATCCTTGCGCTTCAATTTGAGCGCGGCGGCTATGCCCGCGAGATTGGACGGAGCGTAGCTCTTGCTTTTTAGAAGCGACAAAATATTTAAAGATAGCATTTCCCTGTTCATTGCATTGTCCTCATTTCAATTGGTATTAAAAGCAGTATTGAAACCGCGAAAAGCAAAACGCAAAGCCTTGCGCTTGTAATATCGGCCAAAAATCTCGAAAAAAAGCTCAAAAGAAGCATCATCAAAAACAAGACGCCCCCCGCCGCCAACTTCAGCGCGGCAAGATTTTCACTCCCCGCGCCCAAAGCCGCAAAGCCTCCCGTCAAAATCGAAAAAAACATAAGCGCGGTCGCCGAAAACAAAGCCAGCTTGCCAAGCCTCGCCACTTTTTCAAGAGACAAATTTCCCCGCGCCGCAAGGCTGTTCGACTTTCCCTTTATAAGCCGACGCGAAAGAATGTACATTCCGCCAAGCGACGCCGAAAACGCCAAGAGCGCGTAGCTTGAAACCGCCAAAACGACATGCACAGAAGACAATGCGCCCATCGCGCGCCCCGCCGAAACGCCCTCGAAAAACTTTGGGCATAATACGGGCAAAACCGAAAACGCCGCCGCAAACAAATAGAACAAAAACGCGCCTATCTTCATCCTGAAAAAAAGAGATGACGCCATGAAAAAGAAAACCGAAACGCAAACTATCGCCTCCGACAATTCGTAAGAGGTCGCAGCGGGCATTCGACCGAACTTAAAGGCAATAAATCCCAAGCCGAAAGCCTGCGCCAAAAATCCCGCAACCGAAAAGCCCCACACGGCGGCGCGGGTTTTCTTCAAGTCGGAAAAACTCCCCGATGCCGAAAGCAAATAGCAGATTGCGGCGGCGCAAAAAAGGAAAATCATAATTTCTGACATTATAAAAAACTTTCTCTTTTTATAATTTCGGCAAACAGTTTAAGCTGGTTTTCCGAAGAGTTCAAGCAGTTTATGTATGAAAATTTTTCTCCGCCGCATTTCAAGAAATGCGAGCGCAAGTCTTTGTTTATATCAAGCAAAGATTCAATGCAGTCGCAAAAGAACCCGGGGCAGACAACCGCAATGTTTTTCGCGCCCTCTTTCGCGAGTTTTTCGGCAACGCAAAAAACGTCGGGGCCAAGCCATTTTCCGAATTTCATTGCGGACTGGTAGGCAAGCTCGACCCTGAAATTAGCAAGCCTTTCGCGTATTTTTAAATGCGATTTTTGGCATTCATCTTCATAGTCAAAAATTTTAAGCTGGGATTTCGGAACTGAATGAAAGCTTGTTATGACGGCGTCGAATTTTTCCTTTTTTTCCAAGACGGAATTTGCGATTGCCGACGCATACTCCGGCATTTCCGCATAACTTGCGGCGATTTTAAAATCGACCCCCTTGAAGTGTTTTTTTATTTCTCTGATGGCGGAAAAAACCGTCGAGCTTGCAACCTGCGGATAGCACGGGATAAAAAGTATTCTGCCTTTTGACAAATTTTGCGCGTCCATTTTTTTACGCAAAGACGCAAGATTTTCGCCGCCGTAAACGCCCGCTTCAAAAACCCTGACGCCCAAATTGGCGGAAAGCTTTTTTGCCAAGCTCTTGGCGTGGAAAAGCGACGCGGGCAAGACCCCGAAATCCTCGGAAATTTCCGCGCAAGCCTTCAACTTTTCTGAAAAACTCCCCGCGCGTTTTTTCGCGATGCGCCAAGCCAAAAATTTGCGAAGGGGATATGGAAGGCTCAACACATTCCCGTCCCCCAAAAATTCGCGCAAGAAAATTTCACACTCTCCGCGCTCCATCGCGCGCGGGCAACCCAAATGCACAAGGACTGCCGCGTCGAAACTCATTGGCTTATTTTGCCTGCAAGCGCAAGAGCGTTTTCAATGCAGGAGCTTACGCCGACGCCGCCGCGGTACGCGCCCAAAAGCTTGATTGTGGGAAAATCTTTTTCAACTTCGCACATTTCTTCCAATATGTCTCCATAGCCCACATTGTACTGCGCGATTGCGTTTTTGTGGCGGAAAATCCTCTTAAAAATAGGTTTTCCTTTCAAGCCTATAAGGGCTTCCAAATCCTCCATTGCAATGGACTCCAATTCCTCGTCGCTCTTGTCGAAAAGCGAAGGATTGCGCATTCCGCCGATATAGCAGGTAATGGTTGCGCAATCTGCGGGCGCGCGACCCTCAAAGACGCTCGAAACAAACAATGCCCCCAAAATCCTGTACTTGCTTTCAAGCGCGGGAACAAGCGCGCCAAAACCGTCGAGCTTATGGGCAATGCCGCTTTTTTTAAAACCGAGAGTAAGCGACACCACGGGCGCGTATTCGATTTTATCCAAAAACGCCAAACGCGACGAAAGCGCACCCGGAAGCGGAAGTTTTGAAATCTCCTTTGCGGGTACGGCAAAAACAATTTCGTTAAACACGTCGCAGTCGTCGGAGCTTTCATTTGTCCAGCAAACCTGCCACGAACCCATGTCGTAATCGACGCTCGCGATTTTCGCGTTCAGAACAATGTCGTCCTTCAAGCTATCCTTGATTTTATCGACAAGCTCGACAAGCCCGTTTTTAAAGGAAATCACTATGGGCTTAAAGAAGTTCCCCGCGGCGATTTTTTCCTTCCGCGCCTTCATCGCGCCCTTGATTATCGAGCCATACTTCTGCTCCAAATTCCAAAACGGGGGAAAGGCGTGCTTCATCGAAAGCTTTTCGGGATTGCCGCCGTAAATTCCCGCCATGAAAGGATTCATTCCGTAATCCAACGCTTCCTGCCCCAAGCGGTCTATGGTAAACTGCGCGACGCTCGGATCTGAATCGGGGCTATGCTTTGCGATTTTCGGCTCCTTCAAAAAGCGCAATTTTCCCGCAAGCGAAAACAATGGGCTTAGAAGCATTTTCAAGGGGCCCATAGGGACTTCGCAAATTTTTCCGTTTTTTACGAAAAAACGCTTCTTTGAAACTTCGCTCGAATTTGCGATGCGCGGAGCCAAACCGAGCTCTTCGATGAAATCCAAAGTTTTTTCGCTCTGCACCATGACGGAATTTGAACCGCTTTCAGCCCTGAATCCGCTTTCGTTGAAAGTGTTGATGACGCCGCCCGCCCTGCTCTTGGATTCCAAAACGACGACCTCAAAGCCTTTTTTCTTCAATGCGTAAGCCGCGCAAAGCCCCGAAATGCCCGCGCCGACAATTAAAATTTTCTTAGCCATAAAACACCTTGTTTTCTCTATTTTAAGATGACACCAAAAAAAGAATGTTCAATATAAAAATAAAATTCCCAAACGCCGAAACGCGCAATAAAATCGAATGTCTCGGAAATGAAATTTCTTATTTGCATCATCGTCAAAAAAGGCGGAATTAAAAGCTTTTTACAACTCGCTCGGGGAAAGCCACCTGAATGAAACGATTTTGAATTTGCGCCCGAAAGCCCCATGGGGGGAAAGCTTGTCGTCGCCGCTTTCAACGGGTTCGACCGAACGCTGGACTACGGCCTCGCAATACATTTTTGCGGAAGAGTCGGACATCGGGTTTTTGTATTCGCCAAACGCCCTGACAGTGAAAGTGTCCCCTCTCGCCGTTATGACGGGGCCTATCGCGTTTAAAATTTGCGACTGCTTCAAAACCGCGCCGGGAAGCCCCATGAAACGCTGGTATTTCTTACCCAAAACGGTGCTGAATGAATTTTCCGCAAACTCCTCGCTGTTTTCGTACTCCTTAAAAACCTTGTTCACGTTTGTAAGAGATGTGAGGGCTTCTCTTTTTTGGTAATTGAAATCGGTGTAAAAAGTACCCTTTTTGTTTGAATTTAAGTCATCGTTTTCCAGACGGTCGATTGCGGCGGATATGGTTCCCATGAGAGACTGGTAATTCAAACTCTCGTCGGACTTTGCCTGTGAATACGGGACAAAGCGGCGGTTCACAAAGTCGGCAAGGCTGAAAAACGGCGCCCTGCGCTTGACTTCGGCGACAATCTCGCGCGCAAGGCGGTCGATGTCGGACTTGCTGATGTTGCGCCCCGCCTGTGCATCTCTAAATCCGAAGTTGAAAGTTTCGTTCTGCGGAGACAAGAGCGGATTTAGATTGCCGGGATTCGGCATGTAATATTCGTCGGGATTGGAAGAATTTACCGACTTTGGATAATCGCCTTCAAGGACAGATTTTTTTTGAGTTCCCAAAAGCCCGCCAAGAAGCGCCCTCCAAGCCTCGTACGAAGTTGAATTTACGTTGAACGCGCCGTCAACCGCAATAAATCTCGCGGCGTTTTTAAGCGCGTCTTCCGAGCCGTACAACTCGGATTTGTCTTCGGGCACAGACGCCAAAAAATTGCGAGTGTTGGGAAGGCGCATTCCCGCCTCTATGACAGACGGGGCGTTCTTTTGCGGAAAAGTCGAAAGGAAAAACCTGTCCCAAACAGAAGCGTTTAGAAGGTAAGATATGTCTATAAGCTCGTTCTCGTGGAGAACGCTGTCAGTTTTGTTTATGACCGCGTCGCGCCTTACAAACGGATTTGCAAAGCCTTCGGAAAAGGCGAAAGTCGGCTGCCAGACAAACATTGAAAGATTTGCGTTTGAAAATGCGGCAAGGCTCATCATGTCGTCTTTGCTGCGCGGATAATCGAATATTGGAATTACCAACGCCCAATCAATATTGTTCAAATAACTGTTCGAAATTTTGCAGTCCATCAAAACGGGAGCAGTGTATCTGTCGGAAGAAGAGTACCTGTCGCCCGTGTTCCTGTAATTTGAAATCCAGTCCATGCTTCCCCTTACCGCACTGCTATTCGGTATTTTTCCGTTCTCGTCGATGAGATTGTAGCTGTTCCAAGTGCCGCTTGAAATTTCAAAGTGGGTTTCGCTCAAAAGCGATTTCCGCGGAGGGTCGCTTTGCAGGCAGACAAGGGGAGCAACCATTCCGTGCGGCTTGTAAACGCGGCACGCCTCGCCGCTATCGCGCATGAAGTTTGAAAGCATCGGCCACGGCCATACTCTTGAAGAATTGTATATTCCGCCCCAGCCCTTCGGCGCGGAATAAGTGCACATAGCCCACGAATGCGAAATCATCAAAATACTTTCTTTTTTATCGGAATTTTTTGCGTTGTGGGCGTCGTCATAAGTGATGGAGTTTCCCGCTTTCAGCATTCCGAAAGGCTTGTTCGAACCGCTGCTTAAATTGTAGTATGGCGCGGTGGCGAAAGCAGTGTTGGCTTCCGCATTCGATACAAAATAAGTCCCGTTATTAAAAGTGTTGACTCCCAAAGCCCCGCCGACAAGCTCGCTTTTTTTCGGAATTCTCGGCAATATGCAATCGGGCATCGCCCCGTTTTCCCATTGGTAAATTCCGCTATCCTGAAAGTAGCCCGCAAGCCCGTAGCCTATCGAGCATGCAATTTGATACCAGCCGCAATTTGAAGGCTGCGCCAACGCCCCGTATCTGAAATATCCCCTGTACGCTGAAGAGCCTGTCCACTCTTTCATTATTGAATTGTCCCAACCGATGACCGTCGAAAAGCGGTAAGGCATGAATACTGAATTATGCTCGTTCTGCCCCTCTACAAACCAGTAATCATTAAAGAAGCCCTTGCCGTTTGCGATATTCGGATTTCCGCCCTCGTTTAACGCGGTAAAATCCATCGAAGTCAAAAACTCGGGAGCGTTCTTGCCCGAAACCCGCCACAATTCACAGCTTGGGCGCGGAGGAAATTTCGTTTTCTCCTGCTCCCTTACGTTGTTTAAAAAATACGACGGGACAACCCTCCAGTTCGCGTGAAGAGTTTTAAGCTTTGAAGCCTGCAACACGCTCGGCTTTAAGATGCTGAAAGGATCGCTGTCCCAAACGGAAGAAAGGCTTTGCTTTGAAATGGTTGTGGAAACCCTCGCCCCCGAATTTACGGGAAAATACGCCCCCCCTTGTTTGCCTCGATGGTGCGCGCGCTCGGGTGCGCCACAACTCCGGGCTCAAGCAACGGAAGCGAATTTATGTTTGTCGAACGCACCATGCCGTCCGCATTGCCAAACGAGGAATCGCGAAACTCCGTGGTTTTCTGAATGGTAAGCTCGACATTTTCTCCGGGGTTTAACGCGAGGTCTTTAATGCCAAGCGAGATGGCGGGCATTCCCTCGTCTTTTAAATTGCCGCCGCTTCTGACGCCCTTTCCCCTCTTTAACATTCTGTTTTTGAAAACGTCTGTAAAATGCTTTTCAAAAGTTCCGTAAGACGAACCTGCGCTGAAAACGGCATACGGATTGTAATAATATGCAGTTTCCGCATTTTGAGGATCAACCAAATAGCGTTCTGTGTCGCCGCGGGCAATCAACGCCCCTATTCTTCGGTTGCTGCTTCCGTTAACGGGGCTTTCGGCGGCAAATACCTGTATGGTGTACGGCAAGCCGATTTTTAAAATATAGTCGGACCTTTCAAGCCTCACGCTGTGCGGATTCCAAATTCGGACGCGCGGATAGAACATGAGGTATAAATTTATATTGTTGTCGGTTGACAAATTGTTGTCGTAAAAAAGCTGGAAGTGGTAGGTTATGGCGGAAACCACGGGGAAAATACCGTGCTGAACCTCCGACGGGGTCGATTTGTGCCCGAGAGGCTCAACTGCGGTTTCAAACTTCGGGGTGCGCCCGTTTTCGCCGTCCGAAACCAAATTTGCAAAGCCTTTCAAAAGCCCCATTCGCGGCATATTTTGCGAATAGTCTGAAATCCCGAAATCGACGCCCGTATAGTCGGGGTCGGAATCTCCGCTTCCGCGTATTATCGGGTCGGAATCGTTAAGCCCTTTTCCCGTCTGCAAATATACGGTAAGGTCCTCTTTAAGCCTGCCGTTTGCAACGTCAACGGGCAAGCCTGCGGATACCGCCGTATAGTCGCCCTTGTTGTCCTTTGCCCAATCTTTCAGGCTTGAATCGAGAATTGAAAATTCGTCCAAAGAGCTGATTTTTCTAAGAGCCAAGGCGGATTCTTCGGAAAAGGACGGCAAAAACGGATTAAGCTGCAATCTCGAAAGGCTTTCTAAGAAATCCAAATTTGAAATTTGCGCGACCCTCGCATCTGCGGGAGCGGAAAAAGACGCGGCATCTCCCATGTCCTCGCCGTCAAGATAGGTGTCGGGGCGTGTCAGATTTATCTTCGCCTTGACGCTCTCGTCGCTCACCCACCAGGCGTAAGAGCCGTTTTTAAGCGGAATTTTTCCCGCCAAAACCTCTACTTCCCCAAACTTCGACGAAGCTTCCACAAATCCCCCAAAGTCGCTCGGATACTCTTCAAGCTGCTTGTATTCCGCAAGCTTCACGACCTCGCCGTTAAGTTCGCGCAAAGACTGCGTTGCGGGATTTCTAACGGGCGCATTGCTCGAAACAAGCCAGCTTACCGCGTTTAAATCAAAAACAGACTCCCTGTTTTTCAGCCTGTCGGCATACTCTCTGTTTTTTTCCTGCAACTCAAGCGGAGTGGAAAATTCATCGCCCCTGTTTACCTTGAAAGCCCCCACCAAAAACGGAGAGCGGACATCGTCTATTTTAACGGTGTCGGGATCGGCGTCCAAAATCGTGGCAGGAGCAGAAACCACCATGTCTGGACCGAGAGACTTCTGCAAACTTGAAACCGCCGCGCTCAATCCAAGGAGGGCATTTGCGCGCGCCATGCGCTGTTCTTTTTGGGCGTTTAAAATGCGCAGTTTTGAACTTATTATCGCCGAAAGCGTAAGAGTGAGCAAAACCATAAACGCCATCGCGCCTATGGCAAGCACAAGGGCAAACGCCTTGCGTTTTCTAACATTTTTGTATTGCATGGTAGTAATTGATATGGTAGTAAAAATTTATTTAATGTATAGTAAATACATATTTATATAACAAATCAATGAAAAAATTGCTACTTGCCATCTTGACGACATTGCCGCTACTTTGTTTATCGGCAGAAAAAAGCAGAGTATTGGAAAATTATTCCTGGCCGAAACCAAACGCAAACACAACCGCATTTCACTTGATTTGGCTCGGGGAAGGAAATTCACAGCCCGCCCTTTACGCGCAAGTCGGAGAATACTATGCGCGCGTTCATTTCGCACCAAAACAACAGCTTGGGGAAAAATACGCCGTTGCAAAAAACAAAAAGATAAGCCTTTTTTACAGGAAACTCGAAGACGGCAAGGAATATTTTGAAAAAGCGGCAACTTTCAACGCCCCGTCAAACAGCCTTGTATTGGGAATTATCCCCGAAAAAGAAAAACTCGAAACCAAAGTTGCCGACATTTCTTTTGAAAACATACCAATCGGCTCCTCCGCAATAATAAACCTGTCCCCTTACAGGATTGGAGCAACATACAAAAACAAGCCGCATTTTTTGAATCCGTTTGAAATTTGGAAAGCGGACTTCCCGATGAGGGGAAAATACAAAATGGGGCTTATTTCAATATTCGACACAAGAAAAAAGCCAAAGCTCATGATTCAAAGAATGCTCGGCGGAACAGAATCGGAGCGCGCGATACTCTATGTGTTCTCAACCAACATTCCGGAATCAGAAAGCATTCCGCTTGACACAAGCCAGATTTTGCCGGTCGTTGAAAATTAAAAGACGCCCCCGCGCAAAATTTTGTATTTGAAAAAGAGGCAGTTTTGAGTAAGACTGCGGTCAATCATTAAAAAAATATCCATGAGCGAAATTCCATACAAAATTTATTTAAACGAAAAAGAAATGCCCAATGCGTGGTACAACGTGCGCGCGGACATGAAAAACAAGCCCGCCCCGCTTTTAAACCCGCAAACTTTAAAGCCCATGACGGCAGGCGAACTCGAAGCAGTCTTCTGCGGCGAGCTTGTAAAGCAGGAACTCGACAACACAAACCAATATACGGAAATCCCCTCGGAAATTTTGGATTTCTATAAAATGTACCGCCCGTCCCCGCTAATCAGAGCATACTTTTTGGAAAAGGAACTGAAAACTCCCGCAAAAATTTACTATAAATTTGAAGGCAACAACACCTCTGGAAGCCATAAGCTCAATTCCGCAATCGCGCAAGCCTATTACGCGAAAAAGCAGGGACTGAAAGGCGTGACAACCGAAACGGGAGCGGGACAGTGGGGAACTGCCCTTTCAATGGCTTGCGGCTTTTTCGGGTTGGATTGCAGAGTTTACATGGTGAAGTGCTCATACGAGCAAAAACCATTCAGAAGAGAAGTAATGCGCACTTACGGAGCGTCGGTAACGCCTTCGCCCTCAGACACCACGCAGGTCGGCAGGAAAATTTTGTCGGAACATCCCAACACTTCGGGAAGCCTCGGCTGCGCGATTTCGGAAGCGGTGGAAGCCGCAACAAACACCGACGGCTACCGCTATGTTTTGGGCTCGGTGCTAAACCAGGTTATGCTGCACCAGTCGATAATCGGTCTTGAATCGAAAATCGCGCTTGAAAAATACGGCATAAAGCCCGACATAATAATCGGATGCGCGGGCGGCGGCTCAAACCTCGGCGGATTGATTGCGCCGTTTATGGGCGAAAAATTAAGGGGTGAAGCCGATTACAGGTTTATCGCAGTAGAGCCGGCATCATGCCCAAGCCTTACGCGCGGCAAATTTGCATATGACTATTGCGACACGGGCATGGTCTGCCCGCTTTCCAAAATGTACACGCTCGGTGCTGAATTTATGCCGTCCGCAAACCACGCGGGCGGATTGCGCTACCACGGAATGAGCCCGATATTGTCCCAGCTTTACGACGACAAGCTGTTGGAAGCAGTTTCCGTTGACCAGACTTCAGTGTTTGAAGCCGCCGTTAAGTTCGCGAGAGTTGAAGGAACTTTGCCGGCTCCCGAAAGCAGCCACGCAATCAAAGCGGCAATGGACGAAGCCTTGAAATGCAAAGAAACGGGCGAAGCAAAAACAATCCTCTTCGGCTTGACAGGCACGGGATATTTCGACATGTACGCCTACCAAAAGTACAACGACCGCCAAATGACCGACTATATCCCGACGGACGCGGAATTGCAGGAAAACCTCTCTCGCCTGCCGAAAGTCGGCTGATAAATGCAAATTTTCATGGCGCGCGTTTTTGCGCGCCTTTTTTTGCGCCGTCTGCCCTGCCCGAAACACTGCGCCAAAGCATATTCATCCTGTCTTTTGCGCCCGCCAAAGCCCATTCTTTTTTTGCGGACAACTCCGAGAACGAATTAAGCCAAACCGCCGCCCTGAAACAATGCAAATCGCAAGGCTTTACATCGCCAAAAAGCTTCTTGAATTCGCCCGACTTCAAAAGCTCTAAACGGATTGCGTCGGCTGAAAGCCGTTCATCGTTTATTTTGGCCTTCCAGTATTCAAATTCAGAAAGGGAAGGCTCGCGGCAAAGCATTTCAAGATACGCGGTTTCTATCGCGCCCTCCGCCTCAAAATCTCCATAGCCGTACATTCTGAATCCGCCCAAATCTTCGCGCTTCTTACCAAAATTGCACGCAAGCAAATGAATGATATGCGAAACGCTTTTCTTGAATTCAGGCTGCAATTCACAGCCTTTGACAGTTTCAAAATCATATATGAAAGCGCACGGACCATCGGGAAGCTTATAGCTCAAGCCGTCTCCAATGCGCGAATATTTGGCAGTTGAAACATTTCCCTTTACAATGAAATTTTCAGCCCCCGAAACCGCAATGCCATAACCCATGCACTTGCCCGACATCTCGTTTTCCAAAAGCTCCCCGCCAACCAGCACTATGCCCGACTTCCCCGCATTCTTGCCCGGTCCCCAAATGTGCTTTCCTATCGGATACGCGATATGAACGCGCGCACCCAACGCCTCCACAAAATTTTCCCTGACGCAAACACCTCGGTAATCATATTTTTTGTCGGAAATCAAATAATGTTTAACCGCGTCAACCATGTTTATACCGCCCAAAGCCTCCCGCGAAACGGCGGCGACAGCATTTCTTTCAACCAAAGAACCCGACGCGCAAAAAACCACAATGCCGACATCGGTGGGATCTATTATTATGTTGCCCGCGACTTTGGAGTTTTTCGAGGCAAGCGAAATTCCGTCGCCCCAAACAGGCAAAGACTCTCCCGCATGCGCCCCCGACCCGCGACAATCCGCGCCCGACGAAAAGAAAAAATTGTCAAAGATGCCAATGTTCTTGGCAGGCTCGAAAACGTGCAACATCGACCACCCCCTCGAATTTAAAAACACACAGTTTTGAACAACCTGATTGTCGCCGCCGCGACCTCCCATCTGCACCAAACTATCGCGAATTCCAACCTTCCTGTTTTCGGAATACTTCGAGCCGTCGAAAACAACATTTTTAACGACAACTCCCCGCACGCCCAATCCGTTTAAAAGCCGCGACTGAACATCCGAAACAAGCCTCAACACAGCATACTCCGAAGGATTTTTCGCGCCTTTTGTGTAAAGCTTTTGATTTTCTTTTTTGAAATTCAACGCACCGTCAAGCTCATAAACCACGTTCGGCTCCAAAACCAAATCCTCTCCCGAATTTAAAACCGACTGCAAAGCCTCGCGCATACCTTCTTTCACAAGGGCTTTCGCAAACACCGGCAACATAAACAAGCTTGCAAATATAACAAGCAAAAACCTAAAAACCGCCATTGCATTAAACCAATTAAAATTGCCATACACCATAAATAAATATTCTGCAAAAATTTCCGCAAAGAACAACCTTAAAAAAAAACGGCTTGATAAAAGTCAAAAATAAGGAAACGAAATAGCGCGAGATTAAAAAATTTTCTTGATAGAAGAAAAAAAGAGGGTATAAAAGAAATCTTTAAAAAAAATGGGAGTGTAGCTCAGTGGATAGAGCAGCGGTTTTCTAAACCGTTGGTCGTGGGTTCGAGTCCCACCTCTCCCGCCATTTAAGAAAGCCTGCAAACAAGAGCATTTGCGGGCTTTTTTGTATTCCAACGGGATGAGAACCCCTTGGGGTTCGACGCCGAAGGTGGCGCGAAGCGACAGCCTGAGACGGTGGCTTTTTGCATTCGCAAAAAGAGCCGAGCGTAGCGAGTGCCGAGACGGCGCGGATTTTGTAAAGCAAAACCAAGCCGCGAGCACAATCCCCGTGGGGACGCCAGCTTGAAAAATTACCGCAGGAAACTGCGGTTTTTTTGTGTTTGGCAGGGATAGCATAAATTGTAACCGCAATTTACCCAAAGGGCAAGCGAAGCACAGTGCAATCCACCGACAAGCGATTTACAAAACTTGTCCCGTCTTTATGAAAAATCGCGGAATTTTAATTTAATGAACCGATGACTTTGAAAAAATATTTATGATTACACACCCAATCATAATCAGCGCAATTCCAAGTATTGCGGGAAAATCAAGATTCTGCTTGAAGGCAAAAATCCCTACAAAAGATATGACGACAATCCCAACTCCGGACCAAATTGCGTAAGCTATACCAAGCGGAATCGTCTTTACGGAAAGCGACAGAAGATAAAAAGAAATTCCGTAAAAAACCAACAAAACCGATGTCGGAAGCAAATTCGTAAATCCGTTTGAAAGCTTGACAAGAGAAGTCGCCATAATTTCAAAGACGATTGCGGCAAATAAAATCAAATAGGCATTCATAATGAAATAATCTCCCAAAACAAAAATTCGTCAATCCGTAATTTTAAAAGAGATTCCTATAAAATCTCTATCAATGCTTTTCTTTCTATTGTCAGGATTTGTGGAATAAATAAACTCAATGCAATGAACTCTGTTTAAGCAGAAAAACATAAAAAAGTTTTGTAGATTTTTTGTAGATTTTTTGGGAAAAGTGGGAAAATATGGGCAATTATCAACGCTCTACGTCAAAGATTGTGGAATGGATAAAAAAAAGGAGGGCAAAGAAGGA
>URGP01000015.1 GCA_900547395.1 uncultured Opitutales bacterium | reverse complement strand
AGATGACACCGAAAGAATATCGATGCCATCTCTTGTCTAAAATAAAAATCTCCTACCCCCGATTTTTTTATTGTCCGAATTTTGGGGTACAGTTCATTTTTCCGCGCTTTTTTTTGAATGCCTTTTATTTTATCGGGATTGAAATAGAAAATTCCGCGCCTTTTTTGGGTTCGCTTTTTAGCGAGGTGTCTCCGCCGTGCAGCCATGCGACATGCTTTACTATCGCAAGCCCAAGCCCCGTGCCGCCAAGCTCCCTGCTTCTGTTCTTGTCAACCCTGTAAAAACGCTCGAAAATTCTTTCGGCATGTTCTTTTGCAATGCCTATGCCGTAGTCTTTTACGGTTATTTTGGCGTTGTTTGCCGAGCGTGAAAGGGAAATATCGACGTTTTTGCTTTGGCTGTATTTTATCGCGTTAAAAATCAAGTTTGTGACGGCTTGCTCCAAGAGCTTTCTATCGCATTTCGTTTCCGTGTCTTCGCATTCTTTCAAATTGAGCGACACTTCTTTTTGGGAAGCCTTGTCGCGGCAAATTGCAATGGATTCCCTTATTATGTCCGCAAGGTTTTCGGTTTTGAAATTTTCGTATTTGGAAGGGGATGCGCTTTCAAGCGACGATAAGCTCAATATGTCGTCCACAAGCGAATTAAGCCTTTGCGACTGCGTTTTCAATATCTTTACGCATTTTGAAGTTTCGGGCGACGAGGCAATATCATCCAAAAGCTCCGATGCCGACAAAATTCCCGTAAGCGGGGTTTTTATTTCATGGGAAACGTTTGCTACAAATTCGCTTCTGAAAGATTCGAGCTTGCGCAGGTTTGTCAAATCGGTAATTGAAATCAAAAGGTTTTTTGAGCCGCTGTTTTCAAGAAACGCTCCGCGCAGAAGCAGGGTGAATTTTTTGTCGGGGCAAACGTAGGCTATCTCGCGTTCGGGTGCCTTGAAGTTTTTGAAGGCGTCGTTTACGTAGCTTATAAGCTCTTCCGAAGAGCAGTTTGCAATGTGCGCGTTTTTTAGGCTTTGCTTAATGCCGAAAATCTGCGATGCGGGCTTGTTCCACGACGAAAGTTTGCCGTCGGGCGAGGCTACCAAAATCGCCTCGCTCATGGCGTTGAAAATTACATCCCTTTCGTTGCGCTGTTTGGTCAGCGTTTTGATGGTTTGCTTCAAGCGGTTTGACATCGCGCTTACGGCAGATGCAAGCTCGGTCAGTATTCCCGATTGCGGGACGTATATTTCGGCTTCAAGATTTCCGTTCGCGATTTCAACCGCGCTTTTTTTGAACATGTCAAACGGTATCCTTACTTTCAGATAAGAATAGCTCATTGACGCAAGCGAAAGGGCGGCACCGAAAACCATCGCAAAAAATATGTTTCTTTTTGAGTGGGAAATGAAATTCGACATGCTTTTGGTGGAGATGGAAAGCCGCAGGACGTACTCTTCTTTGCCTGCGGAAAACGCCAGCGAATAGTAAATCATCTCCATGTTAAGCGTTGCGCTGTATCTTACCACGGTTTCCTTGTTCCCGACGAGGGCGTCTTTAAATTCGGGGCGGTCGGAATGGTCGCCCAAGTTGCCGTCGTCGGTTTGCGATTCGCCTATGGCTTTGCCATCTTTGGAAAACACCGTTATTCTAAGCGGGACTTTTTCAAATTTCTGGCAGTAGTCTTGCAGCTTTTCAAAATTTTTTTCTTCGATAATCGGGATAATCGCGCTCAATGTTTGCTCCGCCTGGATTTTTAAGACGTTTTCAGCTTCGTCCAAATAGGAATTTTTAAAGCTTTTAAGCTGCAAGTATAGGGATATTACCCCTATGAAAACAATGGCGGTTATTACGGCGGGAATGACTGCGAGAGTCAGGTTGCGCTTTTTCATTTTACGCCTCCTTCATTTTGTAGCCTATTCCGCGGACGGTTTCGATATTCGCGCCGAAACTGCCGAGCTTTCTGCGAAGATTTACTATTTGGACGTCGATTGCGCGGTCGGTCACCGCATATTCCTCTCCGCGTACCCCCGAAATCAGGGCGTCGCGCGAGAATACTCTGCCGGCGTTTTTTGCAAGCAGGGCGAGTATTGCAAATTCTGTGTATGTAAGCTCCACGGGTTTTCCGTCCAAAACCGCGCTATGCTTTGAGCGGTCGATGGAAAGATTTTTGTACGATATTGTGTCGGACGGTTTCTCCGGCTCCGATTTTTTGCGCAGCTGCGTTCTAAGCCGCGCAATCAGCACATTGTTTGAAAACGGCTTTGTGATGTAGTCGTCCGCGCCGAGTTCAAGACCCAAAACTATGTCGCTTTCCCCGCTTTTTGCGGTGAGCATTATTATGGGTATTCCGTTTGTTTGCGGATTTTCCCTTATTTTTCTGCATACTCCGAGCCCGTCGATGTTGGGAAGCATCAGGTCGAGCAGGATTGCGTCTGGCTTGTAGGAAAACGCGAGGCTAAGCCCCGTTTCGCCGTCGGAAGCCGTTTTTATGTTTGAAAAGCCGTTGGTTCTTAAAACCATTTCGAGGATTTCGCGTATTGGGGCTTCGTCCTCTATAATCAGTATTTTTTCTTTTGACATGTCTTTTACAGGTGGCTGTGGCGTATGATTTTGCCTTGTTCCAAATAGATTAGGTTTTCGCTTATGTTTGTTGAAATATCGCAAATCCTTTCGAGGCTTTTGGAGATGCTCAAACAATCCAGATAATAAGATGTGAAGTTCGGGTATTTTATTATCAGGTTTGTGATTTTCGCAAAATTTTCGCGGTGCATTTTGTCAACTTCGTCGTCTGCGCGGATTACGTTGAGAGCGGCAATGCAGTCGCGTTCGATGAAA
Source organism: uncultured Opitutales bacterium (assembly GCA_900547395.1). Classification (GTDB taxonomy): domain Bacteria; phylum Verrucomicrobiota; class Verrucomicrobiia; order Opitutales; family Intestinicryptomonadaceae; genus Intestinicryptomonas; species Intestinicryptomonas porci. The sequence goes on along the minus strand of URGP01000015.1, from coordinate 50,337 downwards.
GATTCCATCGCTTTTTGAAAGTTCGCGTAAACAAGTTTTAACATTTCCGCAAAGTCGATTTCTTCGGCAATTTTTTCTTCAATGCCTGAAATGTCCAAAGCCCTTCTGGCAATCGTGGAGGCGAAGTCCGCAATGCGCTCCAACTCCGCATTGATTTTAAGAACTGCCACGATTGTGCGCAAGTCTTTCGCCACGGGCTGGTAGAGGGCGATGATTTTCAGGCATTCCTCTTCTATTTTGACTTCCATTAAATCAATGCCGCTGTCGTTTTCAATAACATCTTTTGCGGCTTCTGAGTCTTTTTCGCGCATTGCGTCCAACGCTTTTACAATTGATACGCCCGCGCTTACCGACATTTCAAGCAGAAGCTTTTGCAGGCTGTCAATTTCCCTTGTGAAGTGTTCTCTCATAAAAATCCTTTTTTTATCATCCGAAGCGTCCCGTGATGTACTCTTCGGTTTTTTTGTTTTCTGGGTTTGTGAAAATTTTTTTTGTCGCGCCGCTTTCTATTATTTTGCCTTTGTAAAAGAAGGCCGTGTTGTCGGAAATGCGTGCAGCCTGCTGCATGTTGTGTGTGACAATCACAATGGTGAACCGCTCTTTCAGCTTTAAGAGAAGGTCCTCTATTTTTAATGTTGCTATCGGGTCTATTGCAGATGTCGGCTCGTCCATCAAAAGAATTTCGGGACGGGCTGCGATTGTGCGGGCGATGCAAAGCCTTTGCTGCTGACCGCCCGAAAGGGCAAGCCCGCTCTTTTTGAGCTTGTCTTTTACTTCGTCCCAAATCGAAACGCCCCTTAACGCCTCTTCGACCCTTTCAGAGATTTCTTTCTTGCTTAGGTTGAAGTGGAGTTTGAGGGGGTAGGCGACATTGTCGAAAATCGACATCGGAAATGGCGTAGGCTTTTGAAAAATCATGCCGACTTTCCTGCGCAGCTTCAACAGGTCCACGTCTTTTTCAAGGATGTTTTTGCCGTCTATAAGAAGTTTTCCCTCCGCTCTCTGGTCGTGGTAAAGCTCGTAAATTCGGTTGTAAATTCTAAGATGCGTCGATTTGCCGCACCCCGAAGGACCGATGACGGCGGTTATTTTGTTTTCTTCTATGTCCAAGGAGTTGTCAAAGAGTGCCTGGTGGGGTCCGTAGAAGAAGTTTATGTTTTGAGCGCTGATTTTAATGCCCATTTTTCTTTTCCCTTAATAAAATTCTGGTTGAAACGTTGATTGCGAGAATTGCGAGTATTATGATAAGCGAAGCTCCCCATGCGGATTTGTGCATTTCTTCAAACGGCGAATTTGTTGCGTATTCCGCTATTAAAACGGGCATGTTTGCCGTTGGTTTTGTGAAAAAATTTTGGATTGCTCCGTCGCAAAATAGCGCGGTGAATAAAAGCGGGGCAGTCTCGCCGCCGACTCTTGCGATTGCAAGCAGTATCCCCGTGATAAGCCCGTTTTTCGCGGAGCGGCAGACAATGCAAAGCGTCGAGCGCGCCTTGGTCATGCCGAGCGCAAGCGAAGCTTCCCTCAGATGATTCGGCACCATTGCCATCATGTCTTCGGTGGTGCGCATTATTATGGGGAACATAATAATCGCAAGCGCAATTCCGCCCGCAAGTCCCGAAAAATTCCCGCTTGGAACCACTACCGTCATGTAAACGAAAAGCCCGACCAAAATCGACGGAACGCCCATCATTACGTTTGCCCCGAAGCGTATTATGTCGGCATGCTTTTTGTTCTTGCCGAACTCCGAAAGATATATGCCTGCAAGCATCGCGGGCGCAATGGATATTGCCGCCGCCGCCAATGTTATCAAAATCGTGCCTATGATTGCGTTTGAAATTCCCGCGTCGGGTATGCCGTAAGGCTTTGAGGGGTTTGTCAGGAAATCCCATGAAATCGCGCCCGCTCCGTTTTTCACTATTTCAAATAAAATCCAGCCTATGAGAAACAGCGAGGCGGCGATTGCGAAAAATGAAAAAATTGAAAAAAGCCCGTTTTTGAGTTTTCTGAAAAACAAGCTTTTGTATTTTAAGTCTTGCATCTTAATTTGAGTTTGCATCTGTTTTATGTAGATAGTACTGCGAAACCGCCTGTATGAAAAGCGACATCGCAAGCAGTATTAGCCCGAGGGCAAACAGCGCGCTTTTGTGCAGCCCGTCGGCCTCCGCAAAATTGTTCGCGATTGTGGAGGCTATTGTCGTTCCGCTTCCCATGAGGGAAGATGGCGCGCCCATGAAGTTTCCGATAACGAACAAAACTGCCATCGTCTCTCCGAGCGCGCGCCCGAGCCCTATGAAAACTCCGCCGAGAATGCCCCTTCTGCCGTATTTTACGATTATGTCTTTTGCCGCCTCAAACCGCGTGCATCCTATGCCGAATGCGGATTCCCTGAGCATGGGGGGCGTCATCTTGAAAACGTCTCTCATTACGGCGCAGATGTACGGCAGTACCATGACAGCCAAAATAAGCCCCGCCGTGAGAAATCCAAAGCCGTTGCCCTGTGTTCCGAAAAACGGAATTTTTCCTAAATGCAATGTCTCAATCAAAAACGGCTGGACGATGTTTTGCATTACGGGGCAGATTACAAAAAGCCCCCACATGCCGTAAATTACGCTCGGTATGGAGGCGAGCAGGTCTATTGCGTGCGCGAGGGGCTTTGCAATTATTTCGGGGGCGTCGGCGATGAAAAGCGCGAGCGCGAATGCGAGGGGAAGGGCGACGGAAAGCGCGATGAGCGTAGTTATCAGAGTCCCCAAAATGGCGTTTAGCGCGCCAAACTCCTCCGTAACGGGGTTCCATTTCCCCGATACGATGAAGTCAAGCCCGAACTCTTTCCATGCTTCGGAAGAAGACAGCGCAAGCTGTACGAAGAACGCGCTTATGAAAATCAGCACCGCAAATGCGCACAGCCTGCATGTCTTTTTGAAAATGAAATCCGCCGATATTTTCATTTTTATTTGAAAATTTCGTCTCTTATAAGCTTTACGACGCTTTCGGGAATGGGAACATAGCCCAGCTTTTCAGCGTTGATTTTTCCCGAATTGAAGCACCAGTTGAAATACTTGAACATTTCAGATTTCTTTTCCGCGCCGCAGTTTTCGGGGAAGAGTATGTATGTAACTCCCATTATCGGGTACGAATTTTCGCCGCCCTGGTTTGTAAGCACCATGTAAAAGCCCTTTGCGTCCGCCCAGTTTGCGGATTCCACCGCCGCGGAGAAGGTCTTTAAGTTCGGCTTGACGAATTTGCCTTCCGCGTTTTCGAGCGTGGCGCAGGCGAGTTTTGCTTCAAGCGCGTAAGTATATTCGGTATAGCCTATTGAGCCTGAAATCTTCTTTACGTTGTTGCATACGCCCGGATTTTTTTGCCCGCCGATGCCCGCAGGCCACTTTACGGAGCTGCCTTCGCCCACGTTTTCCTTCCAGTCTTTTGAAATCTTTGAAAGGTAGTTCGTGAATATGAAGGTAGTCCCGCTCGAATCCGAACGGTGCACGACGGTTATCGGCAAGTCGGGAAGCTTGAGGCTTGGGTTAAGTTTAGCTATTTCGGCGTCGTTCCAATTTTTTATTTCCCCCAGAAAAATTCGCGAGAGGGTTTTGCGGTCGAGTTTAAGCTCCCCGTTTTTTACGTTTGGAATGTTTGTAATTACAACAACGCCGCCCGTCAGCATTGGGAATTGCCTGATTGCAAATTCTTTCTGGCTTTCGAGCGCAAGCGGATTGTCGGAACCCGCGAAGTCTATTGTGCCGGACTTCAACTGGTTTAATCCCGCGCCCGAGCCGATGCTTTGGTAATTTATTTTTGCGGCGTTCTGGCTGTGGGTATAGAGGTAGCTCCACATCTGGTAAACAGGGGCGGGGAAAGATGCCCCCGCTCCGTTAATCATCATTTCGTCGGCTTTTGCGGCTCCAAGCGCAAGTGCCGAAATTAAAATATTTGCGAGTAATTTTTTAACTTTCATATTTTGTCCTTCTATTTTTGCGCATTATTGTTTTTTGCGTATGAGGATATTGTTAGTTTTTTGTTAATATCGCTTAGAAGAGAATTTGCAGCTGTGTGCGGAAGGCGTTTACGTTAGCACTCTTGGACGCGAAGCTTTCATTTGACGGAGAGCCTGAAAATCTTGCGTATTCATAGCCCGCTTGAAGCTTTACGCTGTTGCCGTCGATATACCAGTTTATGCCTGCAAATATGCTGTTTGCATTTTTATAGTATTCGGAACCGCCCGAGCTTACATTTGCCGCCGAATTTATGGTGTCTGAAATCTTTGCGCCGCGCCCGTCGGTAAAGAGCCCCGAATACCTTACTGTGGGTGCGATTTGCCCGATAAACCCGCAGTCGAATTTATATTCCGCGCCGACATTTACGCCTTGCGGAGTCGCGTCTTGGAAATTCCCCGCCGCGTCTTTTTTGCCGTATTGAATGTTAGCCATCATGTATTCGCCCCAGAGGGTGAAGTTGTCGAGCGTGAGTTTGAAATAGGGATTTGCGCCCACGATATAGCCGTTGTCGGAATAGCCGTCGGTTGTTATGTTTGCGCCCATTCCATAGCCCGCGTTTAATCCTATTTCGTATTTAAGCTTGCCAATCGAGGTATCGGCATCGTTTTTATAGTTGATGCTCGCCCAGAGGTTTACCGTGTTGTCCGTTCCGCTGTTGTTGGGCTTTATGGCATAGTTTTGCGGATTTGTGACGGCAAACGAATACGAGAACCCTTTTACGGCGTCGGTTTTGCCCTCCCAGAAAACTCCCGTGTAGCGGTTGCCGAAGCCGATGTTGCCTTTTGTTCCCGAACTCTGCCCTTCGACGAAGTAGCGCGTTGCGGGGGAGCGTTCAATGGATAGGAGCTTGGACGATGAGGTGTTTTCCTCAAATACGAAGTTTACCTTCCTATATCCGACATCGAGTTTTCCGTTTAAAAATTCCCAGTCGATTTTTTTTGATATTGTTACGCTGTCGAGATAGTTTGCGCCGTTATTGGTTGTTTTTGCCAAATCCAAAACGAGATTTCCCGACCATCCGTTTGCAAGCTCTGCCGCCATTCCCAGATACATGCGGCGCATTCTGAAACCGCTTTTGGTGCTTGTATCTTTGTAGAAGGGATCGTCTGCTTCGGACTTTATCCACATGAACTGCTCATGTATTCTGCCCGAGAATGTGAGCTTTACGGTTTCCTTCTCCTTCGCTTTGACTTGTATTGAGGAGCTTTTTAAAATTTTTCCGGCTTCGTCTTGCGTTATGATTCCCTTTGAAACCAGAATGTCCAATGTTGCTTTGTCTTGCGCGTTAGCAAAATTTGACGCGCCGAAAACAAATGCGGTTAGTATCAATTTTACAATATTACTCTTTTTCATTGTTTTTCAAATTTCTCCGAAAATATTTCGGCTGAAATTTGAGGGCAATGATAAGCAAGCTGTATTTAAATAATATAAGGCAAATGTGAATTTTTCGTTAAAGGGCGCGGATTTTCAAAAAGCGGCTTCCGCATCTTTCTTTAATTCCGTCTTTTTGGCGAGTATTTTGTCTATTCTCGCCCCGTCCATATCGACGATTTCAAACACAAAATTTTTCCATTTCAGCTTTTCTCCCGTTTTGGGAATTCTGCCAAGTTGCGCTAAAATCAAGCCTCCCACCGTATTATACTGGTCGCGCGGCTTTTCGTCGAGGTTGAAGAAAATTGAAAAATCGTAAAAAGAATACTGCCCGTCAACCAAGTATGAATTGTCGTCCCTTTGCACTATTTCAGGCTCTTCCCCAAGCTCGGGCATATTGCCCAAAAGGGCGTCTATTATGTCGTTTAAAGTCGCAATGCCAAGCGTAACGCCGAATTCGTTGCATACTATGCCGTATTTCTGGCGTTTTGCGCGCAACTCTTCGAGAGCATGGTACACTTTTGTGTTTTCGTGGAAATATACCGCGGGGCAGATTTTGTCTTTTAAGTTGAATGACGGGTTTTCAATTTCGCCGAATAAATCTTCAAGGTACAAGACTCCCAAAATATCGTCCAAAGAGCCGTTTGCGACGGGATAGACCGCGTGCGGAAATTTTGAGACGATATTCTTTATGTCGGCGGCAGTTGCGTCCGCCTCAATCCGCACGATTTCGTTGCGCGGCGTCATTATTGAAGAGACGAACCTGTCTCCGAGGGAAAACACTCGGTTTAGAATGTTGCGCTCTATCTTTTGGACTTCCCCGTTTTCCGTCCCTTCTTCAACCATCATTTTGATTTCTTCTTCGGTCACTTTGTTTCGCGCCGAATCCACGCCGAGAATTTTGCATATTGCGCCGCTTGACTTGCTTAAAACGAATACGAATGGCGACATTGCTTTCGAGAGGGCGGACATTGGAACTGCGGCGATTTTTGCGATTTTTTCGGGATAGGCAAGCCCAAGCCTTTTGGGCACAAGCTCGCCTATGACGAGCGTAAAAAATGTCGCGCCGACGACTATCGCCGCTTTTGCGGCAAACAGGGCGTATTCGTCGGGGATAGGCGTTTTTGACAGAATTTTGGCGAATTTTTCGCCGAGCGCGTCTCCCGAATATATGCCCGTCAAAATTCCAATCAGCGTTATGCCTATTTGGACGGTGGAGAAAAATTTGTCGGGATTTTTCGCAAGATTCAGGGCTTGCGCGCTTCTTTTGCCTCCTTTTTTGGCTTCGTTTGAAAGCTTTGATTTTGAAGCGGCGACTATTGCGATTTCCGACATCGCAAATATTCCGTTTGAAAGTATTAAAATTAAAATAATCGCAAAATCCATATGCTAATTTATCTTAAAGCTTTCGATGCCGAATTTCTTGTAGAGCTTTTCAAGCTCTTCGGCGTTGTCGGAGATTACGAGAACCTTGTCTCCCGCGCTTAATTCCGTGTTGCCTTGGGGGACGAAATACGCGCCGTTTCTTTTGACCAATACAGCCAAAGTGTTTTCGGGCATGCTCATGTCCATCAGCCTCTTGCCGTTTTCAAGCATTTTTTCGGATACCACAATTTCCGACATAGTTGATTTTATGTCTTCTGAAAGCGCCACGCCGAATTCGTCCGATGAAATTTCGTTCGGCTTTATGAGATTTAGGACTTTTGCGGCAAATCCGACCGTCGTTCCCTGAATCAAAAGGGATATGATTGTTATGAAAAACACGACGTTAAATATGAGGTTTGCCTTTTCGAGATTTGCGAGCATCGGGTAGATTGCGAAAATAATCGGAACCGCGCCTTTTAACCCGACCCAGCTTATGTAGTATTTTTGCGGCCTTCCGATTGAAAAGGGCAGAAGACAGAACAAAACGCTTAACGGGCGTCCGAAAAGTATCATGAAAGCCCCGATTGCAAGTCCGAACACCGCTATCGGCAGAAGTTCGCTCGGGCTTACCAAGAGCCCCAAGGTGAGGAACATCGCAATCTGCCAAAGCCATGCAAAGCTTTCAAAAAACGAGGTAATGGCTTTTTTATGCGAAAATTTGTTGTTTCCCACAACCAAGCCCGCTATGTAAACCGCCAAATATCCGTTGCCGTCGAGAGTGTCGGTAATCGTGAAGGTGAATAAAATGAGCGCGAGAAGCAAAATCGAATAAAGAGACTGGTTTGCGACGTTTATTTTGTTTAGCGCGTACAGCGTGGCTCTTCCCAAAACCCATCCAAGCGCGGCGCCGACCGACATTTGTATTATGAAATCGATTGCGGATTTTTCCCAGTTAAAGCTCTCTGAAGTGATGACCTGTATAAGGAGAATTGTCAACATGTACGCCATCGGGTCGTTGCTTCCGCTTTCAAGCTCCAAAGTGGAGCGCAGTTTGCGGTCGATGTTAAGCCCTTTCGAGCGCAAAAGCGAGAATACCGACGCGGAGTCGGTGGAAGACATTACGGAGGCAAGAAGCAGAGATTCGGGAATGGAAAGCTCGAAGTCTCCGCCGATTAAGCGGGAGAGCGCGTATATGAATCCGCCCGTGATTATCGCCGTTAAAAGCACCCCCAAAGTCGCCAAAACCACGCCCTCTTTCCATACGGGCTTTATGTCTTCATACTTCGTGTCCATGCCGCCCGAAAACAGTATGATGCTGAGGGCAATCACTCCTATGAATTGGGCGATTGCAGGATTTTGGAACTCGACGCCTATGCCGTCCACGCCGCATGCCATTCCCACTCCGAGGAAGAGCAGAAGGACGGGGACGCCCCATTTATAGCCGAATTTCCCCGCTATGACGCTCAGAAAAAGCAGGGTCGAGCCTATCAATAAGATATTTTCCGGTGTGATTGAAATTTGTAGGGCGGATAAAAACATGGTTTCAGGTATTTTTTCGGCAGATTTTAGAAAATATTTATTTGTCGATTTTGCAAAAGGCGGAATTTCTCAAAGAATCAGCATTGCGTCTCCGTATGAGAAAAATCTGTAATCGTTTTCAATGGCGATTTTATATATTTCTTTGAGCTTTTCAATTCCGCCAAGCTTTCTGGGCGTCAGGAACGCGCCGACAAGGCACATTAAAGTTGAGCGCGGCAGGTGGAAGTTCGTTATGAGGGCGTCTGCGGAAATTATTTCTTGCGGCGGATAGACGAAAAGCGAAGCATCGCCAAAGTAGGGTTTATCCAAATCAACTTGCGGATTTTTTCTGCAAAAGTCCTCGCTTGCGCGCAGCGACGTGGTGCCTACCATAAGCGTTTTAAAGTCTTTTCTGCCTTTCAAGACGCGCAGGGTTTCGGGGGGAATTTCATAAATTTCGGAGTGCATTTTATGGTCTTCGACCCTTTCGCTTTTTATGGGTTGGAAAGTTCCAAGTCCGACATGCAATGTTATGTCGTAAAAAGTGTTTCCGCTTTTTTCAAGGCGCGAGCATAATTCGGGGGTAAAGTGAAGTCCCGCAGTCGGAGCCGCCGCCGCGACGCGCCTTGAAGGGTCGGCATAGACAGTTTCGTAGCGTTCGTTGTCGAATTTCCTGTCGTAGTCCGGCGCGCGCTGGTCGCGCTCTATATAAGGGGGAAGGGGAACTGCTCCTATGTTTTCGCACAGTTCAACTACGTTTGAAAACTTGTTTTCGACAAATTCCACCATTGCCTGTCCGTCATTGAATTTTTCGAGAACTTTTGCCTTGAATATTCCATCTATAAAAAAGCTTGCCCCGACGGGCAATTTCTTGCCCGGGCGCAGCATCGCTTGCCATACGTTGTTTTCGACGGGGGAAAGAAGCAGGCACTCAACAAAGCCGCCGCTTTTTCTGGTTGCGAAAATTCTCGCTTTCAGCACGGCGGCATTGTTGCGCACAAATGAAAATGAATGCGGCAAAATTTCGCCGAGTTCGGAAAATCGGCGGTGTTCGATTTCTCCCGTTTCGCGCCTGTAAACAAGCAGTTTTGAATTATCGCGCTTTTGCGCGGGCAGTTGGGCTATTCGCTCTTTGGGAAGGTTGTAATCGAGTATAGAAGCGTCCATTTTTCAAAGTCAAAGCGCATAAATTTGCAAAAAAAACGCCCGAGGTCAATAGGCGTTTTTCGGAGGGCGGTTTTAATTTTTTTCTTGTTTTTTCAACGCCCGCTCCGCTTCAAGTTTTGCCAGCTCTTCGGGGGTTAGCAGGAGCAGGAGCTTGGACTTTTCAATCTCAATCATGTATTGTCCGCTTCCCATTTCGTACTTTTCCTTCATCGCGTCTTCGCTTTCTTTCAAGGCTTTCTCGTAAGAGGCGATTTTTTCGGATATTTTTGCAAGCTCGTTCACATCTGTCGAAGTTTCAAGCTGCTTGCGCAGGGAGGCAATTTCATTGCGCGTTTTCATGGAGTATTGCAGTGCGCGCTGAAATTCGTCGTTTGCCTTAAATCCTTCGACGGTGCTTTTGCGGTAAAAGTGCTTGCCGGATTTTGTGACGATTTCGAGGGGGTTGATTTTCGTGCCGTCCTTGAAGGTGTACGAAGAATATTCCTCGGGGGAAATCGGAACGCATATGTTTGTCTTTAAGAACAATACGACATACTGGCGGTTGCTTGAAAAGTTGTATCCGCCCACCATCGTCTTGTCGTTTGCCTGAAATTCTCCGTCGATTTGTTTTAATTTCAATTCGAGGGATTTTTTTATCTGCGCGTCGGTTTCTTTTTTTATCTGCTCTTTAAGAGACTTCATCGTGGCGTCCGTCGCCTTCATTATTTGGACGTTGCGTTGGAACTCTTCATACTTCGGGTAGGAATTGAAGTCGAAAACTATCATGTAGCTTTGCTGTCCCATTCTTACGATGTCGCCCACTGCGGGAGATGTTTCGCTTGCGTTTGCGACCGCGCTTGCGGCGAAAATAGGCAGAAATTTGAATATGTTTATGTTCATTTTTATATTTCCTTAAATAAAGTTGAGCTTAAAAGTTCGCTTTTGTTGCTTGAAAAGGCTTCCTGAAACTGCTTGTAAAGCGAGTCGAAAGCCTCTTTTGTTGCCACTGCAAATTCGAGGGTTTTCGAGTGCGTTGTGGAGGGGTAGATTTTATATACGTTTGAAATCCCCGCATTTTTTTCGGCGTCATTTGCAAACGGCACTTTTTCTTTTACGGCATTAGCTTTGTCAACGGCGGTTTCGATGTGCGGCTTCGCTCTTGATGCAATTTCGTTTGGAAGCTTGTTTGCTGCCGTATTTATCTGGTTTTGCGGGTCGATTGGGCTTGCGTGGTAAATCCTTATTTGCGAATTGCCGTTTGTGTCGATTGAAAATTCGCGAACTTCCAATGGACCTGCAATGTAAATTTGTTTGGAAATAGAAGTTATGGAAGCTATGTTTATATAAACCGATGTTTCGTTTAAAAATTCTATGCCGCAGAGAGCCTTGTTTTGCAGTGCGCCCTTTGTCTTTACAAAAGAAGTGCCTTGCTGCCCGAAAAGCGTTGCCTGGGCAAGCAGAAGCAAAATTGTCAGAACTTTTATTATTTTTACATTCATTGTTGCAATTTTTAAAAATTTTTTGAATATTTACGGATGTTAACGATTTTTATTTGTACCGCAAGAAATAATGTTAAGCTGCAAAAATTTAACGGTGAGGGTGGACGGCTCCGCGGAGCCTATTTTGTCTGATGCAACCTTGTCTTTCAAGCCGCATGCAATGAATGCCGTGATAGGCCCCTCGGGATGCGGCAAAACCACTCTTTTAAAGGCGATGATGCGCCTTGTCGAGAGGGAGGGGAAGTCGTATTTTTGCGGGGAGGAAATTCTTTCAAGCGAGTCTTTGTCGGGCAGGGTGGGCTATGCTCCCCAGTTCACCTGCGCGCACCCCAAGCTCACGGTTTTGGAGGCGATAGAAGGCGCGCTTAAAATAGGCGAGCGCGACTTGTCAAAAATTTCGACGCGCGCGAAAAAAATTCTCAAAATAATAGGTCTTGAAGCCCATTCCGAAAAATTCATCGAAAGCCTTTCGGGGGGGCAGCTGCGGAGAATCGGCTTGGGCTTGGAGCTTGCCGCCGACCCTCCCGCAATGTTTTGCGACGAAGTGACAAGCGGGCTTGACCCTCTTTCCGAAAACGCCATTTTGGACATGCTTAAAAAGTTTTGCGGCGACGGCGGCAAAACCGTAATCTGCATTATCCACAACCTCGCAAAGCTCGAATATTTCGACTTGGTTACGGTGGTTTACGAAGGGCATGTGGTATTTCAAGGCTCTCCCAAAGAGTTAAACAGGCACTTTGAAATAGACTCTCCCTTGAACCTTTATGACGCGCTGAACGCAAAGGGCGTAAAGTATTGGCTTGAAAAACGCCCGCCTCTTGAAGATTTTTGCGCGAATTGCGACCCAAAGTCTCTTCCGTCGCGCCCTCCCCGCCCGAGCGCGGCTTCGCAGATTCTCACTCTCCTGATGCGCCGCTTCAAGCTGTTTTTCAGGGATTCGGGCTATCTTCTTTTGACAATGGCGATAACTTTCGGGTTTCCCATAGTTGTCGTGATTTTCGCTTTCGGGGGGCTTCCGCAAATAAGGGGGCTTGCGCTTGAACGCTCGCTTGGCGGCGTTGAGGAGCTTAGGGAGACTTTGCGCTTTTCCATTGAAGCCGCGCAGACTTCGACATTGGTGACGGGGCTTATATTGTTCCAGGTTGTTCTTCTTACGCTGATGGGTTCTAACAATTCGGCGCGCGAAATCGCCGCGGAGCGCAATTTGTACGAAAAGGAGCGGTTGCTTGGCTTGCGCCCGTGGGCTTACGCTTTTTCAAAAATAATATTTACTTCGATAATCGCGCTCTTTCAAGGCGTTTGGATGTGCTGGTTTGTCAAGTTCATATGCGATTTCCCCGGCAGTTTTTTTGTTCAGGCGGCGGTGCTTTCGGGCGTCTGCATTTCAATGACCCTCGTGTGCCTTGCTTTTTCCGCCTTGTTTTCATCTCCCGACAAGGCGAACATTGTTTCGATTTATTTGGTTGGGTTTCAGCTTCCGCTTTCGGGGATTGTGCTTGCGCTTCCCGAGTGCCTGAAATGGATTTGCCGCCCGCTCATAAATTCCTACTGGGGCTGGGCGGGCTTCATGACCTCAATGAAAGACACGCGCCTTTACGACGCGTTTGTCCAGACAAGCCCGTCTTACGAGTGGATTGCAAAGCCAAGCATTGCGCTCTTTGCCCTTGCAGTGCAGGGAATAATTGGAATTGCTTTTGTGCTTAAAGGCTGTTATCAAAAAAAGTGGAATTAGAAAATGTTTCTTTTGCCAAAACAAATTTAGAAAAGTATGAAAAACAAATTTAATCCCGTTATAATCGCAGTCGCCATACCGCTTTTGGCGGTTGCGTTTGCGCTTGGGTCGGTTCTTTACAAAAAATCGGCGTCGGCAAATTCGGCAGTGTTTCCCGTTGACGCCTATGTTGAAAATCCGGCTTCGTTTTTCGGCAACAAATACATTTTAAGGGCGCAGGTGGATTCCCAACTCGCCTACAAGGAAAATGCGGGCAGGCTTTTGTGCGTCAGAACTCCCGACGGTTCGAGGGTCGCCGTCATAGTGCCGATTGAAGTCGGCAAGAATATTCAGGCGGGGCAGAAATACGGGTTTGATGTCGAGGTTATGCAGGACGGTTCGCTAATTGCAAGGGGTTTGGAGAAGTTTTAAATGAAGCATTTTTTTATAACGCCAATATTTGTTTTGTTCGCCTTTTCGGCGCAGGGGCAGATTTTGCCGCAAACGCCGTCCGTATCTCCGTCTGCGGTTTCTCCGCAGTCGCATGGAAGCGGAAACGTCCAAACGCAGTCTCAAAAGACCGAAATTGCTCCCGCAACGAACAACACTTCCGTTTCTCTGGCTCCTTCGACGAGCCTTGACAGCGGCACGCTTGAACGCACGCAGGACAAGCTTTTCGACGTTGAAAGCGACAGCATAGATTTTGAAAACGGGCAGTTCAAGTGGAAGGGAAAAACTTTTGACTTGGGCTCTTCGCGCGTGGTGCGCGCGCGTTTTGAACGCTACCTCGCAATGGATTTGCGCGACCAAAATTTCGATTCCTACCAGAAGATTTTAAAGGAAATTACAGGCGCGCTATCTCCCGCAAACGACGAAATTTCCCCCGAAGTCATTCGCAGCGCGTGGTCGAAGCTCTACGATGCCGCGGAATACGACATTGATAACGACGGCTGCATTGCAATCGCAAACTGCGTCTATCAGGCGTGGAGAATGAAAGTCGAATACGAAAAGGCGAAGGTGCGCGAGGCGCAGGCGGGATACGAAAAATCTTCCGCAGAGCGCGTCCTCGACCAGATGGAGCGCAAGGCCAACATGGATAATTTTGATGCGAAAAAGCGTGCTGTGGCGGCAACGAATAACAAGAAAGAGATTGTAGCTCCCACAAACGTGAACAAGCTTGCGTTCGCCTCGAAAGAGTATGCCGAAAAAGTCGCGAAAAAAACTTTGAAAGCGGCGGAAAGAAACGCCGTCGGGGCGCAGTCGATACTCCAATTCCAGTCGCAGACAATGACCTTCTTGCTTGCGCGCAAATTCCAGCACGCGAATATCTCCGCCTATTTTTACAGGCATATTTACAAGGGCGGGGCGCAAAACTTTGAAGTCGGGAAAGAGGAGTTTGCAAATTTCTACCCCGTCTCCAACATTCTGCCCACAAACGACCTCATGGAAAGCCTTGCAACAGAGGCGCGAAACGACGTCCGCGAGGGCATGATTACCGTAAACACCCTTTACGATTCCGGGCAGAGGTACACCGCTTTGATGCGCTTAATGGAAACTTTCATGCTTGGCGAAAACGAACCGAGCGTGCGGGCTTTCGACTACGAAAAAAAGAAGGTTCTCCATCAAATTTACCGCGACGCAATCCTCGTTAAGACATTGGCGGACAATCGCGACTTGGCGGCGATAGAAGAGGCTCTTAAAAGAATTTCCGCTCTCGCTGACGACTTTCCGTCCCACGAGGCGTACTCAAAAATCCGCATCGCAAAACAGGCGTCCAACTTGAAGATAATGGAAGCGCGCGCCTCCGCGTTCGCGGGGAATTTGGAAGCCGCAAAGGCTTCGATAACAGAAGCCGCCAAAATCTGGCCCCTCAACCCCGAACTTGACAAATTTACGGACGAAGTAATGAAAATGTCTGTCGGAGCGTCGAAATACATTTCAAGGTTCGACGAGCTTTTGGAACGCCAAAACTACCGCGAAATTATGGATAACGCGGCTGAATTCGGCATCGCCTTGCGCGACAACCCCGAAAAAATCGCAAAGTTGAAAGAAATAGTTTCAAACGTTTCTCAAATAGATTTTTTGATTGCGCAGGCAAAGGAGCTGGGCTTGCAGGGCAATTCATACGTCGCGTGGGAGCTGTTGGAAAAGGCGCGTGCAATCGATGCCGCCGATCCGATTTTGGCGCGCGCCATGGCGTCTCTTGCCCCGTCTGTTGCGGGCTATGTGCAGATTTTGGACAAGGCGCGGCTTGCCGAAAAATCAGGCAAATTTATCGAAGCGTTGAACTTGTACCTTCGCGCGCAGGACATATTTCCGACATCGCAAACTTGCAGGGAAGGCATAAGCCGCATTTCAAATAAATTCCCCTCGTTTAAATAACGCCATGCAAAAGTTCAAGGTTTACTGGAAGGGAGAATTTGTAGGCGAATTTGACGCAGGCAACCTGCGCGATGAAATCTCGCGCGGGACAATCGGGCATTTGCACGGCGTCAGGCTTAAATCGGGCAAATTCATAAGCGTTGGCGACCTGCTTCAAAAGCTTGATAATTCCGCCGAAGATTTCGATTTGGAAGCGGAATTTGCAAAAGAAAACGAGAGCGCAAGAGAGTTTGAATTTGCCATATTCGGCTATGCGCTCGCGGGGCTTTCATTTTTGTCGATGGCGTCAATGGCGGGTTCTTTTCTCTACTGCATATTTCTTGCGAAATCTGGCAGGGGTAAACTTGCGGCGCAAATTTTCATCCTTTCGCTTATAATCGGGCTATTGGGGCTCTTTTTTAACGGCGTCATTCTCTCTTCAATGTGATTTAAATTTTTCCGTGATATTTCCACAAAAAACGGCGCAAAGTTTTTTCTTTGCGCCGTTTTGGTTAGCGTTGTATATAAGTCCCATTAAAGTTATTCGCGGATCTATCTAAAAAATTTGGGTAGAAGTTTGAAGCTCAGATTCTTTTTCAGTTTGTTCGATATTGGTAATACTCGCTAAAAACAAACATATAAAAACGCACGGTGTAAATTAATCGTGCGTTTTTGCAATAACTTTTACCTATTCGCTACTTTCTTCTGCGATAAACTGCAAATGCAAGCATAATCGCTCCGATTACCACCGCATATGCTGATGGTTCGGGAATAGAAATATACAATCCACCCGATCTAACTTCAAAAGTCCAAAAATCATCATTAAATTCAAGACCATTTTGTTTTAAAATTAAATTTTCGCCTTTTACTAATTTATAGAAACCTGTTATGGTAGTTCCGTCATCCCAAGACATTACATTTATTTCCTTATCATTTAATACAAATTCATCTGTTAAATTTATGATAAGTTTACCATCTGACCGATTAAAATATGATGATTCACCACCCGTAATACGAATTGCAGGAGTATTGGAATCTTTTATATTTAGGATAATAGAGGACTTTTTTAATGAAATTTCACATTGAAACAATTCTGTATTTTCAAATATTGTATCTGAAAATATTATATTTTTTTGAAGATACAATACTGAATTCTGTAAGTTTTGTTGAGATAAGTCTAAAGTACTATAATCTTCGTAAAATCTTGTTAAATATATATTTGATAAATCTTTATTTTTATAAGAGAGCGTAGAATATAATTGTTCACTTGTAAAATTAGAACCATAAAAATAAGCTCCATTTATTATAGCATTGTCAAATTTGGCATTCGTAAATTCGCAATGCATAAAATTTACGTTCTTTAAATTCATTCCTTCAAAATTTGCATTACTAAAATGTTGAGACATAAATGTTGTTAAAGTAGTACCATTCCCTCCTAAGTCATTATTTTTATAACTTGCAGTAGAATAAAGTTGTTCTAAGGTTAAAGAACATTTTTTCTCACTAAATGGGAAAGTCTGATTATATTCGGACAGTGCAACAAAACTTGCTCCTTTTATTATGGAATTAGTAAAATCTGCATTTTCTAATGAGAAAATTGAAACCTCAGATGGAAATTCTACCGAAAAATTTGCTTTCGTCAGGTTTGCTCCATTAAACGATACGTTTGTTAGATTTGCACCCTCAAAATTTGCCCCCGTTAAATCTTGGTTTGAAAAGTCTTTTCCCGATAAGTCTTGATAAGAAAAGTCTTTATTTGCAAAGGCAAAAGCTGTGATAAAAATTTGTAAAACAATCAGATATTTTTTCATTTATTACACTTTCTAAAATTTTTCCCATTCTTGGACGTCATTGATATTTCCAAAAATATTATTGCTATTTTTTCTATCTATTTTTTTTATTTCTAATAATTGTGCGTTTCTTTCCAAAAAACGTCCTATTTGCGAATGGACAACTTGAAACGGTTCATTTTCATTCTTGCAGTTATATAGCAATTCTATATATTTCTTTTGAAACATTGATGAAAATTTCTTGATAAAATCATGGGAAGAAAATTTATTTTCCATTTGTTTCAAAGCCTCTTTTACTTCATTTTCTATATCCATATAAACTCCTATTTCTTTTGGTAAATTTAATGAATAAGAAGCATACAGTATTTATAATACTATGCGTTTTTTATGTTTATAACAGATTGATAATTAGATTATTAGAGTTTGGGGCATTGTAAGGTGAAGAATAAAAATGCCAAGTTTTGATTATGTTTAAAGTTTCAAAAGTTCCAATATATCAAACAAATCCAATCTAAAATTGAAATTATAACTTGACCATAGTATTATAAATACGATGGACACTACATTAAGCTCAGTTATGGAAGTTTTGGGGAGGGCGGAAGTTTCGGCTCTCGATTCGGCAAGGTTTGTCAGGAATATTTTGGATGCCAAGCCAAGCGACAGCAAATTAACCGATGCGCAGTTTGTTTTAAAGGTAATTGAAGTCGGATTGCGCCATATCCGCACAAAAGAAATGTCATTTGCTAACGGATTTAATCTTTACTACGAAACAAAGAAAGACATTCTCCGCCCCGATTCGCTAAGGGATATCAGGTACTTGGCAAATCGTCTGATGCGTTCAAATCCCCAACTTGCCAATCGCAACTTTTCGGAACTCTCCCGCTCAAACTGCGAAGACTGGCTAAACGATACATTTTTAACGCCGTCTCAATTTAATAAAGGCAGGTCGTTTTTGCATGCGATATTTGAATTTGCCATTCGCAGGGAGTGGGTCGATAAAAATCCAATCAAGCTAATCGAAAGGAAGAAAATCATTGAAAAAGAGATAAAGCCGCTCAGCTTGGAAGAGACAAAAATCCTCTTAAAAAACGCGAAGAAGAAAAACTGCACGGAAGTTGTCGGGCTTATGATGCTTGCGGGAATTCGACCGAAAGAAGCCAAGCGGCTCGAATGGCGCGACATAGATTTGGACGACAACTCAATAAAAATCCGCTCGATATGCTCGAAGACAGGCGGTATTCGGCATGTCGAAATTTGCCCGAAGTTAAAGAATATTCTTTTGGATAGGGAAACGAGATTTGGATGCTTGTCGCCAAGAAACTGGTCGAAGAAGTGGAAACAGATTAGGGATAATTCGGGATTCAAGGGGCTTTGGGTGCAAGACGTGCTTCGACATACCTACGCAAGCTACTTTACGAAAAGATACTCCGACCTCCCCCGACTCCAACTCAATATGGGACACCACGACCTTTTCCTTCTCCGCTCCCGATACGTCAACATGCAAAATATCTCCAAAGCCGACGCCAAAGAGTTTTTCGGCTGAGCAAGGGGGCGCGATGGTTCGAGTTTCAATGTGTTCGCTTCCGATTTAAAACATGAATAGATATAAGCCGCAAAGGCAATCATTGCGGCGTTGTCTCCACAATACTTTCTTTCGGCAGGTAAAACTTCTCCGCTTCAATTTTACAAAAAAATTGCAGGCATTCTATAAAATGCAAAAACCGCCGCTTGTAAAATACAAGTGGCGGAGATGAAATGTATTCGATTTTTTTATGATTTGCGGCGGAGTTTATTGTTTTTCGCCTGCGTTATAGCGGCTTATCCAGAAATTTGACCATTCGGCAAAATCGCCGATTTCAAGGTGTTCGCGCGCCTGTCGCATCAAGTCCAAAAAGAAAGAAATATTATGGATTGAAAGCAGGGTACAGGCGAGCATTTCATTTGAAACAACAAGGTGTCTTATATAGGCTCTCGTGAAATTTGACGCATAGCTTGGGACAGTTTCGTCTATTGGCGAATGGTCTTCTTTAAAGCGCGAATTTTTCAGGTTTATTACGCCGTTAACGGTAAATGCGTTGGCATGGCGCGCGAGTCTTGTAGGCATTACGCAGTCGAACATGTCTGCGCCCAAGGCAATCATTTTTAAGAGCTGGACGGGTGTTCCGACTCCCATAACGTAGCGCGGTTTGTTTTCGGGCAGGTATTTTGCAGAGGCGTCAACTTGTTTTAGCATTTCCTCTTCAGGTTCGCCGACGCTCACTCCGCCGATTGCATATCCCGGGAAATCCATTTGCGAAAGCTCTTCGGCGCACATTTTGCGGATGTCGTCGTAAATTCCGCCTTGCACGATGCCGAAAGTCAAGTTTTGGTCTGCAAAGCTTTCGTGGATTTTCTTGCAGCGTTTTGCCCAGCGGATAGTGCGCTCAACCGATTTCAGGCAGTCGCGCTTTTCGCATGGGTAGGGTATGCATTCGTCCAAAACCATGCGGATGTCGCTGTTAAGCTCCTTTTGGATTTGCATGCAACTTTCGGGTGAGAGAAAGAGTTTTGCGCCGTCTAAGTGCGATTTAAACGTTATGCCTTCTTCGGTGATTTTGCGCAGTTTTGAAAGCGAAAACGCCTGAAAGCCGCCGCTGTCGGTCAAGATGGGCTTGTTCCATCTCATAAAGCCGTGCAGTCCCCCGAATTTTTCGATTAGCTTTGATGTCGGGCGAATGTTCAGATGGTAGGTGTTTGAAAGGATTATTTGCGCTCCTGTTTCCTCTATCTGCGCGGGCGTTAGGGATTTAACCGTCGCCTGCGTGCCGACGGGCATAAATATCGGAGTTTGGATTTTGCCGTGCGGAGTCGTTAAAACGCCCCTTCTTGCGCCTTGCTCTGTCTTTAAAACTTCAAACATCTGAAAATCAGAGAATGGGGGCGGGGGCGTAGCTTTCGGCTTCGGGATATTTTTTCAACCAGCATTCCACGCGCTTTGCAAAGTCGAGGGCTTGCGCTTTTGCCATGCCTGTTTCGTTTTTGCCTTTTTCCAAAATATTTTGGAGCGCGGGAAGGTCAAGAGGCATGCGGCTGTCGTTTGCGAGGCGTTCAAGCAAATCGTTTTTGACGATTTTGCCCGCGCGCAAGTCGCGCAAAGTGGCGACGGCGTGCTCTTTTATGACTTCGTGGGCGTCTTCTCTTCCGATGCCGTTTTTTACCGCCTGCATCATCACGGTTGTCGTGAGCAGAAACGGCATATACTTTTCCTTTTCGGCGTCGATTACCGCTTCGTTTATTTCCATTTGCCTTGAAATTGTGAGGAATGTCTCAAAAAGCCCGTCGATTGCAAAGAAAGTTCCGGGAAGCATCACACGTCGCACAACAGAGCAGGAGACGTCGCCTTCGTTCCACTGGTCGCCCGCAAGGGAGGCCGCCATTTCCATGAAGCCCCTTATGATTACTTGGAAGCCGTTTAAGCGTTCGCAGCTGCGGGAGTTCATTTTGTGCGGCATTGCCGAAGAGCCTGTCTGCCCTTTTGCAAAGCCTTCGCCCGCGAGTTCGTGGCCCGCCATTATGCGGAGTGTCTTTGCAAACGAAGAAGGACCGGAGGCGAGCTGGTACACCGCCGCCACCGTTTCAAAATCGAGCGAGCGCGGATAGACTTGCCCTGTCGCTCCGAACGAGTTTGAAATGCCGAGGTGTTCGAGGACAAGTTCATTGAGCTTCAATGCCTTTTCCTTGTCTCCGTTAAAGAGGGTGAGCTGGTCGAGCTGGGTGCCGATTGCGCCTTTCAGCCCGCGCACAGGATAGGTGTCGATAAGCTGTTGAAGCCCGCAAACTGCGCGCAAGAGGTCTTCGCCGAACATTGCGAAGCGTTTGCCGAGCGTCGTAAGCTGTGCGATTACGTTGTGCGTGCGCGCCGCGTACGGATATTCGGCGTATTTTTCCGCGTAAGCCTTGAATGCGCCAAGAGACGCCACTGCTTTCATCTGCGCGAGTTTTAGCGACTTGTAAACTTGCAGTTGTTCGACGCATTCGGTCAGGTCGCGGCTTGTCATTCCTTTGTGGATGTGTTCAAAGCCTGCCAAATCGCAAAATTCCTCGATTCTCGCCTTTACGTCGTGGCGCGTGATTTTTTCGCGGGCGTTGATTGAGGCGACGTTTATGTTCGACTTTGCTTTTTCGTAGGAGTCTATCGCTTCCTGCGGAATATCCAAGCCCAGCTCCTTTTGCGCCTTCATAACGGCAATCCAAAGTTCGCGTTCGAGTAAAATTTTTCCTTCCGCGCTCCAAATATCTTTCATTTGTGAGGAGGCGTATCTTTCTGCCAATACATCTGCTATCATGATGGTTTTTTATATTGGCGAAATTTTGCTCCTTTTAAAGATTAAAATTAGCCGACGCGGGGAAAAATGAATTTTTTTTGAAATGCCGAATTTCTTGACAAACATTAAATCATATATCAAACTTTTGTCCATTCATGAAAAAGACTATCCTTTTTACTCCCGAAAATCGCGCAAAACGCGCGTTTACATTGATTGAAATTCTCATAGTCATCGCAATAATTGCGGTGCTTGCGGCTTTGACAACGCGCGTTGCGGATTCCGTGACGCAGGCGCAAGGGCGTTCGAGAGCCGCCGCGGACATGGCGGCAATCGCGGTCGGGCTTGACGCTTTCAAGGGAATGTACAACGACTATCCGCGCCTAAGCGCAAAAGGCGGCGTTGAAAACTGCGCGCGCAGGCTTTACAAATGCCTTGCGGGGCAGTCTTACATGAAAGTGGAGGACAGGCAGGTGAAGTTCATTGATGTTGACAAGGAATCTGACTACAAGCCGCTTTTGGACGTTACTTTGATGCGCATTGGCGACCCCTCAGACCCCGATGCTTCCGTTTCCAATTACGACAACGACAGAAACGCCTTTATCGACCCATGGGGCAATCCATATTTGTACTATTACGACACTTCGATTATGGTAGGATCTATCGGTGCGTGGGAGGGTACTTCGTTTTTCCTCATGAGCATGGGCGAAGACGGGGAATCCGCCGAAGTGCAGTCGATGTTCTCCAACGGAATCATGCCTAATGAAGACGACTACCGCTCGAACGTGAAAAACGTGGACAACATCGTTTATGGCTGGGATTGATTTCCCCTTAAAAAAATTTGTTGAAAATATCTTAAAATTAACCCATTATAAAAACCCGATTATGAAAAAGAAAAACGCATTTACTCTTGTCGAACTTTTAATTGTCATTTCGATTATCGCCGTTATGGCGGGTCTTTTGATGCCTGCAATCGCGGGTGCACGCAACAAGGCGAAGCGCAGCACTTCAAAAACTTTCATGGTTCAGCTTGCGGGCGCAATCGACCAGTTTAAGACGGAGTACGGATTTTATCCCGAATTTTTGGTCGAAAAGGAGCGCGTCAACCTCGCTGACGGCAACAATGCCGAAAATCTCATAAAATCTCTCACCGGCAGGAACATCGACGGCTCCAACTTGTCGGACGCCGACAGAAAGAAGTTTAACCGCCGCATGCGCTCTTTCTTTACTTTCGACAGCACTGTCTTGCAGAAGAAGGACAATTCTTGGAAGATTGTCGATCCTTTTGGAAATCCCAATATTTACATTTGTGTTGACAAGACGGGCGCAGGGCAGATACGCAAGGGCTATCCTTTGATTTCCGACGGCATTTCCGCCGAGGACTTCAAGGAAATCGTTCCCGATGTGGCTTCGGGCGTCCGCAAGTCGGTCATTATTTTCACTCTTAAAAAGGACGAAACCAAGGCGGGCGCGGACTACGAGGCTGACGATGTGTTCTCTTGGGTAAACTAATATATTTCTATGTTAAAAAGAACAAAAAAAGCATTCACTTTGATAGAGCTTTTGGTTGTCATTTCAATCATCGCTCTCATCGGATCTGGCAGCGTGATGCTTGTCAACTGGAATTCGGGCAAGCAGTCTTTGCGCACCGCACAGCAGCAGCTTATGTCGGCGTTTGAGGAAGCGAGGCTCTTGTCATGCTCCAAAAACGCGCGTTCAAGGGTTTTGATTTACAAGGGCGACGACTTGACGAGAAAATTGCGTCAGGTAGGGCTTGTTTACGAGTATTTTGACGAGGACGGCAACAGCCTTGGCTGGGCTTCCTACTCAAACGCGATTATGCTCCCGAAAGGCGTTTTCTTCGTTCCGACTTCGGGCGAGTATAATGCCTATGCCACTCTTCCTGAAACTTTTAAAGGTCAAAGGCTCATGTACAGCACTTTCCGCAACGGAACAACGGGGGCTCCGAGCATAGTCGGCATATCCCATTTCGGCAGCAGAAAGCCGCAAAGCATGGGCGAGGGCAACGGAGACTGGTATTGCTATGAATTTTCTCCCGAAGGTTTGTCTGAAAATCCGAGCGCGCAGATTGTTGTCGCGACAGGCGCACTGAACGCATCGGGCAAGTATGTGCAGTCAAATCCCTACGACATTTTAGGTTTTAGGGTCGTCAAGAGCGGCAAGTGCGTAGGATTTTCCGATTATGCTGAAATTGAAGGAACTTTCCAATGATTTTGAAACTTAAAAATTTGAAGAAAAGGGCTTTCACCCTCGTGGAAGTCATGATTGCAATAGGCGTGCTGTCGGTTTCGCTTACCGCGCTGATTGGGTTGTTGTCGGCAATTTCGACTAAGGTTGCCGAAGTCAGGGCCGCGAGCAAGGCGATTTCCATTGTCGCAGACTTGGAAGTCATATTGAAGTCGAAGGCATTTGACCAAGTTTACACTTGGGTGCGCAATCCGCGTCAGGATTACGTGATTTATTTCTGGGACGAATATGCAAATGACGACGAAGTTGACGATCCGTCGCTTGTCTGCGTTTCTTCGGAAGACAAGGGCAGAAGGGTTGGAGCGCCTCCGAACAGCGAGGAGTTGAAGCGCACCGAAGGCAATATTTACCGCGTGATTTTGAAATTGAACGAAGACGCGCTTGTGGGTTGCCATACGGAATTGGCTTCTCCCGATGCGGAATACAACGGCGGTCCGTTGCCGAGTTCTGCGGATATGTACGGCGAAGCTTTTCTTCCGATAACTGTTGACGTGCTGGTTGATCCCGTAAACGACATCATAATTGGAAGCGGAGACGAAGAGCAGAACAACCAGCGGCGCGTCCATTCCGACTTAACAATAAAAATGAGGTAGCTTTATGCCTAAACAGACAAACGATTTTAAGGCGCGCAGGGGGTTTACTTTGATTGAAGTCTTGGCCGCGGCAACCATTATGGTCATTATTTTGGGCGCGGTTTTGCTCGCTGTCAGCGACGTATTGAGGTCTTGGAACGAATCGGCGGGCAAAATAGAGGGCTTTTACGAAGGCGACTCTCTCGCAGATTTCATTCAGCAGGACATGCAGAGCATGATAGTAAAGCGCGACGGCAAGGCTTGGTTGCAAGTTTCGTATCCCAACAATGTCGGCATGCTTACGGGGGCAAGGCTTGGCGGCATTCCACTGCGCCCTCCGCAAATTATGTTCTTTTCCCCGACTTATGTCCGCCCGCGTTTTGACGCCGAACAGCTGATGACAAAGTCAACACAAAGAACTCCGATTGCAGGCAGCATTTGCGCGGTAAAATACCAGATGAGCTACAAAAGCCCGTTCCGCACCGGTTCCGCGAATGAAGGCACCAACTCAAGACAGCCGAATGCTTTTTACGGTTTGTATCGCGCAGTCATTGATTCGAGATCCACTTTTGAAGAAGCATTGGGTGAAGCGCAGGGGAACATGAATACGGTTGAAAACGCATTGCAGCGTTTTTGGAACGGGACATGCTCCGTATTGTCTGACGATGGTTATTACACAAAGGGCATAGACTTGAAAAGCTGGGTTTTGTCTCCCGAAAATTTCATCGCTTCAAACATTGTGGACTTTCAAGTAACCTTTGCCGTGATGTATCCGAAAGAAGGAGAAGTAAGGCAGTATGAAAGCCCTTACGACATTGCCTACATCGAGCCGGGGACTCCGTTTACGGTTGCCGACAAGCTTTATATTGACGGCAAACTCTATCAGCGCACAAGCGGCGGCGGAAAATCTTACATAATGCCAAATGAAGTGGAAAACGGATTTCTCGCTTTCGCGGAAGTTTCAATGACTTTCATTTCCGATATCGGGGCGCAGGAAATACGCAATCTTTCCGGCGAAAACAAACAGCAGAGATTCAAAGAGTTGCGAATGAAATACGGCACGACGACCACAAGGAAGATTTCATTTATGGTTCAGCCTGCCGAATAATATATTTATATGGAATTATCTTCAGAACAAAAAGAAGCCGTAAAACAATGGATAAACGACGGCGCGAAACTTGTCGATGTCCAAAAACTGTTAAGCGAAAAGTTCAATGTGAAAATGACTTACATGGACGTCCGCTTTTTGGTTGACGATTTGGATTTGACGATGCGCGACCCAAAGACGGAGGCAAAAGAGGAAGCAAAACCGGAGCCTGCCGAGGCTGAAACTCCGAAGCAGGGCGGTGTTACCGTGGAAGTAAATCCCGTGCAAAGGCCGGGGGTTTTGACCGGCGGCAACGTGACATTTTCCGACGGGGTGCAAGCTACTTGGGAGTTAGACGCGGAAGGAAGGCTCCATCTTGGCGGAGCGGCGGAAGACTATCGCCCCTCGCAGGAGGACATTATTGATTTTCAAGAAAAGTTGCGCGCTATTTTAAGCGGTAACGTGTAATTTTTTGCGAAGTTTTGAAAAACTCCCGATTTTTCGTCGGGAGTTTTTTTGTCGTTTTTTCAGCTGCTTTTGGCGGATATTTTGTTTTTTTCTTGCAATGCCTTTAAATTGGCTATTTAAAAAAGAGGCTTTACCTCATTCAAAATCGAAGAACAGGTTAAGCAAATGGAAATACCAAATCCTCATATTCCCTTCAAATTCCGCCCTAAGCTTTTGGATACCCTGCGCGGATACAATTTAAATGCGTTCTTTTCCGACTTGGGCGCAGGTGTTATAGTGGGCATTGTGGCTCTGCCTCTTGCAATGGCTTTTGCAATCGCAAGCGGTGTCAAGCCTGAGGCGGGCATATTTACCGCCATTGTCGCGGGCTTCATAATTTCCGCATTCGGCGGCTCTAAGGTTCAAATTGGCGGTCCTACGGGCGCGTTTGTCGTGATAATATCGGGCGTTGTGGCAAAATACGGAATGCAGGCTCTCTTAATCTGCACGATGATGGCGGGCGTCATGCTTGTCATAATGAGCGTGATGAAGATGGGTTTTGTCATAAAATTCATTCCAAGACCCGTAACAATCGGCTTTACGAACGGCATTGCCGTGATTATTTTTTCGACCCAGATAAAAGACTTTTTCGGGCTTGAAATCGAAAATATGCCGTCGGATTTCTTCGGCAAAATGGAGGCGATATTCGGCGCGCTCAACACCATTGACTGGCGGACGACCCTTGTTGCGGCAATTTCAATATGCACCATTTTGTTTTGGCCCGTCAAGTGGAGAAAGCGCGTTCCGGGTTCTGTTGTTGCGCTGGTTGTAGGCACGCTTTTTGCAAGCATTACGGGGCTTGAAATCGCAACGATAGGCTCAACTTTTGGTGGCATTCCCGATTCTTTGCCTGCGTTTTCGATGCCCGAATTCAAATGGGCTGACTTGCAGGGGCTGATAGTTCCGTCTCTTACGATAGCGATTTTGGCGGCAATAGAATCTCTTTTATCGGCGGTGGTTGCGGACGGCATGATTGAGGACAAGCACGATTCCAACCAAGAGCTTATGGCGCAGGGCATCGCAAATATCGTCTCTCCGCTTTTCGGCGGAATTCCCGCAACGGGCGCGATTGCAAGAACCGCAACAAACGTTAAAAACGGTGCCAAAACCCCGATTGCGGGCATAATTCACTCCATCACGCTATTGGTTATCCTGCTCGTGTTTGCGCCTTGCGCAAAGTATATTCCGATGAGCTGCCTTGCCGCTATTTTGTTTGTCGTCTCCTACAATATGGGCGACTGGCGCGAATTTTTGGTCATAAACAAAATGACAAAGAGCGACGCGTTGGTATTTATCATAACTTTTGCGCTAACCGTGATTTTCGACCTCACTATCGCGGTTGAAGTCGGAATGCTTCTTGCGGCATTCCTGTTCATAAGGCGAATTGCGGATTCCACCCATATCGACGCCTTTGACCGCCAAGTCGAGAATTTGGAAAATCTCGAAAGTCTGGAAGGCTATAATATTCCTCGCGGGGTAATGATTTTCCGCGTTTTCGGCGCGTTGATGTTTGGTGCGGCGGACAAGCTCGACGGCGTTTTGCGCGGCAACGCAACTCCGCCGAAAGTCGTAATTCTTAGAATGCGCACGGTTATGGCACTCGACACAACGGCGATAAACGCGCTTGAACGCCTGCATTCAAAGATACGCGCAACCGGTGCAATCCTCCTGCTTTCGGGGACTCACTCCCAGCCCTTGCAGATGATATATAAATCTGGGCTTGCCGAAATAATTGGCGAGGAAAATATTTGCCAGAACATTCACATTGCGGTTGAGCGCGCGGACAAGCTCATTGCACTGATGGATGCGGAGGAAATTGAGGAAAAGTAGTTTTGTGCTTTTTTAGAAACGGGATTGCTGATTTTCGGCAATCCTTTTTTGTTAAACACTTTTTTTTGCGTTAAAAATGCGGATATGTATCCCGCATGTTTTTTTTATTTGGCAAGCTCGGCTTTTTTGCTGTTTTTAGGGTTTCGCCGATGGCGTTTCCCGCAGTTTTTGCCGTACAGTTATACCAAAATTTGCAGTTCGGAATTTTTCAAGTCCAGATATTTTTTTGCGCGGCGGAGCGCAAGTGCGGTTGAAAGCGTGGTGTTTTCGGGAGTGTATGCGAAGATATTTTCCGCTCCGACTATGTTTCGGGTCCCCGAATTTTTCAGTATGCCCGCAATTTCAGGCTGCACTTCGCAAAGCAGGAGAACGCCTCCTCTTCTTTGCATTTGTATGGCAAGCTCCGCGATGTCTCCCGCGCTCGTGGCGTCAAAATTTATGGCATTGCCGAGTTTTAGAAGCAGAACTTTCAAATTCGGAGTTTCGCAAATTCTGCGTACTTGGTCTTGGAAAACTTCGCTTGCGCCGAAAAACAGATTGCCGCCTACGTGCACGATTGAAATTTCAGTCGATTTGTCCTTGTCGGATTTCTTTTTCTCCCTGCCGTCGTCTCCTATGTCGAGTTCTATGACTTCGGGAGAGCTTGCTTTCTTCAAAAACAGCAGTATTGACGCGCATACGCCGACATAAATGGCGTCGTCAAGCGAGCTTATTATGCCGGTGAAAAAAGTCAGGAGAAAGACTGCCGTATCGGATTTCGTACTGCAAAGAGCAAGTTTCAGCGTCCTTTTGTTAAACAGCGTGAAAGCAAGCACTATTATCACCCCCGAAAGGGCAGGGCGCGGAATATAGCCAATCAAATTGCCGAAAATCAAAACGCCAAGAAGCATAAAAAGACCGCTGAAAAAGTTGACGACGGTTGTTTTTGTGCCCGCGTCCGCTCCCGCCGCCGAGCGGGTCAGAGAGCCTGATTCAACCGTTCCCGAGAAAAATCCCGCAAACAGATTTGCCATTCCGAGCGAAAAAATTTCCTGGTTTGTGTTGAGCCTTTCGGCGTTTTTTGCCGCGAGGCTCTTGCCTATCGAAGTGGATTCTATCACGCAAAACAGGGCTACAGCCAAAGAGGCGACAATCAGCCCCCTCAAATCAAGACCCTCGAAATTCGGCATGGAAACTTTCCAATCTCCAACGCTTACCGAGCTTACATATACCACGTTTATGTCGAGGGTGTCTTTTAGCATTGCGCACAAAACTGATGCCGTAATCAATGCCACTGCCTGCGCAGGCAGACGTTTAAAAAATTTTTTGCAGGCAAAAAGCGTTGCTATCGCAATTAAGGCGAGCGCGATTGCCTGCCAGTTCGCGTCTTTTATATGCTGAAATGTTTGGATTGTTCCTTCCACGAATTTTCCCGAAGGGTTTTCAATCGTGGTTATGCCAAGCGCGCTTTTTATCTGGTTTGACATTATTAGGAGCGCGCCCGCCGATATGTAGCCCGTAACCACTGTTCGGGAGACATAGCGCACGAAGTTCGTAATCTTGAAAATACTCGCGAATATCAAAAATGCCCCGACCAATATGACTATCGCCGCCGCCGCCGCTACGCGCTGGTTTTCATCGGCAAGACCGAGCGAGGCGAACGCGCTCATAAGCATTATTGCCGACGCGTTGCTGGGTCCGAACATTATAAATCTCGACGATGAAAATACGAGCGAGACAAACGCCGCGACAATGCAGCCGAAAAGCCCGTAGCTTATGGGAAGCCCCGCAATCATCGCGTATGCAATGCTCATTGAAAACGAAAGCATCGCGACGCTTATGCCCGCGCGCAAGTCGCCGACGGCTTTTTCCTTGGTGTATTTGCGCAAGACTTTCGCAATCGGAAACGGAGAAATTCCGCCTTTTGTGTTCAAAATTCCTTTCAGGACTTTTTGGGGAATATCGGAATTTCGCATCATAATTTTTCAAACGCGTCAACTCTTGCGGGGGGCAGGTTTGCATAAACCTTTGCGCATTCCACGGGGCGCATTTCAGTAAAGCCCACCGCTTCGGGAACGCGGTTTAAATTGTAAGTAAATTGTATGAAGCGCGCGCCTTGCGGAAGAATGCTTTGGGATTCTTTTAAGATTTTTTCGGTTACGTTTTTTGGAAGGCTCAAAAGCGGAAGGCTTGAAACTATTGCGCATATTTTGCAAGATTTTCCTGCAAACAGCTTTCCCAAATTTTCCGCGCTTGCGTTTATCACGTTTATTTCGGGAAACTTGCGCTTTATAATTTCGCACATTTTAGGGTCGAATTCCACGCAATAAAGGTTTTTTGGCGGGAGCCCTGAATTTATGAGCTGGGCGGTTATAGACCCCGTTCCGGGGCCAAGCTCTATGGTTATTCTTTCGGGGTCTATTTTGGCAAGAGACGCCATCTTTTTGCCCAAAAAGCGGGAGCTTGGCAGTATTGAACCCGTAAATCGCGGTTTTGCGAAAAAACGTGATGTAAATGTTAGAATGTCGGAAATTCTGCCATTCATTTTTTAACCTTGCGGCGTGTAAATATCGTGGAGCCTTATTAACCCCGCGAGCTTTTTTTCGGAATTTAATACAGGCAGGACGGAGAGTTTTGACTTGCGCTCTTCCATGAGCCTTACCGCATCTCCGAGGCTTGCGCTCTGTTCTATTGTTATCGGGGAACGCGTCATTATTTCAGACGCCTTTGCGGAATCTATTTCAATTTCGTTTTGAAGCATTCTGCGTATGTCCCCGTCGGTAATCAACCCGAGAAGCCCGAGGTTTTCATCTACAACACACGCCGCACCGAGGGGCTTTTTTGTCATTGCAATCACCGTTTGACGGATTGTGTCGCATTCCGAGACGAGAGGGCATTCTTCAAGACTTTGCATCACGTCCGACACCTTGTAGGTGAGGTTTCTGCCGAGTTGCCCCGCGGGGTGGAACTTGGCAAAGTCGGTTTTTGAAAAGCCCCTTGCCTCAATCAATGCGCAGGCTATTGCGTCTCCCATGGCAAGCGCGGCGGCGGCGGAAGTGGTTGGGACTATGCCGAGGGGGTCTCCCTCGCTTTCAAAACTTGCGTCAAGGGTTATGTCGGCATTGCGCGCCATGGGGGAATCGGGATTGCCGACAAGCGCGATGAGCGTAGAGCCGAAGCTTCTTAAAACTGGCATAATCCGCAGGCATTCGCTTGTCGCCCCGCTGTTTGAAATGAGTATTGCGGGGTCTCCGTCCTCGTATATGCCGAGGTCTCCGTGGACGGCTTCGCATGCGTGCAGAAAGACTGCGGGAGTCCCCGTGCTTGTGAGGGTTGCGGCAATTTTTCTGCCAATCCAGCCCGATTTTCCCACGCCGCAAATTATTATTTTGCCATTGTGGCTTAGTATTGTGTTTACCGTCTTTTCAAATTCCGAACCGAGCCTTTCAGACAGAGCCTCGATTGCCTTGGCTTCGCTTTTTAAGACTTCCTTTGCGGCTTTTGTGAAAGTTTTCATTGTTTTATATTTTTGCTTCGAGCATCTTTTGGGCTTTTTCCAAGTCTTCGGGGGTGTCGATTCCGACGACCTTGTAGTCGCTTTCAACCAATGACATAGGTATGCCCGCATCGATGAAGCGCAACTGTTCCAGGCTTTCGCATGTTTCAAGCGAGCTTTTTGGCAGTTTTGCGTATTTTTGCAGGGCTTCCCTTGAATATCCGTAAATTCCGATGTGCTTCAAGTATTTGCGCTTTTTAAGCCACATATTTTTGTCGTTTTCCCCGCGCACGAAGGGCAGGGGGGAGCGGCTGAAATAAATGATTTGCCCCGAGGCGTTTGTGAGAACTTTTACGTTGTTGGGGTTGAAAAGCTCTTCCGCATCCGCAATGGGGGTTGCTGCTGTCGCGATTTCGCAATGTGTTCTCGAGCGTATTTCAAAAATCGAGTCTATCAAACTTGGAGGAATGAAAGGCTCGTCGCCCTGCACGTTGACGATAAATTTGGCGTTGATTTTTTCGAGG
Source organism: uncultured Opitutales bacterium (assembly GCA_900547395.1). Lineage (GTDB taxonomy): Bacteria > Verrucomicrobiota > Verrucomicrobiia > Opitutales > Intestinicryptomonadaceae > Intestinicryptomonas > Intestinicryptomonas porci. The sequence goes on along the minus strand of URGP01000015.1, from coordinate 19,014 downwards.
GCTTCGACAATTCGCTCCGTGCCGTTTTGGCATTCGGGGCTTGTCATTATGCTGTTTGCGCCGATGGATTTTGAAAAGGCGTCGATTTCGGGGCTGTCTGTCAAAATGAAAACGCCCTGCGCATTTTTTGAAGACAGGCATTTTTCGTAAACATGTTCAAGCACCCGCTTTGAGCCGAGCATGGCAAGTGGCTTGCCGGGGAAGCGGGTCGAGCCCATTCTGGTCGGTATTGCGATTGCGCCCGAAAGCAACATCGCGGTTTTAAAAATCGCGTTTGCGCCTTTAGATTTATCTATTTCGTTCCAGAAATCTTTTTCGTCGTCGGGCAAGCTGATATTTTCGCTCAAATGGACATAGTAAAAAATTGCCGCCGCAATCGCAATCAGCAAAACTCCAAGAATGCGGAAGATTGCGATATATTTGCGCTCTGAAATTCCGTTTGCCCGCCAAGAGGAATTTACATAGGAATCTTCGTAGGATTCTTTGCCGCGGATGAGCATTGCAATGCCTATGCAGGCGGGAATTGCCCAAAGGGCAATTTGAAAAGTGGATATAATGATGCCTTTCATTTTTTTTAGAATTTTATGCAAAAATTAAAACTTTTTATCAAACGCTCGTCAATGCTTTACTTGTGAACATGGGAATTAAGGGACTTTTGTTTGCCCGCCACTTTGCGAAAAACATTAAGTTTGTCTTGACGCGCTTTGAAGCAAACGTTTAAATGAAAAAATTGTTTTTTCGTTAAATTCTCTTAATTAAACGGGGTTAGTCTATATGATTACGCTAATGGTTGTTGTTTTTATGCTTGGCTATATTGCCATAGCAATGGAGCATCAGTTGAGGATAAACAAGTCGGCAACAGCGATTACTTTGGGGGTTATTTTGTGGACGATGTACATCTTCATAGGAGATGCGCAGATTGTCGAAATCAACAAGGAAAGTTTTGACTTCTTCTTGAAGCTCCATCCCGAGGCGTTAAAGAACAGCCTTTCATCGCAAGTGAACTCGTTTGTGGGAAACTATCAGATTTTAAACCACTTGGGGGACATTTCGAGCATACTGTTCTTTTTGCTGTGCGCAATGACGATTGTCGAGCTTATAGATTCGCACGGCGGATTTGCGATAATCACAAAGCGCATAACAACAAAAAACAAGCGCAAACTCCTGTGGATTGTCGGCATTTTGTCTTTTTTCCTATCTTCCGTTTTAGACAATTTGACAACCTCTATTGTAATGGTAATGCTTATAAGAAAGCTCTTGCCCGAGCGGACCGACAGGTGGATTTTCGGCGGGGTAGTCGTAATAGCGGCAAACAGTGGCGGCGCATGGTCTCCCATTGGCGACATCACGACGATAATGCTTTGGATTAACGAAAACGTCACGAGCGCAAAGCTTTTAGAACATTTGTTTTTGCCGTCGTTAGTGTCGTTGCTCGTTCCCCTTGCAATTCTTTCAAAAAAGATAAAAGGCGGGATAATTCCGGACAAAGTCGAAACTTACGAAGAGGCTGAGCACCATCTGCCTTACAGGTTCAGGCTTTCGATTTTTATTTGCGGCGTCGGCGGACTTATTTTCGTTCCCGTTTTTAAATCCATCACGCACTTGCCTCCGTTTATGGGGATATTGCTTTCTTTGGGCTTTCTTTGGATATTTTCCGAAATTATTTACAATCTGTTCAGGCGCACGGTTTCGCACGGAATGCGCAGAATACCTTTTATCCTTACAAAAATAGACATGCCGACAATCCTGTTTTTCCTGGGGATTTTGATGGCGGTTGCGGCGTTGGAAAGCGTCGGCGTTTTGCATTCGGCGGCGAATTTTTTGGACAAGGAAGTGCATAACACATATTTGATTAACACGATAATCGGACTGCTTTCTTCGGTGTTTGACAATGTTCCGCTTGTCGCCGCCTCCATGGGTATGTACCCGATTGCCTCTCCCGAAATGGTTCAGGCTTCGGCAAATCCCGAGTATTTGTCGCACTTTGTCCAAGACGGCACTTTCTGGCAGCTACTGACATTCTGCGCGGGAACGGGAGGCAGCATTCTCATAATAGGCTCGGCGGCGGGCGTAGTTGTGATGGGCTTGGAAAAAATAGATTTTCTATGGTATTTGAAGAATATAACATTGGTTGCGCTCTTGGGGTTCTTTGCGGGAATCGGCACGTTTATGCTTCAAATGCTGATATTTTGATTATTTAAAGACAACAGGTTCTAAATGAAAATTAGAATATTTGTTTGTTTTTCAGCATATAATATTGGTCGATATCCCTGTATTTTATGATTTTTGCGGGATTGCCGCCGACAACCGCGCATGGCGGAACATCTTTGCTTACCACTGCTCCCATCGCAACCACCGCGCCTTCGCCTATTCTGACACCCGGCGCAATGCAGCATCTTCCGCCAAGCCATACATTATCCTCTATTATTACGGGTTTTTTGATTACTGCTTTGTTGAATGGCAGGCGGTCGGGCTTTTGGAAATCGTGGTTGTCGGTCCATATGAAAACTTCGGGGCCTATTACAACATTATTCCCTATTTTTAAACTGCCTGTTGCGCCAAATGTACAGCCAGGGCTTATCCAAACGTTTTCTCCGATTTCCATGTTTTTTGCGGAGAAAATTTTGACTTTTTCGGCAATGTAAAAATTTTTGCCCGTCTTTTTAAGGCGTTTTGAATAAATGAATTTTCTTAAAAATTTTGAAAGCGACATTTTACCCCTTGTATTTGTTTTTCAAATATTTTTTTACCAGTTCGTTAAAATTGTTTTTTGTGAGGCTTAATAGAAATTCATCTCGGCAGGGATTGAATTTCGTAGGCTTTACGAGGGTGGAATTCCCTCTTATTGCGGCTTTGTACGGAGTATTTTCCGAACGCGCGAAAAGATGTTTTATGTTTTCGAAAAAAACTGCCCCTTTTGGGGAATTTACAAGCAATATTGAAGTTCCCTTGCCATCGTCCAAATCTTTTTTATATTTTGCCACCTTCCAAAAGTCGCCAATCGTTATATCTCCCTGTCTCGGAGTGGATTGGAAGGGGCAGGTAAAACACGATTTTCTTATGGACAAGTTTTTAAGGAAGGCGGAGACAAACGGGTTTTGGCTTGAATTGCTGTTGTATTCCGACTTTTCAGTTTTTATGGAAACCGTAAATTCGGAATTCCAGCCGCGCTTTTTGTCCCTGAAATTTATGCTCTCTATCTTTTCGTCTTGCGGCACGGCGTTTTCCAAAAACATTTTAAAGATTTTGTATGACGGCGTTCCATGGCAAACAATGTCAACCGTTATTAAATTTTCGCAGTCTTTTTTCAGGAAGTTTTTTAAGCCCGCTATTTGGCATGGTGTTCCCGTGAATAAAACAGGCTTGTTTTCGCTTAGAATTTTTTTCGTTTCTTTGTAAACGTTTAATGTGTCGCTTTGGTAATATTTTGAGCCTTTGAATAATTTTAAATCTTCTTCTTTGTTTGAAATTTTGTGTATGGCTTTCCATTCATCATCGTATATTGCGCCGACAACATAGCCTCCGTTTTTCAAAAAATAATCCATCATTATTGTTGACGCTCCGCCCGACGACACTCCCGACATTCGCACAAAATCGTCCGCCATCACGGCGTAGCATTGCGGATTTTCAAAATTTGCGTTTTTCGACGGAGAGTTTGTGGGGCATGTCTTTTGGCACAAGCCGCAATTCGTGCATTTTTTTGAATCAACCCTCGGGTATAAAAAACCTTCAAAGTTTTCGCGCATTGTTATTGCGCCGAAAGGGCATGCGTTGCTGCACGCTCCGCATCCCGTGCAGTTATTTGTTATGAAATTGTTTTTTTTTAGCCTTAAAACCTCTTTTAAAGCTTCCAAGCCGCGCTCTTTTTCTTCGGAAATTGTGCGGTTTACCTTTTCCCAATTTATTTCGGCAAAGCTTGCGTTTTTCAAATCTTGAATGCCGCCGATAAAACATTCTTCCAAATTAAATATTTTTGCGAGAGAATCAAATCTTGCCGACCCCCTTTTTTTGTTCGCAATGGCGATAAACTTTTTGTTGAAAATCAGCGGAAAACAGCTCCCATGAAAAGAATCGGTAATTATATATTCCGCCTGCATGAAAGCTTTCAGCCAGTCTTCCACAGAGTACTCAAATCTGCTCATTTTGCAGACGGGAAGATTGTATTTTTCCCCGATTTCTTTAAGCAGGCTTTCCGCATTTTCGGTTTCGTTTAAAAGATAGGCAACGATTTTGCCTTTGAAATCCTTTTCGGATTTTTCGGCAAGCTCTTCGAAACGCTTTTTATCAAGCAAAAATACGGGGTCTATTATTTGCTCTGAAAATATGTTGAAAATATTTTTGCAAATGTCCGTTCCCGATAGCTCCCTTGTTGACACATAGTCAAAAGTTTCAAGCGATTTTTTAATTTCTTTTACAACTGATTGTTTGGATTTTTTTATCTCTTCTTCTCCAATGCCGAAGCTTGCGCTGAATGCGGCTTTTTTGGCGCAGGGGGAGGCAAAATTTAACAGGAACAAGTTTCTGTTTTTTGATTTTTTCAAGTATTCGGGGCGGAAAATCTGATCGGAGCCTGAAATGAAAATGTCGGCAATTTCACCCGCTCTTTTTAGGTTGTTAAACTTGGGGGCTCTCCGTAGATAGCGGTTTGCAAACAATGTTCCAAAGCTTAGTTTGTATTTGTCTCTGACATCAAATTCATTTACGAACGCCACGGAATATCCCAAATCTTTAATCAATTCTTGGAGCGCGTAAGCCGTAAGGCATGCGCCGTGATTTTGCGAATGAAAAAAGTTTACGAGAGCGACATCGAAGTGTTGTTCTGGAAATTTGTTTTTCCCGAAATATTTTTTTCTTAAATCTCTTAGCGTGTGTCTTACAAGGTTTTTTGGAAGCTTGTCAATGTACTCCTTGTAGTATTCGGGAATCCATTTTCTCTGCCATGGTTTGCCGAGCGCGCCCGCATAATGTATTATGACGGGATCTTGCGCCATTTGTTTTAATTCTTCAACGGAGTAAAGGGATTTTAGTACGTTGTATTCGCTGATTTTCGTGGGGTCGGTATATTCAAGGAGAGATTCAAATACGGTATAATTGAGCGGAAGCGGTTTTATCTTGGTGCAGGTCAGATTTAACGCATCCATGTCAAAGTAAACCAGCCTGTCTTTGAATTTGTCAATGGTGTCAAAAAATTTCCGCACGGTTTTTTCCTCCCTCATTCTCTTGTTGTTAAACAGTATGAACGAGGAAATGTAATTTTTGTCGTTTTTGTTCTCTTTAAAAAAGCGTTTGGGATTGTATTCTTTTATGCTTTGGGTGGTGCATGTCGCAGGGGCAGCAATTTCAAAATTTTCAATGTCGGCGGAAAAAACTTCCTGCAAATCCTTTTTGAAAAGAACATCGACGTCCGAATAAATGGCTTTGTCGTATTCTTTAAGAATTTCCGGAGTTAAGAGGCGGTAGTAAACATTTCTTTTCCATGAACCGGAATTGCAAGGCGCATCCGCAAACAAACTTTCGTCTATGAAGTGAAATTTCATTTTATGGCGCGTGTTAAAAACTAATTGCCGCAACGCGCTTTGTGTCTTTTCAGGGATGTCCGAGTGAAAAATTCTGATGTCGTATGTTGTGTCGGGCTTTGCGCATTCAATAAGGCTTTTGATTGCCACAGATGCGCCTAATATTATTCGTCTGTCAAAACAAAATACAATGGGGATTGTCATTTTTTAGGGAAAGCTTTGATTTTTTCGCAGTTTTTTCTCGTTGATTTGGCATTGCAAACAGCCTTTTTCAACCGATAAAATAATGTTTAGATTTCCCTTTGAATTCAAAAGATTTATAAATAAAGTTCAAGACAATTTGTTTCTTTAAAAGACGCCGAAAAAGTTGTCCTGTAATAGTTAGGGGCACGAAAAATTATCGCGGGCGCATTCTTGCAAAAAAATAAGCCTGCAAGAAAAATCTTAAACAGGCTTCAAAAACAAAAGCCGAAGATGAGACTCGAACTCACGACCCACGCATTACGAATGCGTTGCTCTACCAACTGAGCTACTTCGGCGGAGTTAAACCGTCATTAAACGATTAAAATTAAAGATAAAATACAATGCGTTTTTTTCTTCGATTTCAAGAAAAAAATCAACAAACAAGAATTTTCCCGAAAATGGACTCTTTTGCGTTTTCAATTCTTTTGTCTTAGCCTTTCAGGGACAATTTAAGTCCTTCTATTTTCCGCAGTAATTCATTGCGCTTCGCTTGCCCTTTGGGTAAATTGCAAATGCAATTTATGCCATTCCCGTCAAACACAAAAAAACCGCAGTTTCCTGCGGTAATTTTTCAAGCTGGCGTCCCCACGGGGATTGTGCTCGCGGCTTGGTTTTGCTTTACAAAATCCGCGCCGTCTCGGCACTCGCTACGCTCGGCTCTTTTTGCGAATGCAAAAAGCCACCGTCTCAGGCTGTCGCTTCGCGCCACCTTCGGCGTCGAACCCCAAGGGTTCTCATCCCCTTGGGACGCAAAAAAAACCGCAGTTTCCTGCGGTAATTTTTCAAGCTGGCGTCCCCACGGGGATTCGAACCCCGGTCGTAAGAATGAAAATCTTATGTCCTAACCGGGCTAGACGATAGGGACGTAGCTCGATTTAAAGCTTATATACGATACGAATGCTTTTTGATTTTGCAAGAAAAATTTTTAAAAAAAATCCAAATTATTTTATGTTTTTAATTTTGACAGCTTCAATCCGTTATTAAATATGGAACTACTAAGTTGTATTTTGTCGTTTTATGGATGATGTTCAAATTATTTTGATAAATTTGAATTCCGATACGGAGCGTCTGTCCCGCATTTCCGCGCGTTTGGGGCAAATGGGCTTGGATTATGTGAGAATGCCTGCGGTTGAAGGCAAAAGTTTGGAAATAAACGGCGGGATTTTCAATGAGGCGGCTTTCAGGCGCAATATGGGAAAATTTACAAACAAGAATGAAATTGCCTGTTATTTGAGCCATTATGAGGCGTTGAAGCTCTTTCTGAAATCGGGAAAGAAGCATGGGCTTATTCTCGAAGACGACATGGTTTTCAATTCGGATTTCAGAAAGGTTTTGGAGAGTGTTCTGGCTCTTGATTTCCGTTGGGATTTCATAAAATTCAACGCCGCTTCCGACAAGGGATTGGGCAATGTCAAGGTTTGCGGCTTGTTTGGCAAATACAAGCTTGTTGCGTCCCTCTTTTCAAAGAAAAAATCGGGGGCGTATATTGTAAACCGCAAAGCCGCCGAAAGTCTGGTCGAAAAGCTTTTGCCCATGACTGTTCCGTTCGACCACGAAATGGTTAAGTTTTACAAGTACAACATCCGTCAATATTCTGTTTTCCCGTCTCCCTCTGAAGAGGAAAAAAGAGGTTCTTCCATCGGCGGATACGGAAAAAAGAAGTCTAAATTCCCTTTTTACAGGAGAGTGAGCGTGTTTTTTTACAGGTATTTTTACATTATGCCTTTAAGACTTTTTTATTTTGGCAGGCTTTTGGGCAGGTAGGCGTTTATTTTTGCATTTTCTTTTCGCCCTTTGTCTTTGCGGAGACAAACTCGATGTCGAGCCTAAGCACTGCCGTTCTTCCGATGGAAGAATCTATGTATTTTTCCCCGATGTCTTCAAAGCCCTTTGAATATTTTTTTAATAGAAGGCGCAGTGCCTTGCGCTTTTCCTCTTCTTCGAAAACTTGCGAGATTTTACCTTGAGCAATGACACTTTGGTATGATGTCGTAAATTCATTCGGGCGGACTCTCGTTTTCCCGACAACTGCAAACGACACGTTTGCGCAGTTTTTTAAGGCTTCGAGCTTTCTGCCCTCGGGCGCGCAGTGGAAGTAGAGCTTGTTTTCTTCGCGGGCGTAGCTTATTGGAATTCCGTATCCTGAATTTTCGTCGGCGAATGCCAAAAATCCGTATTCTGCATTGGATAGCAGTTCGTCGGATTCTTCCGAATTCCAAATTCTGTCTTTTCTTCTTATTTCTTTGTATTGCATGGCTTTCAGATTAGATTGTTTTGCTGCTTTTTGAAAAGCACAAAATTTGATTTTTCTTGAAGAGGTTTGAAATTTCCGATTTAGTTTATTAGTTTTAAAGATAATGCACAGGTTTGCATGTTTGCGAATTTTTAACAAATTCTTTACTGCGCCTTAATTTTACAAATGAAATATTTGATAAGAGACTTGATTTTATTTTGCCAGCTGTTTGCGGTATATTTCATCGGCAGGGCGGCATTGCTTTTGCTTTTCGGCGCGGATAAGATTGAGCTTATTACGGGCAAGTGGCTTTGGCTTTCAGTGCGGTTTGATTTGATGACGTCGTCTTATCTCATATTGCCTTCGTTTGTTTTGACTTTCATTGCGATTTTTTGGCGCGACGGGCGTTGGATTGAAAAGGCGAAGATTTCATACAATGTCTTTATTCTTTCTTTATCGCTGTTTTTGGCGGTTTTGAACATTTGCTTTTTTTACGAGTACAAAAGCCAGTTCAACCAGTGGATACTGGGCATCTTTTACGACGACTTCCGCGCGATTATGATGACGATAGTGAAAAGCTATCCTATATTTCCCATCTTTTTGGGAATATTGGTCTGCACGTTCCTAATTTATCTTTCGGTGAAATTCGTTTACATGCGGACGTCTAAATGCGCCGTTTTTAACAGAATGCGCACGAAAATCGCGGCGTTTGCGCTTTGCGCCCCGCTTTGCGCGTTCTGCATGATGGGCGCGGATTTCGACGGCGAGCCGCTGACTCCCACGAGCGCGGTAATTTCGGAGTCTCCGTTTTTGAACAATTTGATACCCAATTCCGCGTACTGCCTGCGTTTCGAGCTTAAAACGCACTTTGAATTTCTGACGTTTGAAGATTCCATAAGCTTTTTCAACGTGAAAAAATCGGAGCTTCGCGGCATTGCAAATTCCCTTTTGGGCGGGGGGCGCGAACTTAAGAACATTGACGACGGGTTGAAGCGCGTTGCAAAGGGTTCTCCGCTTAAATCGAAGCCATCGCACATATTTTTAATCATTGCGGAAAGCCATTCTGCGTGGCCTCTTGCGCCGCAGCATCAAAGCCGCAATTTAATGCCCGAAACCTTGAAGCTCTGCGAAAAGGGGCTTTCTTCCAAACGCGCGGTCTCCGCGGGAATAGGCACTTCCGACACAACCACCTGCATTTTGGGCGGCATTCCTTTTGCCGTTCTTTCCCCCGGTTGCATAAAAGATTATCCGACCGATTTTGCGCTTGCCAATTTGATGAAAAGTTTTGGCTACAAGACGAGCTTTTTTTGCGGCGCGGCGATGTCTTGGTGCGACATTGGCTCTTTCTGCAAGAAAATGGGTTTTGACGAAGCCGTTGGGGGGGACGAAATCAGCCCGCTTTATTTTCAGTATGAATGGGGCGTTCCTGACAAGGAATTTTATCGCTACATTGTTGACCGCAAGCTCGACTGCCCGACTTTCAACGTGATTTTGACTGTTTCAAACCACCCTCCGTACGAAGTTGACTTGAAAAAGGAAGGGTGCCCCAACGTCATCGACAGCCCTCTCGAAAACAAGGTTCAGCACATGTGGTATGCCGACAAGTCCATCGGCGATTTTGTGCGCAACATTCGCGCGAAATATTCGGACGCCTTGATTATAATAACGGGCGACCACAATGCGCGTCTTACTCCGAAGTACTTGGAAGACGACATCGAATACAAGATGTGCGTTCCCTTGATTTTCACGGGCAAGCCGATAGAGGATGCGGGGCTTCAAAATGAATTGGGCTTTACGTCGCATATCGACATCATTCCGACATTGGTTGAGCTGTTGGCGGACAAAGGGTTTGAGTACAAGGCTTGGGGAACTTCGATGTTCGGAGAAAAGCGGGAGGTAGAGCCTCTCAATCCGTACTGCGTGGTTTATGACGGCGTCTTGCGGGATGTAAAGAGCATAGACTGTTCGGAAGACGCCCGCTGGCGCATGAATTCCTTTTTGGCGTTGGCGTATTGGCGCGCGGTAAGGGGCGCGGAATTTCCGAGCGCGGAAGAAATTTCCGATGAGGAAGGGGAGTAAAATGGAGAGTGCGCCGCGCAAAAACAAAGGGGTTATCCGAATCTTAAAGGCTTTCACCTATTCTTGGGACGGCATAAAAAACGCCTTGAAAAACGAGGCGGCTTTCAGGCAGGAGCTTGTTCTGTCTGCCGTTTTAATTCCGCTTGCGCTGTTTTTGGACGCGGAAATTTCGGAAAAGCTTTTGCTTATCGGTTCTGTACTCTTGCTTTTAATCGTCGAACTTCTAAATTCCGCCGTAGAGGAATGCGTAAATCTTTGCACAGATAAAATTCATCCGCTTGCAAAGCGCGCAAAAGACATGGGAAGCGCGGCGGTGCTCTTTGCCGTAATCAATTTGATTGCAGTTTGGTCTGCTGTTTTGTGGAAGCTCTTTTGTTCTTGAAAAAGCCGAAAATTTCAGTTCTCATTTTTTTATGTATAAAAATATTGCTTGCCGTATGAAAAAAGTATTAGCCGCATTGCTTGCCGCATCGTTAATTTCAGGCACTTTCGCCCAATCCGCGCAGGAAAGGGAAGCTAAAAAGCTTGCCGAAATAAAGCAGAGGGCGGACAGGCTTTACAAGGGGTTGAATGTTGAGCGCGATGTCGTTTACAAAAAATTTAAAGGCAAAGACGTCACAATGGACATCGTTTTGCCGCGCGAGCAGAAATTCAAGGGCGGCGCGCCTATTCTTGTGAACATTCACGGCGGCGGTTGGAACGGCGGCGACAGGTACCATGTCGGCGGCCCTTGGGCAAAGGCATTGAATGAAAAGGGCATTGCCGTTGCCACAATATCCTACACTTTTGCGGAAGACGGCAAGACGGACATAACAAACTGCATAACAGACGTAAAAGACGCCTTGCGTTTCCTTGTCAAAAATTCCAAAAAATACGGCATCGACCCCACCAGAATGATTACGACGGGGCATTCCGCGGGCGGGCATTTGTCTTTGCTTGCGGCGCTTTCGCCAAACGACAAATTTGTGGGAGACCCTTCGCTTAAAAAGTACGAGCCGAAGTTTGTCGGTGCGATAGGCTTTGCCCCCGCCGTTTCCTTCGTAAATCCGGAAGCCGACTACAAGGGAACCGTAAGCTACGGCGCGGGTTGTTTTGCGCGTTTGATGGGCGGTTCTCTCGATGAAATCCGCAAATTTCAAAAAGAATGCAAGGGCAATTCGTTTGAGTTTTTGAAGGAGAAAAATCCGAAAGACAAGCGCATAGCTCTTGCCGAAGAAGTAAGCCCCATAAATTATCTTAGCCGTTCTTCATGCCCTGTTTTAATAATTCACGGCTCAAAGGACGATTTGGTGTCTTACAAGGCGTCTAAACTCATGGCTGAAAAGGCAAAAAAGCTTGGCGCGGACTTGATTTATATAGAAGTGACGGGAGCCGACCATGGTCTGGGAGGTGCGAAAATTCCGCAGACTGACGAGGAAAAAGCCGCAAAAATCCAGCGTTTTGAAGAAATATCGGTATCGAAGGACGCCCAGGGAAAAATTCGCGACTTGTTTTTGTTGCGCCACATGTTAGACGGCGTTGAGCCTTTGAAATAATCAGGCTTTCAGGTAAAGTTCGCGCATAACCTGCTCGTCTGAGTTTGAGCCGCGCTTTATCAGCTCTTCAAAGGCTTTAACGAAATTCATTTGGTTGTCGATAAGCTTTTTTAAGGGGGTTCTCGACGCTATCGGCGCGAGTCTGCCAACGGCGAACGGATTTTGGGTGAAGATGTTGTAGGCTGTCTTTGAATCGCTTTTAAAAACTTCGGCGTATTCGTCCGCCAGCCTTTCAAGAGAGCCTTTCGGAAGCCACCTGTCGGTTTTGGGAAGCTTGCCGTCGTCCATCAACGCTCTGATTTGGATAAGCATTGAATTTTGGCGTTGCAAGTTTGTGAGAATGGGGCGCGCGCTCGCGTTTTTGTTCGTGAAGAAATATCTGTGTATGGCGGCGGCGGATTTTTCCAAATCGCCCTCGTAGTAAAGCGAAACCAACTCGAAAAAGTTTCCCTCCCCGAAAATCGGCACGAGGGTTAGGACGTCTTTTGTTGTGATTTTGCCTTGAAAATTGACATAAGAGGCGAGCTTTTCAAGCTCCTGCAACGCCATTCTCGGGTTTGCCGCCACCGTTGAAATCAAAATTTCCGCCGCGTCATAGCCAAGCTCAACACCGAGTTTTTCCGCGCGGTTTTTCAAGAGCTGCATGCACGCTTCTGCCGCGTTCGCGCTTTCAAACGATTCAAATTCCGAAATTTCTTTCAGCATCTTGAAGGCTTTTTTGCGCTTGTCAACAGGGCACGCGCTTATCAAAAACGCGACTTCGTCGGGTTTGAATTTGGCGGCGGTTTCAGCCATCTTTTCGAGAGCCGCCTGCGTGTCTTTGCTGCGGCCGTTTGCGTCGTTTATGAAGTTCAATCCTCTGAGCCACACAATTTTTTTGCCGCCGAAAAGCGACATTGTGGCGGCGGCTTCGATTGCCTGTGCGCAGATTTTCTGCGCGTCGGCAGAGTTGCCTGCCGAGCCTTGCACCACTTCCTTTGACATGTCGCAAACCGCGTCTTTTGCAAGCTCTGCAAAGATTTCTTGAGCGCGGTTGTCGGCGATGAATTCGTCGTCGGCGCAAATGAAGTAAACGGCTTTTCCCATAGTGAAGTTTATTGGTTTTGATTTTTCCCAAACGGGGCTTTCAAGTCAATCCAAACTTTGCCATTGTGACATTTGTTTTTGCCAGCGTTCCTTGTATGGGATTATGTCGGGGCGTTTTTCCTTTGTAATTTTCTTTTCGATTTCTTCTGCGCTTGGCGTTTTTGCCTCAAATCCGTTTTCGGGAACTTCTATTTTGGCAAGCCATGCGCTTGAATTTAGCATTATCTTAAAGAAGTCGGGATTTTTCAACGCCCAAACTGCATGCCCCGCCGTAAGCCCGAAGCCGCGCGTTCCGTTCGGGTTTTCGCACGCCCATGCGATTGTCTCTTCTCTTCCCAAATTTTCGCGCACGAATTTGTTACCTGTGTGCGGGCCGAACATGAATTTGCGAACTTTGTCGGGAGGCGTCGCTTTTGCAATGTGCGCAATGTCTGCGCCGTCTTTAAAGCGTATGTTGAAGTAGATTTCATCTGTTAAAACGAAAGGCTTTACGCCGTTTGAAACAGGATGTTTTGCGAATTTTTCAAACTTTGCCTCGAACGTGGGGTTTACCGAAAAATACGTTTCGTAAACGCCGCCGATAGCGTCTTTTATGGCGTCTTCATTGTCGTTTTTTGTCGGGGTTGTGGAGTAGTGGACAAACGCGAAGCTTGTGCCGTTTTCGTTTAGCGATTTTATGAGGCCGCTCTTTCCCTTGAACGGGTGATGGTCTTCGCCTTCCGCTATCACATAGATTGCGTCATATTTTTTAAGGCTTTCAAAATCGGCGTTTTCGTCTAAATTTACCGCGCTTGCGGAAGCCTTTTCGCCGAATGCGGCGTTTGCGGCATCGCTTAGAATTTCGCACATTATTTTATTTTCGTGGTCTCCCCAATAGTGTATCGACTTGCCGTAGCCGAAGGCGATTTTCTTTTGGGAAGCGCATGAGGCGCAAAGAATTGAGCATGCAAAAAACAAAACTGTACGCAAAATTTTCATGTTAAAAAGACTTAAATTTATCGCCGCTTTTGTAAAGTTGAAAAAGAAAATGCCGAAAAATCAGCTTGCGGATTTTTATAAAACGGCAACAATGTCTTTAAGATGAAAGAAATTATTTGGCATGGCGGAGCGCACTAATTCAAAAGACGAGCCGCTTCAATTAAAAAAGGCTTATTTGGTCGGATTGCGCAAGGACGGAGAAAGCGAAGAGTTTGCGCGGGGGCTTTTGGACGAGCTTGCGGAGCTTGTGGAAAATATCGGCTTTGAAGTGGCGGGAAGCATTTGCGTCAATCTGCGCGAGCCTAATCCCCATTATTTGGTGGGCGCGGGCAAGTTCGCGGAAATCAGGCGCGAGGCGAAAAAGCTCAAAGCCGACTGCATTGTTTTTGACGATTCAATCACTCCCGCCCAGCAGCGAAACTGGGAGCATGAAACCCGAAAATGCGTAATCGACAGGCAGGAAGTTATTTTGGAAATTTTTGCGCGCAGGGCAACCACCAAAGAAGCCCGCTTGCAAGTCGAGCTTGCGCGGCTTGTTTACAGCCTGCCGCGCTTGAAGAGGGCATGGACGCATTTAAGCAGGCAGCGCGGCGGCGGCGTAACCCAGCGCGGCGCGGGTGAAAGCCAGCTTGAAACCGACCGAAGGAGGGTCGTTGAAAGAATTTCACGGCTCAAAAAAGACATAGAGCTTGTCGGCAAAGTCCGCGCAACCCAGCGCAAGAGGCGCGACAGGTCGGACATTCCCACCGTCGCCATTGTTGGCTACACGAACGCGGGGAAGTCCTCTCTTATGAACTATCTTTCGGGTGCGGGCGTTCTTGCCGAAAACAAGCTTTTCGCGACTCTCGACCCGACGACGAGGGAGCTGAAGCTTCCAAGCGGCTCTTCCGTTTTGATTACCGATACCGTAGGCTTTGTGCGCCGACTTCCGCACAATTTTATCGACGCCTTTAAATCGACGCTGGAAGAGGCGGCTTTTGCCGACTTGTTGATACATGTCGTGGACGCTTCAAATTCGGACGCGCATTTGCATGTCAAAACCACGATGGAAGTGCTGTCTCAACTCGGGGCGAATGAAAAGCCATGCATAACATTGCTAAACAAAATCGACGCCGTAAAAGACCCGTTCGCCCTGCACGCTCTTAAATTTGACTGTCCCGACTCAATCGAGGCAAGCATAAAAAACAAAGAGGGCATGGACGAGTTGATTGCAAGGCTTGAAGATTTTGTGTCGGACAAGGCAAAAACAATGAAGTTTTTGGTGCCGCACAGCAATTACAAGCTGATAACCCTATTGGAGGATTTCGGCGCGGTGCGCAAGAAAGCCTATTGCCACGAGGGTGTTGCCGTCTGCGCGTGCGTTCCTGTCCGTTTCGTCTCCGCCGTAAAATCGGGCGCGAGAATTTTGGACGATTTTGAGTTTGGCGAAATTATCGAAAAAGAGCTGGTTTTTACCCCCTGAACGCGAAATTTGCCTTGAAGATAAAAAGGCTTGCATTCTTTTTTATATGTGAGATTTTCTATTTGAACAATTTTAAAGACAAAAATTTTAACGTTCAATGAAGAAGATTTTTTTGACAGCCCTCATGGCGTTTATTACTGCGATTTCAGGCGCGCAAGACAAAAGTTTGCTTGAAACGCTTGTAAAAAACGGGACGCTCACCGAAGATCAGGCGCGCAGGCTCATAAAGGACAGCGTGGTTGTGACTCCTTCGAGCGTGAATACGAAAATTTTGACTATCGGCGGCGGAGTGCAGGCATGGTATTCATGGGGCAAAAATTCCGTGAAAAGCCCGAATAACTTAAAAGGTGCCGCAGACACGAACGGTTTTGAGCTTCGGTACGTCAAAGTCGGACTGAGCGCGGAAATCATCGGCGGATGGCTGATTGACGTAATTGCAGACTTCGGCTCCGAGGGCGTCAAGCGCAACTATTTGGACAAGGTTGTCATCTCCAAGCAGTTCGACTGGGAATTTTTGCCCGGCAGGTTTGATGTCGGCATGAAAAAAGTCAACATGGGCTATGAGCAGAATATGGACGACTTCGATTTGCTCACCATCGAACGCTCTGTCGCGACATGGTTTTTCACGCGCCCCAATGCTTACAGCGACGACGTTATGAAGAATTTTGGCTCCCGCGCAATCGGATTGTTTTGGAGCGGAGACATTGTGCAGGTAAAGGGTTTAAGCTACGGCGTTTCCGTTGTCGGCGGCAATTCTTACGAGGGCAGCAGCGCGTACAAGGCGAATTACGAAGGCAACAACGATTTGTCTTTCTATGCAAATTTGGCGTATCACGAAGAAGGATTTTTGGGGGATAAGCCGATGTATTGGGACGCGGGCTTAAACTTCGGATACGCCAACGGCGGCTTCGTGAAAAACGGGGATGACAAAAACAAAGTTTGGGGCGTAAATCCTTACTTCACGATTAGGTACAACGACTTCACTCTTATTGCCGAATATTTCATACAGGGGGTCGAAGACGGCAAATATGCTTCAAATAAAGACGCCTTTCCTCAGGGCATAAATTTCATTTTGTCTTATAAATTCGATGTAGATGAAATTGGAAAAATAGAGCCGATATTCCGCGCTTCCTGGCTTTCGACAGATTCAATGGGCTTCAATCCCGTCACAATGGGCGGTTTTTCCACTCCCGGTGACGTTTACAACTTGTACAACAAGGCTCAGACTTTTTATCTGGGGGTAAACTGGTATGTCATTCCCGCGGTTAAGGTTTCGTTCGGCTATGAATGGGGCGAATATCGCGGTGCGGTCGGCAATACGGAAAACCAAACGCCTTTGGCGTCTCGCGCGATGTCTAATGCGTTTAGGGCATCTTTGCAAGTCCTCTTCTAAAAAAACGGAATAAAACGGGCGGAAAAAAAGATAAAATCTTTTGAATAAATCAGAGCTTCGCTTCCGAAATAAAATTTTTTCCGCCCTCGCGCTCCATGTTGGTTTTGTTCAGGGGGCAGTACAAAGTACAGCTCCCCGTTGCACTCGCTCGCTTGGTTGGCTTCGCCAATCCGCGCTGTTCTCGCCCCTTCGGGGTAATTTGCTTCGCAAATTATGCTACCCACAAGCTTGCTTCGCAACTTGCGTGTTCGCAAAACACAACAGACAGGGTTCCCAAAAATGTTTTTGAAGAAAACTTTTTGGGATGTACTCATCGCGCTCTTCCGTTTTTTTACGTCTCAAAGTCCACACCTATCAAGCATCACGACTTTTACAGCTGCGCAACCGTAAAAGAAAGTCTTTTCATTTGTATTCGCTTGCTTCGCAAGTCTCGGCACTCGCTACGCTCGGCTCTTTGCCTTTCGGCAAAGCTACCCACGCAAGCGTGGTCTTGCCCTCCATCTTGGGATTTCTTCGGACTTGCGTACATTTGTACGCTGACGCCTCGAAATCCGCAAGAGCATCGGGCATTTCTTCCGTTTTTTTTACGTACCCAAAGTTCCCACCTATCAAACATCAAAAAATAGATAAAATCTTTTTGGACTTTCACAGCTACACTTCCTTATCCCAAAAAGATTTTTTCCGCCTGTTTTATTCCGTTTTTTGCGTATCAAAGCCCATTCCTATCAAGCATCACGACTTTTATAGCTGCGTTTCCGAAGATAGATTTTTTGCCCATTTTTACTCTCATTTGCATTTGCAAGTATTCAGGTATAATTCTTTTTCTTGTTTGAAGAATCCTGCTTTATAAGCAACTTTTACCTTTACGCCGAACAGTTTTTTCATAAAATCATATAAAAATATAAAATATTTTTTTGGGAGGAGCTTTATGAAAAAGTTGTTTTTGTTTTTAATGTTTTTTACGTCTTGTTTTTTCTATGCATCAGCAATGGAAGGAATGAAGAGCATTCGGGATTTTGGCGTGTCTTCGAAAAATTCCCCGCAGGAAAACGCAAAAAGATTGCAGTCTGCAATAGATGAAATGTCGGGGAAAGGCGGGGCGATTTTTGTGGAGCCCGATGCCGACGGATATCCCATGTCGGGCGGGATTTTGCTGCGTAAAAATGTTTCGCTGATAGGGGTTAACGGACCTGTCGGCAGGGGAACGAACGGCGGAAGGGGAAATCCTGTCGGCTCGGTTTTTAAGATATATGATATGGAAAAACCTTTCATTTCAGTGCAAAGCGCAACTCAAATTCGCGGAATACAATTTTTTTATCCCAATCAAGACATTAAAAATCCGAAAAACATTATAGAATATCCACCGACGATAGTCAGGGACAAAAGCGAATCCGTGATGGGGGTAACTCTTTCGTGCCTTACTTTTTTCGGGGAATTTTGCGCGATGGATTTTACTTCTGGAAATTCAAAAACCATTTGTGAGCAGATTTTGTTTGAACACTGTTACGGCTATCCACTTGGAGGGGAGTTCATAAAAATTGACAAGTGTTATGATATTCCGCGAATACTGCATTGCCATGTAAATCCCGCAAACCAGCGGTTATTCAAGGGCGACACGTCGCGCGATGTCATAGATTCCGTTGTGCGCCGCAAAACTTTTTCATATTCGATAGAATCAACCGATAATGCGCAGCTTATAGATATTTTTACTTTCGGAGTCTTTGGCGGAATAAAGCTTGGCGCGAATACTTACGGACAGCTTACTAATTTCAATTTGGACTGCGTAAGCATTGGAATTTTAAAAGAGGGAGCGCAGAATTTCAACCGCAACTGGCAGATAGCGCAAGGCTCGATAATTGCAAATACGGGCGGAAGTCTTGAAGATGTGCATCCCATAAAAATAAGCGGATTCGGGCATACGTCAATTGCCAATGTGGAGGCTTTTTCTGGAAATAACGGCGCATTGACAAATTTCGCCGCCTCTTACGATTTTCTTTATGTGGATTCCGAAGGCGCGCCGAGCATATCGCTTTCCGCTTGCAGAATGCGCGGATACAAATCCAAAAATCCGATAACGAATAAAAACCCGAAAGCAAAAATTCGGGCTTGGGCTTGCATAAATAAAAATTTGGATTTCTTTGAAATAAAATGACGCTTGCGGAATTGAAACTTCCCGCATAAAACAGCGGCAATTATTTTATGTTGGACGGAGCTATGCCAAATTTGTTTTTGAATGCGGTTGCGAAATATTGGCTTGATGAAAAACCGACATTTAAGGCGGCATCGATTATTTTTATGCCGCGGTTTCTTTTTGACAAATCAAGTAATTGCTGTTTTCGGTATTCGAGTTTTGTCTGTTCTTTTGCGAAGTCATTAACTATGATTTCGTCCGCAAAATCCCTGTCTTGCGTTGATATCTTAACTTCGGGAACATGCGCTCTACGTCAAAGATTGTGGAATGGATAAAAAAAAGGAGGGCAAAGAAGGAA
>URGP01000014.1 GCA_900547395.1 uncultured Opitutales bacterium | reverse complement strand
TGCAATCTCCTATCACAGCTTTTTTTATTGTCCGAATTTTGGGGTACAGTTCAAAATCCCGCTTTTTTATGGAGCCGATGAGGCTCGAACTCACGACCTCCAGAGTGCGATTCTGGCGCTCTTCCAACTGAGCTACGACCCCGATATTTAAGCATCAAATAATCTGCCGAATTTAAAATTTGTCAAGGCATTTTTTATGTCTTTTAAATTTGGGATTTCAATCCTGCCTAAATTCAAGCGCAAGCCCTACTTGTACTCCTGCCATGATTTTATCGCGATTTTCTCAATCGGCATTTGCGAAAACGCCGTTATGAAAGCGTCGGCAAGGCGGGCATTCGTGATTAGCGGAATATTCAAGTCGATGGCGGCCCTTCTTATTCGGTAGCTGTTGTCAAGCTCGCCGGAAGTCAAGTTTTTGGGAATATTCACAACCATGTCGATTTTCCTTTCGTGAAGCAAGTCAAGCGCGCTCGGCTTTTTGTCCAACCCCGAAAAAACGAGGGTGTTTTCTATTCCGTTTTCCGCCAAGAACCTTGAAGATCCGCCCGTGGCATAGATTTTAAGACCCTTTTTCTTCAAGATTTTTGCGGCGTCCAATAAATCCGCTTTCTGCTTTGCGTTGCCCATTGAGAGCAAAACGCTGTGCTGCGGAATCTTATATCCGACGGATAGCATCGACTTTAAAATCGCGCACGAAGTGTCGTCGCCAAGACATCCGACTTCGCCCGTTGACGCCATGTCAACCCCCAAAACGGGGTCGGCTTTTTGAAGTCTGTTGAATGAGAACTGGCTCGCCTTAATGCCGACGTAATCCAAGTCGAACAAGTTTTTCTTCGGCTTTTCAACGGGAATGCCAAGCATTATTTTCGCGGCAAGCTCGATTAAGTTGAGCTTCAAAACCTTGCTTACGAACGGGAAAGAGCGCGAAGCCCTAAGGTTGCATTCAATTACCTTTATATCGTTGTCGCGGGCAAGATACTGTATGTTGAAAGGCCCTGAAATTTTAAGCTCGCTTGCGATTTGGCGCGATATGCGCTTAATTCGGCGCAAAGTTTCGACGTAAAGTTTTTGCGGGGGAAACTGTATGGTTGCGTCCCCCGAATGCACGCCCGCGTACTCGATATGCTCGCTTATTGCGTAGGCTATGATTTCCCCGTCTTTTGCGACGGCATCCATTTCAACTTCCTTTGCATGCTCGACGAATTGGCTTACAACAACGGGATGCGCCTTTGAAACGTTCGCCGCAAGCTTCAAGAAGCGTTCAAGCTCCTCTTGGTTCGAACATACATTCATTGCAGCTCCGCTCAAAACGTAAGACGGGCGCACAAGCACGGGGAAGCCCACTTTTTCGATGAATTTGCCAATGTCCTCCATCGAAGTGAGCGCGCGCCATTCAGGCTGGTCAACGCCTATTCTGTCGAGCATTGCGGAAAATTTGTCGCGGTCTTCGGCGTTGTCTATGCTTTTGGCGGAAGTTCCCAAAATCCTGACGTTTTGCGAGTCGAGGCGGAGAGCCAAATTGTTCGGGATTTGCCCGCCCGTTGAAAGAACCACGCCATGCGGATTTTCAAGCTCGATGATGTCCATGACGCGCTCAAAAGTAAGCTCGTCGAAATAAAGGCGGTCGCAAACGTCGTAGTCGGTCGAGACGGTTTCTGGGTTATAGTTTATCATCACCGCGCGGTAGCCCTCTTTTCTGATGGTGTTGAGAGCCTGTACGCCGCACCAGTCAAACTCGACGGAAGAGCCTATCCTGTAAGCTCCCGACCCTAAAACCACTATTGATTTTTTGTCGCCGAGGTACTTTACGTCGTTTGCAATTCCGCCGTATGTCAAATACAAATAGTTTGTCTTGGCGGGATACTCCGCGGCAAGAGTGTCGATTTGCTTTACAACGGGAACAATGCCGATGCTCTTGCGGTATTCCCTGACTTTCAAGATAGCCCGCTCCATGTCGGAATCTATTCCGATTGCCCTTGCTATTTGAAAATCAGAAAAGCCCTGTATTTTCGCTTTCTTCAAAAGCTGCTTTGGTATTTCAACCAAGCCGCGGTTTGAACCTGCCCAATCGTGCAGTTCCTTTGAAGTATCCATAATGTTTTGGAGCTTCTGCAAGAACCAGTTGTCGATTTTGGTAAGCGAATGGATTTCTTCGACAGTGTAGCCCGCGCGCATTGCCTTTGATATGGCAAAAATTCTGTTGTCGGTCGGCTCGCGCAATGCCTTGTCGATGTCGGCAATTTGCAGCTCCTTGTTTTCGACAAAGCCGTGCATTCCCTGCCCTATCATGCGCAAGCCCTTTTGGATTGCCTCTTCAAAAGTCCTGCCGATTGCCATAACCTCGCCCACCGACTTCATCGAAGAGCCAAGCTCGCGCGCAACACCGTGGAATTTGCCCAAGTCCCAGCGCGGAATTTTGCATACAACATAGTCAAGCGCGGGTTCAAAAAACGCGCTTGTTGTTTTCGTCACCGAATTTTTAAGCTCGAAAAGCCCGTAGCCCAATCCAAGCTTAGCCGCCACAAACGCAAGCGGATAACCCGTGGCTTTCGAGGCGAGAGCCGAAGAGCGGCTAAGGCGCGCGTTTACTTCAATAACCCTGTAATCTTCCGACATCGGGTCGTAGGCGTACTGCACATTGCATTCCCCCACAATCCCCAAATGGCGCACTATGCGTATGGAAAGCTCGCGAAGCTTGTGGAAGTCGGTATTTGAAAGGGTCTGGGACGGAGCGATAACGATGCTTTCGCCCGTATGGATACCCAAAGGGTCGAAATTTTCCATGTTGCAGACGCAAATGCAGTTGTCGAACCTGTCGCGCACAACTTCGTATTCTATTTCTTTCCAGCCCTTCAAGCTTTTTTCCACCAAAACCTGAGGGGAGAATGAAAACGCCTTTTCGGCAAGAACATTCAATTCCTCCTCATTGTCGCAAAATCCCGAACCCAATCCACCCAGAGCGTACGCGGCGCGTATGATTACGGGGTATTCAAGCTTCTTTGCCGCGCGGCGGGCGTCTTCAATGTTTTCGACAGCCTCGCTTTTGATGCTCTTTACGCTTATTTCGTCCAATTTTTTGACGAAAAGCTCTCTGTCTTCGGTGTCGATGATGGTCTGCACGGGAGTCCCCAAAACTTCGACGCCGTATTTTTCAAAAACACCGCTTTTAAAAAGCTCAACGCCGCAATTTAGCGCGGTTTGCCCGCCGAAAGACAAAAGAACACCGTCGGGACGCTCCTTCTCAATGATTTTTTCCACGAAATAAGGCGTGACAGGAAGAAAGTAAATGCTGTCGGCAATGCCTTCGCTCGTCTGAACCGTCGCGATGTTCGGGTTTATCAAAACCGTTTCTATGCCCTCTTCTTTCAAGGCTTTCAAAGCCTGGCTTCCCGAATAGTCGAATTCGCCGGCTTCGCCGATTTTCAGCGCGCCCGAACCCAATAACAAAACTTTTTTTATCTGTTTTTTCATCCTACAATAAATTTACAAATTCGTCGAAAAGAAATTCAGTATCCGTGGGCCCCGAAGCGGCTTCGGGATGGAACTGCACCGAAAAGAACGGCTTTGTCTTGTGCCTTATGCCCTCGTTCGAGCCGTCGTTCATATTTTCAAAATAAACCTCCCAGTCATCGCCCAAAGAAGAATTGTCAACCGCATAGCCGTGGTTTTGGCTTGTTATGAAACAGCGGTTTGTGCCGAGCATCCTGACAGGCTGGTTGTGGCTTCTGTGCCCGTATTTGAGCTTGTACACTTTCGCGCCCCCCGCCTTTGCAAGAAGCTGGTTGCCCATGCAAATGCCGAATATCGGCTTTTCTTTTGCCATTGCCCGCTTGATGTTCTGAACGGCCTCGGAGCACATGTCGGGATTGCCGGGCCCGTTTGAAATGAAAACGCCGTCAAAGTCCATTCCGCTGAAATCGTAATTCCACGGAACGCGCGCGATTTCAACGCCGCGCCGCAAAAGACAGCGTATGATGTTTTCCTTCACGCCGCAATCTATCAGCACAACTTTCTTGGGCGCGCCCTCGTTATATTTTAAAATCTCTCTGCACGAAACCTTATCGACAAAATTGATTTCGGAGTACTCCGTCTGAGGTGAAAAGCTTTCGGGCTTTCCGATAAAAATCCGCCCCTGCATCACTCCGCTTCCGCGCAAAACCTTTGTAAGCTCGCGCGTGTCAACGCCGCAAATGCCCGCGATTTTTTCCTGTTTAAGCCAGTCGGAAAGACTTAAAGCAGCGTTCCAATGGCTGTAATTAACGCTGTAATCGCCGACGACCAGAGCCTCGGCGTGTATCCTGCCGCTCTCCATAAATTTTGAAAGCCCGTCAGGGCAAGTCTCTGCGGACGGAACGCCGTAATTTCCAATCAAAGGATAGGTCAAAACCATAATTTGACCTTCGTAGGAAGGGTCTGTGAGGCTTTCGGGATAGCCCGTCATAGCCGTATTGAAAACAACTTCGCCAAAAACGGATTTTTCAAAGCCGAATGATTTTCCCTCAAAACAGCTTCCGTCTTCAAGAACCAAATATGCGTCTTTCATTTTCTATAAGTTTAAAATTTCAAAAAACCCGCCTTACGACGACTTGTAAAGACGGGTGTCAATTCCGAGTTTTTTTATTTTGTATAAAATTATGCGCGGAGTCGCCTGCAATACTTTCGCGGCGGCAGTCGCGTTGCCGTTTGTTTTTTTGAGGGCATTTATTATTATTTCGCGCTCAAAATTCCCGACCAAAGTTTCGTAGTCGGCAAAATCCCCCGACTCAAAATCCGCGCTCACCGAAGACTTGCATGAAGCTTCCGTCTGCAATGTAGGCGGCAGATTGTAGCCGCTTATGACGTTGTCGGAAGTATTCAAGACAGCGTACTCCATGCAGTTTTCAAGCTCGCGCACATTGCCTGGCCAATAGTAGGACATCAGCATGTTTATTGCGGGAGTGGAAATTCTTGCCACGTTTTTGCCGTGTATTAAATTGTACTTTTGCAGGAAATGCTCGGCAAGAACGGTTATGTCGCACTTCCTGTTCCGCAGGGCGGGCATGTAAATCGGAAACACGTTCAGGCGGTAATACAAGTCCTCCCTGAAAGTTCCCTCCCTTATCATATCTTCCAAGTTGCGGCTTGTCGCGGCGATAATCCTGACGTCAACTTTCCGCTCTTCGCCGCCGCCGACGCGGTAATAGGAATGCTCCTGAATGAAGCGCAAAAGCTTCAACTGCATAAGAAGCGGCAAGTCCCCTACTTCGTCCAAGAAAAGAGTGCCCGTGTCTGCCACTTCCACAAGCCCGATTTTTCTGTTTATCGCGCCCGTAAAAGCCCCCTTTTCATGCCCGAAAAGCTCGCTTTCGATAAGGCCTTCGGGCAAAGCGGCGCAGTTTATCGAAACAAACGGCTTGTCCTGCCTTACCGAATTTTTCTGTATCGCGCGCGCAACAAGTTCCTTGCCCGTGCCCGACTCCCCTCTTATCAAAACCGTCGCGTTTGAAGACGCCACCTTAAATATCATGGAATAGACGTTCTTCATACCCGAACAGTTGCCGACAATTTCGTTGGGGCGCATGCGGTTGTCCAGCTCAAGCTGCAAGCGACGGTTTTCTGAAATCAGCTTCTTGCGCTCCTCGACTTCCGTGTACGAGACGTATATCGCGTCCGCCATGATGTCGGCAATGATTTCAAGAAGATGTAAATCGGCGTCCAAATCGGTGCTTTTATCGACTTTTCTGTCGATTGAAATCGTGCCTATCACGTTGTCGGCGTAAATTACGGGAACGCAGATAAACGCCACATTCTTTTCGCCGCTGCGCGCACCCGTGCGGTTTAGAAAAGATTTCTCCTTTGAAATGTCGGCTATGACGCGCGGTGTTCCGTCTTTTGCGACAAGCCCCGTAATGCCTTCCCCTACGCGGTAAGTTCCGCGCTCTATTTCGTTTTTATTCAAGCCCTGCGAAGCTTCTATTACGAGCATGTCGCCTTCGCGCAAAGTGATTGTTCCGCGCAGAAAACCCATTTCGGTATAAAGAATGTCGAGCATCCTCGATATCATTTCCGACACGGGGGAGTGTTTTGCGATAAGATGGCTTATCTTTTTTAATACCGCAATGTTTTGATGTAGATTATCCATGCTCTTGGGACAATTATTTTACGTTTGTCTTGAAAAATTTGTCAATATTTTCCGCAAGATTTCTTCCGGAAGCTATCGCCCTAACCACCAAAGACGCGCCGCTTGCCGCGTCTCCGCAGGCAAACACGCCCCCAATCGAAGTCTGAAAATCCGAAGAAACCTTTAAAACGCCGCGCGGGGAAAGCTCCGCGCCCGAATCTTCGACAAGCCCGCCGCGCTTTACTCCCGTAAATCCCATGCAAAGAAGCACGAGTTCCGCCTTTATTTCAAAATCAGACCCCTCGATTTCTTCAAACGTCTTGGGTCTTCCGTTTTCAAAAGTCCATTTCAGTCTCTTGGCTTTCAGGGCGCAAACCATGCCGTTTTCGCCTGAAAATTCAGAACTGCCGACGCTCCACATTCTGCTGCCGCCTTCCAAATGGCTGCTCGAAGTGCGTTTTTTATACTCCCACATGGGCCACGGCGTAGAAGAATCCCTCGAACTCGGAGGCTCCGGCATTATTTCAATTTGGACGACGCTTTTTGCACCCTGCCTGATTGCCGTTCCCAAACAGTCGCTTCCCGTGTCTCCACCACCGATGATAAGCACATTTTTGTCTTTTGCGGAAATTTTCAGGCTATCGCTTTCGCCCGACAAAAATCGGGCCTGCGAATTTAAAAATTCGAGGGCAAAATGTATGCCGCCAAACTCCCTGCCTTTTATCTTCAAATCTCTCGGCTCTTCTGCCCCGATGCAGAGGGCGACAGCGTCAAACTTGCGCTTCAAAAAATCAAGGGAGACATCGGAGCCGACATCAACGTCATATTCAAAAGTAATGCCTGCTTCGCACATGAGAGCAATGCGGCGGTCGATGACGCTTTTTTCAAGCTTGAAATTCGGTATGCCGTACCTCAAAAGCCCGCCCGCGCGGTGCCTTTTTTCAAATACGCAGACTTCATGCCCCAAAGAGCAGAGTTTATCGGCACAGGCAAGCCCCGCAGGACCCGAACCGATTACCGCAACGCGCCTGCCGCTATGAAACGCGCTTGAATGCGGTTTCACAAGTCCGTCATTAAACGCGCTTTCGATTATTTCATATTCAATCTGCTTGATTGTGGTAGGCTCGGACGGCAAACCCGCGCAACATGCTGCCTCGCAAAGCGCGGGGCATACGCGCGACGTAAATTCGGGGAAAGGAGAAGTGATAGAGAGAATTTTATACGCGTACTCCATTCTGCCGCCGCACACTGCCGCGTTAAATTCGGGAATGGAATTGCCAAGCGGACAGCCGTAGGCGTTGCAAAATGCAATTCCGCAACCCATGCAGCGTTTGGATTGCTCCGCCACAATCTCGCGGCTCGGACGAATTTCGACGTCCTTAAAGTCCTCCGTACGCCCCGCGCGGTACTGCGGGTTTCGGCGCGGAATTTGCAAAAAATCCTTCAACATAACTTTTCCTTTCGCATTAAGACTTGCGCTCCATTGCGTTTCTGTAATCAATCGGGAACACCTTTACGAATTTCGGCAAAAATTCAGACCAGGAAGACAGAATTTCCCCCGCAACCTTGCTGTCCGTGCTTGAATGGTAGTCTTCGATTATAGAGCGCAATTCGCTTTCGCTTTCAGAATTTTCCGGAATGCTTTCAAGATCGACGCTTTCCAAATTGCATCTTCTGTCAAATTCGCCGTTCAAATCCAAAACATAAGCAAGCCCTCCCGTCATGCCGGCTGCAAAGTTAAAGCCCGTGTTTCCAAGCACGACCACCCTGCCGCCTGTCATATATTCGCAACAGTGATCGCCCGAACCTTCGCAAACCAAAACCGCCCCGCTGTTTCTGATTGCAAAACGCTCGCCGACAATGCCGTTTAGGTATATCTTGCCAGATGTTGCCCCATAGCCTATGACGTTGCCTGCAATCACGTTGACGCCTGCGTCTTCTCTAAGCTCGCGGGGAGCGCGGATAACGATTTCGCCACCTGAAAGGCTCTTGCCGATAAAGTCGTTTGCGTCTCCTTCAAGGTTAAACCTTATGCCTCCGCACAAGAATGCGCCGAAACTCTGCCCCGCGCATCCCTTGAAGTTCGCGGTTATCGTTCCGTTTTGCAGTCCGCGGTCGCCCCACTTTTTTGCTACGTGGTTAGAAAGCATCGCGCCCACGCTTCTATCGAAGTTGTGGATTTCAAAATCTCCGCTGAGAGATTCCGCGTTTGAAATGGAATTTTCAAAATACTTTACAAGCTTTTTGTCATAAGCGTTCGGCAGTTCGCGCGGCGCAATTTCCTTGCAGAAGCGTTCTGAATTGGAAACGGCAGGCTTGAAGACGCTTGAAAAGTCCAAATTCTTCGACTTCCAAAAGTCAAGAGCCTCGTCCTTGTCCAACAAATCGCTTCTGCCAACGGCTTCGTCGATTGAGCGCAAGCCCAAAGACGCAAGTATTTCCCTCGCTTCTTCCGCGACAAAACGCAAATAATTTACCACATGCTCAGGCGCGCCCTTAAACTTCTTGCGCAGCTCTTCGTCCTGCGTCGCAACCCCGACGGGACAGCAGTTCTTGTGGCATACGCGCATCATCACGCAACCTATCGAAACCAATATGGCAGTGGCAAAACCGAATTCTTCCGCGCCCAAAAGCGCGCCGACAACAACGTCCCTGCCCGTCTTTATCTGCCCGTCAACCTGGACTTTTATCCTGCCTCTTAAACCGTTAAGGCAAAGAGTCTGGTGGGTTTCGGCAAGCCCAAGCTCCCAAGGCGCGCCCGCATACTTTATTGAAGTAAGGGGAGACGCGCCCGTTCCGCCGTCATGCCCGCTTATAAGCACCATGTCCGCCTTTGCCTTTGCGACACCCGCCGCGACAGTTCCGACGCCCACTTCGGAAACAAGCTTTACGGAAATGCGTGCGTTTTCGTTTGAGTTGCGCAAGTCGTAAATAAGCTCCGCCAAGTCCTCAATCGAATAAATGTCGTGGTGCGGCGGCGGAGAAAT
The DNA here is from genome assembly GCA_900547395.1 of uncultured Opitutales bacterium. Lineage (GTDB taxonomy): Bacteria > Verrucomicrobiota > Verrucomicrobiia > Opitutales > Intestinicryptomonadaceae > Intestinicryptomonas > Intestinicryptomonas porci. Next base: position 49,757 of record URGP01000014.1, on the reverse strand, counting down.
CAGCGTCACACCGGGTATTGAATGGCGGATTTTAGCTATCGCCGAATTTACCTTGTAGCCAGGGAGCTGCCCGCCTTCGCCGGGCTTTGCGCCCTGCGCGATTTTTATTTGAATTTCCTTTGCGTTCGCCAAATAAGAGGCTGTGACGCCGAAACGCCCGCTTGCAATCTGCCTGATTGCGCTCGCCTTTTCGGTGCCGTTTCGGCTTTCGTCCTCGCCGCCCTCGCCGCAGTTGCTCATAGCCCCCATTCGGTTCATGGCAATAGCGATTGTTTCGTGGGCTTCGGGCGAAAGCGCGCCAAAGCTCATTGCGCCGCTGACAAAACGCCTTACAATGCTTTCAACGCTTTCAACTTCCGAAAGCGGCACCGGAGATGCGCCCTTGAACTTGAAAAGCCCGCGCAGAGTGCAGAGCTTTTGCGCTTGGTTATTTATTAGCGAAGAATATTCAAGATAGGCGTTCTTATCGTTGTTTCTGACGGCTCTTTGCAAAAGAGAAATCGTCTGCGGAGTCCAGAGATGGTTTTCGCCGCCGCGCCTGAACTTGTACTTGCCGAAATTGTCCAAAAGCTCCTCTTCTCCGATTTTCGGATAGAATGCGCCATGGTATCTTTCGAGGGCTTCATGCGCGACTTCCGCAATTCCTATCCCGCCGATTCGGGAAGATGTCGCTTCAAAATACTTGTCGATAAATTCCTTGGAAAGCCCGACCGCCTCAAAAATTTGCGCCTGACGGTAGCTTCTCAAAGTGGAAATGCCCATCTTGGACATTATCTTCAAAAGCCCCTTCTTTATCGCCTCGATATAATTTTCAACTGCTCTTGCGCCGTCAATGCCTTCAAGGATTCCGCCTTCCGACATATCCGCAATGGTTTCGATTGCAAGATACGGGTTTATGGCTGTCGCACCGTATCCCAAAAGAAGCGCGAAGTGCATTATTTCCCGCGCTTCCCCTGTTTCGGCGACAATGCCCGCGGCATACCTCAAACTCTTTCTGACAAGCCTCAAATTTACCGCCGAAACCGCCAAAAGCATCGGGATTGGCGCATAGCCGTAAGACAAGTTCTTGTCGCTTAAAATAATCACGGTCTTCCCTTCGCGCACAAGCTTTTCTGCTTCGTCGCACAAGCTTTCAAGCGCGCTTGCAAGCCCCTTTTCCCCCGACTGCGCCGAGAACTGCGCCTTTATCGTCGCCGACTGGAAAGTCGGGATTTTGGAGGAGCGTATGCAGGCGATGTCGTGGTTTGTGAGTATGGGGCACGGCAACTTCAAAAGGTGCGCAAGGCGCGGCGTTTCGACAAGGGAATTGCCGCAGTTGCCGATATACGTCATAAGGCTCATCACAAGCTTTTCCCTAATCGGGTCTATCGGCGGATTTGTGACCTGCGCAAAAAGCTGCTTGAAATAGTCGTAAAGAAGCTGGGGCTTTTCCGAAAGCACGGACAAGGCGGCGTCGTTGCCCATAGAGCCTATCGGCTCTTTTGCGTCGAGTGCCATCGGCTTTAAAATGAGGTCGATGTCTTCGCGCGAATAGCCGAACATTTTTTGGCGCAAAATCAAGTCGGCCCCCACGGACGGAGTGTCGGAAGATTCAAAAATGCCCGGGAGGGTTATCCTGTTTTCCTGAACCCAGCGGCGGTACGGCTTTGCGCGGGCAAGAATTGTCTTGATTTCCGTATCGCGCATGATGCGGTGTTTTTGGGTGTCGATATAAATAATTTCACCCGGGCGAAGCCTGCCCTTGTTCGCGATTTCGGAGGCGGGTATATCCAAAACGCCTGTTTCGGAAGCGAGAACAAACAAGCCGCTTTTTGTTATTGCGTACCTTGCGGGGCGCAAACCGTTGCGGTCGAGAAGCGCGCCTGCCGTTATGCCGTTTGTGAAAGCCAGCGCGGCGGGCCCGTCCCAAGGCTCGCTTACGCCCGAATGGTACTCGAAAAATCCCTGAATGTCCTTGCTTATGTGGAAGCTCTTTCCCCATGCCTGCGGAACTAGCATAAGCATTGTGTGGGCAAGACCCCTGCCCGCTTCGTGGTAAAATTCGACAGCGTTGTCAAGGCTTGCGGAGTCGCTTTGGCGCGGGCGGATTATCGGCAACAGCTTCTTGATTTCCCCGCCGAAAAGCGGGCTTTCAAAATGCTCCTCGCGCATACGCATCTGGTTTATGTTGCCGCGCAGGGTATTGATTTCCCCGTTATGCGCCAGATACCTGAAAGGCTGGGCAAGCGGCCATGAAGGAAACGTGTTTGTGGAATAACGCTGGTGGATTAACGCTATCGCGCTCTCAAAATTTTCGTCGCTCAAATCGGGATAGAATTTCTTTAACTGTGGAGCGTTCAAAAGCCCCTTGTAAACAATGGTGCGAGAAGAAAGAGAGCATATATAAAAATCGTCGCGCACTCCGAGTTCCGATTCCGCGCGGTTTTCAATCACCCTGCGCAAGAGATACAAGGCGCGTTCAAGCTCTTCCTGCAAAAGCCCCTTGTTCGAGAAAAAGAACTGTTCTATGCGCGGGCAGGTTTCAAGCGCAAGCCCGCCTATTGCGGACTTGTCGGGGTTTACATCTCTGCTTCCCAAAACCTCAAAGCCTTCCGCATGCGCGCATTGCCTTATTATATCCCTGCACTTTTCGGCGTCGGATTCTTCTTGCGGAAGAAAAGCCATCATCACGGCGTATTCACCCGCGTTCGGAAGTTTGAAATTCAATGTTTTTCTGAAAAACCCGTCGGGAATCTGCGTAAGTATTCCCGCCCCGTCGCCCGTTTGCGAGTCCGCGCCGACTGCGCCGCGATGCAGGAGGCGGTCGAGGATTTTTATGCCGTCCAAAACTATTTTATGACTCGCCTTGCCGTTTATATCGACAATCATGCCGACGCCACAGGCGTCATGCTCGTTTTGGGGATCATACAACCCTTGTTGTTGTGGATAATTAGTTTTCATTGCTCTTTGCATATTTTGAAAGTTTCTACTTTTTTGTAGCAGATTTTATGCCAACTTTTAAAAAAATACAAAATTTTACACGCAACATATTGAAAACAAACGTCTTGCAGACATACATTTTTGTGCATTTTGGATTTGGGCAATCAATACAAAAACGCAACCGACAAATTTGTCAGTACCAAAAATGAAAAAACTACAAATTTGTTTGTGCCAAGGAATACATTTTTGCAACAAATTGATTTTTGTATTTCTGAAAAAATTTTTTCAAAAATTAAAAAATCTTGTGTTTATAAAGGGCGGGCAACGCCGATTTTTGGCAATTTTACAAATTTTAAATACATAATTGCAGTTATTGGTACGGTTTGTGCTACAAAAAGTTATCAACCCTGTAAAAAGAGATGAAACTAATAATAGCATACATCAAGCCCGAACAGCTTGGCGACGTAAAGGAAGAACTCGTCAAGAGCGAAGTGTTCAGGCTCTCCGTAACTAACGCTCTCGGCTGCGGAAGGCAGAAGGGATACAGCGAAAATTACCGCGGAAGCGAAAGGGAAGTAAATCTTCTCAAAAAAGTCCGCCTTGAAATCGCAGTAAACGACGAGTTCCTCGATCAAACGGTTGACGCCATCATAAAAGGGGCGAAAACCGACCACATAGGAGACGGAAAAATTTTCATATTAAACATCGAAGAATGTATTCGCGTAAGAACAAGGGAAACGGGACGCGATGCAATCGGTTAACATTTAACGGAAAAACAAAATGAACTTAAAGTATTTATTGTCATTCCTTGCACTTGTTGCGGCAAGCAGCGTCGAAGCGGCGGAAGAAACTGCAAAGGTGTCGGAGGAAATGTTCACAATCAACAATCTCTGGATTTTGCTTGGCGCAATTCTGGTTTTTTCAATGCACCCGGGATTTGCGCTTGTTGAAACAGGCTTGTGCCGCGCAAAAAACAGCGTAAACATTCTGGCAAAAAACATGATAACCGTCGCAATCGGGCTTTTGACCTATTCGATTATCGGGTTCAGCCTGATGTATCCTGGCGAATCTTGGACGCTCGGCAAGGTCTTGGGCTTTTCGGGATTTGGGATTTCAAGCCCCGAAGGCATATCGGGCGCGATTGCCTATAACGGCGGCAAATACGGCTACTGGACAGACTTTATCTTCCAGGGAATGTTCGCCGCGACTTGCGTTACGATTGTTTCGGGCGCGGTTGCAGAAAGAATCAAGTTTGGCGCATACCTGATATTTGCAGTGATTTACGCAAGCTTGGCATATACAATCATAGGCTCGTGGGGCTGGGGCGGCGGCTGGCTTTCAAGCATAGGCTTCTATGACTTGGCAGGCTCGACTTTCGTGCATTCTGTCGGCGGCTGGGCGGCTCTGATGGGCGCAATGCTTCTCGGACCCAGAATCGGAAAGTATGTAAACGGCCATTCAAAGGCGATGCCCGGCAGCAACTTGGGCTTTGCAACGCTCGGCGTGTTCCTGCTCTGGTTCGGATGGTTCGGATTTAACGGAGCTTCGGTTTTCTCGGCAGACCCTGTCATGGTTGCGTATGTGTTCACAACAACTTCGCTTTCAGCTGCGGCAGGCTTGGTTGCGGCAATGATCGCATCTTGGGCAGTGCAGAAGAAGCCCGACCTTTCAATGATGCTTAACGGTTGCCTTGCGGGGCTGGTAGGCATTACGGCGGGCGCGGACTGCGTGTCAATCCCCTCTTCCTGCATAATCGGTATAGTATCGGGCGTGGTTGTTGTGTTCAGCGTTTACTTCTTTGACAGAATCCGCATAGACGACCCTGTCGGCGCGCTTTCAGTGCACTTGGTTTGCGGCGTATGGGGAACATTGGCAGTCGGTATATTCTCGCCTGACCACGCTCTCCTTCCGCAGGTAATCGGCGTGGTTGCGGTTGCGGCGGCAAGCCTTTCTTCAAGCTTCATAATATTCTACGCAATCAAGAAGACCATAGGTTTGAGAGTAAGCAAGAACGAAGAATTGAAGGGGCTTGACATCTCCGAACACGCAATGGAAGCCTACAACGGATTTCAGATTTTCATTAACGAATAACTTTTAGAGAAGGAAAAAATATGAACGCAAGAAGAATTGCAATGGCGGAGATTGCCGACACCAATACTCCAGAAATAGAAGAAGGCGGCAACTTCATCGAAGAATTCGGCTGCGACGTATTCGGCATCAACACGATGTCCGAATACCTCCCCAAGCCCGTATTCAAGAAGCTGCGCGAAACAATGGAGACGGGCAAGGCTCTCGACTCCTCCATATCCGACGATGTCGCCCACGCAATGAAAACGTGGGCGATGGAACGCGGCGCAACCCACTACACCCACTGGTTTATGCCTCTTACGGGCGCGACTGCCGAAAAGCACGATTCTTTCCTCGAAACATGCGCAAACGGCAATGTAATCGCAAGATTTTCAGGCAAGAACCTGATTATGGGCGAACCCGACGCGTCAAGCTTCCCCTCGGGGGGCTTGCGCTCGACTGCGGAAGCGCGCGGCTACACCGCATGGGACCCATCGTCCCCCGCTTTCATAAAGAGGGCAAACGGCGTCGCAACCCTCTACATTCCGACGGCTTTCTGTTCGTACACGGGAGAAGTTCTCGACAAGAAAACCCCTCTCTTGCGCTCGATGCAAGTTTTGAGCGCGCAGGCAAAAAGGCTTTTGAAGTGCTTTGACAAGGACTTTGAAGGCGGAGCAAAAGTTACGTTAGGTGCGGAACAAGAATACTTCTTGATTGACAGAAGATTTTATGTGCAACGCCCGGACTTGATGCAAACCGGCAGAACTTTGTTCGGCGCGCCCCCGCAACGCCACCAACAGCTTGAAGACCACTATTTCGGCGCAATCAAGCCGCGCATTCTCGCATTCATGGCGGATCTCGACCGCGAGCTTTGGAGGCTCGGCATTCCCGCAAAGACGCGCCACAACGAAGTCGCGCCCGCGCAGTTTGAAGTTGCGCCGATTTTTGAGGAAGTCAATTTGGCAGTCGACCACAACATGCTGATAATGGACGCCTTGAAGCGCATTGCCGAAAAGCACAATTTCGCATGCCTCCTGCACGAAAAGCCTTTCGCGGGCGTAAACGGCTCGGGCAAGCACAACAACTGGTCCATATCGGTGGGCGACATCAACCTGCTAAATCCCGGCAACGACCCGCACCAAAACGCGATATTTTTGACGTCCCTTTGCGCGGTAATCCAAGCTGTTGACAAGCACGCGGATCTCCTGCGCTCGGCAATCGCGGGGGCGGGCAACGACCACCGACTCGGCGCAAACGAAGCTCCGCCCGCCATCATTTCGATGTACCTTGGCGAACAGCTCGCAGACATCGTCGAGCAAATCGAAAAAGGTCAGGCAAAGACAAGCAAGCACGGCAAGACAATCAAAATCGGCGCGGACATTCTTCCCGAGCTCCCCTGCGACGCGACAGACAGAAACCGCACAAGCCCGTTCGCGTTCACAGGCAACAAGTTCGAGTTCCGCGCGGCAGGCTCATCGCAATCCTGCGCAAGCCCGAACATTGTCCTCAACACCGCAGTTGCAGAAGCCTTCGACGAAATCGCAACCGCGCTTGAAAATCTGCCAAAGAATGCCGATTTCCACGCGGAATTGCAAAAGATGCTTTCTTCCATCATAAAGAAGCACAAGAAAATCATATTCAACGGCAACAACTACGGCGATGAATGGAAGAAGGAAGCGGCAAAGCGCGGACTGCCGAATTTGCGCACGACTCCCGAAGCCATAAAGCCGCTCACCGACGCAAAGAACATCGCGCTCTTTGAAAAGTACGGCGTCTTTAACCGTGCTGAAATGCTTTCGCGCCACGAAATCTTCCTCGAAGAATACGAACGCAAAATCGGCATTGAAGCGGGACTTTCATTAAAGCTTGCGCGCACCCACATAATACCTGCGGTTGCGGCGTATTTGAAGGAGCTTGGCGGCGCGCTTGAAACGGAAAAAATGTTGGGAGGCGCAAAGAAGTCGAAGGCGGCGGCGTACGCTGCAAAAATTTCCGCACGCTTAAATTCCCTCATAGAAATTTCCGACAATCTCGAAGCGCAAATCAAGAAGGCTGAAAAGCTGCCGAAGATTATCGAAACAATGGCGGAATTGCGCAAAGTTGCCGATGAAGTCGAAGGCGAAGTAAGCAACGAACTTTGGACGCTTCCAAAGTATTGCGAAATGCTTTTCGTTTATTAAACCAAATCCCGATTTTAAAAAAAATGGACTTTTTACAAAATCTGTTTGCTGAAAGAATCGGAGGCGTCAACTACGGCAAAGCGACCGAAATTTACAAGTTTGAAAAAATCAAGCGCGCAAAGAGGTCCGCAATGCTCGCCCACCCCGATGTCGAGCTAATCGACATGGGGGTCGGCGAACCCGACGCCATGGCATTCAAGGAGGTTGTTGACGCCCTTTGCGAGGCGGCAAAAAAGCCGTCAAACAGGGGCTATGCCGACAATGGCGGCATTCTATTTAAAACCGCCGTCAAAAACTACATGAAAAGCGTTTTCAATGTGGAGCTTGACGCGGAAAGGGAAATCGTCCACTCCATCGGCTCAAAAGCGGCTCTGTCAATTCTGCCAAGTTGCTTCATAAATCCGAAGGACGTCGTTATAATGACAGTCCCGGGCTATCCCATTTTCGGCACGCACGCAAAATATCTGGGGGGAGAAGTGTTCAATCTCAAACTTCTGCCCGAAAACAATTTTCTGCCAAAGCTAAGCGATATTCCAAGCGATGTATTAAAGCGCGCAAAAGTGTTCGTCATAAATTATCCGAACAATCCCACAGGCGCAAGCGCGACTGAAAGCTTTTACCGCGAACTTGTGGATTTCGCAAAGAAAAACGAGATTATAATTATTTCGGACGCGGCATACTCTTCGCTTGCGTTTGACGAAAAGCCACTTTCAATACTGCAAATCAAAGGCGCAAAAGATGTCGCCTTAGAGCTACACTCGCTCTCCAAAAGCCACAACATGACAGGCTGGAGAATCGGCTGGGTATGCGGAAATCCCCTCCTTGTAAAGGCTTATGCCGACGTCAAAGACAACACCGATTCGGGACAGTTTCTGGCAATTCAGGAAGCCGCCACAACGGCTCTTGGCAATCCCGACATCACAAGGCAAATCGCAAAAAAATACTCGCGGAGAATGGATATTTTAATATCCGCCCTGTCCGAACTCGGCTTCGATGCAAAAAAGCCGAAAGCGGGATTTTTCCTGTATTTCAAAGCCCCGAAAGCCGCGGTTTCAAAAAGCGGAACAGTGAGGGAATTTAAAAATGCCGAAGATTTTTCAGAATGGCTCATAACCGAAAACCTGATAAGCTCCGTGCCGTGGGACGACGCGGGCGCACATGTCAGGTTCTCAGTGACATTCTCCGCACCAACGCCCGAGGACGAAATTAAAATCGTAAACGAAATCAAAAACAGACTAAAAGAATACACCTTTCAAATATGAAATTTTCAAAGTACCACGCGCTCGGCAACGACTATTTGGTCTTGGATCCGAACGACTGCCCAAACGTCCCTTCAAACGAAGACATTGTTAAGATATGCCACCGTAACTTCGGCTTGGGAAGCGACGGCATTTTGTTCGGACCTGAAAAGAGCGAAGTTGCCGATTTCAAACTTAGAATTTTCAACCCCGACGCAAGCGAAGCCGAAAAAAGCGGCAACGGGCTCCGCATTTTTTCGCGCTATCTCTTCGACACAAAAAAAGTCGAAGAAAACCGCGAATTTACGGTGGAGACGCTCGGAGGCGTGGTGAAGTCCACGGTTTTAAAGAGCGGCAATTTCATAAAAGTCGAAATGGGCAAAGTAAGCTTCGACTGCAAAAAAATTCCCGTTCTCAAAGACTGCGAAGAAGCAGTGAACTGCGATGTCGAAATAAACGGCAAAACCTACAAATTCTGCGCCGCCACAATCGGCAATCCACACTGCGTACTGCCGATGGAAAAAGCGACCCCGCAAATCGCCCATACACTCGGACCGATTTTGGAAAATATGACTTCGCTCTTCCCCAACAGGACAAACGTCCAGTTTTTGGAAGTAATCGACCGCCAAAACATAAAAATCGAAATTTGGGAGCGCGGCGCAGGCTATACCCTCGCCTCAGGTTCAAGTTCGAGCGCGGCGGCGGCAGTCGCCAGAAAACTGGGGCTTGCAGATGAAAAAATCACCGTGCATATGCCGGGTGGCGAAATTTTCATAGAAATTGCGCCTGATTTTTCCATCACCATGAGCGGAAACGTTGTAAAAGTCGGCGTTTACGAGATGTCAAACGACGTGATTTTGCAAAAATTACCCCAATGAACGGACGCAACACAAAAAAAAGCTTGCCAAGCATTGCCCATAAATGATTTAAAAAATTCCCCGTTATGAAGTATATTTTTATCACCGGCGGCGTTGTATCGTCTTTGGGCAAGGGGTTGACATCTGCGGCTCTCGGAGCACTTCTCGAAACCCGCGATTTGCGGGTTAAAATACAAAAGTTCGACCCATATTTGAATGTTGACCCCGGAACGATGAGCCCGTTCCAGCACGGCGAAGTTTACGTTCTCGATGACGGGGCGGAAACCGACCTCGATTTGGGGCATTACGAAAGATTTACCCATTCGCCGCTTTCCCGTGCAAACAACCTTACGTCGGGAAGGGTTTTTGAAACCATAATACAGCGCGAAAGGCGCGGGGAATTCCAGGGAAAAACGGTGCAAATCATTCCCCATGTCACAAATGAAATCAAACGCCACATTTACGCCGATGAAAACGAAGCAGATGTGGTAATCACCGAAATCGGCGGTACGGTCGGAGACATCGAAAGCCTGCCGTTTTTGGAAGCTCTGCGCCAGTTTTCGCTTGAAGTCGGCAAAGAAAACACGCTCTTTATCCATGTCACGCTCCTGCCCTATTTAAAGGCGGCAGGAGAGCTTAAAACGAAACCCTCCCAGCAGAGCGTCGCAAAACTGCGCGAAATCGGCATACAGCCCGACATCCTCGTATGCCGCACAGAACACCCGATGGACGAAGGCATGCGCCAAAAGCTTTCAATGTTCTGCAACGTCGAGCCCAAGGCGGTCATCGAAGAAGCCGACGTAAAGCATTCCATATACGAACTTCCGCTCACATTGTCGGAAGAAGGCATGGATGAACTCGTCGCGCAAAAGCTCGGCTTAAAATCAAAACCAAGCGACATGTCAGGTTGGCGCGAAATCGCACGCAAGCTCATACAGCCTTCCGTAGGCGAATGCCGCATTGCGGTCGTCGGCAAATACATCAATTTGCAAGACGCCTATAAATCCATTTACGAAGCCCTGACGCACGCGGGCATAGGCAACGACTGCAAAGTGAAAATCATCCGCGTCGATTCCGAAAACATCGAAAAATTCGGGGCAAAAAAATATTTGGAAGACGTTGACGGAATATTGATACCGGGAGGCTTCGGAAACCGCGGCATAGAAGGGAAAATCGCCGCGGCAAAGTTCGCGAGGGAAAACGGAGTGCCATACTTCGGAATTTGCCTCGGAATGCAAATACTTGTAATAGAATACGCGCGCAACGTACTCGGATTTTCAGACGCAAACAGCCTCGAATTTAATGCCGAAACAAAACATCCCGTGATAAAAATAATGGACGACCAAATCGGCGTCGATTTGGGGGCGACAATGCGGCTCGGAGCGTACGAATGCTCCCTTGCGGAAGGCTCAAAGGCGCATGCGGCATACAATGCCGAAACAATAAGCGAACGCCACCGCCACCGCTACGAATTCAACAACGACTACCGCGATGCCCTTCAAAACGCGGGACTTGAAATTGCGGGAATAAACCCCAAGCGCAACCTCGTGGAAATAGTCGAAGTTAAGGGGCACCCGTGGATGCTCGGGGCGCAATTCCACCCCGAATTCAAGTCAAAGCCGTCCCGCCCGCATCCGCTTTTCTGCGCCTTCATAAAAAACGCGCTTAAAAGAAGCAAAAATTCGCAAAAATAAAAGCGGTTTAAACACAAAGCTCTTTAAAATGCCTTCGGAAAATTTCGCAAGAAACCATCTGATAAGGAATAAAGAAATCGAAAAAAAATATTTGCAAAAAAATATTTTTTTATTTGACAAATCGATAAAAAAAAGCCTTAATGGCATCTTAATTTTTTAACGGTGCTCGGTAGCTCAGCGGTAGAGCAGGTGACTGTTAATCACTTGGTCGCTGGTTCGATCCCAGCCCGAGCAGCCAGTTAAAAAAACAGCCGTATTTCTTTTTTAGAATTGCGGCTGTTTTTTTTTGGGGGGGGGCAATCCGAAAAGTTGTGGTATAGTAATTTTGAAGAAATATAAGTTTGCGTTCAAACCGCCTGCCCGCAAAAATTAAAAATCCGAACTGACAGCATTTCCTTTCCGCATCTCCGCTTTTTTTGCGCCGACACCATTTTCGTTGTTTCTCTCCACATAAGCACAGTTTGGCAAAACATCGGGCAAATTTCGCACAAAACCGTTTTCATTCCATTACAATCCGCAATTTGTGGCAATACATCAAAATACGCCGCCCCCCCCGCCAATGAAAAATCAGTTTTTATTTGCGGATTTTTCCGCGAGAATTTCGTTTGCCAGCCTTGATATGTTGTCGTTTGCAATGCTTGACATCGGGTATATTTTTGAGGCGCGCACATAGCTTAGCAACGCTTCCCATTTATCCCCTTTCGCGTCGGCTTCCGCCGCTTGCGTCAGCACTGCCGCAAGCGAAGACGCCTTTACGGTAAAATCGCTACGCAATCTGGAAAGCTCCGCGTCTTCCGGAAACTTTTTATAAACTTTCTCCAAAATCTCCCAAGCCGCATAATTATTGTGCAGGCGCGAAAGCTCTTTTGCCTGCGCCATTGAAGTTTCTATCGCTTCCATCCGCTTCATAATTTCAAGAAATTCTCCGTTGCGGGCGGAATCCATTGCAAGAGCTGCGGCAAATCTAAACCTGTCGTTGAATATTCCGCGATAGTCTTTTTGAGCCAAAAGCCTGTCGAAATCAAGCGTTGCCACATCTTTTAAATCTATTTTTCCAAGCATCGTCTTTAAAAATTCCTGAATTTTCGGATTGGTCGGCCAAAACTCCACCGCTTCCTGCAATGCGGCATCAACACCCTGCCTATTGCCTGTCTGCGCGGCTACCAAGGCTTTCTGCAAAGCCAAATCGCTGAGCTGTTTCGATGTTTGAATAAAAGCCTCTATCTGCCCCGAATCGAAATCCGAAACGTAATTTGACATATCCTTCAAAATGCTTTCCGCGCGCTCGACATGCTTTACCTTTACTGCGTTCACAAGCTTGTCGGCGTCGCGCATATAGCGCAGAATTTCTCGCTTCTTTTCTGCGGGAAACATTTTTACCTCTGCAAGGTTTTCGCCTATGAAAAATGCCTCCATGAGACGCTGGGCGGCGGAGTGGATTTCTCCTTTTGAGACCAAATAGTCCGCCGCCTTGACGCTTTCGAGCGTATCGCTCACCGCCTCTTTGCAAAGAGCATCAATCGTGGAGGTCGTAAGTTTTATGTCCGCCCCGCCGAACACCTGGGTTTTGATTGAGTCAAGCCCGTCAAGCTTTGCGTCTTCCGCCTCGAACAAATACCTGTAAAAGTCGTTGGCTATCATTGCGTGATAATACCTGCGCTGGACAAAAAACTGGATTATCAGGCTCTGGAAATCCATCTTTTGGCTGACTCTGGAAGAAACTTCATAACTTTTGTTTTCCTCGATTTTCTTCTCGGTTTCCATGAGGCGTTTTTTCAGAGGATCCAATTCAAATTCGCGCGTTGGCGGAGGAGTGGCTTTATTGTCGCGCATGACGTCTATAAATTCGCGCCTGTCGCGCGTCTGGATTGTTATCATCGAGCTTTCGCGCCTTGCCCTGTCCCTCTCCAAGCGTTCGTTTTCCTTTAAAAGAGACTCTGTTTTGCGCGTTGTTTGCCAAAAATTTATGACCTTGTCGGCGATTGTCCTGCAAAGCTGGTTGTCAATGGCGTAATCCTGGGCTTTAAAGAGCATCTTCCAAGCGTCTATGGTGCGGGCAGTGACACTGCCTCCGCCCTTGCCCAAAAGACGCTGGTTGATGTCAACCAAAAGCTTGTTGTATTCCCTCTCCTCGTCGCTATAATCGACGGGAGTGCTCAAATATTTTTCAAATCTCGCCCTTAAAAGCTTTGCCTGCGCATCGTCTATCTTTTTGCCCGTAATATCTTTCAAGTCTGAATGCGAATTTAATGCGGATAAAATTTCGCCGCTTTGAAGTAATCCTGAATTTCCCAAGCCAAACGGCATATTGCCAATAGGATTTTGCCCTGCGGAAGGCTCTTTTTCAGAAACTTTGGAAGTGGAATTAGGCAAGGGCTGCGCCGAATTTTCATTTCCGATTTCGGCAGAACCATGCGTTTTTTTCTCTTCCATTTGCGTTCCGTCCTGCGCGAAAGCATGCGCGGCAAATACAAAACAAAGCATCAATACAAATTTTTTCATAGCTTTTCAAACGAAGTTAAAGTTAACGAGCCGTCATTGGAAATTTTCACGCAAAACACGTACCGCTGGCCCGCCATCGGATTAAAATTTTTTATGCCCGACGGAACAAAAACGGGAAGTTTTTCGCTGCCGTCAAGATTGTTCACAAGCAATATTCTTCCCGCACTGTCGTCATACGCAAGCTGCAAATCTATCTGCGCGCTAATCCTGTAAGCGTTGCCCGCAAAACTTTTCGGATTTTCAATATATTCCCGAACAGGGAAGCTTACGGAAGCATTCAAAGAGCTTCTTTGCATCTCAGCCACAACCACGAACACCACGGCTATCAAAAATACGGCGGCGCAACCAATTATTAAGTTTCTTTTCATATCAAATTTTACAAATCTTTTATCATAAAATATAAAAATAACAAATGCGTGTCAAACACTTTTCATTATTTACTCTTATTTTTTATTCTGCTTTTCGAATTATTAAAATTGAACCGCGGATTAAACATAAGCACCGTTAAAATCAACGCCGCCAAAGACAAATCCCTAAATATTACGCCCCAATAGCCGCCCCGTTTTCCTTCGCCGGCAAAACACCCGCATGAAATATCCAAGCCGCGTAAAGAGGCGGACAAAACCGCAGCGATAAATACGGCAAGCAGAATTGCCATAATAATTCCCGACGGCAACAAAAACCTCCCGGTTAAAAACATCGCCCCGCACAACAATTCAAGGACAGGCAAAAAATATGCCATAACAACGGATAAATCTCCGCTTAGAATTTGATAGTTTAATATTGACGCATAAAACTCGTCGGGGCGCGCAATTTTCCCCAGTGCCGCATAAATAAAAGTTCCCGACACGGCAAGGCGGATTGCAAGCAGAACTAATTTTTTGATTTTTTCCATTCCGTCCAGTCTCCCTTTAAAACAAATACATTTTGCATTCCGCACTCTTTTTTTAGCCTTTCTGCAACTATCCTGCTTGAATTGCATTTGCCAATGTTGCAATAAACCAATATTGAGCTTTCCGATGTCCACTTGCCCAAAAAATCCCCAAGCCTGCTATCAAACTGCGACTCAGGCAAATTAAACGCGCCTTTGATATGCCCTCTCTCATAATCCGCCGCGCTTCTCGCATCGACCACCAATACGGGCGGCTTTATTTTATGCAAGTCAGGCAGCGAAATTTCCCCGATTTGTGACGCCAAATTCGGACGGTTCGGATTAAGCGCGAAATTTGCGGCGCCAAACGCAAAAGACGCAGCCGCAATAAATGCAATGTCAAGAAATGCGCGCATATCAAAAACAGCCTGTCCAGTTCGGAATGAAGTCTGAAACTCCGTCTAAGATTTTGACTTTTACATTTCCGTTGCAAGAAGCAATGCGTTCCCATTCGCGGCGATTTCGCCAATCAGAGAAAGCCCCCAGATAAACATAAACATTGCTTTGCATTTTATCAAAACCGTCGGACGCCTTGGGGTTCAGCAACACCTTGCGTTTTGCCTTCGCACTTTCAATCTGCTCAAATCCAATATCTCCGCAAAACAGAGCGCATTCCAATTCGCCAATGTTTTTTACTCTATCCGAAACAAATGCGCCGACATCTTTTTCTTTGCAGAATTTCAAAAGCTCTCCCCCGAAATGTACACCCAAAACCTGTTCGGACGGCGCGTACAGGGCATATTTCACATTGCTTTTATTTCCGCAATAAACATCTCCGTTTTTAATGAAATCAAGCCCGCCGCCCATTGCGGCAGAAAGCGACACCAAGTAAACGAAAGCCAAAACCGCAAATCCTGAAATGAGAAAAACAAACGTAAAACGCTTTTTGAAAATACTACGATAGTTTGCAGACATTCCCGCAACCAACATAAAAAACGGAATTATCCACAACACCCAGTAATTCATTACATTGCTAAAAGACGCACATATTCCATAGCACATCCATGTAGCAAAAGCCGCCGCCGAAATCGGATTTTTATCATACGGGAAAAGCGCAGTTAAAACAAAACACCATAAAAATACATAGAATGCCACGGCAAAGAATCCATGCTTGCACATAAACTCCAAATGCGAATTTATCATCGACAAGTAAAAATTTCCGTCATCCGTATTTTGATACCATCGCATATAGGTTTCAACAGGGGAATTTTTCAGTCCGCTCGGAGCGTCGGACAGCATTTTTATTCCCGACAAATATATCTCCGCCCTGCAATTTGCCGACGAACTTTTGAGAGATGCCATATTGTAAACCCTGTCGGAAACATTGGAATTAAAGAAAGCCGCGCAAGCCAACAACCCCGCGGCGCACAATGAAATGATGCGCGCCCTGCCATAGCGTACTCTCGAAAAGGCGAAGAAAAACGCCATTGAAAAAACAAGAGCAACCAACGCTCCGCGCGACTGGGTCAAAAGCAAAAAATAAAACAAAATTAAAGACGCAAACAGCGAAAGCCAATAACCCGCCCGCTTGAACACTCCGACAAAAATCCAGCTTGCGACAATCGCGCAGGCAATAAACGCGGCGGTGCGGTTTGCGCTCGACACCCCGTATCCGAACCAGTCAAGCCGCTCAGCCAAAAACTGTCCAAACAATATTTTCACTTTTCCATAATCGCGCCCCAGGCTTTTGCAACGGGCTTTGTGGGAAGCGCAACCATATACTTTTTAGACGCCACTTTCTCAGACGCCTTTTCAAACGGATACGCAATCTGGTTCATGTAATCCCCCACATAAGTAGGGTGTTTCATCAAATAAAACTTGTCTATCGGCGGCTCTTTCCAATCGGGATTGGAGTAGTCCGGCATAAAATTTATCATATACTTGAAAAACTCAACGGATAGATTGTTTATTTGGGAGTTGGTCGAATGCCCCAAGTTTTCCCCCGCCTTGAATATCGCCGAATAGCCCAAATCAATTATCCTTTGGTAAAACCGCGTCGCGGCAGGATAGCCGTATTCCAATTCCCCAGTGCTCACGAGCCACACAATGCTTTTCGCGTTCGCAGTGGGCTTGTCGTAGCTTGAATTTACATGAATATGTATTCCCGAAAAATACTGCGGCTTGCGCAATGCAATGCGGTGCGCTATTTGTGCCCCTCCGCTGATTCCGTAAATCAAGGCGGAGTCTTTGGGAAGATTATGCCTGTTTAAGACGCGCCTAAACCCCTGCTCCCATTCGGAGAGCCTGTCGTTAAACATAAATTCATAATCCTTTGCGCGGGATTTTTCCATTTCGTCAGAGCTTGTGGAAGCCGAATATCCCCCGAAATTCGACCACGCAATTACCGCGAGATTGTTCTCGTCGGCAAATTTTATCAAATGCTTGTGCGGACTGCTTTTATAAGACACGTTGCGCTTTAATTTTTCGGAATCGCTCTCCCAAGTGCAAATTGCAAGAACACCGCGAACGGACGGAAGCTTCGCCTTTCTAAATTCGGCATCGCGTTCCTTCGTCCAAGCAGATGGCATCCTCGCAACAAAGACGATTTCCTTTAACTTTGAACGCTTGCGCAGTCGGACTTTGACGCCTTTGAGGCGGCATCGGTGGGCAATGCAAAAACAAATACGCGGTCGCTTTCCGCAAGAACGCCGTCCGCTTTCAAAAGCTGGAAGCAAAATAAAAGGAAAAATACTGCGGCAAGTTTTTTTAAAATCATCGCGACTGGATTTTCCTCCATTCTTCAAGCAATTCTTTTGTCCTGAAAGGGCATTGAAGCTCGGGTTGTTCCGAAAGCAGAAGCATATCGTTTTTTACGTTTGATACATCGGCATGCAAGTCCTCCACAGCTTCCTTTTCCCCGCGCCAGACTGCAATCTCCTCATCAAAAAACATCCTTACGAATTTTTCAAATTTCGCGCTGCGGTTATGCCCCGTATTTGATATGCTGACCCATATCCACGGGCGATTGCTTTTTCTGCCCTTGTAATAAAACGCAAACGACGGCTGCCACCTAAGCCCGTCCCTATCCCCACATGCGACGATTCCGCGCGCGCCTGCCGTTTTTGTGCCGTCTTTCGGATAGTCCCAAAACTGCGCGGAATAGGCGCACCACGCGACAATTCTATCAGGGCACCAGTCAACAAACCTGCTGACAAACTGCGCCCCGCCCGAAAATCCATAGAGAATTATCGGCAAATCTTTGCCGTAAACGCGTTTTATCTCGCGAAGCAAAGCCTGCCCCGACCCCTGGTCGGGCCAGTAATAGCCTTTTCTATTTTGATACAAATCTTCTTCGGTCGAAGAATAATTGAGAGCGATGACACCAAGATTGTTTCGTTTTGCAAAATCCATCCATGGCGATTCTTTCAAAAAGAATTCTCCGTTCATATTCATTCCGGGGGCAAGAACAAGAATTGCCGCCTCATTGGAGTTCGGCTTTGAGCATGAAAAATCGAAGTTGTCTTTTGCATGCAAAACCACCGTAAATGCAGCCAAGACAAAATATGCAATTATTATTTTCATTTCGTAAATCAACTACCGCAAAGCCAAACGCCATTTTTGACGATTGAAACATTCTGCTTCAATTCAGCCATGCAGAAAAGGCATCTCAAACAAGACAAAAAATAGCGCCCTTAAAATTTTACTATTCGCCAAGCTCTATCGACATACAGTCTCCGCCGGGATTGCCGCCGCAATTTGGCTCCCCTTCTTCGCATGGCTTGCAATCATCTGCCATCAACACTAATGGCGATAAAAACAGCCCCAATATCGACAATATTTTAAACAATGTATTTTTCATAAACTTAATCTCCTTGTAAAACACAAAACACATATTCTTTATATTGTCAATGACTTTTTATTTATTTTTTCAACAAATATAATAACAAAGACAATTTTGAAATATTGATTTTCGTTTTTTCTAATTCATGAAACATTCATTTTACCAACGCATGAAGCGCGATCGTCTTTATCTCGCCGTCTTTGCTTTTCAATTTTATGCTTATCAAATCCCTCATTGCCTCATTCGTCCGCAAAGGTTTTACTTTTATTAAATATTTACCGCCATTTTCCGCAACATTTACCGAAAATTTATTTTCGGAACATACTGCGCCGTCAAACTTCCAATCGGAATGCATTAGGGAAAGAATTACCGTTTTTTTCAACTTCTTCGGAATCAAGCCTCCAATAGACAAGACGGCTGCTAATTTCATATTCGTTTAATATTTTAATCTTTAATTGCAGCCTTATTTTCGACTGGGATATATCGTCCGTGCCGACAACTATTTCCTGTTCCTGCAAGCCTTGTTTGCCATATACATAAAAAACGCCTTTTATTTCACCGCTTTCCCCCGATTTATAAACTTTCTTTTCCAAAGAAGGAATGGTGCACGAACAAGTCGAATTTAAAGATTCTATTTTTACGGAAGACGCCCCTTCATTTTTAAATTTAAAGCAAAATTCATAAAATTCTTTTCCGCTTGGAATTTCGTCGCTTAAAATCGTTTTATAAAATTTTAGCTCTCCGTAAGAAAAGCCGTATAAAAATATAGCAATGATAAAAAAAATATATCTCATACCGCATCTTGATATAACATTTATTTGGCATTTTTAAGCCTGTTTTCTACTTTTTGATTTTGCGGAATTTTGACTTTCTGAATATCTAATGCGAACGGATCCTCTTTATAATTTTCAATCAGTTTTAGAATTTCATCTTTGGAAAAAACGAGCGGCTTGTTTACAAAACTCACACGGTTTTCAATCGAATTTTCAGTCATTTTTTCAAAATATATCTTCATTGAAACAGATTTTATCTGATCTATTTTCAAATCTTCAATTTCCTGATAAATTATATTAAAAACATATTGAGTTGCAAATTCCAATGGAATGGGATTTTCAATATTGCATTCAATAAAATTCGGACGCCTTAATGCCGATGATTCAGGCGAAAACATTTTAATGCACGAACGATCGTCCTCATAAAAAATAATCAAAGAAACCAAAAAACCGTTAATTAAGGAATTTTCGTTCAATTTGATGTTTTTCTTTTTTGATGCCGGAAAAATTTTTAACATCATCGGAGTTTTACCGATGGGCTTAGAAATATCTAATCTAAGTTCCGACATCTGCGAAAAAATCCCTTCAACATCGACTTCTTTTGCGAATGAAATTAAAGGCAAACAGCTAAAAAATACAAACGTCAAAATTAAAAGCCTCATATTATTTGGCATTTTTAAGTTTATTTTCTATTTTTTGGAAATCCAATTTTGGAGTACCCTTTGGTTTAAATTCCTCTTTTATTATTTTATCTTCCGAAATTGAAACAATCTGTTTGGCGATTTTTACGCCTAAGTCAGTTTTCAGTTTTGAAATTACACCATTTACTTTTTCGATTGCGCTTATAGGGCTTATATTGTTCCCGCAAAAGATATTCGATAAAATCTTTATATCTTCGACCAAAAGCATTTCGGAATACGTATAACTTAAAGGCTTAGGAAAGTTATCAACATTCACCCATTTTAAACAAACCGCATTTTGAGCCTCTGGCATCGAAATTTTATAAAAAGTATCTCGATTTATAAAATCAAACTCTTCGATCCCTTTTAGATTTTCCATATCTTCCGCTTTTATCTTCCCATTCTCTTCATACATGCTGTTTAACAACACAAGCCAAATGGAACTTTTCGCTATCAATATTGGCTGTCCTTTATCTACAGGACCAAAACACGTTTGATCTATTTTCAAAAAAATATTTGTTTTCAATTTTTCACAAAATGAAGTAATCACACTGATATTATTGTAGATAAAATAAGGTTCCCTAAGAAATTTTTTACATTTTGGATGGTAAAAAAAGCTTAACTGTTCGGGAGATAAATCTTTATCGCTCCTTGAATCTTTTAATGTAATTAAAGCGATTTTTGCCTTACTCTCCCCTAATAATGCATTGGCAAAATTTTTTGCAACCTGCTCTTCATCCGCATATGCATATGCGCCCAAAGACAAAACCATAAAACACAATAAAATAATTTTCTTCATAAGCATATATTTGAATTTCTTTTATCAAACCATCATAAAAAATACCTCATTTATCTTTTTATAATAAAAATCATTTTTTATCCCACAAGACATCGCTTTTTAAAAAGCGTTTCGCCCTATTTATAAGTCTTCTCTCTTTCAAATCAAATTTTCGGAAAGAAACACTTTTACCGTTTTCAAGAAATTCAACGACGACAGGAGCTTCTCTATTTAAAATAGCATTAAGTTCATTCAAAGAATATTCGCCGACAAACTTGCCATTCAACTTTGTTATGTTCAAATTGCTTTGTGGAACGTCTTTATTGCCCGAATACAAATATTTGCTCCAATCGGAATTTATATCAATAGATAGCGAATTTGCGTCCTTCTTGAAAACAAAACCGTATTCAGGATTTTTTCCGACATCATGCTCCAAATCATATTCTTCCACATAAGAAGGAGAAACATATTCTTTGGAATCTTTTGATTTTACAAATTCGGAGTTTGCGGACAATTCAAAATCTTTCGCCTTAAAATTAAATTCCTCTATCAAGAAATTTTTCGTTTTTATATGCAAATTTCCAATTCCGAGTTCAAAATTTTTTGACATCTCCTCATCCGAGATATTTGCAAAAAAAGAAATAACATCTTTTATTCTGTCTGAAAATATTTCCCGATCAAGAATCGAATAGTTTTGCGGAATTAAAATTTCTTCAGAAAGAGTTTCGTTCATCAATAACTGATAAATATTTGTAGGGAAACCAAACAACATCTTGGAAATATTAAATTTATTATTCCAAGTCATACCTAAAAAACCCATAAGAGTTTCAGGAAAAAGAATCTCATTGTTTATAACCAAACGCGTAAAGCCTTTTCCATTTGGATTATTTTTTAGCGGCAGAGTTTCGCCCGACACCAAAAGCCCATATTGATAAGAATAAATATATCGGGATTCTTCGTCGTTGTTTCTTTTCACCCAAATTTCCACTGTTTGAGATTCGGGCCAAACAAACATCGAAATCTCTGAAAAATCATTGGAAAATTTTTTCCTAAACACTGTTTTAGACAAGACAATTTCTTGACGCTCCAAAGCTTCAAAAATAGCCCTTGTTTGCAAATTATTTACAGGAATTCCAATCTCCTCCGCCTTGGAAAGATCTTGCGAGTACGCAAAAAAAGGCAGAACGAAACAAATCAAAAAACAGAATATCCTTAAGTTCATTTTATCAATCAATACATTTAGAATATTTACATTCATAATCAACAACCAATCCAGTATCTTTTTTCATATTAATCGCATATTTTGTGTAAAAGATGATACCCATTTCCAGTTTCGATTTTTAATAAATAACCATTTATTTTAATTTTATTAAATCTATAATATATTCTTTATACAATGTCAATATAACTTATCTATTTTTTCACAAACTTTATCGCTTTTTCAATGATTTTGAAAAGTCTTTTGAGGCTTCATTTATGTATTCAGAAAAACTTTTCCAATTATATTTAGATGCCAATTTTTCATATAGTTTCACAGTGCCGATATTCTTGGATAAACTTATTATTTCTTCCATGCTCGGCGGCGTTTTCTTAACAACAAAAAAGGAAGGGGCTTACGCGCGAACGCAAGCCCCATTTAACTACCTACCTATATAACTATCTACCTATGAAAAATTAAAACTATCATTGTTTTAACTAAACAGATACACTTGTCTCAAATTTTTAAACAAATGTAAATATTTTCAAATATTACAGTAATTTTTCCAACATTTATCATTTTACCGCCATTGATTTTAAATGTACGAACAAAGGCTTTAAATATAAGCTACCACATCTTTTTCAAATGCGGAGAAATCATCTGTATTAACACAGCGGCAAACAAATAAGAGATAGATGCGAATGCAAATATCAGCGTGTAATTGCCGTTTGCAGACTCCAAAACATAGCCGATGCTTTTTGACGCGGCAATGGAAGTCGCAGCCGCGCACATTGTGCCAAAGCCCGTGATTGTCGCAACGGAATTTTTTGGTGCAACATCGCTTATCAACGCGTAGAGATTTGCGAGAAATCCCTGATGGGACGCCCCTGCCAATCCCACTAAAAGAGCGGCTATAACCGCGCTTGAAGTATGCGGCGCAAAGAATACGGGGCAAACCAAAAACGCGCATATAAATAGCGACATCTTTCTCGAAAAATTCAAAGACTTGCCACGTTTCAAAAGGCTTGAAGAAATCCATCCGCCCCCCACGCTTCCGACACATGCCATTAAATAAATCAAAACCAAATACGGAGTCTGCTCGGCAATGGACAAATTAAATTGCCTGTTCAAAAAAGTCGGCATCCAAAACAGATAGAAAAACCAAACAGGAGACGCAATAGCAGTTCCCACGGCAAAAGCATAAATTTGGCGGCGTTTTAAAAGCTCCCAAAAAGAAATAGGTTTCTCCTCTTCGGATTTTTCAGGCTCTCCTGCATTTGAATTTATATGTTTGAGTTCGCCTTTTGTAATATACTTGGATTTTTCGGGCGCGGAATACAACAAAAGCCAAAACAATATCCAAACAATTCCCAAAACACCCAAGATAAAAAACGACATTCTCCACCCCAAAGCCCAAGCCAATACAGGCACGATGACAGGTGCTATAATCGCGCCGACATTGCTTCCTGAATTAAAAAAACCGTTTGCAAGCGCGACTTCGCTTCTTGGGAACCAAGTCGCAACAGAACGCACCGAAGCAGGAAAATTCCCGCTTTCAAACAAACCCAAACCCACTCTTGCAATCATAAATCCAATAGTGGCGGAAACCGTTATTCCAAAAATGTCAAATTCGCATACAAAAGCATGCGCCGCTGTCGCCAAGCTCCAAAAAAAAGCCACTATCGCCATTCCACGCCGCACTCCGATTTTGTCTATAAATATCCCCATCAAAACCGAGCCAACAGCATAGGCGAATTGAAAAACGGCAACTATGTTGGAGTAGTCGATTTCAGACCACCCGAAATCTCTTTCCAGCTGCGGCTTTAAAAGGGCGATTATTTGCCTGTCCATATAGTTTATCGCAGTTATTGTAAACAATAAGCCGCAAATGATCCATCTGAATTTGGGAATTTTCATTTTATATATTTGTTAATCAATGCATAAATAAACAATTCTCCGAAAAGTTTTAAAGTTTCTTCTCGCTTTACTGTAAAGCAAAGATTTGATACACAAGCAAAGAAAATCTTTTATATTTTTATTTTATCATGAAAAAATATATGAATGTTAAGGGGTTATTTATAGCGTTTTTTTTGTTTTCTGCTTCGGCAAGTTTTGCGGAAGAAATGAAGCTGTGGTACGCAACGCCGGCGCATGAATGGACGCAGGCTCTGCCGCTCGGCAACTCAAAACTCGGCGCAATGCTCTACGGTAATCCCGAAAGGGAGGAGCTTCAATTAAATGAAGAAACCGTTTGGGCGGGCGCGCCGCACAACAACGCAAAAGCAGGGGCGCACAAATATCTTTCAGAAGTCCGCAAGCTGATATTTGAAGGCAAGACAAGTGAAGCGGAAGCTCTCATAAACAGGGAGTTTAAAACTCCACAAAACGGAATGCCATACCAAACCATTGGCAGTCTTTTTATTGATTTTGAGGGTCAGGAAAACTACAAGGAATATTACAGGGAACTCGACATATCAAAAGCAATAGCCACGGTTTCCTACAAAATCGGGGAAACAACTTTCAAGCGCGAAGTTTTTGCCTCGCTTAAAGACGGCGTCATCATAATGAGAATTGAAGCCGACAAAAAGAACGCCTTAAACTTTTCTTTAAGCTACCAATGCCCTCTTGACGAAGTGTCGGTAAAAAATGAGAAAGACACTCTCATATTGAACGCAAAAGGTAAAGGGCACGAAGAAATAGAAGGCAAAGTCAAAGTTGAAACCAGAACTTTTGTAAAAATCGACGATGGAAAAATCGTTTCAGAAAACGGAAAGCTATCAGTATCCGGAGCGAAAACCGCAACCATATACATAAGTGCCGCCACAAATTTCAAAAACTTTCAAGACATTTCCGGCGACGAAAGCAAAAAGGCAAACGACATTCTGCAAGCGGCGATAAAAAAAGACTACCGCTTAGCAAAAGAAGAGCATATAGAACTTTACAAGTCGCAGTTTGACAGGGTAAAAATCAATCTCGGAAAAAGCGAAGAAAGCGGAAAAGAGACGCACGAACGGGTAAGGGATTTTGCAAAGACAAACGATAAGTCTTTGATTGCCCTAATGTTTCAATTCGGCAGATATTTAATGATAAGCTCGTCCCAAAAAGGCGGGCAGCCCGCCAATCTGCAAGGCATATGGAACAAGGATTTGATTGCCCCGTGGGACGGCAAGTACACAACAAACATAAATCTTGAAATGAACTATTGGCCCGCCGAAAACACCAATCTTTCGGAATGCGCCGAACCGCTTTTTGATTTCACAAAAGGCTTGGCTGTAAACGGGGCTAAAACCGCAAAAGAAATGTACGGTTGCAACGGCTGGGTACTGCACCACAACACGGATATTTGGCGTTCAACGGGAATTGTTGACCCCGCATATTTCGGGATGTGGGTCGGCGGAGGCGCGTGGATAAGCCAGCATTTATGGGAGCATTACTTGTTTACGGGAGACAAAAAATTCCTCGAAGAATATTATCCCGTTTTAAAAGGATGTGCCGATTTTTACATGGATTATCTTGTGGAAGATCCAAAATACAAATACATGCTAACCTGCCCGTCAAACTCTCCCGAACACTCCCCAATCGGCAAAACGTCAATCGTCGCGGGTCCTACAATCGACAACCAGCTCGTCTTTGACATTCTTTCAAACGTAAAAAATGCGACCATTATTCTGGGCAAAAACCCAAACTACGCAAAAAAGCTTGGCGACATGATAAAAAAACTTCCGCCGATGCAAATCGGAAGGCACAACCAGCTGCAAGAATGGCTTGAAGACGTTGACGACATTAAAAGCAACCATAGACACGTTTCGCATCTTTACGGGCTTTACCCCGGCAATCAAATATCTCCCTATCAAAATCCCGAACTTTTCCAAGCCGCAAAAAAATCTCTTGAATACAGGGGAGACGCGGCTACAGGTTGGTCCATCGGCTGGAAGATAAATCTCTGGGCAAGGCTCTTGGACGGAGACAGAGCAATGGATATCATAAAAATAATGCTCGTATTGGTCGAACCAAACAGCGACGGGCGCACATACCATAATCTTTTCGACGCCCACCCGCCATTCCAAATCGACGGCAATTTCGGCTTTACGGCTGGAATTGCCGAAATGCTGATGCAAAGCCACGACGGCGCATTGCACCTGCTCCCCGCACTGCCAAGCGACTGGGAAAACGGCAGTATTGAAGGATTAAAGGCGCGCGGAAATTTCACTGTTTCAATGGCTTGGGAAAACGGTGAATTAAAAGACGCTAAAATAACATCGCATATCGGGGGAAACCTTCGCCTGCGCTCCTACGTTCCGCTCAAAGGCAAGGGGTTAAAGCCCGCGCAAGGGGAAAACCCAAATCCGCTTTACAGGCGCGCAAACATAAATCCCGTAAAAATTTCAAAAGAAATAACTCCCGAAAAACCTACCCTAAAAAAAGTGTACGAATACGATTTGCAAACTTCCCCAAACAAAACGTATAAAATTTACAAGAAATAATATTTTCAAAAAAATGCGATTAAATATATTTTCAGCCCTGCTCTTTTTCGCCTGCTCCGCAACAATGCAAGCCCTGTCGGAACCGTTGCCCGACGAAGACGGTAGCCGCCTATGGCTTAGGGCAAATGTCAACCAAAATTCAAAAATTGATGAAAACATTGGCGACGATAGTATAAAAATCGCAAAGAAAGAACTTAACCGCCAATG
Organism: uncultured Opitutales bacterium; assembly: GCA_900547395.1. Taxonomy (GTDB): domain Bacteria; phylum Verrucomicrobiota; class Verrucomicrobiia; order Opitutales; family Intestinicryptomonadaceae; genus Intestinicryptomonas; species Intestinicryptomonas porci. The sequence goes on along the minus strand of URGP01000014.1, from coordinate 23,468 downwards.
GAAAGGTTCACCTGTAAAATTGCTCATTTCCCACCAAAAAGAATTGCAAAACGATGCATTCAGGATAAGTTTTTCAAAAAATTTCACATCCATAGAATCTGCAACTTCAGTCGGTATATTATATGGAACATATCATTTGTTGAGACTTCAAGAGCTTGGAGAGCTTTGCGGGAAAAAAACAATAAAAAGTGCGCCGTCATTCGATATCCGAATGCTAAATCATTGGGATAACCTCGATGGAAGCGTGGAGCGCGGATACGCGGGTAAATCAATTTGGAAATGGGAAGAACTGCCCGAAAAAATCTCTCCGCGATATGAAGAGTATGCGAGAGCAAACGCATCCATAGGAATCAATGCAATAGTCTTAAACAATGTAAACGCAAACCCTAAAATTCTTGACGGGGAATATTTGACAAAAGTAAAGGTGATTGCTGACATATTCAGACCTTACGGAATAAAAGTTTATCTTTCCGTAAATTTTGCATCGCCTCAAATATTGGGAAAGCTCAATACGTCTGATCCTGAAAATAATGCTGTTAAAATATGGTGGAAAAAAAAGTTTGATGAAATCTACAAACTTATCCCCGATTTCGGCGGAGTGCTTGTCAAGGCAAATTCGGAAGGGCAACCAGGCCCGCAGGATTTTGGAAGAACCCATGCGGACGGGGCAAATATGCTCGCGGAAATTTTAAAACCCCACAATGGAATAGTTTTTTGGAGAGCGTTTGTTTATGCCCCGGACACGCAAGACAGAGCAATGCAGGCATACAATGAATTTATGCCATTGGACGGCAAATTTGCCGACAATGTAATTTTACAAATAAAAAACGGCCCCATTGACTTTCAACCGAGAGAGCCTTTTAATCCGCTTTTCGGCGCGTTAAAAAAGACTTCTATGTGCGTGGAATTTCAGCTTACGCAAGAGTATTTGGGATTTTCAAACCACTTGGTATATCTTTCACCCCTGATTAAGGAATGTTTAAATTACGATACATTCGTGTGCGGACAAAATTCCACAATCGCAAAAACCACAAACGGTTCCTTGCGCAAAAATTCACCAACCGCTGTTTGTGCAGTCGCAAACATTGGAGAAGACAAGAATTGGACGGGACACCATTTTGCCCAAGCGAACTGGTATGCATTCGGAAGACTGTCTTGGAATTGCAATTTATCGTCCGATGAAATTGCGGAAGAATGGCTTAAACTGACGTTTTCAAACAATCCGGTTTTTCTCAAAAAAGCAAAAAGAATTATGATGATTTCCAGAGAAACAGCCGTAAATTACATGATGCCATTAGGGCTACACCATATTTTTGCCGAAGGTCACCATTACGGACCACAGCCATGGCACGACAAGGCAGAACGCATTGACTGGACTTCCACCTACTACCACAAAGCCTCAAAATACGGCATAGGGTTTGACAGGACTTCCAATGGGACAGGAGCTGTAAACCAATACAATTCCCCCCTTAAAGAATTGTACGAAAATCCAGATTTATGCCCCGATGAATATTTGCTTTTCTTTCACCATTTGCCGTGGAAATACACAATGAAAAACGGGGACACTCTTTGGAACAATTTGTGCAAAGCTTACGATTGCGGAGTAAAAAATGCAAGAATGTTTCAAGACATATGGAATTCTCTGCGCCCTTATATCGACAAAAGAAGATTTGAAGAAGTAAAAGCAAAATTTGAAATTCAAGCAAACGATGCCGTGTGGTGGAGAGATGCCTGTCTTCTCTACTTTCAAACATTTTCAGGATTGGAATTTCCCGAAGAAATTGAACGACCAACTCAAAAATTAGAAGATTTAAAAAATATAAAACTTAACTTAAAACATCACAACTAATATAAAAAAAACAGATTCTTTTACTAAAAAAAAAATCAATTTTTATGCGTTAAATAAAGAAACGCCGCCCGAGCTAACAGGCGGCGTTTTTTTGCACACGGAATTTTAGCGGCTATTTTTTTGCGGCATTGTTTTTTACCGATTCCATAATTTTTTCATATACAAATTTGCCTGTTGTAGGCTGCCAGTCCATATGCCTGTATTCGACTTCGCACAAAACATCCTTCTTTGACTTCACGTTGTTGTATGCTGCAAATGAAGACGTCGGCTCGCAAACATCGTCGGCAAAATTTATCGTAAAGTATGCGGGGCATTTTATGCGGGAAGCAAAATTCATGCAATCCACATATCTTGCCGCCTCCACTCTTTCTTTCGAGTAATTGCCGTTTGCATCCTTTTCCTTAACAAAGTGAGGCCAGCCAGTAGTCCTGCCAACTACAATGCCGCTATGGTCGCAAAGGGCGGGAATTGTAGCCACAACCAAAGAAACTTTGTCGTTATATAGCGCAGCTCCCGCAATGGACTGTCCTCCTCCTTGGCTTCCGCCCGTCAAAATCAAATTTTTGCCGTCCCATTGCGGAAGAGACATTGCAACGTCCATAGCCCTCATCAAGCGCATAAAGGCTTCCCTGAAAAATATGGTTTCGCGGGATTCGCTGTTTCGTGTTTCGTACCCCCACAACCCGTCGCTTTGCGCCTTTTCATAATAAGAGCGGGGCTTTCCATTCGGCAAGCCGTGCACATTGAAATCTAAGGCAATAAAACCCTCCTTAGCCCAATTATATCTTATTATCGAAGAATACACTCCCGCGCCTCTCGGAAAAACAATCGCAGGCAGACTTTTAGGCTTTGCGCCTTTTGGCATGGCAAGATACGCGCTCATCTTTCCGTTAAAAGTGTCGGCTTGGATATCGAAAACTTCAATATTCGGGTCTTCAGACTCAACGGGAGTCATTACGATGTTCATTGGAATTTTCTTTAAGATTTTTTTCTGCTCGTTCCAAAACTTGTCAAAATCTTTTGGAGCAGGCAGGCTCGGCTTGATTTTAAAAGGGTCGAAAGCCGCCCCCGCAAGCATGTCAACTTTCTTTTCCTTTTGATTTTCCGAAGGCGGAATTGAGACAAAAATTTTGCACTTCAAAAACCCGGGCTCGTTCAAAGTCGATGAAATTTCAAAAGAGCCGTTTTCATCTGTTTTTGCCTCGATTGGAATTCTTGGCGCAACCGAATCTTTTGATATTTCGCCTTTAAGTTCCAAACCTGCGGCAGGATTTCCGTTTTTCGTGGCTTTCAGGATAAAAGTCGCCTTTTCGCCTTGTTTGTATATGGCATCTGACTTTGTTGTTTTGATGCTTATTTCATAATCGCCCTCTTTTTTTGTTTCCGCAAAAGCGAGAACTCCAAAAAAGATTGCCAGTATTGACACTATATATTTTTTCATGATTATTTTTAGAACAAATTAGTTTGCGCTTGGACCGACATAAGTTTTTTTAAGACCGCCCCAATCTATCACTACGCGCTGAATCATTACGCCCGCATCCGCGCAAATAAAAGATATTGTATGCTTTCGCGACTTTTTTACGGGAATTTCCCGAACTTCTACTGCCCCGTTTTGCAAGACTTGGTCTTTCCACCTGCCTGAAAATTCCTTAAATTTATTTTCAAAAACAATCGGTTTGCCGCCGTCAACCGAAACGCCGAACTTCGTGCTTTTCCCATCGTGGACGGGAAAAAACGGAACAGTATAAACATGGATTTTCAGCTTCTGCGCATTTTCGTCCGCATTAAATTCATACTCAATGCGGGAAGCGTTTAAGCCATTGTCGGCTGTTTTTTCTTTTGGATTTCCCAACTGTATGGAATGTTTATCATAGCCAATGCCTTCCACAATTCTTATGGCATTCCCGTTTTCAATCTTCTTTTTAAAGTTTTTAAGATTTATGACAGCGCAACCTTTCAATGCGGATTTCTCTTTTTTGGGAGCCAAATCGACAGCCCTCGGCTTGACATTTTCAGCGACAGAAAGCTCGGGCATCAGATGGTATTTTGCGCACCACCCGGGTGCAAGCATCATCATTTGATTCCACTTGCCGCCCAATAAAGCGTTGTAATCTGCATTCAGCTTCTCAATTTCATTGTAAGCCGCCCGCGATTCCTCCGCCGCCCAATTAGCCCCTGCAAAATCTTTCTTCGCCGCCAATTCATGGTTTAACTGCGCCATTAAAAACTTGCGGTTCATCTGCCATGACGCCTTTACGGGATAGCCTGCCAATTCAAAGAACGCAGGCTTATATTCTTCGGGCAGGGAATTTTGGATTTTATCTGAAATTTCCACTATTTTCTTGTAGTCGGCAATTCTCTGCTGAGCATCGTTGTAATTTTCAAAAGAGAAATCAGTATCCAAAATATCCTTCCATTTCGGGGCGTCCCATTCGCGCTCCCAGCCCATAAATTCAGGCTTTCGGCTCCAAGAAAGGCGGTAAAATTCCTCCAAGACAAACTGCAAATCCTTTCTGTACTTAATGCCGAAAATTTTTGAAAGCCAATCCGCCTGATAGCGGTTAACGGACACGTCGGTCGCTTTTGAAATATCCCAAGCCAAGTCGAAGAAAGACAGCATTCCAAGCTCCATCGGCTTTATGTCGCCGACATTCAAAAGCCAATATCTGTCGGCACCGAAATCATAAGCCTTTTTAAGCTCTTCAAACATCAATACGGGCGAAGTTGTGCAAAGCCACAAATAGTCGTGCGGCCCGCCCAAATAAGACAAGTGATAATAGATGCCCGAACCGCCGCTTCGTTTTTGCTCATCGGGATTACTTAGGCGTTTGAGGTATCCGTAATTGTCGTCGGGCCATACCAAAGTTATGTCGTCGGGAAGATTCATTTGCTTTTCGTAAATATCCAAAGTTTCTTTGTACGGGACAAATATCTGCGGAATTTCCGCTATCGGCTTTTTGATGTATTTTGAAAGAATTTCGCGCTGGTCTTTCATTACGCCCTCCAAAATTTCTACTTCCCTGCCCTCGACGTTTTCCATTTTTGCGTCATGCAATCCGCGCATTCCCATCGTATAAATATTCTCATATTCCGCCGCTTCCGAAACGCGCAAATCCAAGACAGACAATATGCCGTCTTTGTTGGTTAGGTAATTCCACTCACCCATGGTTTTCTTTTGCCACTCGGTTGCGTTGTTGAAAAGAAGAGGCTCGCAATGGCTCGTTGTTATGATAATCCCGAAGGAATCAGCCACTTTTTTGTTTTCGGGAAATTTGTAAAAAGCCTTCGTGCAAGGGTGCATTGCAGGAGCTAACATATTGCCCTTTAAACGCAAAATAAGCTCGCAAACTTTTTCGTAAGTTTTGGGGCCTATCCCGCCCGATTCCTTTTCAAAAGTATGCCTGCTCCATCTGTGAAGCCCCCAGCCCTCGTCGTTTATGAATATGCCCCTATACTTTACGGACGGGCTTTTGCTTGAAAAATTTACAGGCTTTAAGAAAATCTCTTTGGATTTTTTCACGGGGACATCAGCCCACCAATATAGCGGCGAAACTCCGCACGCCTCGGAAACCGAAAACACGCCGTAAGATGCGCCGCGCCTGTCGGAGCCGACAATCACCAAGAGTTTTGAAATGCCGTTTGCGGGATTTTCAAGCGTCTTTATCAAATATTGCTCCCAGCCGCCCTTGATTTTTGAAACGTCCAACTTTTTTTCGGCGATGAGCCTCTCGATAAACTTATTTTTGCCAAGCGTTCCGATGACGACGGCATATTTTCCAAAAGGGCTTTCCATTTTGACTTTGCTCTTAACCCCCGTTGCCATCTCCAAGTCCGAAGCAAACAATGAAGCGGTTTTCTTGACAGACTCGAAATCGTCTTCATCGACAAAAATTTGTGCGGCATTCCCGCCTGAAATCAAAGGGAAAGCATTTCCTGCTTTATTAGCTACTTCAACCTGAGCACTCAAAGGCAGGGTAAAAAGCAAAATCAAAACAAAAATTTTCTCCATCATACACGTTTTCTCCAATAACAAGTACTATCAATAAAAAAAGATTTATTTTCATAAAAAGTTAAATACAAATTCTTTTAATTTTACAGTAAAGCAAGACGTTGAATATGCAAAAAAAACATCCGCCGTTTGGCGGATGCGTCATCTTAAAGAATCATGTTTTAAATTTACTTGCGGCGGCGATACATTGCAAACCCGAGAGCCAAAACCCCAAACACCGCGGCGTAAGTCGAAGGCTCCGGAATCGGATTAAACGACGTAAACTCCAATGTGTACTCAACCCATCGGGAATCTTCATACTTGTCCGAATTGAATGGATCGTATTCTCTCAAAGTAATATTATATATGCCGTTTGCGCCTTCAAAAGTGGTTGTTGAATTGTAAGTCAAATCCACCCATGCGCCTTCAATCATTGCAGCCCATTCCGAATTATTATTAAAACTTGACCATGTGCCCGCCTTGAAGATTTCCTGCGTTATGGTCTTGCTTACAGACGTGTCAAAATTTTCAAAATCAAATAATTTCAAGCCTTGTATTTGGGAATTTTGGGTTCCACCGCTCAAGTTGGTACTCAAATATCCCGTCTGACCGCTTTCGCCGACATTGAATTTCCAAACTACGCCGGAAAACTCTTCATTTGAAGAATAACTGTTTACGCCTGCCGATTTTGTTTGAAACCATGTCCACATTCCCAAGTTTATCGCGGAATCCGCGCCGATTTCAAACAGAGCGTTTGCATCGTTTGCGGCAGTTTCATCTTCGCTTGAATTAATATTTACAAAAGAGTTGTAAATCGTATCAGGCTGAACATTTGTAAGGTCGAAATAATAATCGCCAGTTGTATAAAGTTCTTGGGTTGCGGGCGGAGTGTTAAAGTCCGCCGTTATAATTTCAGCAAAAGCAGAGCTTACGGCTGCGAGAGCGAATAATGATATCAACTTTTTCATGGTTTTCCTTTCATAAAATAGAATAATTAACAATCTATATTTTTGAATTTAACATATTTTTTACAAAAAACAAGTTTGGCGAAACTTGACAGTAATAGGCGGCAAACGCCTTTATTTAAGGGCAAAAAAAGCGTTCGGAAATTTTTCCGAACGCAAAACCAATATATTAAGAAGAAATTTTTGCGAAGAAACAAACCAAGTATTTGCAAAAATCTTTTTATATTTTTAATAAGTTAACGATTTTCGGGAACAGCGTCGTTTTTTGAGGTCGCGTACAAGCCTATGAATGCGCCCGTAAAGCCTCCCGCGACATTTGTCGACAGTATGTCGCCCGAAACAGACGCAAGCGTTTTAAATTTCTTGTTTTTTGAAAGAGAGTAATTGAAGCTGTATTCGTCGCCATTTGCTTTCACCTGTAAAAATACGGGCTGTTTCAATTGAAATTTTTCGGAGGCGATTATTGTGGAAAACTTTTCATTTTTGCCGCCTTCGCCTTTGCGCGCTTCGGTTCTTTCAAGCAGAATATAATACGCCCCGCCTTTTTTCGTTATGCCGAAAGTGTAGCAAAAATCCTCGCTCTGATAGCACACCATTCCCGCCAAATCCCTTTCCGATTCGGGAATGTACGACATTGATGCGGTAGCGGTGAAAGAATTGTGCTGCTGGCGACGGAACAAGCAGGATGTCGGTCGCGCTTCCTTTATGGAAACATCAAAAGGAGAAATTTTAACACCGCCCCGTATTTTTTCGGCGAAATCCAAAACAGGTCCTCTCATGCCGACCCAAGTCATATCGAAATCCTTTCCCTTGAAATCGTCTTTAAAAACGAAATTGCCGTTCGGGAAAAATCCCTTTTTGCCCGCCATGTTTTTTGCGCCTTTTGGCATTGGATACTTTACAGGCAAAGGCTCCAAACCGCCTTCATAAACAGGCCATTCGCCCGTCCAGTCAACGGGGATTATGAAAGTTTCGCGCCCCGTGTTAACCCTGTTTTTTTCGTTGGGACGAACGCCCAAAAATACGGCGTAGTACTTGCCGTCGAGACCTTCGACCAAGTCGGCATGCCCCGCCCAGTCGATTTTATCGGGTCTTTCTTGCGGCAAATGCCTCTGCGTCAAAATCGGATTTTTTTCGGCGGGAACATAGGGGCCCATGACATTGTCGCTTTTAAATATCACTTCGCTGTGCGCTCCGCCCGTGCCGCCTTCGGCGCACATCAAATAATACTTGCCGTTTTTCTTGTAAATATGCGGGGCTTCAATCCATATTGGCTTTTTGGATATGTCCACGCCGCCGTCAACAATCACCTTGGGCTCGCCGAAAACCCGGTCTTTTTCGACATCATACTGCCTAATCCAAATCGCGCGGTGCCCGCTGTAAAGCTCCTTAACGGGAGCGTCGTTATGCACGATGTACGCCTTGCCGTCGTCGTCGAAAAATATGTCGGGGTCAATGCCTCCGAAATCAAGCTTGATGGCGTCGCTCCAACCTTTCATGGGGTCTTTGGTCTTTACTATTATGTTGCCGAAGCCTCCCGAAAGCTGGGTCGTAATCATATAGAAAGTGTCGTTATGCTTATTGTACCTGATGGCAGGGGCGTAAACGCCGAGCGCAATGCCCGAAGAGCGGACGTCCAGCTGTTCGGGACGTTCGAGGACGTGCCCGATTTGCTTCCAGTTTACCAAGTCTTTTGAATGGAATATGGGAACTCCGGGATTGAACGCAAAAGAAGACGCAACCAAATAATAGTCATCTCCCTTTTTGCAAATGCTGGGATCGGGATAGCACCCCTGCAATATCGGCGTGTAAAACTCGTTTTTTTCAAGCGGGTTTTCAGCATAATAAGCGTCTTCGCCCCTGTATTCAAACGAATGAAAAACGGCGTCCGCCGCGTTTAAGATTGAAGAAGGCACCAGCAAAGAAAATGCCAAAAGCCTGCCAAACAATTTCACTATTTCTGTTTTTTTCATAAAGTTGTCTTCCTCTCTTTTGAAAAACATCTTGAAAAAAAACAAAAAGCCTGCAAACCCTTAAACATATTACAGTAATACAACCCCTGCTTTCGGGCGGCGGTTAATATTACTGTAATGGAAAAGCCGCCTTTACCGTGCAAAAAAAAACATTAAAGTTTCACCCAGTAAAAATCAGAATTATGAAAACATCGGCTTTTAAAATTTTAACGCTTCTTGCAATGTTGCCCTGCTCTGCTCTGCAAGCCAAAGAAATAAGAAACCCCGTCATTTGGGCTGACATTCCCGACACTTCCTTGATGCGCGCGGGAAACACCTATTACATGTCAAGCACCACAATGCACATGGTTCCCGGCGTTCCCGTGATGAAGTCCGAAAATCTCGTGGACTGGCAGATGTGCGGATATGCCTGCAAATATTTGTCGGACAAAAGCGAAATGAATCTTGAAGGCGGCAAAAACGCATACGGGCAGGGAACTTGGGCAAGCTCAATGCGCTTCCACAAAGGAACGTTTTATGTATCCACTTTTTCATATACGACGGGAAAGACGCACATATACTCAACAAAAGACCCGTCTTCGGGCAAGTGGGAAGAAAAATCGTTTTCGCCCGCATTGCACGACGGCTCATTGTTTTTTGACGACGACGGAAAAGTTTACATGGTTTACGGCGGCGGCAACATCCGTTTGAGGGAGCTTAATGAAGATTTAAGCGGAGTAAAGGAAGGCGGCGTTGACAAAATCATCATAAAAGACGCGCAATCGATCACAGGCACGACAAAAGGGCTGCCTGCGGAAGGCTCCCAGATGTTTAAGGCAAACGGAAAGTACTACCATTTTTCAATCTGCTGGCCGCCGACAACAGGCATGCGCACCGCCTTGGTTTACAGGGCAGACAATATCGAAGGACCTTACGAGGGAAGAATCGCAATAAAGGATAAAGGCGTGGCGCAAGGCGGAATTGTCGATACTCCCGACGGCAAATGGTACGGGCTGTTTTTCAGGGATTCGGGAGCGGTAGGCAGAGTACCCTATCTTGTGCCGATGAAGTGGGAGGACGGATGGCCCGTTTTCGGGACAGGCGGGGAAGTGCCGATGGTTCTTGAAATGGACGCAAAACAAAGTTCAGTCCCCGAATCCGTTGCATTTTCAGATGAATTTAACCGCGGGAAAAACAATGCCGACTTCCTGCCGCTTCAATGGCAATGGAACCACAACCCGAACAATGATTTTTGGTCGCTCTCAAAACGAAAGGGATTTTTGCGGCTTGAAACTTTCAGACTGGACGAAGATTTCACACAGGCAAGAAACACCCTGACACAAAGGGCGTTCGGCCCGAAATCGTCCGCGCAAACCTGCATAGACACAAGCAAAATGAAAGACGGCGACGTCGCGGGGCTTGGTCTTTTGCAGCGCAAATATGCGACTATTGAAGTAAAAATGCTCGGCGGAAAAAAATTTATCGCAACCCGACAAGTTTCAAAATCGGGCGATAAAAACGGTCAAGACGAATTCATTGAAACAACGCCCGTTCCGCTAAAATCGAAGCTTGTGTATTTCAAGGCAGACTGCGATTTTGAAAACCAAAAAGACACCGCCAATTTCTATTACAGCCTAAACGGCAAAAACTGGACAAAGCTTGGCGGGGAATTTAAAATGGCGTACACGCTTCCGCACTTCATGGGGTACCGTTTCGCCCTGTTTAATTATGCAACAAAAGAAGTCGGAGGGTATGCGGATTTCGACTTTTTCAGAGTTTCGGACAATCTTGAAGGCAAATAACTAAAATTTCATACCCCATATAAAAAGCCCCGCATATGAACTTTTTTATATGCGGGGCTTCCTTTTGCCAAAAATTTTAATAAATTATTTGTATTCGCTCACAGGCTTTGCGCCGCGCAAAATTCTAACATTTCCCTTGCCGTTTTGCTTTACCCATGCGCGGGCGGCGGCTATCTCGTTTTTCTTGATTTCGCCTTCGCCCGTCTTCGGCAATAGAAGAATCATGTTGAAGTTCGGCTTTGGAAGATTTCTGTCTGCATATACTTTTTTGAATATATCCCCGTACGCCGCGTAAAGGCTTGGCATGGTATAGCCCTTGAATTTCCACGGCACCATGACTTTCGATTCAAGCTCCTTGCCGTTTAGCGCAATACCCTCGGGCAGATTTTGCCTGATTGCGACTTGGAAATAATAGCCGTGGTCAACCCAAAGGGGCTTCCCCTGCGCCTTTCGCTTTTCGTTTTCGGCGTCCACAAAACGCTTGCCCGCTTCGTCCGCCGCGCGTATCAAGGCTTCATGCACGGCAGGCTCAACAAATGTCCCTCCCTTTTTAAGAAAATCCTTCTTCTTCTTTTCAACCGCGCTTTTGTATTTGCCAATTTCCGAATCTGACGGGCGCATCAAAAAATCCTTGGGCTGAAACCATGCAGCGGTAAGAAAATATATGCTTCCCGCGCCCTGCTCGATTGCCGCCTGATAGGCGTCGTAAACGGGATAAACTCCCAAACCCTGAAACCAGTCGCCGGGATACGCCAAATCGCCCAAAAGCTTGTTTGTAAGCCTCGGAGGAGTTTTATACTTCAACTCGCTTGCAGGCAAACGCCCCAGCCCGATTTCCGAGATGTCGGAATTTATGGGAGACAGCCACGCCTCAAACGACTGCTTGTTTGCGTTATTTGCCATTACAAGCCCCGGGCGGAAATAAGACCTTGAATGGTCGAATACGATAACATTGAAAAGAACAGTGGAAGGCAGATTTTTAACAAGCCTCAAAATTTCGGCTTTAACTATGTTGTAAGCTTCAAGCCCCCCCATGTCGTCTGACATCGTTCTTCTGGCGGCGTCAAAGCAAATCAAAACCCTGTCAGAAGATGTTTTAAGACCGAACAAGTCGAGTTCGGGAAGTTCGATTTTCAATTTGTTAAGGGTCGCCGCCCCGTCCATTTTAAAAGACGCAAATCCGTCGCTTCCCTCTCCGCCGAGCCCGCTTGGAAGAGTTATCTCCACCTGCGGAGTGTTTATCTGCTGCGGCTTTAAAACATTTATGCGCTTTACCAAAGAGACACTGCGCTTTTGGACGTTTTTTGTGATTACCTTTATTTTCTGCTTCTTTGGCTCTATGCTGTTTTGCTGCGACGGCGGAACAGCCTCAAATTCAGTCTCCTGAGGCAATACGGCATTTGTCACCATTATGCCTCCCGCCAATACAAGCAATGCGCCCATTAAAAAGCCCACGGCAATCATCACTTTGAAAAAAAGCGAATTTTTTTGATGCTTCGGTGTAAAACGTCTGAGTTTCATATGCGGGATAAAAATCAAATTCGACTTCTTTTTTAGCTCCGATTTGCAAAAATTCAAACCGCAATAATATTACAGTAATTCAAACATTCCAAGACAAAAAAACCGCGCATAAATTGGCGCGGTCTCATAAAAAAACTTTCACAAAAAAAGAAGTCAGTCTGTTCCGCTTATTGTTTTTATTTTGCCGAAACAGTCATATTCAAGCTCGCAAACTTTCAGGCTTCTTAGCCATGTCTTGCCCTTTGACGGAACGCAGTCATGGTGGAACAAATACCATTTGTTTTTGTACTCTATAATGCTGTGGTGCGTGGTCCAACCGACTACGGGAGTCAAAATAATCCCTTGGTAAACAAATGGCCCGTAAGGATTGTCGCCGACTGCATAACAAATAAAATGCGTATCTCCCGTCGAATATGAAAAGTAGTATTTGCCGTTATATTTGTGCATCCATGACGCCTCAAAAAAGCGGTGCGGATTGTCCGCAGCCAAAGGCTTTCCGCTTTCGTCGATTACCAAAACGGGTCTCGGCTCTTCCTCAAACTCAAGCATGTTTTCCGAAAGCCGCACAACGCGGGACGGGAGAGCCGGCATTCCGCCGGAAGGAAGCGACGCGCATTCCAAAGCCTTGTTGTCCCTGTATCTCTGCAACTGACCGCCCCACAAACCGCCAAAATACATATAGTGCGAACCGTCGTCGTCCTTAAAAACCGCAGGGTCGATGCTGTAGCTTCCGTTTATCGGGCTTGGAAAAGGCTTGAAAGGGCCTTCGGGAGCGTCTGCCACTGCAACCCCAATCCTGAAAATATCGTTTTTGTCCTTCATCGGAAAGTACATATAATACCTGCCGTTTTTTTCCGCGACGTCGCAATCCCAAAGCTGCCGCCCCGCCCATGCGATGTCTTCAATTTTCAGAACAACGCCGTGGTCCTCAACCTTGCCGTTCATGACATCTTCGGTTGAAAAGACGTGGTAGTCTTTCATGTTGAAGTGGTCGCCGTTGTCGTTTTCGGCAACTCCGCTTTCCCAATCGTGGGATGGGTAAATGTAAACTTTGGAGTTAAACACATGGACGGACGGATCCGCCATGTAGTCGTTTTCAACAAGATAGCGTTTTTTCATTTTAATTTATTTTGTTTTCGGCAATGCCCTTTCCCTCACTTTGCCTTTTAAAATTTTTTCGACAAACGGCTTCGGCTTTAAGTCTCTTGAAAATGCCAAAGCGTAATCGGTGCGCCCGCGCATGGGAAAGTTGTTGAGCCAGGAATCGTCGTCGGACACCCCCCAGAAAGCAACACGGCTTATGGAGTTTGAATGTCTCAAAAACAGCCTGAAAAATTCTTCCATTCTGGCGTTCCATTTTTCGGAAACGTCTTCGGGCAATGATTCCGTATAGGGATTATATTTTGCGTTGAACTCCTGCGTGTCGGAAATATTTGCGCTCGCGCCCCACGCGCTTGGAAGCGCACTCATGTCCCATTCGGTAATCATCACCTTAACTCCCGCAGACGAAAATGCGTTTATGCTTTTTTCAAATTCCGCAATGTCGGGATGGACAAGCCCCATGTGCCCCTGCATACCGACACCGTCAATGCGTATTCTCTTCTTTTTCAAATTTTTGACAAGCGCGACGACTCCATCTCTTTTCTTTTCTCCGTCCATTCCGTAGTCGTTGTAGTAAAGCTCCGCGTTTGGGTCGGCTTCGTGGGCATATTTAAAAGCAAGTTCGATGAATTCTTCCCCCAAAATTTCGTAGAATTTGCTTTTGCGGAAAGACCCGTCGCCTTCTATCGCCTCGTTTACAACGTCCCAGCCTTTTACTTTGCCCTTGTATCTGCCTACAACCGTTTGGATATGCGCCTTCATTCTTTTTTTGAGAACATCCGCCGAAACGTTTTTGCCGTCTGAATCAACGCAAAACCAGTCGGGAAGCTGGGAATGCCAAATGAGAGTATGCCCTATTATGAACATCTTGTTTTTAAGCCCAAACTCAACAAAGGCGTCTGCCGCCTCAAAGTTGAATTCTCCCTCCCTCGGCTGCAAAAAACCCGACTTCATCGTGTTTTCGGCGACAATAGAATTGAAATGCCTCTTTATGATTTCCGTTTTTTCGGGAAAGCGATTTGCAACTTGGGCATCCGTAAGAGCAACCCCCATCAAAAAGCGGCTTTTAACCTCGTCTTTCAATCCGCGCATTTTCTTTGCCTGCGCATATGAATTCGATGCAAGCGACAGTAAAAGCAGCGCGCACAAAAATTTTACAAAATATTTTTTCAGCATTTTAAACTCTTTTCTTTTTCGCGCCTCAAAGCAAGTTCGTTTTGGATTTTCACGTTAAGGCTCTTTGTTATCGGATAAAAATAAAGGGCGGCAACCCCCGTAAAAAATGTAAGCGCGGGGATTAAACTCGAAGCGTACAAAATGCCTCTTACCGCAGTCTCGGACTGCTCTGCAACTCCGCCTGAAACATATCCGAAAGTTGAAAGTATAAAGCCCAATATCGCGCCCCCCAAGCCAAGACCCGCCTTTAACGCAAACACAATGCCCGCAAACACAAACCCCGTCGCCCGCCTTCCGCTTACATATTCGCCATGGTCAGCCACATCTGCAATCATCGACCATAAAAGCGGAATTGTGGGGGCATAGGCAAGGCTTTTTAGGAAGTTCAAAACAAAAATCGCCCCTATGTCTTTCGGGCTTGGGAAATAAAAGCACGCCGTAAAAATCGCCGTTAGCGACAAGCAGACGATAAATACATTTTTCTTCCCGAATCTGTTTGCCAAAAAAACGGAAAGGCAAACCACACCGAAAAACTGCACTACGGCTCCAAGCATGTTAAACAGGCTGAAACCGACCGCATAAGCGTCTTTGGGATTGTCCGCAACCAATCCGAACGCGCCCAAAACGCAAGATGTAAAACCTTCGCCCGAAACATCGGCAAGCCCCAGAGACTTCAAAAAATCATAGAGCGCGGAAGAATCGACATAATCGTTAAAGTAATAGCTTGTCGCGCTTCCCCACATTGCAAGGGTTATAAAAATAAAAATGGTTAATACAAACATCGACCGCCATGAAACGTCGCCAAAAACGTCTTTTATGTCCTGCCTTATGTCAGTCTTTTGCGCGGCAGGCGGCGATATTCTTTCTTTCGAAGAGAGGAAAGCTATTACAAGAAACACAACCGCAACCGCCGCAAACACTGAAATTGTGCAAAGCCATCCCCTCGACATATCCCCGCTTTCCCCCGCAAATTTATTGACGAGAGGAAGAGTCAAGCCCTGCACCGCAAACTGCGCAATGGTGGCGGCAATAAACCTTATGGAAGTGATGCTGTTTCGCTCCTTGATGTCGCCTGTCATCACTCCGCCAAGCGACGAATAGGGAGTGTTGTTAAATGAATACATCGACATCAGCAAGATGTACGATATGGCGGCGTATCCCGCAAGAGCCGCCTTGTTTTCAATGCCCGGATTATAAAAAGCAAGCACGTAAAACACTCCAAACGGGATTGCAGTCCATAAAACCCAGGGTCTGTACTTCCCCCATGCGGTATTCGTCCTGTCGCTTGCAATGCCGACCATCGGATCGATAAAAGCGTCGAAAATTCTCGCAATCAAAAGAACCGCGCCCGCGACAGCTCCCTTTAAGCCGAAAACGTCGGTATAAAATTTGGTCTGGTAAATCATCATCATTTGAAAGACCAAATTCGCGGAACAGTCGCCAAGACTGTATCCGATTTTTTCAAGCAATGGAACTTTTTGGCTTTGCATGTTTTTTATTTCGTTGAAATCACAAATCCGCCGTTGAATTTAAGCGGAGTTTTAAATATTCCGCTTTGCGGGATTTTTATGGAAGACTCCTTAAAAGACAAATCTTCGGCGTCGCTTAAAAGCCTCGCCTTTTTGCCTTTCAACATCGGGAGATTTAAAGCCAAATCAATACCCTCCTTCGATGCGCAGACTCCCGCCACATACCAGTCTTTCCCGCTTCTTCTTGCAAGCACGCAATATTTGCCGGGGTAACCGTCAATGAACACGGTTTCGTCCCAGACTGTCGGAAGATTTTTCAAGAAATCTATGCATGCCTTGGGGGCGTCTGAAAGATTGTTCGGAGTTATCGCAAGAGCCTGAATCGGATTTTGGAAAAGAACTGACACAGCAAGCTCCGCCGCGTCGCCCGTACGGCGGATTGTGCCGCCGTCGTTGCCCCTGTTAAGCCTTTTGTTTAGGAAAGTCCCGCCAAACTCCATAGAGCCCGCAGTATTGCGGATAAACGGATGCATCGACGCAAAATAGCTCATATTATCGCAAGCCCACTGCCCGAAAATCAAAGCTTCGGAAGCTATCACCGCCTCGCTTCCGACATAATTCGGGTACATTCTTTCCCAGCCCCTCGGCATTGTGGTTCCGTGGAAAAACACCATGAGTTCGTTATCGTTTGCGTCGCTTAAAATCTGCTCGTAAAGGCGCATTGTCTCTTGCTTGTCCCCGCCGAAGAAATCGACTTTTATGCCTTTTACGTTCGCCTTTTTAAGCCACTTCATCTCGCGCTTGCGGATTATGGAATTATCCATTTTGTTTACGGGAGTTTGGGCTATGTCATTCCAATATCCGCTTGAACTGTACCACAAAAGGACATCGACATTCTTCGAGTTTGCATATTTGATTAAGTCTGAAATTTTTTCGTATCCTATATTGACGTCCCAACCCGCGTCTATCAGTATGTATTCAAACTTCATTTCGGAAGCCAAGTCTATGAATTTTACCTGATCGTCCCAATTCATGCTCGGATCCTGCCAGACAATCCAGCTCCATGTGCTCCTGCCGTATTTATATTCTTTTTCAGGTTCGTAAAGAGGCTTTACGACATCCCAAGTTATTGTTGTTTCAACTATAGGCTTCAAGGAATCGCCAACGGTTATGGTGCGCCACGGGGTGTGGTTTGGCAATGAAAAAGCAGGCTCAACGGTTCCGTTTCCGTTGTTTTCCATGGGATTTGGAAAGGCGATTTTAAAAGTGTCGCCATTCTGAACCTCGCCAAGCTTCGAGGCGCAATAATTGCTGCCGACCCCGCTTTCTGCAACCAGCACCCAATAGTTCTTTTTGACATTGAAAAGTGCGGGCATAATCCAGCCGTTTTTTCCGCCCGAAATTTTTGAAAGCGGCGCGTTTGCGTGATAAACCGCCTCGTAGCTCGGAGTGGAACGCTTCCAGCCCTGCATCGGCAGCATCTGCTCGCTCATAAAAGTGGAAGTTTCAAGAGGGAACTTAAAGCCGCTGTTTTCCTCAAAAATCCTAATGCACGCCGCCTCACCCGCC
The DNA here is from genome assembly GCA_900547395.1 of uncultured Opitutales bacterium. Classification (GTDB taxonomy): domain Bacteria; phylum Verrucomicrobiota; class Verrucomicrobiia; order Opitutales; family Intestinicryptomonadaceae; genus Intestinicryptomonas; species Intestinicryptomonas porci. The sequence continues at coordinate 6,076 of URGP01000014.1, read as the reverse complement.
TTGGGGATAAAATACCTGAATGCGACATTGTTGTCTGAAACCCTGAAAATAACGTCAAATGAATGCTTGTTTGAGTTTTCGAGGCTTACGGTCAACTCATTCGCGCTGAAATTTACTTTTGACTTTTTTATCGTGCGCAATTTGTAAGAGCCGCTTAATTTTTTTAGCGCGCTCCTTTTAAAAGAAAGCCCGCTTTTGAAGTCGCCGATATCGGCGGAAAATCCCAAAGGGGAATTTTCAAGCACCCTTTCGCCATTGAACTTTACATTGTAATTCAGAAGCCCGCCTTCCGCCGCGACTTCCACTTCAAGCCTCCCGTCAGGGCTTTTTACGGAAACTTTTTCGGCAAGCGCACTCTGCGCAAAAATAAAGAATGGCACAATGCACGCAACAAAACTTTTCATGTTAAGCATAAGATTTATTTCCCTTCTTTTCCCATTTGGCGGAAATGCATATTGAAGCGTTCCGCATATAAACTGTCTTATCCTTATAGACTGCGAATGCCTTTTTTAAAGCAATTATAATATTACAGTAATGCAAGCGCGGCTTTCGCGCGGGTTTAATATTACTGTAATAAAAAAACGTTTTGAGATTTTCAGGCGCGGCTGTTTTATCGATTAAAAGAATTTTAACCAAAAGATATATGAATAGAAGAATGTTTTTAAGAAATCTCGCTCTCGGCGCGTGCGGCATCGGGCTTGCGCCAAGGCTGCTTGCAGAAGAGCAAAAAGAGGAAATAATTCCCGAAAAAGACGCCCTCAGAATGGCGTTTATCGGCGTCGGAGGAATGGGAGGCTGGGACACCCACTGCTTCCATAAATTCCAAAAGCAAAAGGTTGCCGCGGTTTGCGACGTAAACAAAAACACGCTAAAACACGCGGGCGAACTATACGGCGCGCCGACTTTTACCGACTACCGCGAAATGTTCGACAAGATGGCGGGGAAAATCGACGCCGTGCTGATTGCAATACCCGATGTTTCGCACTTCGGAGCCGCGATGTGCGCCGCAAAACACAAAGTGCCCATGTATTTGGAAAAGCCCATGTGCCATACAATTTGGCAGGTGCGCGAACTCTACAAAACCGTGAAGAAAAACAATGTAATCGCGCAAATGGGAAACCAAAGCCACTCGACAGAGGGCATAAGATACTGCAAGGAATGGATTGAAGCGGGACTTATCGGCAACGTAAGGGAAGTCATTCTCTGGACCGACAGACCCCTCGGGCAAGGCGTCGCATCGTTTCCAAACAATGTTTCCGAATATCCTCCGTCGGCAACGCCCCCCGATTTCATAGACTGGAATCTCTGGCAAAACGTCGCAGAGCCGCAGGAATACTTTGAAGACGGGCTTGTGTTCGGAAGATGGCGCGGATGGTGGAAATACGGCAGCGGCTCTTTGGGCGACATAGGCTGCCATATGCTTGACATTCCCGTTTACGCCCTCGGCTTGGGCTATCCCGACATGGTAAAATCCCGCACAAGGGGCGCGACAAAAATCTCCGTCCCAAGCCAGGAAAGGGTTGACTACTACTTCAAGAAATCAAAGCAGGGAGTGCCGGTAAAAGTATCGTGGTACAGCGGCTTCAAATTCCCCGCAAAGGACGGCTCATACCCAGAAGGCTACGACACGTCCCTTCTTCCGCCGCTTCCCAAAGAATGGACAAAACTCGGCAGGACGCACCGCGATATTTCCGACAACGGTCAGTTCATAATCGGCGACAAGGGCGTGATATACTGCAACAACATGCACATGGGCGGCAGACCTGCACTCCTTCCCAGAGATTTGTGGCTTTCGGTAAAAGACAACCTTCCGCGCACGGAGCCGCGCATATTCAACAACGACCACCACCGCAACTTCATTCAAGCCGTAAGAGGCGAGGCAAGCCTTAGTTCCCCTTTCGACTACGCCCATGTCTTAACTGAAATCGTGCAACTTGGCAACCTCGCAAGCAGCACGCAAAGCGACATCGTATGGGACGCGAAAAGGCTTGTCTGCAAGAACAATCCCGCCGCGACAAAGCTCGTAAACACCCCCATGCGCAAAGGCTGGTACTAAAAAAAATAAAACATATGAAAAAGACATTATTATTTTTGCTTGCGGCGTTGCAATGCGGAGAAATCTTTTCGCAAAGCGTCGAATTTGCGAACTACGGCAAGACTTCTTCGGGAGAAAGCGTCGAACAATACACGATAAAAAACAAGTCGGGCATGACAATAAAAGCCCTGACTTTCGGCGGAACTGTTACCGACATCATAGTCCCGGACAAATACGGCAGGTTTGAAAACGTCGTATTAAATCTGCCAAGCCTCGCCGACTACGAAAAAAACAAAAACTATATGGGACCCATAATCGGCAGATTCGGAAACCGCCTTGCAAAATCGCAATTTGAAATAGGCGGCAAGACCTATAAAGTGCCGCCAAACGAAGGCGAAAACGCCCTGCACGGCGGCCCCGAAAGCTTCGACAAAAAAATATGGAAAGCCGAAGAAATAAAGGGCGACGGATTTGCGGGAGTGAAGTTTTCCAGAACAAGCCCAGACGGAGAGATGGGATTTCCCGGCAACCTGAAAATCGAAGTAAGCTATGTTTTGGACAACGAAAACCGCTTCACCATACAATACAAAGCCACGACCGACAAACCCACCGTCTGCAATTTCACATGGCATCCGTACATAAATTTGGCGGGAGCGGGAAACGGGAGCATACTGACGCACCAGATGTTCATAAATTCAGACTTCATTACGGAAGTTGACGACAACCTTATCCCGACAGGCAGAAAAATTCCGGTTGAAAACACGCCGTTTGACTTCAACTTGCCGGAAAGAAGCATCGGCGAAAAACTCCATGAAAAGCATCCGCAACTTGAAGTAAAAATGGGAGGCGGAGCGTACGACCACAACTTTGAATTGAAAAAGCCTGCCGACACAATGGGGCTTGCCTGCGTTGTATACGCCCCGAAAAGCGGCAGAATGCTGACGCTCGAAACGGAAGAGCCTTGCATGCAGCTCTATACGGGGCAAGGCTTTGACGGAACAATAAAAGGCGCAAACCAAAAGGCGTATTACAAACATGCGGGATTTGTGGTTGAACCACAACACCACCCCGACCAGCCGAACCAAAAGAGCTTCTTTCCATCGACCCTGTTGACGCCCGGAGAGGAGTTTACATCAAAATCGGTTTACACCTTCTCGGTTTTCGATCCCCGAAAAAAGTAGTATTTAGAAAATTTCAAACACAAAAGCGGGCTTTCCCCGCTTTTTTTGCGGATTGCCATATTACTGTAATATAATAATAAGTCGCAAGCCCCGCGCAGAAGAGTTTACATTGAGTTCATAAAATTATTTTAACTGCGATAAAATATTTATGGAAAAAATATTTAACGAAAATGAAATCTGGTTTATAACGGGCGCGCAGCTCCTCTACGGCAGAGACGCCGTAATTGCGGTTGACAAGCATTCAAACGAAATGGTGAAAGGCTTGAACGATTCGGGCATTCTGCCAATGAACGTGGTTTACAAGGGAACCGCCAACTCTTCAAAGGAAGTGTTGGAAATTTTCAAGGCGGCGAACAATGACGCAAAGTGCGCGGGCGTAATCACATGGATGCATACTTTTTCCCCCGCAAAGATGTGGATTCACGGCTTGCAGGAATTCAGAAAGCCGCTTTTGCACTTCCATACGCAGTTCAACAAGGAAATTCCTTTCGACAAAATCGACATGGATTTCATGAACTTAAACCAGTCCGCGCACGGCGACAGGGAATTCGGGCATATCACTTCCAGAATGCGCAAGCCGCGCAAGGTGATTGTCGGACATTGGCAGGACGAAAAAACGCAGAAAAAAATCGCCTCTTGGATGCGCGTTGCCGCCGCATGGCTCGACGCGCAGGACATGCGCATAATACGCTTCGGCGACCAAATGAACAATGTGGCGGTGACGGACGGCGACAAGGTCGAAGCAGAATTAAGGCTCGGCTACCATGTCGATTACTGCCCAATCGCGGTTCTGAAACGCTATCAGGACAAAGTTACAAAAGAAGAAGTCGAAAGCTTGTTTGAAGAATACAAAAAGTCGTACGCCATAAAAGGCGAAGACTTGAAAAACGAACATTTTGTCAAGCAGGTCAAAAACGCGGCTTTAATAGAAATCGCCCTACGCAGGCTTCTTTCCGACATGGGAGCCAAGGCGTTTACGACAAACTTTGACGACCTCGAAGGGATTGACCAGCTTCCGGGGCTCGCAAGCCAGAGGCTCATGGCGGACGGCTACGGCTTCGGGGCGGAAGGCGACTGGAAAACCGCCGCGCTTTTCAGAACGATGTGGGTCATGGGCAAGGGTCTTCCCAAGGGCTGTTCTTTCCTCGAAGACTACACCCTGAATTTCGACGGCGAAAAAAGCGCAATATTGCAGGCGCACATGCTTGAAGTATGCCCTCTTATTTCGGAGGAAAAACCGAAGCTGGAAGTGCATCCGCTCGGAATTGGAGGAAAGGCAGACCCCGCGCGCCTCGTGTTCACCTCGAAACAGGGCGAAGGCGTTGCCGCCACAATCGTTGACATGGGCAATCGTTTCAGAATGATAGTAAACAAGGTTGACTGCATAAAAAGCCAAAAGCTTCCGATGCTCCCCGTTGCAAGCGCGCTTTGGATACCGCGCCCGAATTTCGAAGTCGGAGCTGCGGCGTGGATTTTGGCGGGCGGCACGCACCATACAAGCTTCTCTTATGACTTGACAATCGAACAGCTGCAAGACTATGCTGAAATGGTAAATATTGAGGTGCTTGTAATAGATGAAAACACCACGATAGATTCCTTTAAAAAGGATATGCGCATAAACGAAATCTATTACATGCTAAACAAGGCCCTCATGTAAAATTCATACGGAAGGAGAATCTCTCATGGACGGAAATCAAGTTTCGATGAACGATGTCGCAAAAGCTTGCGGCGTTTCAAAAAACACGGTTTCGCTCGCACTGAGGGATTCTCCGTCCATTTCCCCCAAAACAAAAAGCAAAATTCTAAAAGCCGCCAAAAATTTGGGATACGAAAAGAACATGACGTTCTCCAAATTCATGTCGGAAATAAAAAAGCACGGCGCAAACAAGTACCGTGAAACAATCGCGCTCATAAACGCAAACAAAAACCCGAACGCCTTTAAGGAGCACCCGACAATCCCATGCTATGTCGAGGGGATACGCAAGGCGGCAAAGCGCGAAGGATTTGCCATCAACGAATTTTGGCTTTACGACAAGGATTTAAACGGGCGCAAGCTCGCAAGAATAATGAAACAGCGCGGCATACGCGGAGGCGTCATAACGGGGCTTATGGACACAAACCTCCTGCCGCAGAGCTACAAGGAAGTTTGGAGCTCGTTTAAGTTTGTCATTACGGGCGTAAGGACATACAACCCGACTTTGAATTTCACAATCGCCGACCACTTTCTGATTGCCTACAAAGCCACGCTGAAAGCCCTTGAATACGGCTACGACCGCCCCGCCTTGGTTCTTGAAAGAAGAATTGACGACCTAATCGAAGGCAGGTTTACGGGAGGCTTTTTGAGGGCGCAATTGCAAATGCCGAAAGAAAACCGCATAGAGCCTTTTTTCGACGTCAAGGAAGCCAACGAAGACATCGAAGTCTTCAAAAAATGGTTCAAAAAAAACAAGCCAAACGCAATCATCTGCCTTTACAACTCCGTCGAAAAATGGGTTGACGACATGGGGCTGAAAGTCCCGCAGGATCTCGGGCTTATCCAGCTTGAAAGAAGGACGCACCAGGGGAAATGGGCGGGAATGAACCAGCGAAACGACATCGCGGGGAAAGCGGCAATCGAAAGGCTTTCGCAAATACTCTATTCTCCAAACCCCGACTTCAACATAAACATCACTGCTTCTTTGATAAGCCCCGAATGGGTCGAGTCGGAAACTATTTTAAACAGAAACAAAACTTCCAAAAAAAAGAGCCGTTAAAGGCTCAGACTGCTGACAAAGTACAAATAGTATTTTGTCAGTTTTTTTTTGGAAGAAACAGATTGACATTTTGATATATTTTGGCATATTTGGATATGAGATGATAA
>URGP01000013.1 GCA_900547395.1 uncultured Opitutales bacterium | reverse complement strand
CCAGTATTATGAGCCCTGAGTTTCGAAAGAAGCTCAGGGCTCTCTTGTTTTTAGGCATAACCACTGGAAAATTACAACGCTTGTTATCTACCACCTGACGCTATGAGGTTTGATTGCTTAATTTTGTTGCGAATCTACCTCTGCTTTTTTTTAACTAAGAAAGTAAGCTTGATTTTCAAAAAGGCTTTTGTTAAAAAATTTTTATGAAAAAAAGTTTTTTATTCTTTGTGCTTTTTTTTACATGCGTTTTTTGTTTATCAGAAAATAAAAGCAATCTTGTAAATGTTTCAACTTCGGTATCGTCCGCAAGTAATAAATCTGAAGTTTCCGATTTTTGGATATCCAAAAGCGGAAAACGACATAATAAAAATTGCAGGTATTACAGAAATTGCAAGGGCAGGACAGGCACAAAAAGCGAGGGAATTGCTTGTAAAATTTGTGGCGGATAAATATGTCTTTATGTACAATATTTGATTTATATAAGCGTTTAGGCATGAGAAAATTTTGTTTCTTGCTGTTTTGTATGCTTTTCTTGCAGTTGATGGCGATGGCTGAAAAGATAAACGTTTTGAACGATGATTTTTTTATAAAAAGAAATGCCAATGCTATAGAGGGTTTAAATGCGCAATTTGAAAATTTACAAAAGAATTTCATAGCCAATTTAAGCGAAGAAATTTTATGGGTTGGCATCAGCGATTATGGCATTATTCGTCAAAACATTTATGTGGTTGTCACCTCTGATAATGCTTATCTTTTTAAAAATAAAAGCATTGTAAACGACATGGATTTGGGGGATTTTGCGAAGATTTTGCTGACTCCCAAATTGAAGGAATTGTCGGATAAGGTTATTCAAAATCTTAATTCCGGTAAAATGAAAAATAGCGGGATTATTTATGACTCTCCCTTGATTTTATTAAAGTGGAGGAATGCAAGTTCGGCATTTAGTGAAAAAGCATTCTATTTCAATCCTTCGCAAAACGAACTTTTAGGTGATATTTTTGCCTTTGTGGGCGAATGTGAAAATATTGGAACTTTTGGTTTCTTCAAACTTTTAAGGGAAGAAAATCCATCGGCAAACATCGCTTTTTCTCCTGCTTTGGTGAATATGGGGCTACGCTTTATTTGTGAAAATTCTTGCGGAGCAGTCAAGCAAGAGGTAGAGCCTTTTGTGTCGCCTGAGCGTTTGCCTAAAAATGAAAGGATATTTGATTTTTCACTCACTGCAAATTATAATAAATCGCTTACTCTTGTTGACGGCATAAAAAAGTGCGGATTTTCGTTATCGCCTGCCGATTTCGGATTTTCAAATGATGTATTGAGGCTAGTTTTAAAATCTAAATTTGAGGGAAAATGGCAGAAAGATTTTGATAAAGTTTTTACGTCAAAAGGAATTTTTGGCTCAAAAGAGTTTGGCTATTACGAAGTCGATTTTATGAAGCGTAACGACGAAGAGGCGAAATATGCCGAAACTGACAGCTTTGAAGTTGTATCGCTGCCATTTAAAGATTGCGATTATGAAATGTTTTTCTTCAAGCCGAAACAGGGAAAGTGCTTGGCGGATTTTGACGGGTCTAATTATAAAATGGCTATTGAAAGAACGAGATATGCGTCAAGAAACGTGAAGTTGTCTATCCCAAAATTTAAAATAAAATCGGATTTGGATTTTATTCTCACGCTTAAAAAGTTAGGCATAAATCGTCTCTTTAAATATACAAATGACTACAAGTTGTTTAAGGAAGAAATTTCTGTTGCATGTGAAAAATTTCAGTCTGAAACGGAAGTTGAAATTGACGAAAAGGGGGCGATTGCAATTTCACAAGTTGTTGTTATGATAGCTGTTTTGAGTTCGGAAAATACATCTGGCCCCATTGAATTTAAATTGGATAAACCCTTTGTTTATGCAATCTATAATCGTAAAACTTCGCAGATTTTGTATATCGGGCAAATTGTGACTTTTGAAAACAAAATCAAGAAATCCGACAATAACAACTTAAAAACAATGTTAACCGAATACTTGGACGAACAAGCAAAAAAATGAAAGCCCGCATCCGTTTTTTAATACGAATGCGAGCTCCGATTAGCTATATATGACAATAAACCACAAACTTAACAACTGTCTTTATTTTACTATTCGCAAAAAGTTTTAAAATCTCCCGCGTTTGATAATAAAACATTTAATAACAAAATTTTTACTGATGTTTTATCTTGTTTATTTCGTTTTTTAGAATTTCTATTTCTTTTTCCATTTTTCGCATTTTACTTACAAATAAATAGATCACTGCTATTATGACGAAAGATATAATTATATATAAACAAGGTAGAAGTTGTTCCGGTAGAGATGGAGGGAGAGATGGTTTGGGCTTAGGTTTACCCCAACTAAATCCTAAAAGGAAAATTGTTGAACATAAAAGTGGGAAGAAGTTTTTTTTATTCATTGCACAAAGTATTATTGGAATTAGTATTTTATATATCCAAGCGATAAAATTACAAAAACTGTAAATATAAGAATAATGTTAAAGAAAATTTGCCTGAGTTTTAATATTGCAATTTTTCGCTCTTCTATATTTTCATCTTTTATTGCGCGTTTAGCTTGAAATGCTGGTAAAAGCGAGGCGATTAATAGTAGCCAAACCGCAAGTTCTCCTGTAATTGGCATATCTTTAAGCTCTTTAATAACTATAATTTTTGCATTTATTAAAATTGCGCAAAATAAAAATCCAAAATATATAATGATAAAAGATCTCGATAACGATTTTGCATCAAAGCGAAATATATTTTTTAGAAATTTAATTCCTTTTTCTTGCAGTAATGGAAATAAATATAAAAGTAAAATCTAAAATATTGAATATATTAGTAGCCCAAATGCTACACCATTTAAAAAAGTTTTAGCATCTTTCATTTTTTTATTTTTTTGAAATTTTAGTTTTGTCTTTTTTATTGTACCGTATATAGATATATACAATCGCGATGATGGTTAATAACAAAAGGGCGAAATATAGTATATATTTAGAATCACCTAATACTTCAGCTACTTTATCTGAAAAAATAAATATACTTATTCCCGAAGCGGTGGCAATTAGTCCTATTGAAAAAGCAATTGCCCACCATACCATTACGGGGATTACGGCTTTTCTTTTTTTGTTTAATAATTCGTTCAAAATTTTCATGATATTTACATTCTAGTTTTAATTGTGTTAAAAAAATTATTTCTATTTAAAATTTTGTCAAGAAAATTGCACTACCGATAAAGAGGTGCTAAGTTGTGGGTTGACACCGTACAATCGGTGGCATGGAAAATTTTGATATAGCTTTAAGGCTTAAAAACTTGCGGAAAATTGCAGGCGTAACCCAAGAGGAGTTTGCAGAGTATGCGCAGATGAGCTACAAGTTTTACCAGCACATTGAATCGGGACGCAAAAAGCTTGTCAGAATCGACACGATTGAGCGGATTTGTGCCGCGTACAAAATCGAGCTTCACGAGTTTTTCAATCCGAAGTTTTGCGAGCTTAAAAAGTTTTCCGTCCGCAAGGAAATCAATTCAAGCGCGCATTACAAGCCAAGGCGCAAGTCTTGAATTTTCTATTGGCGTTTGGGCATTGAAAATTTTTAATTGATAGTATTATTTTTTTCATAAGTTGAAACTCTTGTTGTGGTTTTCTGTTTATTCTCGCCTAAATAAAAAATCTCCCGCGCTAAAAATTTTTTTCTAAATTATTTTTGCGTCTTGCGTTTATTTTTTTGAAAAAAGACTTTGCAAAAATTCAAGCTTTGGTTTTTTTGTTTAGGTATGAAGAAGATTAATGATTCCGTTTTTTTCTTGGGAATTGCCGACAGGGAACGCAAGCTGTTCGACCAGCTTGTTCCGCTCAGGGAAGGCACCACTTACAACTCGTATCTTGTGAAAGGCGGCGAAAAAAATGCGTTAATCGACACGATGTATGCGCCGTTTGCAAAAGAATATTTGGATGACGTAAAGTCGGCAGGGGTAAAAATCGACTACATTGTTTCAAACCATGCCGAGCAGGATCACTCTTCCTTAATACCCGAGCTTCTTGAAATTTATCCTGATGCGGTTGTTTTATGCTCCTTGAAAGGCGCGGAAAATTTAAAGAACATGCTGAATGTTGATTCCTCTAAAATCCGCGTCGTTTCCGACAATGAAGAGGTGTCGCTGGGCGGAAAAACCCTGTGTTTTTACATGACGGCGTTTGTGCATTGGCCCGACACGATGTTTACTTATTTGGTTGAGGACAATCTGCTTTTTACATGCGATTTCTTCGGGGCGCATTATACTTCGTTTGATTTGTATGCAGACAATTCTCCTGCCTTGGAGCTTGCGGCGAAGAGCTATTATGCTGAAATCATGATGCCTTTTGCGTCGTTTTGCAGAAAGCATCTTGCGCTTGCAAGAAAGATAAATCCCGCGATGGTTTTGCCGAGCCACGGGGCGGTTTACAAAGACCCGAAATTCATTTTCGATCTTTACGAAAAATGGACTTCGACGGAAGTTTCGGGCAAGGTTTTGATTTGCTATGTTTCTATGTATGGCAACACGAAGATTTTGGCGGAACGCCTCTTAAATTCGTTGTCAAAGCTTGGCATTTCCGCAAAGGCGGTTGATTTGATGGAAACCGACGAGGGCGAGCTTGCCGAAGAGTTGATTGACGCAACGGGCGTTGTTTTCGGCTCTTCATGCATATTGTCGGGGCCGCATCCGCGCTTGGTTTACTGCGCTTATTTGATGTCGATTTTGAAGCCTAAAACAAAGTTTTACACGCTAATCGGCTCTATCGGGTGGGGCGGAAATTTGATTGCGCCGATTGAGGTGAATTTAAAACTCCCGTCGATCGAAAAGCTTGATCCGTTTGTAATAAAAGGATGTCCCAAGCCCCAGGATTTTGAGGCGTTGGAAGCGTTTGCACGCGACATTGCCGACAAGGTTGCAGAGTTAAAATCAGCTTAAATTCGGGTTTGTCATAACTTCAACAAGTGCGGGACCGTCGAATTGCAGGGCTTTTTCGACGGCTCCTTCGAGTTCTTCCGCTTCCGAAACTCTTATGCCGAACGTGCCGCACGACTTTGCAAACTCTGCGAAATTCGGATTTTTAAGCGAAGTTGACCAAACATTGAAGCGGGCGTTTGTCTGCTCCAATGATATTTTTGCAAGCTCGGAATTGTTGAATACGACACATTTTATCGGCATCTTGTATTTTGAGACGGTTGTCCAGTCTGCGAGGTGTTGGGCTAATCCGCCGTCGCCCACCACTGCGAACACCGGCAGGTTTTTAAATTCTCCGTCTTCTTTTGTCGCGCAGTATGCCCCCATGGCGGAAGGAAGCCCGACGCCGATTGAGCCGAGATAAAAAGAGAGCAATATTCTTTGGTTCTTCGCCTCGAAATATCTGCCGAAAGAGTAGGCGACGTTGCCGACATCAACGCTTATTATTGATTTTTCTGGAATTTTTTTCGACAAAACTTGGCAGGCGAATGCGGACGAGATTGAGTTTTTCTCGTTTTTTGCGGCTCGTTTGGATTTTTCCGAAATCCAATTTTCTTTCAGCGTTTTTATTTCGGAACGGAAATCTTGTTTTTTTACCGCCTTTTCTTTAACTATTGCAAAAAGCGCGGATAGGGCGAGTTTTGCGTCTGACAAAATTGCACAGTCTGCCTTGCGGCGTTTGCCAAAAGCTGACGGGTCATTATCTATTTGAATGACGGGAACTGTTTTTGAAAGCCCTGTATGCTTGCTGAATCCGCAGCCTGCTGCAATTATCAAGTCCGCTTTTTCGGCAAGTTGCATTGATGCCGATGTCCCGCTTCTTCCAAGCACTCCGCAGGCGAGTTCTCCGCTTTCATTAACGAAGCCTTTTGCGCGGTATGTCGTAAAAATCGGCGCGTTTAAAATGTTTGCAAAATCGAGGCATTCCTTTACTGCGCCTTTTGCGCCGAAGCCCATAAGAATTGCGGGGCGGCTTGATTTTTCAAGCATTTGGCAGGCTTTTTCCAGTGCGTTCGGGCTTGGATAACATTCCGTTTTGCAAGTTTTTGGGAATGTTTTTGAAGGCGATGCGGCGGCAGTTTGTACATCGTCGGGAACAACAATTTGGCTTACGCCGCGTTTTGCGACTGCGTTTGCGTAGGCTTCGTTTGCAGTTTTTGCAAAGTCGGAATTTTCAAACAAGGTGTATTGGTTTTGCGCAACGCTTTCAAAAATGGAAGTTAAGTTCAGCTCTTGGAATATGCCATAATCAAGTTCGCTTGTCGGAACTTGCCCCATTATTGCGATTGCGGGGGAATTATCCAAGGCGGCGTCGCAAAGCCCTGTGAGTAGGTTTGTGGCTCCGGGGCCCGCGATTGAAAGGCAGGCGGCGGGTTTTCCTGTAAGTTTTCCGTATGCGGACGCCGCGAATGCCGCACTTGATTCGTGGCGAATTCCGAAAAATTCCATTTTGCCTTTTTCTACATTTTTTCTGATTGCATCGGCAAGCCCAAGGTTTGAGTGCCCGACCATTCCGAACACAAAGCGAAGCCCGTTTTCTTGAAGTGTGTCTATCAGGACTTCCGCGGCGGTGTGATTTTCGCTTTCGTTGGTCTCCTGATTTTCAGGCTCAAACATTTCTTTTGGCGCGCCGCAAAGTGGGCAGAGCCAGTCGTCTTTCAGGTCTTTAAAAAGTGTTTTTTCCGCTGATTCATCGTATTTATATCCGCAAACCGTGCATATGTAAGTCATTTTCAATCCTTTTTTTTATTGTGTATTTATTTTTTTTGATGCGCAAATTTATTGCAAGAAAATTTTATGAATTGACTTGGATTTAGATGAAAATAAAATTCATTAGTATGAAAAGATTGGCGTCATTATTTATTCTTTTGCCGTTTTTTGCTTTAAGCTTATCGGCGTCGGAAGTCTTGGTTTTGTCTGTTCCAAAATCTGAAAATTCAAAAGTAAATGCGGCTTTCTCGCGGAGTGTTTCGGAGGTTTACGAGCTCAGGGTTCAAAATATTGAAATTTTTAACGACGCGCTGAAATCTTTGAAAGCACTTGAAAATCAAAAAGGCGCGGAGCTTCCCGTCTTGCGGCTTTCCCTGTTTGACGATGTTTCTTTCGATATAAAAATTTCTTCCTTAAAAACAAATTCCTTGGGCGTATTCTGTATCAGGGGAAGTTTGGAAGACGGCAGAAATTCGTATGCAGTATTGGCGGTTTCTTCAAGCGGGGTTTTGACCGCAAAAATTTTCGACGCATCGAAAAATTACGAGTATAAAATCGTTTGCGATGTTTTAAATTCAGAGCAGAAAGCGGTTGAAAACGACGTTTCAAAAATGCCGAATTTGCCTTGCGGAACTGTGCAAGAAAGGGTGATTGGCAAATGAAAAAGCTTGCGATTTTAATATTTTTACTTTTCGCGATTCCGCAGTTTGCGCTTTCTGCCGTGATAGACATAATGCTTGTCTTTGACATCGACGCCCAAAACTACGCAAGGCGCAACTACGGCGGAAGCTTGGAAGCATACGCAACGGAAATAATTGAAGAAGCGAATATTTTTTACGCAAATTCAAATGTGAACATCGAGCTTAACTGCGTAAAAGTCCACGCTTGGAACTACAACTCGTCGGGAGACGGAAGCGTCGATTTAAACAATGTTACCAACTCTTCTGAAATTGCGTCTTTGCGCGACGAGTGCAATGCCGACATGGTCTCGTTGATTACAAACGCGTCTTCTTGGGGAAATTTGGGCGGCATCGCTTGGCTTGTCAGTTCTTCTTCCGCAAACAAGTTTCTTTTGTTTTCGGCAGTCAATCGCTCTACGGGATCTGCTTCTACTTTTGTCCACGAGCTTGGGCATAACATGGGGCTTACGCACTCGCCCGACCAGGCGACGGAGCCTGGCGGCAACGGGTTTTATCCATATTCATGCGGCTATCATTTTACGGGTTCAAGCGGCAAGAAATATCATACGATAATGGCGTACAACTTTGACGGTAAAGGCGGCTACTATTCGCCTACTTCGATGTTTTCTTCTCCCGAAATAATTTTTGACGGCGTTCCAATGGGAACTTACGAAAAGCACAACTCGTCGCTTTCATTAAACCAAAGGAGGCTTGACATTGCAAGGGTTGGGTTTGATTCGCATTCCGCGCCGAGAATTCTCGAATTTACGCGGAATGCCAAGATAAACTCTGCGGGCGACACTGCGGAGTTTACGGTAGAGGCGGAAAATTTGTCGGGGATTTCATACCGCTGGCAGATAAAAGAAAACGCAAATTCGCAGTGGTCGGATTTGCCGCATTGCGCGTCGAAAACATTGTCTTTCTCGGGAGATGAAATTTTTGAAAAGTACGGGGCAAAATTCAGGTGCGTTCTTTCAAATGCTTACGGAAGCAAGATTTCGGAAGAGGTTGGGTTTGAATTTGCCGTGGCTCCAATAACGCTTCTATCTTCAACCGATTCCAATATTGAAGTTTTTGAAGGGCAAGGCGCGGATTTGTTCGTGGAAGTCAAGGAAACGGACGTCAAGTTTCAATGGCAGGTAAAAAAAGGCTCGGCATGGTCTGACATAGACGGCGCAAATTCCCCCGAATGGGAGGCGAAAAACATTCTTTCAAAAACGTCATTCAGGTGCAAGATAACGAGGGGCGAATTTGAATTTTACGCTCCGCAAATATCAGTGTCCGTTTTAAAAAACGCAAAAATCACTTCCGATTTAAGTTCGGAAATCCGCGCTTATACAGGCAATGTGATTGTTTTTTCCATAAAGGCTTCGGGCGACGGGCTTTCGTATTGCTGGCAGAAGCTTTCAGACGGCATTTGGCTCGACATTGAAGGCGGGGACGGGGCAAGTTGCCGAATTGCAAATGTCGGATTGGAAGATGCGGGGCAATACAGGTGCGTGGTTTCAAACGGTGGCGGCTTTGTCGTTTCAAATACTGCAAATTTGCAGGTTTTGCGGAGCGCGCGGATTGACGCCAAGCTTGGAGACGCAGATGTGTATTCAGGCGACGATGCGTTTTTTGAAGTTATTGCAACGGGCGACAATTTGGCGTACCAGTGGCAAAGTTCTAAGAATATGTCTTCATGGACGAATTTAAAGGGCGAAACTTCTTCGGTACTTAAAATTGAAAATGTCGGCTTAAAAGACGGCGGAATTTTTTACAGATGCAAAGTTTCAAACGCGGGGGCTGCGGCATACTCGAATGCCGCAGAGCTTATAGTGAAAGCCCGCGCAAAAATCGAAAAGTGCATGAGTTTTTACACGGCGAAGCATTCGTCTTTGAACATTGAGGCGTCGGGCTTTGACCTGCATTACAAGTGGCAGAAATTCGAAGGCGATATTTGGATTGATGTCGGAGAAGATTTAAATACGCTCAAGCTATCTTCCGCCGACTGGCAAAACAGGGTGAAATTCCGCTGTATCATCGGAAACACTTTGGATTTTGAAAACCAAATCATAACGGAATTCTCAGCGGTAAATTCAAGCATCGTTTTGGACGAATTTGAAAAATGCTTGGAGTGTTATGAGGGTGTTAAAATAAAACTTGCTGCCAATGCCGAAAACTTGCTTGAAGGCTCTAAGCTGACCTTTAAATGGGAGTGCGACAAAAACGACGGCAAGGGCTTAAAGCAGGTCGGAACAAAGCAGGAGTTAGCCATAACTCCGACACTCAAAATGGATGGGTGGTCTTACAAGCTTACTGTTTCAAATGGAGAGGACGCCGAAGAGGCGGCGTTTTCTTTGAAGGTGTTTGAAAAACTCAAAATCACGCAAAAGCCCAAGCCATTAACGGTGTTTGAAGGTTTGCAAAGCGAGGCTTTTTCAGTGTCGGTGTCGGGGTATAATCCGTCATATCGGTGGCAGATGCAGGTAGCCCGCGTGAATGAAAAGGGAAAAATAGAATGGGTTTGGGAAGACATCGAAAATGCAAACTCTTCAGAATTTTATCCCGAAACGGCTTTGGATTTGAACAGCGCAAAATTTCGCCTCAAAGTCTTCAACGGCGGAATGGAAATTTACACTTCCCCTGTAAAATACACCGTCAGAGAGTCCGCAAAAATTTTAGGAATTGATGCGGTTCAAAACAATGCGTTGATAAGCTCCGAAAACGCGGCGGCGGAAGCGGGCGAAGGCTCCGCCATTACGCTTAATGCAGACGCGTGCGGCTACTTTGTCAAATACAAATGGTATGAAAACGGAGTGGAAATAAAGGGCGCGACGCAGAAAAAGTACGTCGTAAAAAAGCCGTATTCGGGAATGTACGCATATACTTGCGAAGTTTACAACATGGACAAAAAATCGGTTGCGACTTCTTCAAGCAAAACGATATTTCTTCATGTAAATCCGTCACCCAATCCTTTGGAGCTTTCGGGGCAGAGCTTTGCGTTCTTTGAAGGAGGGGAATATATGTTTACCCTTGCGTTTGTTTCCAACTCTTCCGCAAAAGTCATAAGCGAAAACGATGTTTTGGAAACGGGCGAAATTAAGAGCTACCGCCTTTACAAAAACGCAAGTGCATCTTACAAGCAAAAGGGCGGTATTTGCAATTTCAAGCTTGGCATCAGCTGGCAGGACGCGCTTGAAAACGGCGAAACTCTTAACCTTTCAAAGGCGGAAAAAGAAGAAATTTCGGGCGCTATTGATTTCGGAGGCGGGGAAACCGCAGAATTCGGACGATTTGAAGTCGCGAGAGTTATAGAGCCTTTAAATCCTCTTCCGATAAGCCTTGCGGGAGCATTCTTGAAGCTTGGAGAATTTGAAATCGAAGTTCTTGGCGACGGCAAAAATTGTTTTGTAAACGGGGAAAAAGGAAGTTTGTCTTACAAGAGAATATCTCCGTTTGTCGCGACATTTACGGGCAGGCATGGTAAAAATTCGATAAAAGACGGCGTTTTGGCTGTTTCAAACGGCAAAATAGTTTTCCGCTTTCAAGACGGGAAGTCCCGCCTGAAAACAGGGGTTGCCGAGATTGATTTTTAAAAATCTCCGCGGTAGAATTTGCGGATGTGGCGCGCAAGGTCGGCTTCTTTGTCAAGCTCCGCCTCTCCTTCCAAATACTCGGCGAAGTGTTTTGCAAAATACGGAGAGAGAGCGTAGCCTTTCGAGCCGAAGCCGTTGAATGAATACAGGTTTTGAAACTTTGGGTGGCGTCCCAAATGGGGGCGCGTTGTGGCGGTGCAGGGGCGCACTCCGCTTTCCTGCTCTACAATTTCAAATGGGATTTTCCCGATGATTGAGGGAAGGGCTTTTGCAAGCTCTTCGCGGGCTTCCGAAGTGGGGGATGGGTTCATGAAATTTACCCTGTCCCAAGTGGAGCCGTTGCGGTATAGGTTGCCCTTGTATTTCATGAGCCATTTTTCGCGGTGGATTATGTGCTCAGAAACGTTTTCTTCTATTTTAACCGTCAGAATTTCCCCGCGGGCGGGGCGGTATGGAAGCCAGTTGAAATAGGGGTTATAGATTGCGCGCCAGCCTTCGCAAAACACTATTTTTTTCGCCTTTAAGTTTTTGTACTTAACAAAGCCGCTTTCGATTTCCAGTTGCGAATAATCGAAATTTTCAAGCCTTAAAACGCCGCATGAAGTCAAGTGGCTTCTTAGCAAATTCATCGCATGCGGAGCTTCAACCCACGCGGCGAAGTTGATGAAAAAACTGCCGCAGTTGTCGTTTAGTTCGGGAAATGTTTTGGGAGGGTTGTATTCGCTTAAAAAGCTCGAATAGTCAATGTCACCTTTTCTCTTATGCCAGAGTTCCGCCTCTTCCGAAGACTTGCAAAGCTGTAAAATCTGGCGGTCGAAGAAAAATTTTTCGCCGAACTTTTCTTGGAGGGAGGCATAGTATTTTTTCGCGTAAGGCATTGCAATGCCGCTTCTCCAACTTTTTACGAGACGCTTGCCCGTAATGGGGTTCAGCACTCCCGCCGCAACCTTGCATGCGGCTCCGTTCCAATCGTCGTCAATCACCGCGATTTTTTTCCCGCGCTCTAAAAGGTGCATTGCGAGGTTTGAGCCTGCTATCCCCTGCCCTGCGATGATGTAGTCAAAAAAATCTTCCATTTCCTAAAACAGACTGCCCTGCATGAAGTCTTCGCCCAAATTTTTTATGCCGACAACATTCCACGCCTTAGGGGTCAGCATTCTGCCTTGCGGAGTGCGCTGAATGTATCCCTCTTGAATCAGAAACGGCTCGTGGACTTCTTCAAGCGTGTCGGCCTCCTCGTTTACAGCGACAGCTATCGTTCCGATGCCGACGGGCCCGCCCTTGTAGTTTTGCGCCATTACTTTCATTATGCGCTTGTCCATTTCGTCCAATCCGTTTTCGTCGATTTCCAAAAGCTCAAGAGCCTTTGAGGCGGAATGCTTTGTTATTACGCCTTTTGCGCGCTCTTCGGAGTAGTCGCGCACAAAGCGCACGAGGTTGTTTACGATGCGCGGAGTGCCTCTCGATCTTCTTGCGATTTCCATCGCGCCGTCTTCATCGACTTCAATGTTAAGAAGCGAGCATGTGCGCTTTACGATTTTTTTAAGCTCTTCTTTCGAGTAGTAGTCGAGCCTTGTTTTGAGGGTGAACCTGCTGCGAAGAGGAGCTGTCAAAAGCCCCGTTCTGGTGGTTGCGCCGATTAGCGTGAATTTGGGAATTGTAAGGCGGACGGAGCGGGCGTTAGGGCCTTGGTCTATCATTATGTCTATGCGGTAGTCTTCCATTGCGCTGTAAAGATATTCTTCGACAGTGCGCGGAATTCTGTGAATTTCGTCGATAAACAAAATGTCGCCTTCTTCGAGGTTTGTGAGAAGCCCTGCAAGGTCCGACGCCTTTTCGATTACAGGTCCCGAAGTTATGCGTATTTGGGAGCCCATTTCGTTTGCCAAAATGAGCGCCAAAGTCGTCTTTCCAAGCCCCGGAGGGCCGTGCAGCAAAATGTGGCTTAGCGAATCCGCCCTGCGCTTTGCGGCCCCAACCATTACTTTCAGGCGTTCGATTGTCTTTTCCTGCCCCGAAAAAGAGTCGAACCCCGACGGGCGCAATGAAGCTTCAAAGGAGTCGTCTTTTGTTTCGAGAGCCTGTTTAAGATAATCGTTTCCTGTCTGCATGTAAAATAGAATTGTTTTCCATAATCGCCTTTACAAGCAAAAAGATATTTTTAATGTGTTATATTTTCAAAATTTGCGCATAAAATGGACATCGAAAGCGTCAGGCTTTGCAATTTCAGAAACTCCGGGCTGTCGGAGGCGTCTTTTGGCGCGCCCTCTGTTTGGATTTACGGAAGCAATGCGCAGGGCAAGACAAACCTTCTCGAAAGCTGCGCGCTCCTTTGGGCTTTGCGCTCTTTCAGGACTTCAAAGACCGCAAACTTGATAAAAAACGGCGCGCAAACAGCCCAGGTTTTGGCGAAGCTCAACCATGAAACCCTTGGGAAATGCGAAGTTTTGATGGAGTTTTCAAATTCCTCGAAAAAAGTTTTCGTAAACAATGAAGAGCAGAAAAAACTCGGGGAATTTATCGGTAAGTTTCCGATTATGCCCGTTTGCAACGACGACATAAAGCTCGTGCGCGGAGCGCCCTTGGAGCGCAGGCGTTTTATAGATATGCTGATTTCTTCGATGGACATGCGCTACTTTAACGCCCTTCGCGGATACCACGCGTCGCTTTTAAGCCGCAACGCCCTTTTGAAAGAGAACAATCCCGACGAAATTTCGCTTGGCGCATTTGAGGCTCAAATGGCTCAAAACGCCATGGTTTTAAATGAAATCCGCGCCTGCTTTTTTGAGCGGATAGGGGAAATTGCAAGCCGAAAATACGAGATTTTGTCAGGCGGGAAAGAGAAAACCGCCATAAAATTAAAGCCGAATTTTTGCGCCGAAGACGTCGAAGGCTACCGAAAACTCCTGTTTGAATCAAGGCGGCGGGATTTTGCTCTGGGGGCTACTTCGTCCGGTCCGCACAAGGACGATTTTTTGATTTTTGTAAGCGGAAAAAACGTCCGCGATTTCGCCTCTGAGGGGCAGCAGCGTTCTGTTGCGCTCTCTTTGAAGCTTGCGCAGTTTGAAATCATGAAAGGCGGCGGCGAAGTTATGCCCGTGCTTTTGTGCGACGATATTCTGGGCGAGCTTGACGAAGATAGAAGAAGCGCGTTTTGGTCTTGCATAGATTTTGATGCGCAAGTAATTGCAACATCGACAACTTCCGCCCCGCAAAATTCTTCGCGCCAAAACTGGCGTTTAATCCGCGCCGAAAAAGGCGAATATTTTTGCGTATGATGAATTTGCGCAAATTAAAGAAGCTCGACTGCAACCGAGTCTGCAAGCGGAATGCCTTTGCGGGAAAGGCGCAGGAAATCGCCTGATTTTTCCAGCAATCCCGTGGAAACCAGAAATTTTATCGGCTCTTCGTAGCGCGAAAAATCCGCATTCTTAAAGCGCGATTTCAGGCTTTCCAAATTTACGCCATCCATCTTGCGAAGCCCGAAAACAACCGCGCTGTTAAATAATTCGTCGTCGTCCAATTTTACGATGTCTTTGCGCGCAGGGGAATTTTCCATTACGCCTTTTGCCCAGCTGTTCAAGTCGCTCGTGTTTCTAAATCTGAACCCGCCAAACTGGCTTGCCGCGCTTGGTCCGAAGCCTATCCACGAGTTCATGTTCCAAGTGTTCAAATTGTGGGCGCATTCCTTCCCATGCTTTGCGTAGTTTGAAATTTCGTAATGCTTGAAGTTCTTTTGGGCGAGAAAATCCATTGCCAAATACAAAAAGTCGGCTTCTTTTATCTGTGTTTCAAACGGCTTTTCGTTCCCCGCGCAGCATGAAGTCGCGCTTTCAAATTCGAGGCAGTACGCGCTTATGTGCGAAAGCGGGAAGCTTGCGGCTTTTTCCAAATCGGAATGCCAGTCTTCCCTTGTTTGGTTTTGCGCGCCGAAAATAAGGTCGATGTTGACGTTGTCAAATACTTCAAGGCTTTGTTCTATGGCTTTTTGCGAAGCTTCCGCCTTATGGGGTCGCCCAAGATTTTTCAAAGTGCGCTCGCTGAAACTTTGCACTCCGAGGGAAATCCTGTTTATTCCGAGGCTTTTTAAGGTTTTTAGCTTTTGCGGATTTATGGTTGAAGGGGAGGCTTCGATTGTCCATTCAACTTTCCCCGCCTGATGCTCAAAGATTTTTGCAAGTCGGGAGAGCTGGTTTTCGCTTAAAATCGAAGGAGTGCCGCCGCCTATGAATATGCTTGAAATTTCCGCGCCTTTTGCGCTGTTAAAAAATCGCGACGCTTCTTTTTCAAGGCATTGCAGGTAAAGCTCCAGATTTTGGAAAGAGGGGGCTGTTTTGTAGAATTTGCAGTAGGCGCAAGTTCTCGCGCAAAACGGAACATGGACGTATGCGGCTGTTTCTTTTGGCGAATTTTTAAAAATATCTTTAAGTTTGTCTTGCACTATCGAAATAAATATTTAAAGCTTTTGATATAAAATTAAATGTCAAAACCATGAATATTGTAAAGATTTTTAAATTTCTTGGCGGAGCGTTCGCGGGCTTAATCGTCGCGGGGTGCTCTTCGATTACCAATTTGTCCCCCGAAAAATTTCCGCAAAATCCTTCGGGAATATACACTTTGAGCATGCGCGCGCACATCAACGACGGCGGCGTTGTCAAAGGGTCCGTTAAGCCGTTTGTCGTCATCGACGAACAGACTTTGCCCATGCGCGAAATTTCTTCGAGACCGGGCGACAGAATGTACGAGTTCGACTATAACATGCCAAAAGGCAGAAAAGAGGCGAAGTACTACTACATTTTGGAATACAAGTCTGACACCGGCGCAGGCGGCGTTGTGACGCGCTCCTTCCAAAGCGACAATGTTTACACTTTGAAAGTCGCCGACCGCTACATTATGAACATGCAGTTTGACAGAGGGCATATCGGCGCGGTTGTTCCCGTTGTCGGCAGGGGCTTCAATTCGCAGGATAAAATCAAGTTCGGCCCCGTCTTTGCCACAGTGGAAAGCGTGACGCGCGACACGATAAGCTTTGTCGTTCCCCCTCTTGAATCAGACAAGACATACGATGTCGAGCTTGTTAGCGCATCGGGCAAGTCTTGGATTGGCGCGTTCCGCATTGACCGCTCTGAATTGGAAGTTTCGCCTGCGCAAATCGACATCAATACGGGCGACATCGTAAACGTGATTTTCAATATCGGCTTCAAGGCGGGAGAAAAGGGATATTACATTGACGTGAAAACAAACATTCCAAGCGCGGTCATGATGGGCGAAGTTTTCGTAAAGCCCGGGCATGACAGCGTTGTCGTTCCCTTGAAGGGCGTTGCCGACGCCAAGGGCAAGCTTTTCATCCGCGCGAGAGGGTTTGCGGAAAAGGTTGTTCCTGTTTCAATAAGCCCCGCTCAAATAAAGGCTGAACCCGTTGACTCTGCGACGGCTGAGCAGGTTAAAGAGCAGGTCAATGAAATTGACGTTGATGTAAAATAGCATTTAAAAAATCGAAAAAATCCCCGATTTTTAAGTCGGGGTTTTTTTTGCATGGCAAAACGAAAGGCAAATATGGCAAAAGTATCAAAGACAAAAAAATCAAACGGGGGTTCAAAAGCCGTGAAAGGCAAAATAATTGATTCTCCCGCCGACCAGCCCATTGACAGCGCGATTTCAAACATGTCGGATCGCATAGTGAAAATTCAGCGCGACTTGCTTATGCCCGCGATTGTTTTCGACCACTTCGGCGTCCAAAACACAATCACGTTTTTCGGCGCGTCGCGCATAAAGTCTCCCGAAGTCGCGGAAGCCAATTTGGCTGAAATTAAAAAGCGCGCAAAGGGAGTTTCACGCCTTTCGCAGGCAATGAAAAAGAAGCTTGCCGACGCCGAGCGCGACAAAAGAATGTCAAAGTACTATGCGATGGCAGAGGAGCTTGCAATGCGTTTGCAGGAGTGGATAAATTTGAAAAAATTTGGCGAGCGCGACAACTTTTACATAATGACCGGCGGAGGTCCGGGCATCATGGAGGCGGCGAACAAGGGCGCATTCAAGGCAGGCGGCAGAAATTTGGGGCTTACCATAACAATTCCCGACGAGCAGCGTCAAAACGATTATGTAACAAAGGAGTTGGGCATAAATTTCCACTATTTTCTTATGCGAAAATTTTGGCTTCTATTTTTTGCGAAGGCCATTGTCGTATTCCCTGGCGGCACGGGAACTTTCGACGAGTTCTTTGAAGTCTTTACGCTAATGAAAACCCGCAAGACGCACGAAACATTCCCGATTGTCTTGTTTGACAGGGAGTTTTGGCAAAAGGCGGTGAACTTCCGCCACTTGATAGACAGCGACGTGATTTCAGAAAACGACTTGAAGTATTTCAAGTATGTCGAAAGCGTTGACGAAGCCTATAATTTTATCGTAAAGGGCTTGGAAGCGCGTTTGAAGCTTTAAAAACTCATTCAAATCTCAAAGGGCGGCGTTTTTTAAGCCGCTTTTTTTTGTACCCGCAATTAAAATGCTTGGAATATTTTTTTTGAAGTGTTTTAATGGCTATAAAACTGGTTTTTTTTCAGATGGAAAATGTCGGAACAGCTTTTGTTTTGTTGATTTTGTCGTGCGTAGTGCTTTTTGCTTGGGCGGTTGGGGGGTATTTTCGCATTGCGTCTTTGCGAAAAGATTTGGGCGCGAGCGCGGAGGAAAAATCGAATTTGGAATTTGCGTTGAAAGAGGAGATTTTTAAGCGCGAGGCCGCTGAAAAGTTTTCGGCGTCTTTGGAGGCGGGTATGTCTGAAAAGGACAAGAAAATAGAGTCTCTTTTAAATGAAAACATTCGCCTTGAAAAGTCGGAAGCGCGAATGCAGGAGAGGGAAAAAGCCATGCTTGAAAAGGCTGGCGAATTTGAGGCTTTCAGCGCGAAAATTTTTGACGCCGCGCGCCAGAAATTTGAATCTTCAAACAAAATCCAGCTTGACGGCGTCTTGTCTCCGCTAAAAGAAAATCTTGCGTCTTTCAGAAAGCGCATAGACGATGTAGCGGAGCACGACGCAAAAAAATACGGAAGTTTGGAACGCCAGATAAATATGCTTTCTGAAATGAACGCAAAAATTTCAAAAGAGGCGGACAATTTGGCAAAGGCTCTTGTTTCAAACAACAAAACGGCAGGAAATTGGGGCGAAATGATTTTGGAGGACGCCTTGAAAAATTGCGGGCTTGTGGAAAATGTGAATTTTTTGACGCAGGACAGCCATACGCAGGACGGAAAATCGCGCATATTGGACGTTTTGGTGCGTCTGCCCGACAACAGAAATTTCATAATAGATTCCAAGGTGTCGCTTGTAAACTATATGAATTATTGCGCCGCGCCTGACGATAAAACGCGCGAGGCGGAATTAAAGCTCTTTTTAAATTCGGTGCGCGCCCACATAAAAGGTCTTTCCTCAAAAAATTACGAGGCGTTAAAGGACGTGCAAAACCCCGACTTCGTTTTGATTTTCATTCCAATCGAAGGGGCGTTCGAGCTTGCGATTACGAAGGATTTAAATTTGCTTCAATATGCCAATTCCCTCAAAATCGCCCTTGCAAGCCCCGCAACTTTGTTTGCATGCCTAAGGACGGTGGAAAATATTTGGAGCATCGAAAAGCAGAACAAGAACACCCTTGAAATCGCGGAACTTGGCAAGAGCCTCCACGAAAGGATTTGCCTCTTCCTCGAAAGGTTTGGGGAGCTTGGCAAGTCGATAGAAAAAGTCCAAAGGGGATATGCCGATTTGGATACTTCGATTTCGGGTAGGCAAGGCGTTTTGGGCACTGCGATACGGTTGGAGGAACTTGGCGTAAAGTCGAAAAAAAACATCG
The DNA here is from genome assembly GCA_900547395.1 of uncultured Opitutales bacterium. Lineage (GTDB taxonomy): Bacteria > Verrucomicrobiota > Verrucomicrobiia > Opitutales > Intestinicryptomonadaceae > Intestinicryptomonas > Intestinicryptomonas porci. The sequence goes on along the minus strand of URGP01000013.1, from coordinate 45,665 downwards.
GAAAGAAATATTTGGAGGACGGCGGCGATGAATGACGATAAAACTTTGCCCGAATGGGTTCCCGAAAATGCCGACAAGTCGGTTTTTGCAACCGAAGTGATGCCCGGCGTCAAGGCAAGGCACGACGGCTTTGAAGATGGCGGATTTTCGCAAGTGGTAAAAAGACGCCCCGTTGTTAAGCGCAAAAGCTTTTCGGTTGCCGAATATAAAGACGGAATTTTAAGCGGCGACAAAACAATGCTTTCGCGCGGGATAACCTTGATTGAAAGCAACGCGCCGCGCCACATAGAAAAAGCCCAGGAGCTTGTTTCGGAGCTTTTGCCGCATTCGGGAAAGTCTTTCAGAGTCGGCATTACGGGCGTGCCCGGGGCGGGGAAATCCACTTTCATCGAGTGTCTTGGCACAATGCTTTGCAAAGAGGGAAAGAAGGTTGCCGTTTTGGCTGTCGATCCGTCAAGCACTCTTACAGGTGGTAGCATCTTGGGCGACAAAACCCGCATGGAAAACTTGTCGAGGCTCGAAAACGCCTTTATAAGACCTTCGCCTTCGGGCGGTGCATTGGGGGGAGTTGCCCGCAAAAGCCGCGAGACAATGCTTCTTTGCGAGGCTTTCGGCTTCGACACGATTTTAATTGAAACTGTTGGCGTGGGGCAGAGCGAAGTCACTGTGAGGTCGATGTCCGACTTTTTCCTGCTTGTGCAGCTTGCGACGCAGGGCGACGACTTGCAAGGGATAAAAAAAGGCGTTATAGAGCTTGCCGACGCGATAGCTGTCAACAAGTGCGACGGCAATTTGGTCGAGAAATCAACCCTTAAAAAGGCGGAGCTTGCGGGTGTGCTGCATTTTTTGAACAGCCCGACACCGAACTGGTCGCCTTTTTGCGAGGTGTGCTCTGCCCATACGGGATTTAACGTGATGGAAATTTGGCGCAGGCTTCAAGAGTTTCATAAAAAAATGCTTGAGACGGGATTTTTTGAAATCCGCAGGGCTTATCAAAAGCGCGAGTGGCTGCATTCGGTGCTTGACGATGAAATTTTGCGCGAGTTTTATTCAAGGCCAGAGGTCGCAAGCATTTTGCCGCAAATAGAGGCGGACGTCGAAGCGTCTAAAATGCCTGTAACTGCGGCAGTAAGAAAACTTCTTTCCGCGCGGTAAAATATGCTGCTTTCGCAGGAATTTAAAGACGCTGTTTTGGAATACAAGCTCTATCTTGAAATGGAGCTTGGCAAGAGCCGCAACACCGTAGCTTCTTATTTGAGCGATGTCGAGCAGTTTGCGCTCTTTTTGCAGTCGAAAAAAATCCGGTCTTTCAGCGGTGCGTCCGAAGCCGAAATTTCAGAATGGATTGCCAAGATTTCGCGCGGGGCGAAAACCTCCACGCAGTCGAGAAAGCTGAGCGCGGTAAAGTCATTGAGCGGTTTTTTGATTGAGGAAAAAATCTGGAAGTCCGATTTTTCGGAGCTTATTGCGCGCCCCAAAGTCCGCAGGGAAATTCCGAAAGTTTTGAGCAGGGAAGAAGTCTTGAAACTCCTTGCCGAGCCGTCGCGCGAAAATATGCTTGAAAAGCGCGACAGGGCAATGCTTGAACTTATGTATTGCAGCGGATTGCGCGTAAGCGAGCTTTGCGGGGTGAAAATTTCCGATTTGGATTTTCAAGCCAAAATAATACGCGTCTGCGGCAAGGGCGACAAGGTTCGACTCGTCCCGATAGGCGGCAGAGCCGTCGGCGCGATAAACGACTATGTGAATTTTTCGCGCGATTTTTTCAGAAAAAAACACCCGATTTATCTTTTCATCACAAATAAGGGCGACAAGCTTTCGCGTAAAACTTTTTGGCACAACATCAAAAAATACGCGCTGAGGGCTGGCATCGAGCATGAAATAAAGCCGCATATGCTGAGGCATTCGTTCGCAACCCATCTCTTGGGCGCGGGCGCAAATTTAATGGCGATAAAAGAAATGCTGGGGCATTCCGACTTGGCGACAACTCAGATATACACAAAAGTCGCCGATTCCGCCTTGATTGCCGAGCACAGCGCGCACCACCCGCGAAACAAGATGAAAATTGAATTTGAAAAATAAAAAAATCCGCATAAGGCGCGGATTTTTTGTTTTTTGCAAAATAGTTGGCATGAAATCAGCCAAGCTCTTCCGTCAGCATTTCCAGGACAAGGCTTGGATGCTTTGCTTCTTTTGCGACGGGAATGCCGGAATTTTTCATCTTTTCGGAGCATTTTTCGCCAATCGAATAAGCTTTCGGGCTTTTTGCGCCTTTTTTAAGTGAAAGCTTCTTCGCGTTTTTCACAAAGCCTTCGACTGCCGAGCCGCTTGCGAAATAAATTGCGTCCGCCCCGTTTTCAACAAACTCTTTCAAGGTTTCGTGTTCGCCGTCAAGCTCTATTACCGAGGTCTTGTAAACGGGGAATGTATCGACGATGGCTCTTCCTTTTTCTTCCAAAATCTTTGATACGGAGTTGTCGTTTAGGTTGCCCGTGACGTAAAGCATATTTAAATTTTCGATTGTTTCGTAGTTTAAAATTGCTTCCGCCATGGCTTCGCCTGTGGCTTTTTCTGGAATGACGTCTGTTTGAATGAAAAACTCCTTCAATGCGTCGGCGGTTGCGCTTCCCACGCAGGCAATTCTGCAAGGCCCTATGCAGCGTATGTCTTTAAACTTCTTGAAGAATTCCTTGAAGAAGCCCTTTACGCCGTTTGCGCTTGTAAATAAAATCCATTCATAGCAGGCGAGGTTTTTCAAAACATCGTCTGCGACCTCCGCGTCCGCCTCAAATTGCACGTCTATCAGCGGCAATTCCAAAACTTTCGCTCCAAGCTCTTTCAACTGAGAGGCGAGGGGCTCGTTGTTCGGGCGCGTAAGAAGTATTGTCTTTTTGCTTAAAGGGAGATTTTTCATGATATTAGAAAGTGAAGTCGTCTTCTTTTCTGACGGAGAGCGCGAAAGCTTCAAGCAGGGCGGCGCAGCTTTGGACGTCTTGCAAATCCGCAGTTTCGGCGGGAGTGTGCATATATCTTAACGGAATGCCCAAAAGCCCTGTTGCAACGCCGCGCCTTGTCATTTGCAGTATGCGGGCGTCTGTCCCCGTCGGGCGCGGCTCTGCGTTTATCTGGTATGGAATGTTATTTTTCTTTGCGCATTCAACGAGACGCTCAAAAACGACGGGGTTGATGTTCGGACCCCTTGAAATCACAACACCTGCGCCGAGCTTTATAAGCCCGTATCTGCGGATGTCGCAAGTTGGGAAGTCTGTCGCATGTTCGACGTCTATGGCGATTCCTATTTGCGGGTTTACGCTGTAAGAGGCTGTCCATGCGCCGCGCGTTCCAATTTCTTCCTGGCTTGTGGCGACCGCCGTTATTTTGAAGTCGGGGTTTCCGCCTTTTTCCTTTATCCTGCGCAGGGCTTCAAAGGCGCAGTAGCATCCCGCCTTGTCGTCGAAAGCTCTTGCGGCGTAGCGGCTGCCGTGGAGGTGTTCAAGCCCGCATTCAAATACCGCGCTGTCTCCGATTTCAACGAGGCTTTCAGCTTCGTCTTTTGATTTTGCGCCGATGTCTATCCAAATCTGGTGGGTTTCGGGAACGTCTTTGCGCTCTTTCGCGTCCATCAAGTGGATTGCCTTCTTGCCCGTAACTCCGCGCACAATCCCGTTTTTTGTAAGGATTGCGACTCTTCTTCCCGAAAGCATTATGTTGTCATGCCCTCCGAGCTGTTGGAAGAACAAAAATCCGTCGTTGTCGATATGCGAGATTATAAGCCCGATTTCGTCGATATGCCCCGCGAACATTATGGTTTTTTCCGCATTGCCGACAGTGGCAAATCTGTTTCCCAAAACGTCGCGCGAATATGCGTCGGCGAATGGCTTTGCGAAAGCATCGACAGCACATGCCGCCTGCGTTTCCGCTCCCGTGGGCGATTTTGTCGCCATTAGCGTTTCCAAAAAAGCGTCTGGTTTTATAGTTTCCATAAAAATAGTTTAAAGTTGTTTTATCGGAAAAATTTTTCAATTATTCAGGGCGCAGCTGTTTCATCGAAACTCCCAAAAGCTTTTGCGCTATCTTTTCAAGCTCGTATTCAGAACCCTTGAAGTGGAACGTGCGCTGTATGTGTAGCTGCGATTTTTGGGGTTCGAGCGCGAGGGCGGGAGAGAATGTCGAGGTTTTGAAAAACTTGTCGGCATAGAATGTGTCGTGGTTCGCGGGGCCGTTGTTGAATATCGAAACGGCGTCTCCGTCAAGCATGTCATTTGTCCTGCGCCAGTAAGGGGCGATGTATTTTGCGGGCGCAGGCGGCGGAACGAACGTTATGATTGTCAGCAGGTTTTGGTCGGAATCGTACGCGCCCAAAATGTTGCGCGTGCGCTTGGGATTCATAAAAATTTCGCCGAGCTTCGAGCCGTCCATGCGCATTCTCACAAAATCACTCGCAACCGAAAGCCTGTCTCCGATGGGGGATTCGTTGTACATGTCGGTTATTATCGAGCCTATGTCTTTGGGCGAGCCTTGGTTAAACGGAAGGAAGGCGTAGGTGCTTTTATTCGCATGGAACGTGGAAACCACCGCCAAGTTTATAAGACCGCTTTTTTCTCCCCAGGGCTTTTCTCCTTTGTTCGTGATTTTGTTCACCGATTGAAAGGCAACCATTTTGACAGTTTCGGGAATTTCAGTGTCCAAAATCATTTTGGCGTTTTCTTTCGTGATGTATGTAATTTCGCGGCTTGCCAAAATTTTTATGTTTTCCCCCTTGGCGTTTTTAAGCGAAATTTCCTTTTCAAAAGATGCTTGGTGGCGGTTCTTGCTTTTCACTTTCCACGGCTCTGACGAAATATCCTGCGGTATTTTCCAGTTGTCGGGGACAAATAGCGCGTCTTTTTCAAAGAACACAGAGTGGTCGGTGCCTTCGGGGCCTATCCAAAATCTGTCTTCGCCGCCGTATAAGTTGCCGTGGCTTTCCCTCTCTCCCGAAGCTATGAGATTGCGGTTTATCCAGCCCATGCTGTATCCGCCATCACCGCTTAGAGTGGATGTCATGACTCGAGCTTGGAGCTTGGGCGACACTGCCACAAAGCTTTCGTTTTCGCCAAGCACGATGCAGTCCGCGTATTTTTCGAGAAAAGCCAAGTCAAGCCCGAATTCCCACGCGTTTGAGGCGGATTTTTCCGCAATGGAATCTTCCAGCAGTCCACAGGCACTTATAAACAATCCCGCACCCGCCAACAGGCAATATGTCAAAGTTTTTTTCATATTGGCTTTAAATAATGTCAAAACATTGTTTTTGCGCAATATAAAAAATGTAAAACGCGCTTTTATGGCGGACGCAAAAAAAAAGACGCCCGAGACAGGCGTCTTTTTTTATCAAGATTGGGTTTGTTCCCGCAAATCTTACTTTGCCTTGAATGCGGAGCTTGCCTTGAACTTGATTGCCTTGGAAGCCTTGATCTTAATCTTTTCCTTGGTCTTGGGGTTGATGCCTGTGCGCGCCTTGCGGTCAACTACGGAGAAAGTTCCAAAGCCGATGAGCTGAACCTTCTTCTGTTTCTTTACGCCAAACTGGATGGCTTCGATGACTGCGTTGAGGGCTCTTTCCGCGCAAGCTTTTGTTGCGTCTGCGCCGAGGATTTCTTGTACTTTTGCGATGAGATCTGCTTTATTCATATAATATTTATATTTTTGTTGAGGTTAATTGGAGTAAAATCCGCTTAAAACATAAGCAATTAAGGTGGAATTTTTTATTTCAGTCAAACGAAAAATTAAAAAAATCCGAAAAAAATATCGGAAGAATGCCGATGAATAAAAGAGATTTTAAGGTTGAAAGGAGTTTTTTAAATTTTGTTTTGCAAAGTTTGGGCAAATTCATAAACTTTAAGAATACAATTTTTTTTAAGGACTATTATGAAAAAAGCAATAAAAGTAGCAGTTACCGGCGCCGCCGGCAATATTGGTTATTCAATGGTGTTTCGCATCGCAAAAGGCGATTTGTTCGGGGCTGACCAGCCTGTCGAGCTCAATTTAATAGACATTGCCCCCGCGATGGACAAGCTTGAAGGCGTGAAAATGGAGCTTGACGACTGCGCTTTTCCGCTTCTTGAAAAAATCGTTTGCACTTCCGATTTGGCGGAGGGCTTCAAGGATGTAAACTGGGCAATTCTCGTAGGTTCCATGCCGCGCAAGGCGGGCATGGAAAGATCAGACCTCTTGAAAATCAACGGCGGCATTTTCACGGGGCAGGGCAAGGCAATCGAACAATATGCCGCAAAAGACGTGCGTATTTTTGTGGTAGGCAATCCCTGCAACACAAACTGCTGGATTGCAAAACAGTCCGCTCCGTCAATCCCCGCAGACCGTTGGTTTGCAATGACGATGCTCGACCAACACCGCGCGACATACCAGCTTGCAAACAAGACCGGCGTATTGAGCCGCGATGTCAAGAATGTCGTAATTTGGGGCAACCACTCTTCAACCCAGTATCCCGACGCATACAATGCCACGATAAACGGAAAGCCCGCGGTTGAAGTCGTAAACGACAAGGACTGGCTTGAAAACGACTTTATCCCGACCGTGCAAAAGCGCGGTGCGGCAGTCATCGCCGCGCGCGGGGCGTCTTCGGCGGCTTCCGCTGCAAACGCGGCAATCGACACTGTTTACGCGCTTTCAACTCCGACCCCGAAAGGCGAATGGTTCAGCGTCGGCGTCTGCTCGAACGGAGAATACGGAACGCCCAAGGGAATCATAACTTCCCTTCCCGTCCGCACTGAAGACGGCAAGACTTGGCATGTCGTTGAAGGTTTGGACATCAACGAATTTTCCCGCGCGAAGATTGACGCAACAAACAAGGAGTTGCTTGACGAAAGCAATTCCGCAAAAGAAATTTTGGGTCTTTAATTTTTAAGGCTTGCGGGTGTCCGAGAAATTCGGGCACCCGTTGTTTTATGCGGGCATGAGGGCGGCTTTAAGAAAAAGCATTGAAGGCGGAGTCGAAAAATTTTTTGAGGGCGGCTTCGCGCAAGGTTGGTTTTTCAAACTTTCCGACGCTTTTATGGAAAGCTTGGACATTGCGCTCACTTTGAAGGGGGCGACGCGTGGCACATGCTTTTCGTTTGCCGCGGGCGATGTCTTTTATGATGATGCTTCCGCATATTCCCTTGAATGGGGTAGGGCGAAGTTGAAAATAAAATTTTGCGCGAGGGTGTTGCAGGCAAATCCGTCTTCGATAGTCCAACAGGAAATTTCGGGAGGAAAAAAAACAAGGGAAGTTGTTGACGGGCTTTTGGTTTTCGCCCTCGACTCCTATTCGGGCGGCGAAGTTTCCACCCGTGAAATTGAAACTAACCAGTACGACTTTGCGAATTTTTTGCGGACGGGAATATTGGAAAGCGCGGGGCTTAGGTTGTCTTAAAGCCTTATCTGCGTTTTTAGGAATTTGCGCTGTTTTTTTATCAGTTTTTTTGTCGATAAAAATATTTTTTCGGCGAGGTTTGAAAAGTCGTTTTGCCTTATGGCTTCCATTGTTTCGCGGTATCCTATTGCCATTGCAGCCGACGGATTTTTTTCAATCCCGATAGACATCAATTTTTTCGTTTCTTCTATAAGCCCGTCTTCTATCATTTTTTCGGTGCGTGTTTTCACCCTTTTAAAAAGCTCTTCGTCGGGCATGTCGGTGCTTTTGAAATTGGTTTTGAAGTTGCCCATCGGGCAAGGCAGGCTCTCGAATTTTTTGCGCAGTTCTTTGAGGGTGAGAGATGTCGCCAAAACTCTTTCGAGCGCGGGGCGTATTCTGCGCGGATTTTGAATGTCTATGGAGTCGGCGGCTTCGGGGTCGAGGGATAGCAACTTCTCTTTGAGTGCTTCGCTTCCGCCCAAATCAAACAGCTTTTGGCATTCATCCTTTACGGATTTTGGAATTTCAATTTCGTCCGTCACGGGAGAAAACCAAGCTTTCAAATAAAATCCGCTTCCCCCGGCAACGATTACCCTTTTTTTGTTTTTCAGGATTTTTTCCAGCGCGTGTTTTGAAAGAGCCACATATTCGCCGACGCTGAATTGTCGCGACGGATGGCATACGTCTATCAAGTGGTGCGGAATTTCGGCGCGCTCTTTTGCGGACGGTTTTGCAGAGCCTATGTCCATAAATTCGTAAACTTGCACGCTGTCGCAGGAAATGATTTCGGCATCGACAGCTTTTGCAAGCTCTATCGCTTTCGCCGTTTTTCCCGAAGCGGTCGGTCCGCTTATTATGAAAATTTCTTCGCCGTAAATATCCATTGTGAAAATTTAATCATACTCTACTTGAAGGGAAAATTTTTTCGAGAAAATTTTAATGGGATTTTTTCTTGAAGAACGACGGGGGCTTGTTAATTTTCTCTTTCGATGAAAGCCTTTTTCGCAAGTTCGATTTTTTTGTTTTTGGTGGCGTTTGCGTTTGCAAAAGAAGACTATTGGAATGTCGGTTTGCAGATAAACACCGTACGCCCTCCGCTTCCAAGCTCGTTGGAAGATGTCGAGTATTTGGATTTAAACGGCGATGGAGTTTTTGACGCCATTAAGACCGTCTCTTCAAAGGGCATTCCGATGCTTTGGCTTGACGACGGAAAAAACGGCATAAATAAAGGGGATTTTGCCTTGCCGGCGGTGAACTCCTGCCTTCTTGTAGATAGAAACAATGACGGCGTTTACGACTTTATCGTAAAGTGGCTCGACGAAGACGGCGATATGAAGGCCGACCTTCAGCTTGTCGCGGAATATCCGCTTGAGCCCACTGATTTGGTTTGGCCAAACGGTCATTACATGTGGGTTATAGACACTCAGCATGATGGCGTTTTCAACTGCATCGACTGGCAAAATTTCAAAATAAACGCATGGAAAAAATCGGGGCTTTCAAACTTTTATTTGGGCTACGGCGGGCAAAAGGCGTTTTTGAAAAACCATACTTCAACCGACAAAATGCGGGATTTGCGCCTAAACTGGGAAAATCCGTTTTTGTTTTATGACGAGGATTTTGACAATTTAAGCGAAATGGCAATCAGGGTCATGGTTCCATTCAAAAAGACTGGAAAAGAGGGCGCGAAGCCTAACACCAAGGAATATTCGCAGCTTGGCGGCAACTGCGACTGGCTTTCGCTTGCGGTTGATTTGGACAATGACAACGCTCCCGGCAACGAATTTGATTTCGATTTTTCCATATGCTATATTGGCGACGGTTTTAAATACACCGACTGCGTGCAACGCATAAAAAATTTAAAGGCGATGAGGGGAATGGAAGAGGCTGACAAGTTTTTCCCCGACCCGAGAATAAGAAATTTGCAAGAGCTTGTTTATCCCGACCACAGGCAGGTTAAGGAGCTGATGTACTCAAAAGACGCCAAGTGGTCTAAGTTCTGGTTTGTATATGACGAGGACGACGACTGTTCAAGGTGGGAGCGCGTGGAGTTTTACAAGCCTTTGGACGTGTTTAAAGTCGGTACAAACAAAGGCGGGCTTGACGACAACGTGCAGTCAGACCCTTCGGGCGACAGGGGAGAGTGGGATTTAAATGGCGATGGCGGCGGATTTTTGTACATCGCAAAATTCGACGGAAAGCTTCACTTGGCGGGGGCTGAGTGGGGAGCTTGGCGCATAGACCAGGACGCCGAGTATTTCCAGGGCTTTAACAGGACGTTTCAAAACAAGGACCCCAAAAAGTTTGCAACAATCCTCTATGAGGATTCCGACAAAAACGGATTTTTCGACACGATAAAATACGACTTGGACGGCGACAAGGTTTTCGAGGAAACCGTGAGTTTGGCGGAGCTTGGAATTTCCGATATCTGCGAAAAAATCGACATTTCAAAATTCTCATACGCCGACTATTTGAAGCTTGGCGCGGAAATGGCAAACCGCATGTGGGAAAACGCGCAGGAGCTTCTTTTAATCGCGCAAAAAAGCGGGCTTGACACTTCTTGGTACGCAAAGCTTTCGGCGGCAAACTCAATCCGCGAAAAATATTCAAACGGCTGGTGGCTTCAATTTTATATTTACCGCGATTTAAGAAGCATGCTTGTTTTAAAAGGCGAAACCGAAAAGGCTGAAAAGCTGAAAAAAGCCTATTATTCGGGCGACTGGTCTCAATTCGGCAAATAGAAAATAATTTGCTTGAAAACTTTTTAAGCAAATCCACTCTGTCTTGTATGTTTATAGACGAGGCAGAAATTTACATGAGAGCGGGCAACGGCGGCGACGGTTCGGCGAGTTTCAGGCGCGAAAAGTTTATTCCGTTCGGAGGTCCCGACGGCGGCGACGGCGGCAACGGCGGCAATATTTACGCTTTGGGCGACGAAAATATGACAGACCTTGAAGCCTACCGCTTCACTCCGCAAATTGTGGCAAAGAGTGGCGGCAAAGGCATGGGACGCAACAAGACGGGCGCGGACGGCGGAGACATCGACGTGCATTTCCCGCTTGGCACGATAATAATAAATTCCGAAACTTCCATGGTTGCCGCGGAAGTTTTAAAGCACGGAGAGCGCATCTTGATTTTGCGCGGCGGCAAGGGCGGCTTGGGCAATACCCATTTTAAGACATCAACAAACCGCGCTCCGAGGCAGTTTACGGAGGGAACAGAGGGCGAGGAAGGCACGTTTAAGCTTGTTCTTAAAACCATTGCCGATGTCGGAATGGTGGGTTTCCCGAATGCGGGGAAGTCTTCTTTAATGAATTTGATTACGTTCGGTCGTCCAAAAGTCGGCTCTTATCCGTTTACGACTTTGCACGTCAATGTCGGAATTATAGAGTATCCCGAATTTTACGACAGGCTTGTTTTGGCGGACATTCCGGGAATTATCGACGGGGCGTCTGAAAACAAGGGACTTGGGCATAAATTTTTGCGCCACATTGAAAGATGCAAAATGCTTTTGATTATGCTCGACATGGCGGGAGAAGACGGCAGGGACCCGATTGAAGATTATTCGGTCTTGATAAGAGAGCTTTCCCTTTACGATGAAAAACTGCTTGAAAGACCGATAGTGGTTGCGGCAAACAAAATGGACGAGCCTGCCGCCTTGGAAAATTTAAAGAAGTTTGAAAAGAAGCACCCGAATATAAAAATAATTCCGATTTCCTGCCTTTCGGAAGAGGGAGTGCCTGAATTGAAGGCTGAAATTTACTCGGTATGCAAGGCGCAGGCTGTTCCCGATAAAAACCATTTTGAATTTTAATAAAAACAAACGCCAAAGCTTTTTGCGATGGCGTTTTTGTTTTTCAACGTTTGCGCACGTTTTTGTTTGGCTTCTTTTTCGGGCGCGGGGCTTTTTGTCTGCCTTTGTAGGCGGCTTGCGGATTTATCATATCGTGGGCGTCCTCGCAAATTTCAAGGTATCTAAATGGAGTGGAGTCTTCGTTTGTGATAAATCTGCCCCATGCGTCGAATGTCACCTCGGCGGGAACGGGCTGGCGTTTTATTTTGTCGCTCGACCACATTAAGCGCATCTTTCCTTCGCCCGTTCGATGTTCGTAATTTATCTGGACAGGGAACATGTAGCCTTTTTTCAGGCTCACCGTGGTTGTTCGCGGAGGCATGGAACTTTGGTGGTTGTTTTCGCGTATAAGCTGTTTGTTGCCGCGCTTTAACTCGTAGCCGTCGCCGTCGGGGGCTTCCACTTCAAATGTATAGTTCCCGTCTGCGGGGATTTTTATGGAGGCTTCCCACTGCATTCTGAAATTTGTCGGTTCTATTCCTTTTGCGGGGCTTTCCCCGAATGTAAATTCGATAGACGGCTTGTTGTAGGCGCGCGGAACTCTTTCGGCGTCTTTTGAGCGGTTAAACGAAACTCTTGCGCCCTTTATTATCGGAGTGTTCGGAGGGTCGTCTGACATCGGCATGAAGGCGGTGGCTTCGTCGTATTCGTCGAACATTCCTATGAAGAACATTTCGGCTCCCGCGCTAACGGCGTTTTTTATCTGCTCTTCGACAAACTCTCCGTTTCGCCTCGGAGTGTAAGCCTGGTCGGAATTGGATTGTATGTGCTTTAAATTTGCCCATGAGAACCCCGGGTGGATATGGGCGTAGTACAGTACGTTTTCGCCGAGCAGTTCCTTTACGTTTTTTATGTCGCTTTCATAACTGCGGTGGAGCCAGAACAAAACGGCGTCGTGGTTTTTAAAATGAGATTCTATCCAGTCGGGTCTGTCCTTCCATCTGCCTGATGCGCCGCCTATGAAGTAGTTGCCGCCGTACTTCGGGTCGTTTTTAAGAAAATTCATGACCCTGTTCGATTCTTCAAGGGAAATTCCGCGAAGCTCCATTCCCCAGACGAACACGACGGGCTTGCCGTCAACCCTTGCGTAGTTCGGGTCTTCGCGCAGTCCGAATTCGTCGATGCACCATTTCCAGTCGTTTGAAATTTTTTCAAAAATATTTTCGTCGGAGCATCCGCTTATGTCGTATTCTATCGCCCAAATTCTGCCGGTTCTATTTGCCGCCTCGCGGACATTGCCCATGACCCATTGCTCTCTTTTATTGTTTGCCCAAGAGTCTCCGCCTATGAATCTTTGCAAAAACGCACCGTCGATGTTGTATTTTTTCATCCATTGAAAATGGGTATATACAACTTCGGGGCGGGCTGACGAAAACAAATACGCGGGCTTTCCGCTTAACGTCTTGGTTTCATGCGCTTTTTCCAAGACTCCCTTCGGGTAGTCGTCCAAATACGGCCACATATCAACCGAAAATCTTTGCGCGGGAACATTGCCCCAATGCACCCATCCGTCTTGATAGGCGTCGTTCGGAGTTCTGAACCATCCCTGGTACCCCGTCATTGTCTTGCCCTTCAACGTGTCGTTGTTTGGCGGCTTTACTGTTTTGCCCTTGTAGGGATATTTCCAGGATTCTGCAATAAGGTATTTGAAGTAGGCGTTGTTGAATGCTTCTCCGCTTACGGTTGCCTTTGCGATTGCCAAGACGGGATTGGGAGTTGCGGCGCGGTCTTCCGACCAGTGCGATTCTCTAAGCTTTACGGAGAACGCTTTAATCTCTTCCTTTTTTATTCCCGAAAAGCGGTAGTGTGCGGTTTTCCATGAGCGGGAATTTAAAAGAATATGGTAAGTGGACTTGTCAGGCTTGATTTCCTGCCCAAGAGAATTTATCGCGCGGATTTCGAGCCTGCCGTAGGAGGCGTCGGCAAATGTCATCTCCAAAAATATTTCGTCTTTCGGCGTGTTTGGCCATTTTCCGCCACGCGGCTGCAAAAAAATGGGGGAATCCTTCTTTTCAATCCATGCGACTTTGCTGTTTCTGGAAGTCAGCCTGAAATTGTCGTTTTTCGTGTATTCCCCGTCAGGGGTTTGAAAGGCTTGCAGGGGAAGCTCCTGCGCTTGCAAAATCAGGGGAAAGACGCATATGAAAAAAATTGCGGCAAATTTTATTTGTCGGAACATAGGCAAATATTTGGAAAATTTTTAAGCGCGCATTCGATTCTTCGTAATTCCCCGCACCCCATGCCAAAAATGCGCAAAAAACTTGAACTTAAAGCGGCTTAACATTAAAGTTCGTGTTAAAAACTGACGATATAATCTAAATGTTGTTTGGCATTATTCAAGTATTTTTTGAATTGCGGATTTTAACGGAAAATTTTTGCGGGCATCATGGATAAATTAAGGGATTTTTTGGCTGGAAAATTGGGGGCAATTCCCGAGGATAAAGTAGATTTTTGCGTTTCGGCTATATTTGTCGTTTTAATTTTTGCGGCGGCGTTTGCCCTTGCCTGCGTTTTGCGCATCGTGTTCTTTAAAATTGCAAAGAGATTTTTGGAGAGAAAAAATCCTTATGTGAGAAACGCCATTGCCTCCCACAATTTGATTGGGAAGCTTGCGAGCTTTCTGCCCGCGCTGCTTGTTCTTGCGTTTTTGCCCGCAGTGTTTTACGCGGGCGAGCCCGGCGCAAACATAGTCGAGCGTTTTTGCCTGATTTGGATTATCGTTTTGGGGGTGCGCCTGTTAAACTCCCTGCTTTCCGCGCTGAATGAAATATTTTCAAAAAAGAAAGCGGCAAACGGGGGCAATTACGTAAAGGGATTTGTACAAATATTTCAGGTGGTCGTGGTGTTTGTGGCGGCAATTATCATAATAGGCATTTTGATAGACAAGTCTCCGCGCTCTCTTCTCACGGGGTTGGGAGCGTCGGCTGCGATTTTAATGCTGGTTTTCAAGGATACCATTTTGGGCTTTGTGGCGGGAATTCAGCTTTCGCTAAACGATATGTTAAGAATTGGCGACTGGATTACCGTCAAAAAGTACAATGCGGACGGAAACGTTATTGAAGTCGGGCTTAATGCCGTGAAAGTTTACAACTTCGACAACACCATAACCACGATTCCGCCTTACGCCTTGGTGAGCGATTCCTTTCAAAATTGGCGCACTATGGAAATTTCCGGCGGAAGGCGTGTGATGCGCTCTATTCTCATCGACCAGCAAAGCATAAAATTTTGTTCGCCGAAAGATTTTGCGTCATTGCGTGAAAAATCCGAAACATCTGCTTTCTTGGAAAAATTCACTCCTGAAAATTTTAGTGCGGACGCGGAGGGCAAGACGCTTACCAATCTCGGGCTGTTCAGGGCTTACGCCGAATTTTTGATAAGGAATAACCCAAGCGTAAATTTGCAGATGACGTATATGGTAAGGGAACTTGAACCGACTTCTCAAGGGCTTCCGCTTCAGTTTTACTTTTTTGTGAACAATACCGAATGGGTCGCATTTGAGCGCATTCAGGCTGATTTCATGGATATGTTCATCGCACTTTTGCCACTGTTTGATTTGCGGATTTACCAAGAGGAATCAGACTTCGGGGAAAGTTGAAAACGCTCAGAATGTCCCCGGCTTTCGCTTTGAGCTTATAATTGCCGAATTTGCCTTGATTTTTACGTCCGATGCGATTTTAACTTTCGGAACGAGCGCGCAGCCGCTTGCGATGTCGCACCTGTCCCCGACTTTGCAAAATCCCGTCAGATCGCAATGCGAGCCTATGTTTGAAAAAGCCCCCGCGCTTGCGTTATGCCCGATTTGCGAGTGGCTTTCAATTATCGCAAATTCCCCGATTTCAGCTCCTGCCGAAACAAGGCAAAACGGGGCGATTATCGCTCCTTGCGATATTTCCGAAAGCCGCGAAACTTCGCAGGTCGGGTGGATTATTTTTGCGAATTTCGCGTTTTTTCTTTTTAAAAAATCGGCGGCGGCAATGCGCTTTTTTATGTCTTTTATTGCAATGCAAAACACGTCTTCCGCCTGCGGGGAGTAATTTTCCATAATCCCCAAATATTCTGCGGGGAAATTTTTTATTTCTATCGGGCTTAAATATCCCGACACGCTCAATCCCGCGCTTTTGGCAAAGCAAAAAACGTCCAATCCGAAATCGTCTTCGCAAACAATGATGTTCATTTACTTTGAGCCTGTAAGTCCGCCGTCAACCGTAAGGCTTGTTCCCGTAATCCAAATAGACGCGTCTGAAAGCAGGAATGCCGCGGCGTTTGCCACATATTCGGGCTTTCCGTAGCCGAGGGGATATTTTGCCTCGTCGATTTTTGCGAGTTCGGGATTTTGGTTTAAAAAGGACTCTGTCATCGGAGTTTTTACGAGCGCGGGGCAGATTGCGTTTGCCCTGCATTTGCGCGGCGCAATTTCAGCCGACAATGCTTTTGTAAATGCTATCATTGCGGCTTTCGAGGCGGAGTATGCCGATATTGCGGGCTGTGGCAGAAACGCGCTTGTTGAAGACATGAAGACAAGGGACGCCCCCTTGTTGAACTTCTTGTTTCTTAAAAGATGCCGTGTCAGCTTTATTTGCGCAGTGCAGTTTAAACTTATGATTTTTTCAATTTCATTTTCGTCGGAAAATTTTAAAAGCGACGAATAATGTATGCCCGCGCACGCCGCAAATCCATCGAGAGGCGGAGTTTCACGCGCAAGGGTTGCAAGCGAATTTTCATCGCTTAAATCGGCGCAAATCAAAGGTCTGTTTCCCAAACATAGTTCGTTTGCAACGGCTTTAAGTTTTTCTTCGCTCCTTCCGCTCAAAACGACATTTGCTCCGAGTTCCGCGAAAATTCTTGCGCACTCCTTGCCAATCCCCGAAGTCGCGCCCGTTATCAATATCGTTTTGCCTTTTAGTGAAAATTGGCTGCCTTGCATAAATTTTTCAAAATTTGTTGATTTTTTTAATTAAACTTTCACTTGCAAAATTCGTCAACAACTAATTTTATACATGCTAATGTTTATGAAAATTTTCGCGGATGAAAAATCTAAGAGGGCGTGCGAATTTCTGGCGCGCGAAGCCCGCGCGGCTGGGGGAAGGGCATATTGCGTCGGCGGATGCGTGCGCGATGCGCTGCTCGGAGTCGAGCCGAAGGATGTTGATGTCGAGATATACGGGCTTGATGCGGAAAAAATCGAGAGGATTTTGTCAAAAAAATTCAGGTTTGAAATTGTCGGAAAAAGCTTTGGAGTATGGATTTTAAAGGGGCTTGACATTGATGTCAGCATGCCGCGCACCGAGCGCAAGACGGGAATCGGGCATAAGGCGTTTGAAATTGTGGGCGACCCGTTTCTTACGCCCAAAGAGGCGTGCGCGCGCCGCGATTTCACCATAAACGCGATTTTATACGACATCCTTTCGGGCGATATCATAGACGAATTCGGCGGAATGGGCGACTTGAAGAATAAAATTCTCCGCCACACATCTGAAAGATTTTCGGAAGACCCTTTGCGCGTGCTAAGAGCAATGCAGTTTGCGGCGCGCTTTAACTTGGACGTCGCGCCCGAAACTGTCGAGCTATGCTCCAAAATCGAAATGGAAAATTTGCCCGAAGAGCGGATTTTTGAGGAGTGGAAAAAACTAATTTTAAAGGGCGTTGAATTTTCAAGGGGGCTCTTCTTCTTGCGGGATTGCGGTTGGGTAAAATATTTCAGGGAACTTGCGGATATGGTGGACTGCCCGCAAGATCCGCGCTGGCATCCCGAAGGCGACGTTTATGTCCATACCGCCCATTGCATGGATTCTTTCGCAAAAAAGCGGGTAGGCGACGATAGGGAAGACTTGATTGTTGGGCTTGCCGTGCTATGCCACGACATGGGAAAACCCAAATGCACCACGATTGGCGACGACGGCGCGATACATTCCTACGGGCATGATATTATTGGCGGCAAAGTTGCGCGCAAATTTCTGGAGCATCTTACGCGCGAGAAGTCCATTGTGGAAGAAGTCGTCCCTTTGGTGGAGCGTCATATGGCTGTTTTGGACCTTTGGCGCAGCAATGCTGGAGACGGGGCAATACGCCGACTTGCGGGTAAGGTGAAGCGCATCGACCGCCTTGTGCGCCTCGACGACGCCGACAGAAACGGACGCCCGCCCATCGAACCCGAAGATTCCCCCCAGGGCTTGTGGATTATGCAAAGGGCGGAAGCTCTCGCAATAAAGGATTCAGCTCCCAAACCGATACTCCTTGGCAGGCATTTGATAGAGCTTGGTCTTACGCCAAGCGTGAAGTTCAAGGATATTTTGAATGCCGCATACGAAGCGCAGCTTGACGGGGCTTTTTTCGACGTTGAGCACGCGGTAAAATACGCAAAAGACAATTTGCTTTAAAGAAAACTTGACTAATCGGCGCATTAACACTTTATTCATTGTCTTTAAATCAAGCTTTAGTGGTGGAATTGGCAGACACGTACGATTCAGGTTCGTATGCCGCGAGGCGTAAGGGTTCAAGTCCCTTCTAAAGCACCAAAAAAATCTAACACGAATCCGTGTTAGATTTTTTTGTTTTTGGGGATTTTAACAGAGCGGGCTATGCTGAAAATGTTTATCGGGTTGAAAAAACTTTTTCTTCGATAAATTTTTCCAGAAGTTCGGCAATGCGGAGGTTGTTTAATTCCGCGAACATGAAGTGCGTGTTGCCGCGGATTCCCATTTTGGGAATGTCAACGAGTGTTGCGTCTCCGCCGTGTTTATTTATTGCGTCAACCCAGAGTTTTGCCATTTACTTGCGCACACGCCAGTTGTCGAGTCCCGGGTCGTTTGACGGCTCGTCCGGGATATAGTCGCCGAAGTAAAGCACTATCGGAATTTTTATAAGCTTCATGAAATCTTTGAGTGGAACTTCTTCGGCTCTCAATTCCCCGAAAGGGCTTTTGCTTGGCATCGGAGGGGGAACTTCTCCTTCAGGAAACACAAAGAGCCCCGGTTCGTAGGAGGCAATCGCTTTTATTTTGGGATTTTTCATTGCCGCATACCAGCCCGGCCCGCCGCCTGCCGAATGGGTTATGAGGATTCCGTCTCCGATTTTGTCGAACAATTCGGACAGGGCGTTTGCCGTTAAATTCGGATTTTACGCTCCGATGTTCGGCGTGCCTTGCCTGAAAAACTGGTCGAGTGAATTTTTGTCTTGCGGGAATTGCGAACCTTCGTAGAAGTCGGGCCATCTTCCGAGTCTGAAAATGGAAAACCACATTTACTCGTCTCCGGCAGGCTTGATTTCGGCGGCGGACATGCTCCGTCCCGCCGCGCCGCGTCTTGGCTGGTCCATCAGATAAATTTTATATCCGCGTTTCAAAAAAATGTTTTGAAAGCCGTCGCGTCCGTCGGGCGTGGTTTCCCAAGTTTTTTTGCACTGCCCGTAGCCGTGCAGGAAAACCATGGGAGTTTTCTTTGCGCTCTCGGGGATTTGGTAAAACACATACGCATGGTATCCTCGGTAGGTTTGTCCGTCGGGCGCGAGGGTGTCAGGGTTGAATTTCCCTTTTTCTGTCATGATGCTTCCGCCAACCGCGAAACTCCCTTGTTCTGTAATTGATATTGTGCCTTTGTTTTTCGCGCAACCAAACAGCGTGGAAAGAGCCGCTAACGCCATGATGGAAGTTAATGGCGTTCTTTTTGCGCATATGCGTTGATTGCCAAACATATTCCGAAAAAACATTAAAATTTTATCCATAAAATCGCCTTTCTTTTTTTTATTTTCCGACTCTTGCCGCAAGTTCGGGCGGGTATCGGTCGCCGTCAATTTCAACCGACGCAAGATATGCGTCCAGTTTCTGCATTTGCTCCTCTGCAAGGCTCACGCTTGCGGCTGACAAATTTTCTTGCAGTCTGGAAATTTTTGTTGTCCCGGGAATGGGGACAATCCACGGTTTTTTTGCCATAATCCATGCAAGGGCAAGCTGCGCGGGAGTTATTCCCATCTCTGAAGCTTCGGATTTTATGTACAGGGCAAGCTTTTGATTTTTTTTGAGAGATTCCGATTTAAAGCGAGGAACTATCGACCTGAAATCGTCCGCGCCGAATTTCGCATCTTTTCCGATAGTGCCTGTTAGAAATCCTTTGCCGAGCGGGCTGAACGGCACAAAACCTATGCCGAGTTCTTCCAGTGTCGGGATAAGCTCTTTTTCAGGCTCTCTCCACCACATTGAATATTCGCTTTGAACTGCCGAAAGAGGACATATCAAATGCGCTTTGCGGATTGTGGACACTCCCGCTTCGGAAAGCCCCCAGTTGAGAATTTTTCCCTCTCTTATGAGTTCCGACATTGTTTCTGCGACGATTTCAACAGGAACGTTCGGGTCAACCCTGTGCAGATAGTACAAATCCACATGGTCGGTTTTCAGCCTTTTTAGCGAGCCTTCAAGCGATGCGCGGATTGTTTCGGGGCCGGCATCCAAAACTTGTTTTCCGCCGATAATTTTTATGCCGCATTTTGTTGCTATTTTTACGTCATTTCGGATTGGCTTCAGGGCTTCGCCGACGAGTTCTTCGTTTGTGTGTGGGCCGTAAACTTCCGCCGTGTCGAAAAGTGTAATGCCAAGTTGTGCGGCTTTTCTGATTAGGGATTTCATCTCGTTTTTGTCAGCGGGCGCGCCGTAGCCGTGGCTCATTCCCATGCATCCGAGACCCATTTCGGAAACTTCCAATCCGTTTTTTCCGAGAATTCTTTTTTTCATGAATTTTCCTTTCGTTTGATTGCGGGAGGCAAATCCCGATTTTTGTACCTTATTATATATGGTTCGATGTTCTATGTAAATATACGCAACGACCTAAAACCTGCCTAATCCTGTCTTTGAATCTGTTTTTTTGTAGGCAGGATTTGGCAGATTTCAGGCAGGAATCCCCATTTACAATTTGTCGGGGAATTCATATAATTACGCCACAAACATGGAACGGCGAATTTGCAGAAAATCGAAAGGAATCAATCATGAAAAATATAACGCGGATTGCCGCGCTCTTTGCGGCTCTTTGTTTTTCAAGCGCAATGGAGGCGGAAGATAAAATGGATTCATTGACACAAAAGGAACAGAACATCGCTCTTGCGGCGGCGTATGCGGCGAGGGGCGACCAAAACGGGCTAAGGGGCGCATTGGCGTCGGGTTTGGATTCGGGTATTTCTGTAAACGAGTACAAGGAAGTTCTTGTGCAGGTTTATGCTTATTGCGGATTTCCTCGCAGTTTGAATTCTCTTGCGACTTTTATGGAGCTTTTGAAAAGCCGCGGCGGCAAGGACGCTTTCGGTGCGATTCCCGATTCTTTCCCGAAGGGCGACATTGCTTTCGGAACGGAAAATCAGACGAAGCTTGCGGGGCGCGAAGTAAAAGGTCCGATTTTTGAATTTGCTCCTGCTATTGACGAATTTTTGAAAACGCATCTTTTCGGGGATATTTTCGGGCGAAACAATCTCGACTGGAAGACGCGCGAAATTGCAACAATCGCAATGCTCGCCGCAATGGAGGGCACGGAAAGCCAGCTTGCAAGCCACATAAATATCGGAAAGCATAACGGCATTACCGACGTGCAGGTTTGCGAAATTTTAAGGCTTGTGGGAAACGGGTCAAAGGGCATGTCAAACACAAGTCCGTTCCCGCTCGGGGAAGAAAACACGGCTTATGCCAAATATTTCAGCGGGAAGTCGTATCTTGCGCCTTTGGCTTCCAATATTGAGCTTGGCGTTCCCCTTGCAAACGTGACCTTTGAACCTGCCTGCCGAAACAACTGGCATAGCCATACGGGCGGGCAAATTCTGATAGCGGTCGGCGGCGTCGGATTTTATCAGGAAAAAGGCAAGCCTGCGCGGCGTCTCAAAGCGGGGGATGTTGTTGAAATTGCGCCGAATGTCGTGCACTGGCATGGTGCGGCTCCTGACAGCTGGTTTTCGCACCTTGCAATATCATGCAATCCCAAGACGAACAAAAATACTTGGCTTGACCCCGTATCGGACGCGGAGTATGCCGAGGCAGTGTCTGAAAAATAGCTTGCTTTTGTTTAAATTCAAAATCGAGGGCGAAGTTTGCGTTTTGCAGCTTCGCCTTCAATATAAAACCAGGAGGCGCAAAATTTTTTAGGTACTGTCGTCAGCATTTTTTATGAAGTTATGCAGTGTGTACCTGCTTATTTTTAGCGACTTCATTATTTGTTTTTTCGGCGTTCCGCTGTAAATAAGTTTTTTGATTTCATCTTCCTTCCCCTGTATTTAGAATTTTTCGGATTTCTTACAAAACAAATATTATGGATAAGAATTTCCGAAGCTTCGATATATGCGGCAATATTCGGCGCGCTTGCGCTCGCATTCGCGGCGTACCGCAAAAGAAAGTAGGCTTTGCGGCGGTTTTCAAAATGGCGTCTGTTTTTATGGACGCCATTTTTTATTTTCGGAATTTTTTAATGCGTGGCTTCTTAACATTTTTTGCGCGAAATATTGCGTTTTATTTTTTGCAAAAAAAATCCCGGCACTCCGCCGGGATTTCTTGAATTTTGTTTTTTTAATGCAAGGGATTTTAAAGTCCGAACATGCCTTTCGAGGACTGTTTTGTTATTTGTTTTTCGCCTATCCATACGGGGCTTCCGCGATGGTTAAGTTCAAGGCTGAAAGTGTAGGTGACTTCGCGCGCGCTTGAATTGCTTTCCCTGTCTTCGCTGATTTTTCCCGTGAGGGTAATTTTTGGAGTTTCAAGCTTGTTGCCCGAAAGTTCGGCTTCTTTTTTTGCGATTTCTATTGTTGCGGCGTCGCTGCTTACAACGCGGACTTTCCCCGAATTTGTGAGAGTCATGGCGACTCTTCTTGTGAGCATTTCAACGTCTATGACTTCGCTTGTGGAGTTTCTTATTCTGCTTACAAGCATTTTTACGGGCTGTGTTTCGCCTGTCTTTTCAAGCGCGCCGGAGGAAAGCATGTCGTTTATCAGCGCAGATGCCGCGCTGTTCCAGTCGGCAATGTTGATTTTGTTTGTCGTAATGATTGATCTTGCGCCGCCCGATTCAACGTATGATGCGTTGTCGCTCGCACATCCCGAAATAACCATGCTTGAAAGAAAAATTGCGGTTGAAGCGTATATTGTTTTCATGTTTCTAATCCCTTACGTTTTCTAAAAGTTTTAATGTAAAGTCGCAGACGTTTTCATTTGGGGCGACTGCTGAAATATATTTGCTTTCCCTGCCTTCCAGTATGAGCGTATTCCAGTTCGACGTTGCGGAAGGGACTTCCATTCCGCCTTTGTCTATCCACGAGAACTTATAGTTTATCTGCTTTGGCGACGAAGTCAAATTCTCGATTTGCGCCTGTATTTTCAAAAGTCCGCCGACGCGGGCTTCGTTTACGGATTTGACATTTGCGCTGTCGTTTAAACCGCCGTCGGTTATAATGCGCCTGTCGTTTACCATTTTCTTTTGGTAAAGAGGCTCTGCGCGCTCTACCGTGTTGACAGTGGAGCATGCCGCCGCCAGCAAAGTTGACGCAATTATTAAGATGTGTGCAATCCCTTTCATTTTATTTTTTTGTTTTAAGAGGATTAAAATCCATCGTCCTTACAAGCTTCGCGCCGTTTTTAGACATGGATTTTACATAAACGATGTTCAACCCTTTTTTATTAACATATACGGGGGTATTATCAATCAAAATTTTTCCGTCTTTCGGTGTTTCGGTTTTTGCGATTTTTATTTGCTTGGGGAGGGTTGTCCAGGTGCGCAAGTCCGCGTCGTTTAGCGTAGCCTGCAATACGGACATTCCGATGTTTACTAATATTCCGTAGTCTCCTGCGGCTTTTGCGGCAAAGTATTGCGCAGTGGCTTTGGCGGCGGAACTTATCAGAGTTTTTGAAACGACAAACGGAAGTTCGATGTAAAATTCCTCTTCAATGATGTCGTCCATGTTTGCAAGAATGTCGAATTTTAACGGTTTGCCGTCTGCAAGCGCATTTGGGCTTTCAAGAAAATCATCTTGCTTAGAGAGGTATGGAAAGTTTACGGAAACGTGCGGAAGGTCTTTATTTATTATGTACAATGGCAAATCGAGCCTGAACTGTTCGCGTATCGGAGCGCATCCCGTCTCGAAAACGATGTAGGTTGCGTTGATTTCTTTAAGCTCTCCGTTTGCGATTTTTTCGGCAAGGATTGAGTCGGAATTTAAAACTGCCGATTTGTTGCCGAGCATTTCGGAAGCTATGCGTATAGCCGCCGCTCCTTCTTCGCGCTCTGCAGAATCTTTGCTGTTTAGCATTGCAATGCCGTAGAGCCATGTGCCGAACGGGTTTACATAGATGTTTTTTGCTTCCTGCAATGCGGTTGCGGGGTTCGCGGCATATTTTTGACCGTAGTATTTGCTTAGTTCATTCCCTACTCCCGCTTGAGAAAGAAGCGCGTTTTCGTTTATTCCCTTGGCATTTTCGTCTTTATTTTTGGCTTCCTTTATTGATTTTTCCGCCTTTTCAATTCTTTTTAAATTTATTCTCTTGGCGTCGTCTTGGAAGTTTTTGAGCCTTCTTAACTCTACGTATGCTTTTTCAAAATCCTTTGTTTCGAGATAATTTAGAGATTGGTATATGGAAAGCATTATTTTGTCGTAGTTGTAGCCTTTGTATTCTGTATAGCTTTGGTTTAACAAAATTCCTTTGCCTTCATTGGAAAGGCTTATGTCGGCTTCTTCTTCAAATTTTTTGACTTTCAAATAGGCGTCGGAGAAAGATTTTTCGCTTTTTGCAAAGTCGGCGTTTGCGCGGCATGCCGCTCCTTCTTCCAAGAGCCAAATAAGCCCGTCTGCGGAGTCTTTTTTGTCGTCCGCGGCTTCTGAGGCGAGCGTTTGGGCTTCGGCGGTGTTCCCAAGTTTCCACGCATTGCGCAGGGCTTCGGTTTCGCTTTTGTGCGTTGCGCACCCGAAGAGCATAAATGGAAATATTAAAAGAAGCGTAAGTTTTTTCATTCTGTGTCGAAAGCGATTGAATATCAAAAATGAAAAACTGTTTTTATCAATAAAAAAAGCCTCAAAGGAGGCTTTTGAAGGTTGTATTTTTGGTTAGAACGAAACCATTACTTGTCCGCCCAGCACAGGGGCGTTTTTTATGTCGGAATTTCCGTTGGGCTTCATCACATATTGAAGCACGGGCTGCAAGGATATGTTTTGATTGAGTTGCCAGAGGTAATTTAACTCGAAAATCGTTTCGCAGTCTGATTTCCCGTTGTTGCAGGTTTCCAAAAAACGTGGGCGACCATGAAAGCTGGAGCATCATTTAATGTGCAAGAAGTTTTGGAATTGAAAAAAACCCATTTAGTGGCTTTATAATGGGTTTATTATGAGCAAGTCGAATAAAAATGCGGACGCCCGTTGGCGGAAATAAAGAGAATTCCAATAAAGCTTTCCATATTGCCCGACGTCAGGCAAATGGGCGGGCAAATCGCTTTGGCTTAAAACAAGTCTTTGTCGCGTTTTGTGGAGGATTTGATAAGAAAAGAGTTTAACAGCTGATGTGTTTTGCCCTGCGGCTTCTTGTCAAACGAATTTTTCCATGTATGTATAAAAAAACTCTAACATGCAGGAAAATCCGCATATTAGAGCTTTTTCTTTGAGGAAATTTTTATTACATGCGCTCTTCGTAGTTTGGCTTTACCTGAGCCTTTATTTCCTCAATCTGCTTGGGAGTCAACGCCCTTTCGTCGTAGTCGCTTTGGAGTCCGAGCCAGAATTGCACGGGCAACCCGAAGTACAATGAAAGCCTTAGCGCATATTCCGCGCTGATTCTGATTCTTCCGCCTAACATTGCGCTAAAACACACCAAAGGAATGCCCAATCCTTCCGCGACCTCCTTTTGAGTGATGTTTCTCGGCTTTATGAATCGGGATATGATAATGTCTCCCGGAAGCGGAATACGGTTTTCGTCAAGAGGCTTTTTTGAAGGGCGTCCTCTTCTTGGTTTTGATACAGCGTTATTCATTGTTCATTTCTCCGTATTTTTATTTGTGAAATTCAAAGTTTAACATGCAAAACTTCATTTTATATAAATACTTAGATTTTAAACAAGATACACATATATTTTTTATGGGCAAGAAAAATCTTGTTTTTATTTTTCTTGTTATTTTTGCGCGTTTAAAAAAATCTTTATTTGCTTGCAAAAACTTTGGGAGAATTTGAATTTAATGCCATGCATAAAAAATTTTTCATATTGATTTTGGCGTTTGCGCTCTGCGTTTCTTTCGGCAATCCGACGCCAGTTGAGAAGCTTTGCAATGTAAAAATCAAAAATCTTGAAGTTGTTTTAAATTCCGAATCTGCAAACATAAAGGCAGATATTAAAAATTTTTCCGATAAAAGTTTCATTGTGGATTTGTCTTGCGTTGTTTTTGAAGTTTCGCCGTCGCAAAAAACTATTGTCGAAATTCTAAAAGCGCGCAGTGTTGAAATCGGGGCGGGGGAGGAGAAATCCGCAGATGTAGCCTCTTTGAAAATTCAAGGGCTGCTCAATCCGAAGGGCGTTTACAAGGCAAGCGTGATTTTGACTTACAAGCCCGAAGTTTTCATCGGATTTTTTAATAACGACAAAATCATAGACGAGCATAGCGCGGTTTTTTCATTGCAGGAAAAATCCGCAAAGAAATGATTTATTTTTGAATTGTTTTTGCCTGAAAAAAATATGATTATTGGTTTTATGAAAATTTTTAATTTTATCGGCATTTGTTTTTTGCTTTGTGCATGCACGGGCAGTATTCCCGAATACAAGCCGGTTTCCCATACTGCGGGCAAGACTGAGTTTGCACATGCTTATGTCGGATTTAAGGCTGATAAAGACAAGTTAAAAGACGCCCTTTTAAAGGCGCTTGCCCAGCGCGGCTGGCTTGTGGAAGGCAATGCGCAGGGCGGAGTTATTGCAAAGCGCGTGCATTCCGACAGGACGGCAAAGGCTTTTATTGTCATAAACGACGGCGAATTTGTGATAGACACCGCTGGCTCGACGATAGAAAACAAAACTCCGTACATTCCCGAAACGGATTTAAATTATCTGCTTGCTTCCGTTAAGGAAAACTTGAAATAGAAAACAAAAAACTTCGCTTATCGCGAAGTTTTTTTTGCGGCTATAAAAGCCCGAGAGTCATTTTTCCCTCTTCCGAAATCATATCTTGATGCCACGGCGGGTCCCATACAATGTTTACGACGGCATCGTCAATTCCGGGGATTGCCTTTAAGCGCATTTTAAGGTCGTCTGCAATTACAGGACCCATTGCGCAACCCGGGGCAGTCAGCGTCATGTCGGCTTCGACTGCGTATTTGCCGTCGGGAGAATGTATCAAGTCCATTTTATAGACAAGCCCCAAATCCACGATGTTCAGCGGTATTTCCGGGTCGTAAACGGTTCTTGCGGCGTCCCAAAGTTCGCTTTCTTCCGGCGGGGCGAAGTTTTCCCTGTCCGATTTTTCTTCGGGGGCGGGAGAGGGCGCGTTTTCTTCGGCTTCCGCTTTTGTTTCGGAATTTTGCGGATTTTTTGACGCTTCGCCTATTGCGTCTGCGTCTTTTTCCAAAATTCGTGCCATTCCGAATGAGCCTGAAACAGTGAAATTGCCGCCGAGCCTGTGGGTGATTACAACCAAAGTTCCCTTTGCGAGGCGCACTTGCGTTCCGGAAGGAATCAGCATTGCGTCGCAATCTCTTGAAATTTCAATTTGCGCGCTCATTTTTTTTAACGCATTGAGAGGTTGTCGCGGTGTATTGCGATATGCTTTTTCTTGTCGCAGCAATCGAGGTTCTTGCCGATAAGCGGACGCATTTCGTCCGAAGATATGTATGCAAGCCCCCTTGCCATTATGCTTTTTGTCTTTTTGGAAATGACTTCAACCAAGTCGCCAGCCTTGAAATTTCCCTCGATGTCTTTTACTCCCGCCACCAGCAAAGAAGAGCCTTTGTTGCGAACCGCGTTTTCCGCGCCCTCGTCAATGTGCAGTTTTCCCGCGGTTTTGCCGAAGTAGGCGAGCCAGCGTTTTTTCGAGCTTGATTTCTTTTTTGACGGAACAAAGAAAGTCCCCGGGTTTTCGTCGGCAAAAATTTCGTCCAAAACATTTTCGCGCGAGCCGCTTGCAATGTAAACTCCGCAGCCGAAATCAGTTGCTATTTTTGCGGCTCTAAGTTTTGTAATCATTCCGCCGACAGCCGTCGCACTTGTCGTGCCTGATGCCATTGCGTTTATTTTGGCGTCTATTTTTTCGACTCTTTTTATCATTGAGCCGTCGCCTGTCATATCCAAAAGCCCCGAGGCGGTGGATAAAATCACAAGGCAGTCCGCCTTTATGAGGGTTGCGACAAGCGAGCTTAGAACGTCGTTGTCGCCGAACTTTATGTTAAGTTCCGACGCACTCACCGAGTCGTTTTCGTTGATGACGGGCACGATTTTATCTTTTAGGATTTCGTCCAAAAGGGCGTTCATGGCGTCATGGCGGTGCTTTATGTCAACGTCGTCTTTTGTGAGGAGAAGCTGGGCGGTTGTAATGCCGTGCTCTTCAAAAAGCTTTGACCATGTGTCGATTAGTATGCCTTGCCCGACTGCCGCGCACTTTTGCACCGTGCTGATCTGTTTGGGGCGGGATTTCAAGCCCAGCCTGCCCATGCCAAGCCCCACAGCCCCCGAGCTTACCAGCGCGACTTCCTTGCCCGACTTGCGAAGCCTTGCAATTTGCGCGCATAACTCCTTCATCCGCCCGACGTCAAGCTTTCCGACATCGCGCGTCAACACTCCCGTGCCAATTTTAACCACGACGCGTTTTGCGTCTTTCATAACCGCTGAAATTTATTTATTATACCCTTTTTAAATCCGCTTCCTTGGCTTCGACTGCTTTGTTGATTTCATCAATCTTTTTGTCTGTCAAGTTTTGGATTTCCTTTTCTGCGCGCTTTTCTTCGTCTTCTGTGATGGCGGAGTCTTTTTGCGCTTTTTTAAGGGCGTCCATTGCGTCTCTGCGGATGTTGCGGATGCGCACTCTGCCTTGTTCTGCCATGTCGCGGCAGACTTTTGCAAGTTCGGCGCGGCGTTCGCCTGAAAGGGCGGGAATGGGGCAGCGGACGGCTTCGCCCATCACTGCGGGGGTAATGCCGATATTAGCCGCCAAAATCGCCTTTTCGATTTCTTTTAAAATGCCTCTGTCCCAGGGTTGAATGCGGATTAGGTTTGAGTCGGGAGTGGTGATTGCCGCAACGTCCTTCATTCTCATTGAACTGCCGTAAACGTCAACCATGACGCCTTCAACCATGCTTGGCGACGCCTTGCCCGTGTGGATTGTTTCAAAGTCGCGCAAAACGAAGTCGAGAGCCTTTGCCATCGCTTCCGCTGTTTTTTTGATTTCTGCGTTGATGTCCATTTTAATCCTTTTTTTGTGTTTTTTGAAATTTTTAAGATACGGTCGTGCCGATTTTTTCGCCTTTTACGGCGCGGAGAATGTTGCCAGGCTTATTCATGTCAAATACAACGATTGGTATTTTGTTGTCCATGCACATTGAAAATGCAGTGGAATCCATTACCGCGAGGCGTTTTTCGAGTGCATCAATATATGAAATGCTGTCAAACTTTACTGCATCGGCAAATTTCATCGGGTCTTTATCATAAATTCCGTCAACCTTTGTGGCTTTTAAAATGCAGTCCGCCTGAACTTCGGAAGCCCTTAGCGACGCGGTTGTGTCGGTTGAAAAATAGGGATTGCCCGTGCCTGCTACAAATATCACGATTCTGCCTTTTTCAAGGTGCCTGATTGCCTTTCTCACTATGAAAGGTTCTGCGACTTTTTCCATCGGGATTGCGGTTTGAACGCGGACTTGCACGCCTTCCGCTTCAAGGGCGTTCATGATTGCAAGCCCGTTGATGACCGTTGCGAGCATTCCCATGTAGTCGCCCGTGGTTCTGTCAACGCCTTTGTCCATTCCTTTCAGCCCTCGGAATATGTTGCCGCCGCCGACAACAAGGCAGATTTGCACGCCGATTTCGTGTATTTCTTTGAGCTGGCGCGCGAGGTCTTTCAAAATTTCGGGTGAGTGCGGGTCTTCGCCGTTTCCTTTAAGGGCTTCGCCGCTAATCTTTAACACTATGCGTTTGTATTTCGGAGTCATAAGAAAATTTTTGCGATTTTGGTAAAGTATTGTTCTTTGGGGAAAATTTTGCAACTTCAAATCCGCTTGCCGCTGCTTTGCGGGCGGATTTGAAGCTTTCAAAATTGCGCTTAGTACGATTTTGCGAAAACAACCCTCTGTTTTGAAGGTCTGCCGCTGAACGGGCAAATACCTTCTTCGCCGTCGCCTTCAAGCGGAATGCAGCGCACAGTGACTTTGAGGTCTTGGCGCAACATGTCTTCCACTTCCGCGCTTCCGTCGAAATGCGCCATCGCAAAACCGCCGTGGATTTCGGGCTTCTTTTCGTTTTGCGGCGTGAAGAAGTCGTAGAAATCTTTTTTCGTATCTATTTTTACGGTGTTGTCTTGGCGGTATTTCAACGCTTTTGCAAACAGATTGTTTTGTATTTGCGTTAAAATTTCGGGAACTTTCGCGACAAATTCCGCGCGGGAAATCGCCTGTTTCGAGCCGTCGTCGCGCCGCGCCATGAAGAGGGAGTTGTTTGCGATGTCTCTCGGTCCGATTTCCAAGCGGATTGGAACGCCTTTTTTGACCCAGCCCCACGCCTTTTCGCCGCCGCGGATGTCGCGGGCGTCAAGTTCGACGCGCAAGGGCTTGCCGTCATAGCATACGCTTGAAAGCTCGCTTTGCAGATTTTTGCAGTACTGCATTACTTCCGCCGCGCTTGCCTCGTCTCTTATAATCGGCAAAATTGCGATGTGCGTCGGGGCAATGCGCGGGGGGAGAACCAAGCCGTTGTCGTCGGAGTGCGTCATTACAAGCCCGCCGATGAGACGCGTTGAAACGCCCCAGCTCGTTGTCCATGCGTATTCCTGCGAGCCGTTTTCCGAAAGATAGCGTATGTTGCTTGCCTTTGCGAAATTCTGCCCCAAAAAGTGCGAAGTGCCAGCCTGCAACGCTTTTCTATCCTGCATCATTGCTTCTATGCAGTAGGTTGTTACGGCTCCCGGGAATTTTTCACCTTCTGTCTTTTGCCCGCAAATGACGGGCATTGCCATGTAGTTTTGGGCGAAGTCTTCGTAAACGCGAAGCATCTTGTTTGTTTCTTCGATTGCCTCTTCTTTTGTGGCATGCGCGGTATGCCCTTCCTGCCACAAAAATTCAGCGGTGCGCAAAAACAGGCGCGTGCGCATTTCCCAGCGGACTACGTTCGCCCACTGGTTTACGAGAATAGGCAAATCGCGGTAGCTTTGAACCCATCTTGAATACATTTCTCCGATGATGGTTTCGGAAGTCGGGCGGACAATCAAAGGCTCTTCGAGAGGGGAAGAGGGGACTAATTTTCCGTCTTTAAGCTTCAAGCGCGAGTGCGTTACAACCGCGCATTCTTTCGCAAAGCCTTCGACGTGCTCTGCTTCTTTTTCCAGATAGCTGACAGGAATAAAGAGCGGGAAGTAGGCGTTTCTATGCCCTGTGTCCTTAAACATTTTGTCGAGGACGCTCTGCATGTTTTCCCATAGGGAGTATCCCCACGGCTTTATTACCATGCAGCCGCGCACGGGGCTGTTTTCAGCAAGCTCGGCGGCTTTTATGACTTGCTGGTACCATTCGGGATAGTCCTGCGTCCTTGTCGGCGTTATTGCTGTCTTTGCTTCTTTTGCCATAAAAAATTTTTTGAAATTTAATATTTTGCCCCGAATGGAATTTTCGGGGCGTTTTAAGATTAGCCGATAAATTCTTCGTCAATCCATTTGCGCAGGACCTGCGGCACGCGGATTTTTCCGTCATCGGTTATGTTGTTTTCAAGAATTGCCGCAAGCACGCGCGGAATTGCCAAGCCCGAACCGTTCAAAGTGTGTACGAACTGCGACTTGCCGCCGTTTGCGGGGCGGAAACGTATGCCCGCCCTGCGAGCTTGGAAATCCGTAAAGCACGAGCAGCTTGAAACTTCGAGCCATTTTTGCTGGCCCGCCGCCCAGACTTCGAGGTCGAACTGCTTTGCGTGCGGGAAACCTATGTCGCCGGTGCAAATCATCAAAACGCGGTAGGGCAGTTCAAGTTTTTGCAAAATCCTTTCGGCGTCGAGGCGGAGCTTTTCGAGTTCGTCCATCGAAGTGTCGGGGTGAACCCACTTGACAAGCTCTACTTTGTCGAACTGGTGCAGGCGGTTGAGCCCTCTGACGTCTTTGCCCCAAGAACCCGCTTCCCTGCGGAAACAGGGAGTATAGCCGCAGCGGTAAATCGGCAAATCCTTTTCGTCGAACGTTTCGTTGCGGAAGAAATTTGTAAGCGGAACTTCGGCAGTCGGTATCATGTAGAAATCGTCCTGTGCGTCGTGGTACATTTGCCCTTCCTTGTCGGGGAGCTGACCTGTTGCCGTTGCGCTTGCCGCGTTTACCATAATCGGGCACATCATTTCCTCATAGCCGTTTTTCTTTGCTTCGTCGAGGAAGAACGCCAAAAGCGCGCGCACGAGGCGCGCCATGTCGCCGACGTAGAACGGAAATCCCGCTCCCGTGACTTTTACGCCGCGCTGAAAGTCGAGCATCTTTTCAAAGAAGGGCAAATCCCAGTGCGGTTTTGCGTTTTTAATTGAATTTACGTCGCCCCATGTTGAAACGGTCACGTTGTCTGCTTCGTTTTTGCCCACTGGCACGGAGGGGTCGGGCATATTGGGGATTGTAAGAAGCATTGAGTTCCATTTCTTGTCTGCTTCGTCCGCTTCTTTTTCGAGCGATTTTACCTTTGCCGACACTTCTTTAAGCTCGGCGATTTTCGCCTTGAATTCATCGCTTCCCTTTGGCAGTTTTGACATTTCCAAATTCGCGGCGTTTTGAGCCGCGCGCGCTTCTTCGGCCGCGCTTACTATTGCGCGCCTCTTGGCGTCGAAGTCCAAAATAGCGTCCAAATCGCAGTCAAATTTTTTCAGTGATATGGCTTTTTTCAGCCTTTCCGGATTTTCTCTTAACAGTTTAATGTCTATCATAAAAGTATTAAAATGGCACTTTTTTTTGATTTTTCAACAAAGATATTTGACTTTTTTCCATTTAAATTAGACAACTTTTTTTCGATTTTATAAATTTATGGCTAATAAAACAGAAAACATGGAAAACAACCAAAATAATCCTGCTGAACAAGAAGAAAAGCAGTGCGGTTGCGCTTGCCACAAATCAGAACATTCCGAAAAATCGGAATGCGCTTGCCATTCAGATGGCGAGTGCGAATGCAAAAAGGATATTTCAGAAATCGAAGAACTAAAAGCCGAACTTGAAAAGGCTAAGGCGGAATCCGCAAAAAATTACGACAATTACTTGCGCTCCGTCGCCAACCTCGACACCTATCGCCGCAGGGTTTTGCGCGACATGGAAGAAATCCGCAAGTTTGCGATACAGCCCTTTGTGGAAGAGCTTTTGACTTCGGTTGACAATCTCGAGCTTGCCATAGAGCATGCCCGCAAAAACGAAGATTTCAAGGATATGATTGCGGGCATTGAAATGGTGCTTGGGCAAATCAAAAAAGTGTTCAACAATTTCGGAATTGAGGAAATCCGCCCGCTTGGCGAAGATTTCGACCCGAACTTTCACGAATGCGTGGCGCACTCTCCGAGTAGCGACTATCCCGAAAACAAGGTGTCGTCGATAATGCGCACGGGCTACAAGCTGAACGGGCGTTTGATTCGCCCCGCAAGCGTGGTCGTTTCAAGCGGAGCAGACAAGGAATAACATGCCCGAAGACTATTACCAGATGTTGGGCGTTTCAAAAGACGCCTCTTTGCAGGAAATTAAAAAGGCGTACCGCAAGCTCGCCGTAAAATACCATCCCGACAAAAACCCCGGCAACAAGGAGGCGGAAGAAAAGTTCAAGCAAATATCCGACGCCTATCAGGTGCTTTCCGATGAAGAAAAGCGCGCCGCCTATGACAGGTACGGACATGCGGCTTTTCAGGCGGGCGGCATGGGCGGACCTTCGGGAGCAGCAGGCGGCGGCATGGGCGGTTTTAGGGACGCTTCTGATGTTTTCAGGGAATTTTTCGGAAGCATGGGCGGCGGCATGGGCGGTTTTGAATCGTTCTTCGGCGGCATGGGCGGCGGCTCTTACGAGGAGCATTCCGACCCCAACGAGCCTCAGCGCGGCTCCGATTTAAGAATGGAGCTTTCGATAACTTTGGAAGAAGCGGCAAGGGGGGTTGAAAAGACCATACGCTATTCGCGCCTTGCGGTTTGCAAAACCTGCGGCGGATTTGGCACTGCCGACAAGTCTTCAAAGAAAACCTGCCCGACCTGCAAAGGCAGCGGGCATGTAATGACTTCTTCGGGCTTTATGCGCTTTTCGCAGACTTGCCCCAAGTGCGGCGGCAAGGGGTATGTAATTGAAAAGCCGTGCCAGACTTGCGGCGGAACGGGGCTTGTTAAAGAAAAGGCCGAGACTGTGATAAAAATCCCCGCAGGCGTTTACACGGGTTCGCGGCTTCGCAAATCGGGCGCGGGAAACGCGGGCGAAAACGGCGGCGAGGCGGGCGACTTGTATGTCGTCATAGAAGTTTTGGAAAACGACGTATTTGAGCGCGACGGCGACGACTTGCGCTTTGACATGCCGATTAAGTTTACGCTTGCGGCATTGGGCGGAAGCGTGGAAGTTAAAACCTTGACGGGCAAAGTTTCGCTGAAAATTCCCGCTGGCACGCAGACAGGGACTGTGTTCCGCTTGAAGGGGCACGGAATGCCCAAACTGCGCGGCGGCGGCAACGGCGATGAATATGTGAAAGTCCATGTTGAAGTACCCAAAAACATGACTTCCGAACAGAAATCGAAGCTCGAAGACTTTGCGAAGGCGTGCGGAGACGACGCCGATAAAGAGCCGTCGTTCTTTTCGAGGGCAAAGAAATTCTTCTCGTAAAATTTCAAAATCCATTTCGGCGGGGCGCAATGCTCCGCCGTTGTTTTTGCGCGTTTAACTCCTAAAAAAAGCTTGTAAAATTTGCGGGGCGGGCTAATTTTGTATTTTAATTTTATGGCAGAAAGTTATCAGGTTATAGCAAGGCGGTACCGCCCGCGCCAGTTCGATGAATTGGTCGGGCAGGAACATATCGTGCGCACGCTTAAAAACGCCATAGAATCGGGCAGGATAGGGCACGCCTATTTGTTTGTCGGACCGAGAGGCACGGGCAAGACGACTGTCGCGAGGATTTTTGCAAAAGCCCTCAATGCGGACGGCGGTCCGAACGTGCATCCCGATAACGACAACCCAATCGCAAAATCCATAATGGAAGGTTCCTGCATGGATGTCGTTGAAATCGACGGCGCATCCAACCGCTCCATTGAGGAAATCCGCAAGCTGCGCGACGACTGCAAATACTCTCCGACCGTATGCTCGTATAAAATTTACATTATCGACGAAGTGCATTCGCTTACTTCCGATGCCTTTAACGCCCTTTTGAAAACACTCGAAGAGCCGCCCGCGCACGTCAAATTCATTTTTGCGACTACCGAAGCCCACAAGGTTTTGGGCACGATAACTTCAAGATGCCAGCGTTTTGAGTTCAGACCCATTCCCGAAGACAAAATCGCCGCCCATCTTGCGTACATATCAAAGCAGGAGGGCATTGACGCTTCCGAAGACGCCTTGAAAGCAGTTGCGCGCCTTGCAAACGGCGGTATGCGCGACGCCCAGAGCATTCTTGACCAAATGATTTCTTTCTGCGGCAAGAAAATCGGCGTCGAAGACGTTGTGTCGGTTTACGGTCTTGCGTCTTCTGCCCGCATTGAAAGTTTGGTAAACTTTATGGCGGAAGGCAATTACGCCGAAGTTGTAAATTCGGTAAATTCTTTGATTGCCGACGGATGCGACCTTTACAGGGCTTTGTGCGACTTGCAGATTTATCTGCGCGAGGCAATGCTTGAATCTTTCAAAACAGGCTGGCGCGATTTTGGCTCGAAACAGCTGAGCACCGAGCAGATTATGCGCATGCTCGACGTCTTGCAAGGCTCTGAAAAATCCTTGAAAAACGGGCTTTCAGAAAGGGCGAATTTCGAGGTCGCGCTCTTGAAAGCAGTGGAGCAGAGCAGAACGAGGGCGTTAAACACTTTGATTAAAGAACTCGAAAAGCTTTCGGGCGCGCCCCGCGAGGTGCAAAAAAAAAATAGCTGAACTGCTAAACAAGGTTTTTGCCGAAGAGCGCGAGTTCGCCGCGGCATACGCGCCTATTGTCCGCAAAAAAATCGCAAAAAAAGAGCCGCAGGCGGAAAGCTTGCCTGCACAGTCCGAAGTGCGCGTTTTTGACGATACAACTTTGGAATTTGCGAACGCAATGCGCCAAATTTCGCCTGAAATCATAGATCTGTTGAAAGGTCAGTTCAACGCGTCCATAACTGCCCTTTTGCGCGGGGCGTTTAGGGAAGAGGAAAATGTCGAATACGTTTCTTCCGAAGATGAAAGCGAATCTTCCCAAGTTGACATGGATGATTCCGATGAAGACTTAAACGATGATTGACATTTTTAAGCCGATTTTTTTAACACCTGCCATGGCAAAATCATCGCTTGATTTTAGAAAGTTTTTTTAATGACAAGTGTTAAAAAAATACACAATAATAAAAAAGCCTCCCGAAAAGGAGGCTTTAAATTTTTAGGAAGATGTTTTTGAGAGGTGCTTACGCTGGCTGAAAACGAGTTTCCCGTCTTTTTCTGAAACCTTTACGAGACCGCCGTCCTTTTGAATTTTTCCTTTCAAAAGCTCTTCCGCCATAGGGTCTTCAAGCTCGCGTTCGAGCGCGCGCTTTAAAGGTCTTGCGCCATATTTTTCGTCCCATCCCTTTTCGACCAAAAATTCCTTCGCGCTGTCGTCAAGCTTGATTTTCAACTTCTGTTCGTCGAGCCTTTTTTCGATTTTGGCAAGCTCTATGTCAACGATTTTGCCCATGTCTTGGCGCGAGAGGGAGCGGAATAAAACGATGTCGTTTATGCGGTTCAAAAATTCGGGGCGAAACACTTTTTTCATTTCGTCCAAAACTTTTTCCTTCGTTTTCTCGTAGTCTGCTTCTGCGTCTGTTTCCGCGCCGAAACCGAGAGACTGCTTTTTTTGCAGTATGTGCGCGCCGACGTTGCTTGTGAGAATTATGATTGTGTTTCTGAAATCCACGGTGCGCCCGAGGCTGTCGGTCAGGCGTCCGTCTTCCAAAACTTGCAAAAGAAGCTGGGCGACGTCAGGATGCGCCTTTTCAATTTCATCGAACAAAATCACGCTGTATGGTCTGCGGCGCACTTTTTCGGTGAGCTGCCCGCCGTCTTCGTGCCCGACATATCCCGGGGGAGAGCCGATTAGGCGGGAAATTGAAAACTTTTCCATGTATTCTGACATGTCGATTTGAATGAGCGCGTCTTCGTCTCCGAACATTTGAAGGGCGAGCGTCTTTGCGAGGTATGTTTTGCCTACGCCTGTTGGACCGAGGAACAGGAACGAGCCAATGGGTCTGCGCGGGTCTTTCAATGCCGCTCTCGACCTTCTTAAAGCCCGCGCGATTACGCTTGTCGCCTCATTTTGACCTACGACTTGCCCGCGCAAAATTTCTTCGAGTTTCAAAAGCTTTTTGCTTTCGCTTTCTTCCATTCTCGCAAGCGGAATGCCTGTCCACGACGAGACAACTGCGAAAATATCGTCTTCTCCGACTTCGGAAATTTTTTCTTCCATTGATTTTCGCCAGTTTCTCAGTATGTCGTCGCGCTGGAGCGAAAGCTGTTTTTCGATGTCGCGAAATCTTGCGGCGTCTTCGAATTTTTGTTCGCGAACGGCGTTTTCCTTTTCAGATGCCGCGTCTTTTATGCGCTTTTCGATTTCCTCGATGTTTTCGGGGCGTTTCAGCATTTTTATGCGCGCGCGCGAGCCTGCCTCGTCAATGACGTCTATTGCCTTGTCGGGCAAAAAGCGGCTTGTGATATAGCGTTCCGAAAGCTTTACGGCGGCGGCAAGCGCGGCGTCGGTATAGACGCAGTGGTGGTGCTTTTCGTAGTTTGCGCGAATGCCCTGCAAAATCTTTATGGTGTCGTCAACTGACGGCGCGTCAACTTTTACGCTTTGAAATCTTCTGTCAAGCGCGCTGTCTTTTTCGATGAACTTGCGGTATTCGGCAAGCGTGGTTGCTCCTATGCACTGCAATGCCCCGCGGGAGAGGGCGGGCTTAAAGATGTTTGAAGCGTCCATTGCGCCGTCCGCGGAACCCGCGCCGACGATGGTGTGAAGTTCGTCGATAAACAAAATTACGTCTTTTGCCTTTTCGATTTCTTCCATCAGAGCCTTGATGCGCTCCTCAAACTGCCCCCTGTATTTGGTGCCCGCGACCATTAGTGCCATGTCGAGCGCGATAACCCGCTTGTTTGCGATTATGTCGGGGACGGCGTTTGCGGCTATCTCCTGTGCAAGCCCTTCCACTATGGCGGTTTTGCCGACGCCTGCTTCGCCGATTAGAACGGGGTTGTTTTTTGTGCGGCGGCAGAGAATTTGTATGACGCGCATGATTTCGTTCGACCTGCCTATTACGGGGTCGAGCTTTCCTTGGCGGGCTATTTCAGTCAAGTCTCTTCCGAAAGCCTTTAACGCGCTCTGGTTTTGGCGCGGCTCTCCCTGCTCGTTTGCTTCTTGGGGAATATCGCCCACGAAATTCGGGTTAAGTTCCGCCAAAATCAAATTCTTGCAGGTTTTTATGTCAACGCCCATCGACTTTAAGACCTGTTGAGCCGCCGAATTTTCATCGCACAATATGCCGAGAAGCAGGTGTTCTGTCCCGATGTAGTTATGCCCCAGTTTTGTGGCTTCCTGCGCGGCAAATGAAAGTGATTTTTTGACTCCCTCGGAAAGTTCGAGTGTTTGCATTGTGGCATTTGAGTCTCCAATGCCAATGTTTTTTTCGACTTCCGCGCTGAGGTTTTCCAAATTTATGCCCATTTTGCGCAGGACGTTTACCGCGACGCCCTGTCCCAAATTCACGATGCCAAGCAACAGGTGTTCCGTCCCAACGTAGTTGTGTTTAAGCTTTAACGCCTCCTTTTTTGCAAGCGTTATTGCCTGGTTTGCTCTTGGTGTCAACTGCATTTTAATTCTCCTTAAAAATTTTTAATGATGCGCAAAAACAAAGCTGTTTCAACAATTTTTGCGCCCTCCCGACATTGAGTTTTTCAAATATGGAATATCGGACTATGTTTTGCAAAGTTAAGCGCGTTTCTTGCGGCTGCCAAAAACGGGCTTTTTAAGATTTTTAATTGCGGACTTCAAAACCGACGCCCTCTTTATGTCGCGCATTTTTGGCGTAAGCTCTTTCCCTTCGGAAAGGTGGGCGGGGCGGATTTTCAAAAGAGTTTCGTCAATCAGTATTTTCGATTTTGCGGGCATAAACCCCATGTCGGAGGCGAGGCGAAGCGCCGACAAACATTCCGTTGCCTCGCTTGTCGAAATCATTATTGCGCTTTCCAAAATCGCCCATGCGCGCGCAATTTTATCGAACAGAGCCTCCGGATTTTCCTCCAACATTTTTTGGCGCGCGTTTTGTTCAAACTCCGCAAGCTTTACGCAGATGTTTGTGATGCGCTCGATTATGTCTTGCTCCGAAAAGCCGAGAGTCTGCTGGTTTGAAATTTGGTAGAACGCTCCGACGGGGTCGCTTCCTTCGCCGTTTGAGCCGCGCGCGACAATCCCGAGCTGGTTTAAGCCGCGCGTTATTTTTTCCATGTCGTCTGACATCGCAAGCCCCAAGAGGTGCATCATGACCGACGCCCTCATTCCCGTTCCCGTGTTGGTCGGGCATGCCGTCAAATAGCCGTATCGGCTTGAAAAGGCGTAGGGCAGGTATTTTTCTATTGAGTCGTCAATGGAATTTATTTTTTTCCAGAGGGCTTTCAGGCACAAGCCGCCTTCGATTGCCTGAATTCTCAAATGGTCCTCTTCGTTTACCATCACGCTTGCCGCGGCGTCGCTTGAAATGAACACCCCGCGCGAGCCTTTGCCCTGTTCAAGCTCGCTGCTTATCAAGTTTTTTTCAAGCAGAATGCGGCTTGTTTGCGGCGGTGTTTCTTCGAGGTTGCAGTATGCGCCGTTTGCGAACTTGCGCATTTTTAAAATCGCGCTTTGGCACCTGTAAAAAATTTCAGTTCTTCCTTTGTCGGAAATTGCCGTCTGAAAAATCTCCCCTGAAAGATTGCGCGCAAGGCGTATGCGCGAGCTTATGAATATGGCTTCGCCGCATGGCTTTATTTTTGCGCAACAATCGTTTAAATTTTCCATGTTATTTTTTTTCGAGGGCGTTTATTTTGTCCCGTATTTTGGCGGCGTCTTCATAGCGTTCGTCTTTTATGGCGCAGTCAAGCTCCTTTTTAAGGGAGTTTATCGAGTCTTCCTTGGGCTCCGATTTTGGCTTCGGATTTTCGAGGCTTTCCTTTGAAGCCATAATTTCCGCGAGGGTTTCCGAGGCGAATTTTTCAAAGTCCAAACCGTCTTCGCAGGGGGAATTTTCCCCGCTTTCGGCATTTGCAAGCGGAAGCTCCGTCTGGTTTGAATCTTCCTTTTGCTTGTGCTTTGAAAGCGATTTCGGCGTCTTGCCGACGTGCTTTATCGCACCGTGCAACTGCGCCATGATTTCCAGCACGCGCTTTTCAAAAGCCTTGTAGCATTCGGGACATGAAAATCTGCCGCGCTTTTCAAATTCTTGAAAAGTCGTTCCGCACTTGGGGCAGGAGATTTCTGTTCCCTTTGTCGGTTTTGGAAGCGAGGACGCCATGTCCAAAATCTTTTCCTCCAATTTTTTTATCTGCGGAAATATTTCAGCGGGAAAGCCCGACGAATATAAATTTGCATTTTTTTGTGCGCACGCCTGGCAGAGGTGCATTTTTATCTTCTGCCCGTTCACGATTTTAGTGATGTGCACTGTTGCGGGAGCTCCGCATATGTCGCATTTATATTCCATATTTTTTGCGCCGTTTTCAGGCGAGCTTTAAGAGGTCTTCGGTTGATGGGATATCCCTTATTATTTGAGATTGCATGGGTCCCACACCGATATATCGCAAATTCGGCGTTTTCATTAAGCCGAAATCTCTTCCCGCGACATCTAAAATGCTCTTTAAGCAGAATGCCGCATAGCGTTTTGCTTCTGTCGGCAGTTTGTCGAAAGAGCGGATTTTTGAAATGTCTTCTTTCCAGCATGGAAGCTGGGCGTAAACGGGTTTTAGGTTTTTGCGTATTAAGTCGGAGCGCGGAACACCCTTGTATATTTTGCCGTCTGCGTCTTTATAGGAAGTGCAGACCAAGAGTTCGCCGCCTTCGCGCCAGTCGCCTTCGTAGGAGAGGGCGTCGAGCTTGTTTATCACGATGTCGTCGTAGCCCGCGTAGCGGAGGGCGTCGCCTTTTTCGACGGCGTCGAACCAGCCGACCATTCTTTGGCGGCCCGTGCTTGTGCCGAATTCAAGCTTCTTTAATTTTACCGCAAGCGGATGGGCGTCGTTCATTTGCGTTAGGAAAACGTGCGTGCCGACTTTCGTGTCGTACGCCTTGCAGCATCCCAAAATGTGGAGCGGCTGTACGGGAAGCCCCGCGCTTTGGAAAAATTCGGGAGAGCTTGTATGGCTTGCCGTAACGTTCGGCGGGAAGCCGTGGCGTTTATCGAGCCAGTAGCTTTGCCCGAATTCGCCGACTATGTATCTGCCTTGCGATATTGCGCCAAGGCACGCCATGCGCACATCGCCGATATTTTTTGCGAGCTTTTGCCCCGCCTGCCAATAGGTGTCTATAATGCAGTCGAAGTTTAGCTCGAACGGGCTTTTACCGTTAAATTTGTGGAAGTCGAATTCCTCTTTCGGGAAAACTCCTTCTTCTATTGTCTGCGCGTTTGCGCGAAGCTCCGCGTTTGTCAGTATGTCGAAAAATTCGCCCCACTTTTCGGGAGATGTCTTGCAGACGTATTTTATTGTGTCGCAGGCGCGTTCAAGGCGCGGGCGCATTTTTGCGGCGAAAGCTTCCTTTGTCCCCAAAAAGTCGCAATACCAGATTTGGAACTGCCCGACTTCGTCCATGTAAGACGGGGTTATGCCCCTGCCTGTCGAGCCGCGCGGCTCTTCCTTTAAAACTTCCACTCTGTAGTTTTCCCACGCAAGGTCGAGAAGCCTGTGCCCGACGTCGCTTAGGAGAGTGCGTTCGTCGATTAGAAGCCTGTCAAAAATTTTATATCCCTTCTGTTCGAGGGGGACGCCTTCCCAGAGGAATTTGCGCGGATCTGCGACGACTCCCGCCCCTATCGCGAGGGTTTCGACGTCTTTTTCTATGACGCCGGCAGGCAGCAAATTAAGCTTTACTCCGCCCGCCGTATGGCCTGAATTTGCGCCTCCGTTAACTTTCATCACAATAGCCGCGATGTCGGCGCGCTTGGTTTTGTTTTTCAGTTCGTCTATAACTTCGTAAATCAGGCGGCCTTTGCCTTCGTCTCCCATGCTAATGCCGATGTCGGCAATCAGTCTGCCTTTAAAATCTGTCAATGCCATAATAAACCTTTAAATCCTTTAAAGATGGCTTTTTGCCGAAAATGGTCAAGCATCTTTTACTTATTTTGCAATTCTTCAAGCTTGTCCGACAATTCCTGCCATTCTTCGTAAAGCCGCTCAATGCTCTTCTTTAAAATTGAGTGGCGTTCGAGGGTTTTTTGGCTGTTTTGGGCGTCTTTGAAGAAATCGGGGGCGGACATCTCGTTTTCGTAAGACAAGCATTCGTCTTCGCTTGAAGAAATTTCGTTTTCGATTGCCTCTATGCGCCGCTTTATTTTGCCCATTTCGCGGTTGTTGGCGGATTTCAACGCCTTTTGCTCTTTGTAAGATATGGATTTTTCGTTCGGCTTTTTTGGTGAATTTGGGGCGTCGAAGACTCCTTCCAAGCGTATTTTTTCGATGTAATTTGAAATGTTGCCCGCAAATGTCCTTACGCCGCGCTTTCCTATTTCGACGACTTTGGTTACGATGGGGTCCAAAAAATCCCTGTCGTGGCTTACTATCACAAAAGTGCCGGCATAGTTTGCGAGGGCTTTTTGCAGGACTTTTTTAGAATTGATGTCGAGATGGTTTGTAGGTTCGTCCAAAATGAGAAAGTTAAACGAGCGCAGGAGCATTTTTGCGAGGGCAAGCCTGTTCTTTTCGCCGCCGGAAAGCACAGCGACTTTCTTAAACACGTCGTCTCCGCTGAAAAGGAAAGAGCCGAGAAGCCCGCGGGCCTTGAATTTTTCGCCTTTCGGCGCGGCGTTTTCCGCCTCTTCCAAAATCGTGTTTTGCGGATTTAGTTCCGCCGCCTGATGCTGGGCGAAATACGACATTTCCACATTGTAGCCAAGCTCTACTTTCCCCGCGTCGAAGCCGAGCGTTCCTGCCATGATTTTTGCAAGCGTGGTTTTCCCCGCGCCGTTTACGCCGACAATGGCAATTCTTTCCCCGCGCTCGACCTTGAGGCTGACATTTTTTAAGACATGCTTATCCCCATAGCTTTTTTCGAGATTTTCGACATTTATTACAACTTGACCGCTCCTTGCGGGTTCGGGGAATTTAAATTCAATGCCGCTTTCTGTTTTTTCGATTTCTATTCTTTCGATTTTGTCCAGAGCTTTTATCCTGCTTTGGACTTGGGCAGCTTTTGTGTTTTTAGCCCTGAATCTTTCGATGAATTTTTCTGTTTTTTCGATTTCTTTCGCCTGATTTGCCGCCATTTTTTCAAGCAGGTTTCGGCGGATTACAGATTCTTTTTCGTAATAGGAATAGTTGCCGGCGTAGATTTCGAGCCTGCCCGCGCTCAAATGGAAGGTCTTTTTAGTAAGCAAGTCCAAAAAGGAACGGTCGTGGCTTACGATTATCACTGCGCCCTTGTACGACTTCAAGTAGTCTTCAAGCCAGGTTATAGACTCTATGTCGAGGTGGTTTGTCGGCTCGTCGAGCATCAGAAGCGACGGCTCTTTCAAAAGCAGTTTGGCAAGCGCAATCCGCATTCGCCAACCGCCGGAAAATTCGGAGCATTTGCGCCCGATGTCGTCGGGGGAAAAGCCCAAGCCGTGCAGAACCGTCTCTATTTTCGAGCGCAAACGGTAGGCGTCGAGGTCTTCAAGCTTGCGTTCCAAATCGCCGATGTCTTCTATCGTCTGGTAGTATTCGCCCGATTTTTCGTCGAGAATTTTGAGGCGTTCTTCGGCGTCTTTTAGGCGTTCTTGAAGCTCTACAATGTTTTCAAAAGCCGATTTTGCCTCGTCAAAAAGCGTTTTTTCGGAAATGTCAGAAATATCTTGGGCGAGGTAGCCGACAGTGGCGTATTTGGGGCGCGACACAGTTCCTTCGTCGCAGTCTTCAAGCCCCGACAGTATTTTAAGGAGTGTGGATTTACCCGCGCCGTTTGAGCCCGCCAAGCCTATTTTATCATTTCTGTTTATCACTGCCGAAATGTTGTCGAACAGCTTGCGCGCGCCGAAAGCCAAAGATATGTTGCGTATTTCTATCATTTAAAAAAGCTTGCGATTTTTGATTTCGGCGGGTTTTTATCAAGCAAAATTTTACTTTTCCCTTTCCAAAACTTCGGCGCGGCGTTTTAAATAGGACTTGTGCGAGGCTTTCCCAAGCTCGGTGTTGTAGTATT
The DNA here is from genome assembly GCA_900547395.1 of uncultured Opitutales bacterium. Taxonomy (GTDB): domain Bacteria; phylum Verrucomicrobiota; class Verrucomicrobiia; order Opitutales; family Intestinicryptomonadaceae; genus Intestinicryptomonas; species Intestinicryptomonas porci. The sequence goes on along the minus strand of URGP01000013.1, from coordinate 1,709 downwards.
TTTTATAATATCTGGCTTGCGCTTCCAAGTCTGCGGCGGGGGGAATGTGAGACTTTGCCTGGGCATACTTCATTCTGGCAAAAATTGCGCAAAGCTCGTCGCTTAACTGCAAGTCTTCAAAGCGAATTTGTTTGTCTTCGCCTGCGTAGTTTTTCTTAATTTCCTTGTAAAGTTTTGGATGCTTGGTTTTTATCGCCCTGTTCCAGAGGTCTATAAAAGTGGCGTACTCAACCTGAAAAAGCCCTATTGCCGTTCCGTTTTTATCTTGAAATCTGGGGCGCAGCCCGCTTTCGGTGCAGGCCGTTCCGAAAAGGAGCTCTCGGGCGGCAGGCGTGTCGTAAATTTCTTTTGTCCCGTTTACCCGTTCGATGAACGAGCATGCGTTTTTTATCACGCTTCTTGCTTCCGCTTCCGTCAAAGTTCGGCTTACTCCCGAATGTTTCTTTTTTAGCGAGAGCAAATACCGCTGTTCTGCGGGCGTTAGCGAAGATGGAAACGACACTTCAAAATCGGGGGGCGTCAGATAAAAAAACACCCATGCAAAAGAGGCGAGAGCCATCACAAATCCCAAGCCTTTGATTCCGTCATATTTCCTCTTTGCCGCCATTGTCATTTTTTTTTACAATTTTTCTTGTGAGTTTTGCAAGGTATTTTAATAATGAAAACAATTATGGAAGAAAAAGCTTTAAAAATCTACTTCGCGGGCGCGCTTTTTAACTCAAAGGATTTAATCGGCAATAAAATATTGGCAGAAACCATAGAGCGTCTTGCGCCGAGATATAAAATTGTTCTTCCGCAAGACTTGGAGCAGGGCAGGGCGTCCCCGAAAAGCATTCGCGATAGCGACTTGAAAAATCTGCTTGAATGCGACATGGGCGTTTTCAATTACGACGGAAGCGAGCTTGATTCAGGCACTGTCGTAGAGTTTATGTTCGCCAAGTTTTCCGACAAGCCCTCTCTTCTTCTTCGCACCGATTTCAGGGGAGGGGGCGACCAGACTTACGGCGGCGGCGAGCCTTGGAATTTGATGACTTCATTCTATCCGCGCACGAGAACCCTTCTTCTTGACTCCGCAAAAATCTACAAGGACTTTTTAAGCGGAGAAAAGTTTGACTTAAACGGCTACTGCGAATTTTTGGCGAAAAAGATAATATCTGAACTCGATGTTTTGTCTGAGAGCCTTCCCGTTATGCCGAAAAACTTGCGCCCCTCTGTCGAAGACTGGATAAAAATACTCGTAAAATAAAGTTCTCTGCGCGACGCCTTGATTTGTGTTATTTTTGCCCGCAAATGAAAAATATCAATGCAGTTTGTAATTGAAAGAACAGCAGACAAAAACTTCCGCATCGAAATTGTGAACACATTGCGAGGCTTTGCGGTGACGGCAATTTTTTGGGCTCATGGTTCGGAGAATTTTATTTTTCATATTTGAAAATTCTCCAAGGTGATTAAACACCTTGAATAAAGGCTCATTGACTGTTGCTTTTAATCTTTTTGCGGGGAAGACGTATGCCGTTTTTTCAATGCTCTCCCAATTTTTTCCCTTTTAGTTATGCGGAAAGTTTTATTCCACTTCCTTTTGATATTGCCGACGAAAATCTACCAATTTTTACATAAAATCCGAAAATTTCCAGATTTTGGGGGAACAAAAAACCGTTCATCGTCAAAGATATTGGGATGAGGAAAAAAGAAGAAGAAAAAAAGGGAGG